>JAZNKY010000067.1:0-139666 GCA_045578805.1 Oscillospiraceae bacterium
CACGGCATAATTTCTATGACTGGCATCATCTGACGCGTCAACAAGGCTTGACATACATACAGTATGTCTGCACCTTGTTTCCTTGCATCTGATACTAGTCATTTACGAAATTCTGCTCGTGTTCCGGTTTTTTGAGATGCCCTAATTTTATTGTAACGTAAATATATCCGAAAATATATAAACAATTTGCTAAAAATGGTAAAGTTTTGACATGAAAAACAGGAAGAACTGCCTGTTACAGCAGTTCTTCCTGTTTCATAATTTCGGGAACACGATAATTTTTCCGGTATTCCTTCGGTGTCATGCCGATGTATTTGCGGAATTGTTTGATAAAATAGCTCTGCGAACTGAATGCCAGCAGACTGCTGATCTGTGCATCCGTATACTGCGAATAGCGCACAAGCTTGGCTGCATTTTCGATTTTTTTACGATTGACATAGTCATTGAATGTGCAGTCAAGCTCCGATTTGAACAGTCTGGAAAGGTACGCTTCACTTAAACCAATCGCTTCAGCGGCTTCGCTCAGCAGGATCCTCTGGTGCAGATGCTCGTCAATGTATTCCATTGTCCGTACAATATGTTTGGAATAGATCCTGCTGCATCGTACCTGCTGCATCCGTTTGGTGTAGCCTTCGATCATTTCCGTATGTACCGCACACAGCTCCGCTTCTGTCCGGCATTCATCCGCCTGCATGATGTACAGATCACTCAGCTGATATGCTATCCCCGGATGCATTCCTTCCTTGATACAGAATCTTGCGATCAAAGCCGCCAGCACCACAAGATGATATTTCAGATTCTGCAGGGGATCCTTGCTCAGCACACCGCAGCCCTCGCTGAACAGCGGTGAAGCGAAGAAACGAACCATTTCAAGGTCGCCTGCTGCGATGCTTTCATAAAATGCGATCTCACGATCAAATGATGCGCGTTCAAACAGCTCCTCGCGCTGTGAGAACAACGCTTCTGCCAATCTCTTTTCTGTTTCCTGACTCATGCTGCGCCGCCTTTCAGAGGTCTGGTATACTTCTATTATAACATATGCTTCAGTTTTCTGCAAGATAGTATAATGATTTATCTGCTGTTCTGTCCAAGCTGACTGCTGCGGTAGGTATTGGGAGACATTCCCGTCATCTGCCGGAACTGACGCAGAAAATACTTATCATCCTCATAGCCGCATTTTGCGGCAATTGCCGGCAGGCTCAGAGCCGTGGTCAGAAGCAGATATTTGGCAAGACTGATCCGGCTGTGGATGACATCCTGATGGAAGCTGATGCCAAATACCTCCTTGTACAGCGCACGGAAATGCCCGGTACTCAGCTGGAAGTCCCTGCAGATCCGCTCTGCCTCCCAGTGTTCCCAGGGCTTTCGCCAGATCTTGCCGCGCAGTCCGATATATGCCCTGTAGGACGGGTGCCGGTGCCGCTGTGTCAGCTCTGTGATCTCATGCTTCATCCGTTCCTCCTGGATTCGGAGTACCTGCTCCGGATCGGAATCTGCCAATACCGTCAGACTGCCGCAGATGACCAGCGAATCCGTACTGCAGTACTGGCTGTAGAGGGGCGCGTGGGTGATCAGCGTGTGAAGCTTATCGGTCAGAAGCTTCTGATGCTCCTCCGTATACATGCCCGCCGCTGCAAACGCATACAGCTTGCCGGAAAGTCTGATGCAGAAACTGTTCATGGGCGAAGCCATTTTTTTGAGATTTTCTGCCAGTTCCATATCCATACGCACAGAAAGCTCCTGACTGTCATTCGGACTGCTGTCAAAGAACAGCTCTGCACGGATCAGCAGAAACAGCAGCTTGCTTCCATCCGCCGGCAGCAGCTGCAGATGTCCCAGTTCATGATACATGCCTTCCTTGGTGTAAAGCCCTGTGATGGAATCATGTGTGATGGAAAGACTCCGGCATTTCAGCAGCGTGCTGATGTCATTTTTCATTCGCAGAAACTCCAACGCGTTGGAAGCGATCTTCAGCCAGTCACGGAAGATAATGTCATAGCAGTCCGGATGGTCGTACTGCAGGATAAAATACCCCAGCTCCTGTCCGCTGAAAAAGATCGGACAGAAATACAGTATCTCACCGCTTTCCGAAAGAACAACTTCTTCCGGGAACAGCTCCTCCTTCGTAAAAAATATCGGCTCATCTGTAATTATTCGTTCAGAAACGACCCGATAGCAGATCATTGTCTGCGTGTCCTGTGTATGACTTCCGGAAATTTTCGTACACTGCCAGTCCTCGTATAAGCAAAGATGCAGCCCCTTCAGATCACGGATCATGTATACGAACTGCTGCAAAACATTCACATAATCCGCAATAGAGCGGCAAAGTGTCAGCTGCTGCTCAAAATTTCCCACGAGATTCAGCCTGCTATAGTACTGTTCCTGACGGATCGTATAAAGCTCTTTGCCCAGAATCTTCTTGTCCGTGCCGCATGGACAGGTATCGCCGCAGATAATATGACCCGAAAGATCGACCGCCTCCGGACAGCATCCTGTCATTTTCTCCCAGAGCAGATTGACCGCCTGTGCGCCTACGGCTCTGCGGTTTCTCAGATAGGTGGTTAGGATCGGCGCGTGGTAATAGCGTTCTCCCACATATTCATAGCCAATGACCGTGACATCATCCGGCAGAGAGATGCCGCCAGCCAGAAAAGCATCGCAAAGACCATATGCCATATAATCGTTGGCACAGACAATGGCTTGTGGCAGTCTGCGCTTTCCTTCTATGTATTCCGCTGCCAGCTTTTCTCCGGAAGTCATCCAGAAATCTCCGTAGATCACCTTGCCTTCATCATACGCGATGCCATGGACTTCCAGTGCCCTGCGGTATCCGCTGACACGCTGCTGTGAGGTTTCCAGCCCTTTGTGACCGGTGAGCAGATCAATATCCGTGAATCCATGCACCTCGATCAGATGGTTCACGATTTCCATTATATCCGCCTCGACATCATTATCCATGCAAAGGAACTGCGGCAGTCTCGCACCGGTTGCCACCACCGGTATGCTGCTCCTCGTGCTGATCTTATCCGCAATACACTGCCGGATATCAGGATTGAGGAAGGACTCTGCCGTCAGGATCAGACCGTCAATTTTTTCAGATACGATCAGATCATAAATTTTATTTTCCACTTCTACTTCAGCAAAATACTCTGATGAATTATAGATATTGGAGAAAATTGCCACCGCACCGCCAAGTTTTTGCGTCTGTGCTGTGACACCTTCAAGAAGCTGCCGCTGCTCGCTCTGCGATGCGCTTGCTGTAATTACGCCAATGAGCGGCTTTCCTTTTTTGGAGTACATATGTACACCTCCCATGCCATTCTATTAACACTATAGCATATTTTTTGTAAAAAATCAATAGTCAATTCTGCATTTTGTCCACCGAATCTGAAAAATGTGGGTTGTTATTCGTTCAAAAAAAGTTTACAATAAAATCAGGCATGACGGAAGTGAAAAGAACGGATGTGAAAATTCAACAGAAACAACCAGATCACGAGAGGAGTGAGAATGCGCATTCTGGCGGTAAACTTCAGGATGCGCAGAGAAACTTCAAAACAGTACTGCCTGATCAATTTTCAAGGGGGAAATCACTGATGAATAGAAAAAAATTGACCGCAGCCCTGACAGCTCTGAACTGCTGTGCAGGAATGCTGGGAACATTGCCGGTGCAGGATCTCGGCAATTTGCAGACCTATGCTGCTGAAGCAGTATATAATGCTTTTGAAGCCAACTATGACGGTTGGCATGGCAGCACGATGGATGTGCTTCTGACAGCAGAAGCTGGTGCAGGCTATGCCGGCACACGCGGCATGACAGTCACAAACCGTACTTCCGCATCTGATGGTGCGAGCTCCTCCAAGGGCTTCTATCTGTACGGCGGTGTGGAATATTCCTACAGTGTAAAGGTCAAGGCGGACACCGCTGAGAACTTTAAGCTGGAGCTGCTTTGCCTGGATATGGATACTAACGAAGAAACTGTAGTCGTTCTCGACACAGCAGAGGCTGCAGCAGGGGAGTGGATCACCCTTTCCGCAGATTACACTGCGCCGGAGAACAGCTATGAATTTGAACTGACCATCACGACCGACAGCACAAACGATTTTGCATTTGACGAGGTCGTGATCACAACAGAGGAAACCAAAGCTCTGAACACCGTTTATGCAGCCTCTTCCGATATGGGTCTGAAGGATGCGTTCGGTCAGTATTTTAGAGTCGGCAACATCCTCAACGGCGGTACGGTGAAAAATTCCACCATCACCGCTTCCATGATCAAGGACTACAACAGTATTGAGTGCGAGAACGAAACCAAGCCGGATGCCACCCTGGTTCAGTCCCAGTGCAGCGGCACAAATATCGGCGTATCTCTGAATAATGCTGCAGCCATTATGGATTTCTGCGTGCAGAATGGCATCGGCATGAGAGGTCATGCGTTCGTATGGCACTCCCAGACTCCGAGCTGGTTCTTCAAGGAAAACTATGATGCCAACGGCGCATGGGTTTCCAAGGATACCATGAATGCCCGTCTGGAAAGCTACATTAAGAACATGTTCAATGCCATCCAGACACAGTATCCGGATCTGGATCTGTATGCATACGATGTCGTAAATGAAGCAGTCAGCGATGACTCGAACAGAACCGCAAACTACGGCGGCGCAAGAGTTGCCGGCGACAATAATGTAACAGGCGGCACCTCCGCATGGGTATCCGTTTACGGCGACAACAGCTTTGTAGAAAAGGCATTCGAGATCGCAGACAAGTACGCTCCTGAAAGCTGCGCACTGTTCTACAATGATTACAACGAATACTGGGATCACAAGCGCGACTGCATCTACAACATGTGCAAGGGTCTGTACGAAAAGGGGTATCTGGACGGTATCGGTATGCAGTCCCATATCAATGCAAATTATGACGGTTTCTCCGGCGTGGCAAGCTATACCACAGCACTGCAGAAATATGCATCCATCGGCTGTGAAGTGCAGATCACAGAGCTTGACATCACCTGTGAGAATGGTACCTACACCTTGCAGCAGCAGGCTGATAAGTACAAGGCAATCTTCCAGGCGGCAATTGATGTGAACACCGGCAATTATCCTGGCAAGGTGACAGCAGTCTGCATCTGGGGTCCGAATGATGCGAACACCTGGATCAAGACTGAAAATACACCGCTTCTGTACGATACGAACCATCAGCCGAAGCTGGCATATACCACTCTGATGTCCATGATCCCCGAATCCGAATGGGTCGAGGGCGGCTACGCAGGCGGCGAACTCGCACCGATCGAGCCGAACGAATACGGCTGGTTCTTCCACGATGAATTTGAGGGAGACACCTGTACATGGGCTGGCAGAGGTGCAGCCACCATTATGACCTCCGGCAGAACCGCCTATGTCGGCAGCGAATCTCTGCTCGTACAGGAGCGTGAATCCGCATGGAACGGCGCATACAGAACCCTTAATTCTCGTGCATTCGTACCGGGTGAGGAATTCAGCTTCAGTGCGAACGTGATGTACTTTGACGGCGGCGAGACTGATACCTTCTACATGAAGCTTCAGTATGTGGACGCTGAAGGTGAGACCCAGTACTCCACCATCGATGAGGCAACTGCAGTCAAGGGTCAGTGGGTACAGCTCCGGAATACGAACTACCAGATCCCGGCAGATGCGACCCAGATGCAGCTGTATATCGAAACAGCGGAAACGACAAGTAATTTCTATATCGACGAGGCAATTGGCGCAGTTGGCGGCACTGGTATTCTGGGTGCTGAAGATCCGGTGATTCCCAGCGGTATCAAGGGTGATGTGGACAATGACAGTGCGATCACTGCATTTGATATTGCATGTGCAAAGAAGGGACTGGTCAAGGGCTTTGCTTCCGATGCAGCAAAGAAGGCAGCGGATGTGGATGAGAGCGGCACAGTTGAGGTTGTGGATGTCGTCCAGCTCACAAGCTTCGTGCTTGGCAGAATCGACAAGTTTACAGTGGTAGAAAAGCCCATGGCTTCCGTGGATACTGCAGCGATGAACGCTCTGTTCTCCGGTATTACTCCTACTTCCAGCATCAAGCAGGAAGGTGAGAACAATCCTCTGTACACACAGCGTTTTGGTGCTGACCCCGGTGTTATGGAATACAACGGCAGAGTTTATGTCTACATGACAAACGATATTTTTGAATACGATGAAAACGGCAATATCGTAGAAAACACCTATGGCAAGATCAACCAGATCAACTGTATCTCCTCCGATGATATGGTCAACTGGACTGACCATGGCATCATTCAGGTAGCTGGTTCTACTGGTGCGGCAACATGGGCAAGTAACTCATGGGCACCGTGTGCAGCGCACAAGAACATCAATGGCAAGGAAAAGTTCTTCCTCTACTTCTGCAACGGCGGTAACGGCGTGAGTGTTCTGACAGCAGATTCTCCGACAGGTCCGTGGAGTGATCCGCTCGGTCATGGTCTGATTACCCGTTCTACTCCGAACTGCGGAAATGTAACATGGCTCTTTGACCCCGCAGTTTTCGTGGATGATGACGGTACCGGCTATCTCGCATTCGGCGGCGGTGTTCCGGAGGGACAGCAGGCAGATCCGGGTACGGCAAGAATCGTCCAGCTCGGTGATGATATGATCAGTATTGTCGGCACTCCCCAGACCCTCAATCCCCCCTATCTGTTCGAGGATTCCGGTCTGAATAAGATCGGTAACAAGTATTACTACACCTACTGCTCCAACTGGAATACCTCCGGCAATTCCCTCGGTCTGACCAGCGGTGCGATCGAATACATGGTGGCAGATAACCCCATGGGTCCGTACACCTACGGCGGCGAGCTGTTCCGCAATCAGGGCGTATTCTTCGGTTACTATGGCAATAACCATCATTCCATCGTGGAACTGAATGACCAGCTGTATCTGTTCTATCATTCCCGTCCGGTAGCCGGCGCAATGGGCGTTGAATACAACTACAGAAGTCCGCAGGTTGACAAGATCACCATGAGCGGTGAGAAGTTCAACAGCGTCACCGGCACAATGGAGGGCATTGCACAGCTCAAGACCATCAATCCCTATGAAAAGGTACAGGCTGAAACCATGTCCAATCAGGCAGGCATCAATGTATCCGGTCTGGGTGATACAGTGGTCACTGACATCAGCAAGGGCGATTGGGTGAAGGTATCCGGCGTGAACTTCTCCAGCGGCTGCGAGTTCCTCACTGTGAGAGCATCCTCCGCATCCGGCGCAGCCATCAAGATCTGCACAGGCAGTGCAAGTGGTACAGCGATCGGCTATGTGGAAGTTCCGGCAGGCGGCATGTCCGAGATCACCGTTCCGGTTGAAAGTATCAGCGGTACAAAGGACGTTTACTTCGTATTCAGCGGACAGCTGGAATTTGACTGGTGGACATTTGCATAAACAGAGTGACAGTATGATTTCCTACCTATGACGCAAGTCATCACCGAACCCCGATCCTCACGGGAGGATCGGGGTTCGGTCGTATATTCTTATACTATTCCTAATTTTCATACGCCGCCGCAGGCGGCGTATGAGGTTTAATGTGAGCAGGCTCAGCAGATTGACTTTTCCTTCCAATTGTGCTATAATTAAGGCAATACCAGCAATGAAAGGAAACTTATGAAACCTGAACAAATTGAACATGAGATGAAACGGCTGATCACAGCCGAGAATACCTTTATGCGGCTTAATGCACCTGATCCTGCCTCTCTCTGGCAGAAACCTCTGGAGCGTTATGTTCCCCGACAGCTGCGCGGAACGCTCTATGCGGCTTTCTGCAAGGCGTTTGAGCTCATACTTGACAATGGTACGATCTGGATCGAAAAGACCTACCCCGCCGACCGGATGCGTGAGGATTTCCAGATTCATCAGTTTGCTTCCCGTGTACGGCGGGATAAAAGCGGCATGACAGATTTCAAGCGCAATGTCCGCAAGACGAAATATGTCAACTCCATGATCTCTGCTGCCGAAGGTATCGGCATGGGCGCACTCGGTATCGGGCTTGCTGATATTCCGCTTCTGCTTGCCGTCCTCCTGCGCAGTGTCTATGAGATCGCCCTGCAGTATGGCTATTCCTATGACACCGAGAAGGAACAGGTATTCATCCTGCGGCTGATGGAAACGGCACTGCTGCACGGCGATGCGCTCGATGCAAAGAATGCTGAGCTGAACCGCTTGATCTATGCCGGAAAGCTGCCGGAAGCTTCGCGCAGTGTGCAGATCCAGCAGACAGCCGGTGTGCTGGCGGATGATGTGTTATTCCTGAAATTCATTCAGGGCATTCCCGTGGTCGGCATGGTCGGCGGCATGTCGGATATGATCTGTCACAAGAAGATCGCAGATTATGCAGAGCTGAAATACCGCCGCCGGTTTCTTCATGACCAGCAGCATTCATGATCGCAGACGGACCATATCTTTCAGATAGTTTCAAAATTCGTTATTGACTAATCTGTAAATCTGTGGTAAGATTATAACAGCGGGCAATGCCTGCGAAATTATGCAATGAGGTGTACTATGATTGAAATCAAGACATACAGAGGACATATCCGCAATTGGCAGGCACTCTGCGCGGAGCTTGGAATTGATACAGGACTTTCACGCGAAGCGCGGGAGGCAGAGATCCTGACCAGAGCCTACACAGCCTGGGGGACGGATATGGCATCGCACATGCACGGCATGTTTGCCTTTGCACTCTGGGATACGGAGGTGCAGAAGCTTATCTGCATCCGTGACCAGTTCGGCACAAAGCCGTTTTACTATTATCAGACTGCTGACGGCAGACTGCTCTATGGCACTATGGTGCGCGATATTCTGGAGCAGGATGGCTTCGTCAAGGAGCTGGATGAAAAGCAGCTCCAGATCTACATGAGTCTGACCTATCCGGCAGGGGAGGATACCTTTTTCAAGGGACTCAAAAAACTCATGCCCGGCTGCTGCCTGGAATGGCAGAACGGCAGTATTTCCATCACAAGATACTGGAAGCCCACATTCTGTGCGGACGAGAGCAGAACGCTTACGGAGTGGGCAGATGAGATCCATACAACTGTAGCCCAGATGCTTGATGAGGTCAAGACCCCGGACGAAACTGCACATTCCTTCCTTTCCGGCGGTGTGGATTCCTCCTATGTACTTGCCATGTCCGATGTGCAGATGTCCGCATCCTGCGGCTACGATGATGAACGCTTTGACGAATCCGGACTTGCAAAGCAGACGGCGGATATTCTGGAACGCGGAAACACCAGATGCCTGGTCACACCGGAAGATTATTTTGCTGTTGTTCCCTATGTGATGTACAATATGGAGCTGCCGCTTGGTGACGCTTCTGCAATCGCATTTGCCATTGCCTGCCGCGAAACAGCCAAGCAGACAAAGCTCTGTTATTCCGGTGAAGGCGCGGATGAATTTTTCGGCGGCTATAACATGTATCGCAATGCGGAGCGTTACGGTGACAACCTGAAGAACTTCTATGTCGGCAACACCAACATCATGAAGGAAGAGGAAAAACAGCGTCTTCTCCGGCATTATGATCCGGAGTTCCTCCCCATTCAGCTCGTACAGAACATCTACGAGGAAACCGAGGGGCTGGATCCGCTGACCAAGATGTCCGCAGTGGATATTCAGATCTGGCTGGAGGGTGACATTTACCTGAACGTGGATAAAATGAGTACCGCCGCTGGTCTGGAGATCCGTATGCCGCTGACTGACCGCAGGATCTTCGATATTGCCTCCAGAATGCCTTCTGCATTCAAGGTGAACGAGGAGCAGAATAAGGTTGCATTCCGCACCGCCGCTGCAAAGGTACTACCCGAAGATATTGCCTTCCGCAAGAAGCTAGGCTTTATCGTTCCCATCCGTATCTGGCTGGCAGATGCCCGCTACAATCAGGATGTACAGCGACTGCTGTTCAGCGAATATGCAGAGAAGTTCTTCTGCATGGATGAGATCCGCTGCATCTGGGAAGAGTATATCGGCGGTAATTCCGACAACTGGAGAAAGGTCTGGACGATCTATACCTTCCTGGTATGGTATGAGGAATATTTTGTAAAGAGATAATCAAAAAGCTCTGCTGCACGATCAGTGCAGCGGAGCTTTTGTATCATCCGTTATAAAAGTGTAATGCCCTTTTCTTTACAGGTCTTCAGCATTTCTTCGGGCCATACAGATGCCTGGACCTCACCGATATGCGCCTTTTCCAGCAGAAGCATACAGAGTCTGGACTGTCCGATACCGCCGCCAATGGTCAGCGGAAGCTCGCCGTCCCGGATCATCCGATGGTAGTCGTACTGATATCTGTCCAGCGCATCGCGCTCGGTCAGCTGGGAATGCAGACTTTCCGTATTCACACGGATGCCCATTGAGGAGATTTCCAGCGCATGATCCAGCACATCATCCCAGAACAGCAGATCGCCGTTGAGGGACCAATCGTCATAGTCCGGTGCTCTGCCGTCATGCGGTTCACCGCTTTTCAGCTTGCCGCCGATCTGCATGATGAATACTGTGCCATGTTCTTTTGTAATCAGACGTTCCCGTTCCTTGCTGGTCTTATCCGGATACATGTCTTCCAGCTCCTGTGCTGTGATGAAAAATGGTGTATCGCAGATCGTGCGCTTCAGCTCCGGATAACGCAGGCTCACCTTGCGCTTGGTATAAGCGATCGCTTTGACAATGAAGCTGACTGTGTTTTTCAGAAATTCCAGATTCCGGTCGCTTTCAGAAATGACCTTTTCCCAGTCCCATTGATCCACAAAAATGGAATGCACATTGTCCGTATCATCATCCCGGCGGATGGCGTTCATGTCCGTGTAGATGCCTTCACCAGCATTGTATCCGTAACGATACAATGCCATACGCTTCCACTTGGCAAGGGACTGCACGACCTCTGCATCATGTTCAATTTCCTTGATGGAAAATTCCACCTTGCGTTCAATGCCGTTCAGATCATCATTGATGCCGCTGCCCTTCTGTACGATCAGCGGTGCAGTCACACGATCCAATGTCAGTGCAAAGGAAAGTGCCTGCTGAAACAGATCCTTGATATACTTGATCGCGTGCTGTGTCTCCCGGAGTGTCAGCGCGGACTGGTAGCCCTCAGGAATATACAATGTTCTTGACATAAATACCACCTCATTATTTTTCTGTCCGCGGCTTTTGCCGCAGAACATTCGCTTATCGGATAGAGCCGACGGTTCTCGGATAGAGGATGACATCACGGATGTTGGAAACACCGGTTACATACATGATCAGTCGCTCAAAGCCCAGACCGAAGCCGCCGTGCGGTACGGAGCCGAACTTTCTCAGATCAAGATAATCAGTATAAAGCTCCAGATTCATGCCGCGGCTTGTCATAGCCTCCACAAGCTTGTCGTAATCTGCTTCACGCTCACTGCCGCCGATGATCTCACCAACGCCGGGAACCAGCAGGTCAACTGCAGCAACGGTCTTGCCGTCCGCATTCTGCTTCATATAGAAGGACTTGATCTCCTTCGGATAGTCCGTTACAAAAACTGCCTTCTGGAATACCTTTTCAGAAATATAACGCTCATGCTCCGTCTGGAGGTCGCAGCCCCACTCAACAGGATAGGTGAACTTTTCACCGGATTCCTGCAGGAGTCTGATGGCTTCTGTATAGGTCACAGTGCCGAAGTCATGGGAGATCAGATCTTCAAGTCTTGCAATGATACCCTTTTCAAAGTGCATATCAAAGAATTTCATTTCATTCGGGCAGGTCTCCAGAACTGTGCGGATCACAGTCTTGATCATATCCTCAGCCACCTCAATGATGTCCGGAAGCTCAGCAAATGCGATCTCCGGCTCCACATGCCAGAATTCAGCAAGATGCTTGGGGGTATTGCTGTTCTCTGCGCGGAAGGACGGACCGAAAGTATAGATCTTGCCCATTGCCATAGCGGCAACTTCGCCCTCGAGCTGACCGGATACGCTTAATCCAGCCTTCTTGCCGAAGAAGTCATCCGCATAATATTCCTGCTCATTCTTATATTCTGTGGAGTAGCCGATGGTTGTTACCTGGAACATTTCACCCGCGCCCTCGCAGTCGCTGCCGGTGATCAGGGGTGTGTTGATATACACATAGTTGTTGTCCTGGAAATACTTGTGGATGGCTGCCGCCATGACGGAACGGACTCTCTGTACGGCATTGAACGTATTGGTTCTGCCTCTCAGATGGGGCATGGTGCGCAGAAATTCGAGTGTGTGACGCTTCTTCTGGAGCGGATAGTCGGGCGGGCAGGTACCGAGCACGGTAATTGCAGAAGCATTGATCTCCACACCATTCTGCGGAGAGGCAACTGCAGTACCCTCCACCTTCAGGGAGGTGCCGAGGTGCAGTGCATCCTCAAATGCAATGCCGGATGCCTTATCAATGACAATCTGGAGATGCTTCAGCGTTGTACCGTCATTCAGCTCGATAAACGCCATGTTCTTGGAATTTCTTGCAGTTCTTACCCAACCGCATACGGTCACGTTGGTACCAATGTAATCCGCATTGGCAAAAATGTCCTTCAGATCAATGTGTTTCATACTTATCTTCCTTTCTGGTTGTTCGGCACGGTATAAAAATACTCCCGCCCTAAAATACATTAGGACGGGAGATAACCCGCGGTGCCACCTAAATTACCGCATTCAGCGGTCACTCACGCTCAGAATAAGCGTTTCCCGTTTAACGCACGGCTACGGCGCACCTACTGACCACATCTGCGGCGTTCAGCCTGCTGCTCAGGAGTGTTATTCGCAGGAACTCTGCTGCACGGTTCTCACTATCCCGCACTCACTTTGAGTGATCTTCCCTGTTACTTCTCTCCGTCAAGGCATTTCAAATCATCGATATGCTTATTATATCATTTTTTGATGCGGTTGTCAAGGGGGAATTGCGTATTTTTTGCGAAAATCCATTACAGCGGGAACTGCACATGTCCCTGCTGGATCTCATCCGGTGTCAGTGGAATGCCTTCATCCACGATGACGGAGCCGTAAATATCCGTGATCCGGAAGGTGAAGGGTCCTGCTCCCATGCTGTCACTTTCAAAATAATTATACTGCCGTCTGGGAAGCTCCACAAATTCTCCGGAAGCATCCAGATATTCCAGCTTCATGATGGGATAGCGGTGGTTTCGTACCTGCACCCCGCACCAGAAGGCGGTACTGCCCTCCTTGTACTTGTAGGAAACCGGCGCATCTTCCGCACTGTCCAGCGGGATGATCTTCCATGTGACCGGCACCTTTCCCTTTTCAGCCGGAGCGATCAGCGGAAAGGCATCCACATACAGATCCAGATCCCCCTTCTGCCCCTCCGGAAGCAGATCCGTCACCAGCACGTTGATCGTTCCCAGCTCTCCCGTTACTTCCAGATATGCTCCTGCAAGCTGTGCATTGTTATAATCGGGAAGATTCATTGCTGTGATCCAGTAATCCTCCTTGGAGATCGGATCGAGCATGGCACAGCCGCCCTCATAGCCTCCGCCGTAGAATGTTGCGTAACCGCTGTGTACCGTTCCTTTTGCCTCCAGCATGTCCGCGCTGTCGGATGCATGGGTTTGTTTTTTCAGAATGCAGAGATCGAACGCATCCGTGCGCCCATCCGCATTCAGATCCGCCTGCTCCGGCAGCTGTGCAGAACGGCAGAGCAGATAATCCTGCAAACTGCGGATATCCGACGCAGTGCCGGCGGAAGAGGGGAGTGCGGAAAGTGAAGCCGCTGCAATGCAGACTGCTGCTGCAATCAAAGGATATTTACCCCTCATGACAGTCACACCTCGAAATCCAGACAGCTGCGCTGTGAAGTGAAGGGTCTGACTCTGGTGTCTGCAACCTCCACATGTGCAGGATGTACAGCATAGGCTTTCAGAGCTTCCACACTTTCAAAGGTGGAGTCCAGCATCAGATCCGCATTGGAGCTTTCCAGTCTGCCGGTGTGGACTTTGATTTCCGTCAGTCCCGGAATCACGCCATAAAGCCCTTCAAGTCCTGCCTTGATCCCCGCTTTGATCGTTTCCTTTTCCTCGCATGTCAGTTCCTCCTTCAGTGTCCAGAGAATCATGTGCTTTACCATAAATATTCCTCCTTTGAGGGCGGTGTAATACTAATCTCAAATCAAACTATTTCAATAGTTTGATTTGAGGCGTGCGCTGGTGCGCCCGCCATTTTATGTCGTTTTACGGCATAAAATCCGTCTCATGCATTCCCATACGCCGCCGCAGGCGGCTATGAAAATCATGAAATTCTTTCATGATTTTCAAATGGGAATAGTATAAAGAGTAAGCCCTCATTTTGATTATCATTATAGCACATTCTTCGTTATTTGTAAAGAGTGCGGCAGGAACGTTGCAATTTGTTTGGAATTGTGGTATAATAACAGTGTTATAGCACGAATGAATGGAGGGAATGCTTTATGAGAATTGCGGTCTGCGATGATGAACCGCAGTACCGACAGCAGGCGGTGCAGGCAATCAATACGTGTACAAAAAGTCTGGATGTACTGACGGATGTGTTTGAAAGCGGAAATGCCTTTTTGCAGGCGTTTCAGAAACATCCCTATGATCTGGTGTTCCTGGATATTGAGATGCCCGAAATGGACGGCATCACGCTCGCACGGAAGCTGCGGGGATTGAGTCAGGAGGTTCCCATCGTCTTTCTGACAAGCCATATTGAATATGCGCTGGAGGGCTACGAGGTCAATGCACTGCGCTATCTGACAAAGCCTATTCAAAGCGAGAAGCTCCAGGAGCTGCTCGGATATGTGATGGAACGGATGCGGGAACAGCGCATACTCTGGCTGAAAACCGATATGGGAGAGGAGCGTGTTTTCGTCAAAGAGATCCTGTATCTGGAGGCCCAGAACCAGAACATCCTCATCCGCACAGCGGACAGGGAATATCTCGTGCGGTATAATCTGGGTGAATATGAAAAGGAGCTTTTGCAGGACGGATTTTTCCGCATCCACAGGGGCTATCTGGTATCGCTCCGGCATGTGAAAAGTCTCGGCAAGCATGAGGTGATACTCTCTGAAAATACCGTTCTTCCCGTCAGCCGCACCAAGGAAAAGGCGTTGAAGGAAGCACTCTTTCAGTACATACGGGAGGAGGCGATCTGATGGAACAAACACAGAAGATTTTCTCCATCCTGTTCGGCATGACTGGCTCATTTTATTCAACTGCTGCCATCATTGTATTTCTGCACTGCTTTTATGATCCCGGGATCGTCTGGAATCGAAAAAAGGCGATATTACTCGGCATTACAGTCATCATGGAAGCAGTTATCAACCTGTTCTGGTATGACAGCATACTTGCTGCAGTTCCGGTGCTTCTTGCCTATCTCATTATCCCCATATACGACTGCGAGGGACAGAAGCTCCGCAGATTTGTGCGGGTTGTGGGCGCGTATATTCTGATCATTTCCTGTGCGGCGATCATCTTTGTGATCGGAATGCTGTTTTTCCTACCGGATTTTAATATGGAGTCCGAAGAAGTTACCGCAGCAGAAAGCCTGCTTGTTAATGTGCTTCTCACGCTTTTCTTTGGTACGGTATTCCATTATCTTCACAGGCGCATTTTGCCGCAGGGCATTTTCATTCCATGCGGCTGGCGGGAACGGCTATTTGTGACGATTTATTCGGTGTTTAACTTTATAATGCTTATGATCATTGCTGTAACCGGCAGAGAGGGCAGGGCCACCTTACTCATAATGGCGTGTACAGTCATTCTATTCGCGGCAATGTTCCCTATTTTCGTCTATTACACAAGAATCAGTGAATACTACCGCGAACGCACCCATTATCAAGAAACCTATTTGCAGGCGGAGCTTGTGCATTTCCAGCAGTACAAGCAGGCACAGGAGGAAACCAGACGCTTCCGGCATGACATCCGGAACAATCTCCTTTGCATGAAGGAAATGCTGCGATCCGGCAGGACGGAGGATGCGGCAGAATATCTGCAAAGCCTGCTTGACACTGCAGATACGCTTTCTGCAAAATATGTCAGCGGTGATGAGATCCTCGACTGCATTCTCTCTGCCAAGGTTGGTGTGATGGATCAGAAGCAAATCAGATTCCAGCTTGACGGCGTTCTTGCTGGAGGACTTCCGTGGAAACCGATCGATGTATGCAGCGTCTTTGCCAATGCCCTTGACAATGCCATCGAAGCCTGCGAACAGCTTCCGGTTCAGCAGCGAATGATCTCCATGAAGCTTAAAGCTACACCACAGTTCTGGTTTGTACGCATCCAGAATCCTGTTGCAAAGAATGTGGATGTCAGCCGTTTGTTTCAGAAAAAGGGCGGCTACACGACAAAATCCAATTCCGGACAGCACGGAATCGGTACATTCAATATGAAGCGTACTGTTGAGAGCTACGGCGGTATTGTGAAAGCCGAATGCAAGGATCAGCAGTTTTTGCTGGAATTTATGATTGACAAAAGCAGCTCTGAATGAGAGCTGCTTTTGCATTTCACGACAGAAACGAAACCGTTTACGACAGAATTGTTCCAGCTCCGGGATTTTGTGGTATGATAATACTATCACAGGGAACAGCAAAGGATCCTGTTCCCTCTATCAAATCTGGAGGTATTGAAAAATGGAACAGACACAAATCATGACGGCAAAGAAATCTGTCAGAAAGGACGGAAACCTCGTCGGAATTGCCATGCTTCTGTATGCAGTAATCAATCTCTGCGTTTCAATGGGATGGCTCATGGCAGAAATGGTCATCAGACTGATTCCGAAAATGAGTGAGATGACGGATACTGTGATGGAGGACAAAATCTTTGATGAGATCCTGCTGCAGCTGGAACAAACAGGAACCTATCTGATTGTCGGCGTACTTGCTTCACTTGGTTTTCTGTTCCTGTTTTTCAGAAAAGCGGGTACACATAAGCAGCTGTTCAGTAAAGATAAGGCGATGACTCCTGCTCGCTTTTGCGGCATTGCCTGCGTTTTCTTTGGCTGTCAGCTGGTCTTCACCGGCGTGTATGAGCTGTTGGAGGGCGGTCTGAACCTGATCGGCTTTACCGCAGAAAGCTCCATGGAAATGGCAACATCCGGAAGCATGACTGCTTCGATGTTTATCTATGCTGTGATCGTTGCGCCGATCGTAGAAGAATTGGTATATCGCGGCTTTGTCATGCGCAACCTTACAAAGTACAGCAAGACGCTTGCCATTATCGTTTCTGCGATCTTCTTTGGTGTGATGCACGCCAATATTCCGCAGACAGCTTTTGCGATTGCCGTTGGTCTTGTACTGGGTTATGTTGCATCGGAATACTCCCTCATTTGGAGCATTGTACTTCATTTTGCCAATAACCTGCTGGCTGAAATACTGACATTTTTGCTTCGTGACTGCAGTGAGCAGACAGAACTGCTCGTCAACCTTTCCGTATTCGGCACATTCCTGCTGCTTGGCATTGCTGTTATGATTAAAAAGCGCAGTGAGATCTCCGCATTCATCCATGAACATAAGTGGGGAAAGCCGCATATGCGCTGGATCCTGACATCCGCAGCAACGATCGCTTTCATTGTGATCCATCTGCTTCTGGGTGTGGGTATGATTGAAAAGCTCTGATGAATTTTTTAATTCTGTAAAATTCACAAAATATTCGTTGAAGAAGAATAAAAAATAGTGTGTAATAATTCCATATCATCCTTTGATGGTATGGAATTATTTGTCTATGCAAAGATTGGGGAATATACACCATGAGTCAGGAAACACAGCATCCGTTCTATCAGAACGGTATCACATTAAAACGAATCAAGGACGCACTCTGCCCCTCCAAGACGAACAAAGACTTTGTCAATTTGATTTTTCAGCCGTTGAAGGAACCGCATCAGCTGACATTTACAGATACGATCGGAGAAAAGCACCTATCCGCCTTTATGCATGGAAATCATGACACTAAAAAACGGCTGAATATCCGCAGACTCCACATATGGGCAGAAAATATATGCGGCGGCGTGTGGAGTGAACTGTTGCCGCCGCTGGACGCGCTTGCAGAAAGTGCGGGTGTCAGTCGGCAGCACACCATTTATGAGCTTCTTTCACTCGATGAAGCGGAAATGCCGGATTCTCTGCTGAATACCATACGCCGGTTTATCCAGGAGCAGCAGCACAGCAGTGCCATCCTGCTGATGATACTATGGGCGGTTTACAGCCGTGAACAGATTGATCTGCTGTATCCGATATATCATTCCGTGCCCAGTCGGATAACTCCCGCACGATGTGTACTTCTGCCGCATACCAAGCCCTGTCGTCCGGTATTTATGGGCAGAGAGCAGAAGCTTCTGGATATTCACGCGCATTTTTCCGCAGGAGAGCATTTCTTATTCTTGCAGGGAATGGGCGGGATCGGAAAAAGTGAGTGCGCCAAGCAATATGCACAGCAGTATCAGGCAGACTATGATACGGTGATTTTCGCAGAGTATTCCGGCTCTCTTGTCAGTCTGATCAACGATAACAGCATTTTTACACTGACTGATCCTTTCCCCTCCGACCGTCTAATGACAGCAGAGGGTATTCCGGAAAGTGATGAAGCTTTCTTTCGCCGGAAAATGACCCAGCTGCGTTTGTGCACTGACAGTCGCACACTGCTGATCCTGGACAACCTCGATCAGTATGACGAAATACTTGAGGAGGTAATTTCTCTCCCTTGCCGTATCCTGATCACAGCGCGGTGGCAGTTCCGGAAGCTCTATCCGCAGCATACGATCCTGATTGATGAGATCCAGGACAGAGAAACACTGCGGAATATCTTTTCAGCATATTATGGCAGGGATATTCGTGGGAATGCCGATGCGGATGTACTGATCGACCTTCTGCAGGGGCATACAATGGCGATCGAGCTGGTTGCCAAGCAGATGCGTGTAAGCTGTCTGACAGCGGTGGAAATGTATCATATCATGCAGCATACGGACGGTGGACCGACTCAGCTCAGCGAGGAATTTTTGATGCTGAATCACAGCAGAACACCGCAGAGTCTGTTCTGTCATATGCAGAAGCTTTTCGACATTGCATTACTGAGCGATACGGAACAGTATGTACTGGAATGTCTATCGCTGCTGCCGCTTTCGGGAATCGACAAGCACGTTTTCAAGCAGAGCTGCGGTCTGCCGGATTTCAGTGTACTCAATGTGCTTGCGGATAAATCCTGGATCCGGGATCTGGACGGCGTACTGTCCATGCATACGCTGGTCAGAGAAACTGTAAGCCGTGTCTGCGTTCCTGATCTTTGCAGATGCAGTGACTTTATCAGGGGACTGATGCGAGAGTATTCTGCGATCCGGTGCTACCATGCCGACCGACAGCAAAAGAACATCATCGAGAAGATCGCACTGCACCTCTACCATTCCTATCCGGAGCCGGTACTGGAGCTGTTTGATTTTTATGAATGGGCAGAGCTGGTCATCGGACACTGCTGCCATTATGTTCCTGCTATGGAACTTGCACGCGCACTGTTGGCACTCTACCAGGATACATATGGAGAACAGCATTTCCGGACGGCACGAATGCACTGCCGTATTGCCTGCTGTCATGTGCATTTCTTCAATACCCAGGAGGCAATCGCACTTCTGCGTTCCGCGAGGGAAGTGATCAAGTCCCTCGACAGTCTTTCAACAATGGAGGAGCTGTACGTTTCGGATATTGATTTCACACTGAGCAATCAATACCTGGATTATTTTGAACAGTTCGGTAGCGAGGAGATTCTGAATTTCACGGAGGAAATCTGCCATGAGATGATCGCCATCCGACAGAAGCATCGCGGAGAGGTCAAGGATTCCTTGTATGTGGATTGTTCCGTTGCTTATCGTAATCTGGCAAGGGTACAGACGCTGCGCGGTAATTATGAAGCAGCCGAAAGGTACCTGGAACGTGCGTTGGAGGAATGCAAGGCATCCGATTCTGGGTTTTATTATTATTTCCTCAATTACGCGCAGGCAAAGCTTGCGATGGAACAGAATGACCCTCGCCGGGCAATGAATGCCATTATCCGAGCCCTGCAGGTCAATGAGGAGTATTTCGGCAAGTACGATGCCCGGTCTATCAAGCTGAATATTGAACTTGCGGATCTGTATCTGCAATGCGGTGAGAAGCAGAATGCCCATATGCAGTATCTCAAATGTCTGCAGCATCTGGAACAGATGAGTGGTCAGCACCGAAGACTTCTGAGCGAAGTGAAGAGGCGGCTGGAGGAGCTGAATCTGTGCAGCATTCCTGAAACTGAGTAAAAAAAGAGTATTTTTGGGGGTGGCAATCGCGCAGAAAATGGTTTATAATGTCAATAAGAAGTATAGTGCCTCCTGTACTCCCCCACAGGAGGCGGGACTGCATTTTTATTGGCATTTCTGCAATTTCATGGGCAAACCATTCTTTGAATGCTGGTTGTGGATATGGTGCAGAGAAATCGGGGATGTTGCATAGATCGCTGCATGACCGCAGAAATGTCAATAAAAGTACAGCCACCATACTGTACCATATTCCAATCTCCGAAGCTGCCGCATTTTTGTGCGGCAGCTTTTTGCTGCATCTCAACAACAGGACAATCTTGATAACTGTTCACTCTCGTGAAAAATGACCAAATTAAATGGTTCTGTGTCGTTTTTCCTTCGGAGGGTATTGCAAAATGGACAGAATTGTGGTATTATTATAGTAATGCACAACAGTGCTTCAGAAAAGAAAGAAGTGGTATTTATGAAGAAATCAGCCAGACGCTCACGCCGGTATATTGCTGTACTTACTGCCGCAGCATTCAGCACACTTTCCGTGTCCTGCGGTATGGCAGAGCTCTCTGATATGGTGGGAATGAACACGGCATCCACAGCGGTCGTAGAACGGCAGGATGTCATTAACAGCATCAATGTTTCAGGCAATGTTGAAGGCGGAAGCATTGTAAAGGTCACAAGCACACTGAACCAGAAGGTAAAAACGCTGAATGCGGAGCTTGGTGCTTATGTGCAGGCAGGTGAGGTTCTCTGTATCTTTGACAGTACGGAGCTGCAGAAGGAATATGACGATCTTCGCAAGAGCATGGAGAATGCACAGGCAATGCAGGCGAAGAATGATGAGATCAATCAGCGCAATCTGGAAAATGCCAAGTCAGAAAAGCAGACCGCGCTTGCACAGGCACAGCGGGCAGTGGATGAAGCCATAGCCGCGCGTGACAATGCCTACAGCCGTTACAATGCAATGGTCGGCGAGTGCAATACTCTTGCAGCGCGTGCAGGGGAATTGTACCAGGCTCTCTCTGCAGCGGCGGATGAGGCAGAGCTGGCAATGCTGACAGCACAGTACCAGGAGGTACAGGTGCAGCAGCAGACAGTATCTGCTGAGATGGAAGTACTCAACAGTCAGCTCAGCAGCTTTGACAGTGCCATTCAGGCGGCACAGGATGCCTATGCGGCAGCGGAGCGCAGTGCGGATTCCATGATCCAGAGTATGCAGGACACCATTGATGTGGGTGCCTTCAATACGGATAACAGCATGGAAGCACAGCTGGCAAAGCTGGAAGAAATGATCGCTGCATGTACAGTCAAGGCTCCCAAAAGCGGTATCATCACAGCTCTGAATGTAGCAGAGGGCAGTATCCCGACTGCGGAAGCACTGATGACGATCGAGGATAATCACAGTCTGAAGATCACTGTAAAGATCGCAGAAGCAGATATTCTCCGCATTCAGGAGGGACAGCGCGTTATCATCAAGACAACGGCAACCGGCGATCAGGAGATCAATGGCAGTGTTTCCAGAGTGGTCAATATCCTCAATGCCCAGGCGGCGGCAATGGGAGAAGCCGGCTATACAGCTGAGATCCAGATCGATGATCCGGATACCGGTCTGCTCATCGGTATGAGTGCCAAGGCGAGGATCATTCTGGAAGAAACCAAGGATACTCTTGCAGTTCCCTATGATGCCATTACCGAAAACGAGGATGGCGAACCCATTGTGTATCTGGCGCGCGAAGTGGAGGATGGAACCTATACAGCGGAATCCGTACCGGTGGAGCTGGGCATTGAATCGGATTATTATACCGAGATTTTTTCTTCCGGAGTCAATGAGGGTGATATTGTCATTCTCAGCGCAGAACACATGCTGGAAGGCGAAACGATCACGATCGACGACGACAGTGTGGATTCTGAAGAATGATGGGAGAGAATCATGGGCAAAACGATCATCAGCATGAAAAACATCATCAAACGTTATTATATCGGTCAGCCGAATGAGCTGCAGATCCTCAATGGCATTTCTCTTGACGTGCGGGAGGGGGAATTTTTATCCATTGTGGGAGCTTCCGGTTCCGGTAAGAGTACCCTGATGAACATCATCGGTGCACTGGACAGACCGACGGAGGGAAGCTATTTTCTCAAGGACAGAGACATATCCAGCATGAATGACAGGGAGCTGAGTGAAATACGCAATACTGAGATCGGCTTCGTGTTCCAGACCTTTAATCTGGTCTCCCGTACAAATGCGCTGAAAAATGTGGAGCTGCCGATGCTGTATGCCGGCAAAAGCAGAAAGGAGCGCATGGCACGCGCCATGGAGCTGCTCCGGCTTGTGGATATGGAAGATCGTTACACGCACCAGCCGAATGAGCTTTCCGGCGGTCAGAAACAGCGTGTTGCCATTGCAAGGGCAATGGCAAATGATCCCTCCATCATCCTTGCCGATGAGCCGACGGGTGCGCTGGATACCAAGACAGGCAGACTTGTCATGGATATTTTCCATAAGCTGCATAAGGAGGAAGGCAAAACCATCGTCCTTATCACGCATAGCCCGGAGCTTGCCTCTGAAACAGAACGCATTGTTACCATCAGTGACGGCTCCATCATTTCAGATACGGGGGTGAGTGCGTAATGGGATTTCTGGAAAATGTCCGGCTTGCATTTACGGCACTGATCGCCAATAAAATGCGTGCTTTTCTGACCATGCTCGGTATTATCATCGGCATCAGTGCAGTCATCACCATCACGACTATCGGTAACTCAATCCAGCAGACACTCTCCAATACCTTCAACCAGTTCGGCATGAATATGTTTTTTATCATGCTTGATGCTACGCCGGAGGCATATGAGGACGAGAACTTTGAATGGACGGTCAATCCGGAGGATCAGATCACAGAAGATATGCTGCAGGAGCTTTTGCAGACCTATCCGGGACAGTTCAAAATTTCCATGAGTGAGGCGTATTCCAAAACGCAGATCATCAATGACAACGAACAGGTGATCGGCGGTTATCTGTACGGTGCAACCAACGGCTTTGCGGAAGAAATGAAACTGAAAATGCTGGACGGCCGCTTTATCAGCGAACGCGACCATGCAGAACACAAGCATACTACAGTAGTATCGGAAATTTTTGTGAATCAGTATTTTCCGGAGGGTACGGATCCTATCGGTGAGACCATAACACTGATACTTGATGAGGGCGAGACACAGGATTTTACGATCGTGGGTGTCTATGAATATCCGGAAGCCAAGATGGGCAGATTTGAACCCGGCACGAAGGAGATCGACAAGGAAACGCCGTTCTTTATTCCGTATGGTACTGTGAAGAAGCTGCAGGGTATGACGGATATCACCTACGACTATGCTGCGATCCTTTGGAATACGGAAATGGGTATGGAAAGTGCGGAGGAACATCTCACGGAATTCTTCGAGGAGAAATACCAAACTAACAAATATTGGTATGTGTACATTGAGAACGAGCAGAGCATTTTAGATATGGTCAACATGGTCATCAATGTCATTACCATTGCCATTTCCGTCATCGCGGCAATTTCTCTGATCGTTGGCGGTGTGGGTGTTATGAACATCATGCTCGTCAGCATCGTGGAGCGTACCAAGGAGATCGGCATCCGCAAGGCATTGGGTGCTAAAAATTCTTCCATCCGCATTCAGTTCGTCACAGAAGCCATCATCATTTGTCTGATTGGCGGCATCATCGGCATTCTGATCGGTATCGGCAACGGTATGCTGATCGGCGGTATCGTTTCAATGATCATGAGCGATCCTTCCATGCAGGAGTATACTGATATTATCTCCGTAAGCGTTCAGCCTTCCGTACCTGCCATCATGATCTCGATCTTCTTCTCCATGCTGATCGGCGTATTCTTCGGCTATTATCCTGCCAATAAGGCAGCAAAGATGAATCCGATCGACGCATTGAGATATGACTGATAACTGAATATGCAGCAAAAAACGGTTTCAAGGGATATTCACCCTTTGAAACCGTTTCTGTTTGTCAGGATCAGAAGCTCTCCTCAACGATCAGATCAGAAAGCACCTTCCGGTCAGCAGCATGGCGTTCCGGAGATTTGAGAGGTTCATCCGGATAACCGAATACTGTCAGATTCACAGGCTCAAAGCCCTCCGGAATGCGGAACGCCTCACGCACAACATCCGGCTTGAAGCGGCAGATCCACAGAGAAGCAAGCCCCAGCTCCGTTGCCTCCAGAACCATGTGTGTGCTGACGATGGAAGCGTCAATGTCAGAAATCACCTTGCCGTCAAAGGAACGGTGCCATGTGTTTTCTGTATCAGCACAAATCAGGACAGCAAGCGGCGCATCGTAGAAATTTGCAGCCTCCTTCAGCTTGTTCAGGCTGTCTTCGCTCTGCATTACCAGCAGCTTGAACGCCTGCGCGTTCTTTCCGGTAGGTGCGATCCGTGCCGCCTCCAGAATGCGTTCCAGTTTCTCCGGCTCCACCTTGCGATCAGTGTATTTACGGGTGGAGCATCTTTTCTTAGCGAGTTCCAGAAATTCCATATCTAATCTTCCTTTCATTTCGACACATCAAATCAATGGTGCGCTGTTTTTCTTTTTCATCAGCCGGATATCCGATCCGACAAAATGCATACATTCATACACCGCAAACAGCCGCGAAACAATGCGTTCCTCGTAGCGTCTGCGGATGGACATAAGGTCCAGATTGGTATTGATGATCGTTGGCAGACCACGGTTGATACGCGTGTTGATGATGTTGTAGATCGTGGATACATAGAAAGGCGTATCAAACTCTGTGCCAAGGTCATCAAGGATCAGCAAATCCACATGGAGCAGAAGATAGAGCGTATCCATTTCGGAACGTTCCCGACCGAAATGTTCCCGTTCGACCTGCTGGAGCAAATTGATGATGGAGTCATAAATAACATCATATCCCTGTGCAAGCACCTCGGATGCAATGGAGAGGGAGAGATGCGTTTTGCCAAGTCCTGTTCTTCCGTAAAACAAAAGACTCGGTGACTGCGGCGTAAATTCCGCTGCGTACCGACGGCAGGCAAGCAGTATCTGCTGCATCGTCTGGAAACAATCCTGCCCCTGTTCATCCGTTTTTCCGCGGTAATACTCCAGTGAGAACTGATCAAAGCTTGCCAGCGTCAGCTGTGCATATTCATTCATCCGGCTGATACCGAGGGAGGCGATCAGTTTTTTCAGACAGCCGCAATAGCTGCCGTCCGCATAGCCCGTATCCTGACAGCGTTCGCAGGTGTAGTGCATATCCAGATAATCTGTCGGATAGCCATGTGCCTTCAGCAGGGAAGCAGAAATCTGCTGTGCTTCCAGATTCTGACGTTTCAGAGATTCCAGACGTTCCTCCACGTTCTCACCGCTTTGCAGAGTGTCCAGAAGCTTTGTTGCCGTCTGCGCAAGCTGGCGGTTGATCTCCGCGATCTGCGGGATCCTTGTATTTACTTCATGATAACGCCTGTCGTTTTCGGATTTGGCATACAGCCGGCGGGATGCCACCGTCTGCAATGCTTTCTGAAGAATCATTTCATTCATGCATTACTCCTTTCTGAAGCGATTGACTACGCTCAGATACTCATCCAGCTCTGCAGGATCCTGTGCAGTGGCGGCAGACTTGGAAGCTGACGAAGCCTTGCGGAGCTTCTGCGCCTGTTCCGGCGTGGTGATGCCCTGTGCCGTCCATTTTTCGAGGATGGTATTGATGTACTTGAAATTGAGTTTCTCAATGCTTTCGAGTGTGATCTCATACGCATACTGGAGCAACTCCATGGAATAGCCCGCTGTGCGCCAGAGCTCTATGTATTTTTTCTGCTGGGAAGTCGGTGCGTGCTGCATCTCGAACATCCTGCGGATCCGGGACAGATAGCTGTGTTCGGCAGTCAGCCGTTTGATCTCTGTTTCTGCCTGTTCCAGCGTAGTGATGTCCTGTTCCATCCAACTGATGGCAATGGATTCCGCATAGGACATGCTGACCTTATCGATGGAAACACAGTAGCCCAGCAGCGTCAGCAGGACTTCGCTCCGCATTCCGAGATAGCTGTGGATCCAGATGAGCGAACGCTGTTCCATATGATTGAGCAATCTGCCGAACAGGTTTTCACAGCATTGGAACAGATCCTTTAGTTCCTGCGACCGTTCAAGGGTATGCGCGATCTCAGAAGGATCGAGCTTGATCTCCTTGCTGCCGCGCTGTGTTTTCGGGCGTTCCTCCAGCTTGGGGGGCTGCGGCACAGCTTCGGCAGGGGGATGAAACGCGAATTGCTGTTTCACTGCGGCTTCATGGGAGGGCTGCAGGATATTTGCCTGTATCCAGAATTCCACTGCTTCCTCTGCTTGTTCCTCCGTGATGCGGAAATATTCAGCAACAGAAGCGGCTGAAACATTCTGTCCGCCATTTCGGAGCAGATACAGCAGTACCTTGAGCTGTACATCCGAAGCAAGCCGCAGAAAGTGATCGACCACTGCAGTGGGGACAGCAAATACATTTCCCCAGCAGCCAAAATTGACCTGATAGTCCATACTTACTCCTCACTCGTTTCAATCACTGTACCAGTGGTTTCGATCACGCCGCCTGTCTCAGCAGCATCTGCTTCTTCCGCAGCAGCAGTTTCCTTCTGGTATTTCCGGTTGCAGATAATGGAGACGAGCCGGAGAACGGCATGAATGATCATTGCAATACCGATGAGCTGAACAGTGGTCTCCATAATGGTGATGGGGCGTGTAATGACATAAATACCGATGGCTGCTCCGGCAGTGCACAGCAGCAGTCCTACCCACCAGAGCGGATTACAGCGGCGCGCCATGAAATTATTGTACATACCCGCCGCAGAGCTTGTCAGGAGCCAGGCACCGAAGAAGATCGGGATCAGGAATTTCAGAAGTGTCGGTACAATGCCGAACAAAACACCTGCAATTACAAACAGAATGCTGTAAACGCAGATTACATGCACATCCGGACGCTTTACGAAATAATAAATCAGGATACCGATCCCGACAAGTCCCAGCACTGCGCCGATTATGATGCACAGAAGCTCCAGAATATCGGGCTTGACGGTGAACAGAATACCGGAGATCAGCATGAATACTGTCAGCAGATCCGCATTCAGGAGGTTTTTCAGTTCAAATCGTTTATAGACTCGTTTTGCCATATGACTATTCCTTTCTTTTAGAGATGCCCTTTTGATCATACAAGATGGAGAATATATTTCAGACGGAATTTCTGCCAGAACGATGCCTTCTGTGTAATACCGTCCGCAAGTGCGGAAACAGTGCGGAGCATCTGCTGCAGTTCCGCTTCAGAAATTGTATGTTTGCTGAATTTCGCCTTAGCGGCAATGGAAACCGCCATTTCTAAACTGCCTTCCGGAAGGTATTTTCCGCAGGCACGTTCTGCATTTTCTACGATCTCCGCAGTACGCGATGCATTGACATCCGCACCGCAGTAGGCAAGCAGACTGCAAAGATAGCTGTATACACACTGTACAGCAGCAGTTCTGTCCGTTTGTGCAAAGAGCCGCTGCCGTTTGCGCAGTGCCAGAATACGAAGGCCGTAAACGGTTCCGATTACGAGGGCGGCAGCAAGCAGAATACCAAGTGCTGTCAGCAGTCCGCGCAGTACAGCGGGCTTAGATGCATCCTGCGGCTGTGTGCCGATCGCCGTTTCTGTCTGTACTGCCGTTTGTTCTGTCGGCGGAGCAGTTTGCTGTACATAGGAGGTAACAACGGAGGTTACGGTTTCTGTGGGAGGTTCTGTTTCAACAGGGGGGAGCTGTGCGGAGTCTGCAAAGGTAAATTCAAAGGGTACCCAGCCCCATCCGTCAATGTACAGCTCCACCCATGCGTGGGCATTGCTGTCAAGAACATCAAAGGTATATGCGGTACTGCCGTCTTTGTTCATCGTTTCAATGATGTTATTTTCGTCCGGATCAACCATGTAGCCCTCGCAGTAGCGTGCCGGAATGCCTGCCATGCGTGCAAGCAGCACACCTGCTGTGGCGTAGTGCATACAGTATCCCTTCTGGTTCTTCAGCAGGAAAAACTCGACAAAATCCTCTGCAGGGGGCGTTCTGCCCGGTGCAAGCGTATAGGACATGCTGCCGCAGACCGTTTCTCTCAGCTCCTGCATAAAGGCGATGATCTCAGATGCAGATGCTGTTTGATAGCTGAAGCTGTTCAGCAGAGGGGCATATGCTTCGCGGACATGCTGCATTGCAGGTGTGTCAGGAATCTGCAGATCCTGTGCAAGTACATATTCCTTGTAGCCGTAATGACACAGGAGGGAAGCTTCCAGTGATGCGGATGTCCCTGCGGCATAACCGCCTGGCGGCACAGTGAACTGCAGCACTGAAGGCGGAGCTTCTTCCAGAAGCGTCCGGAATGCCGCCTGCTGTTCAGGGCGGCACAGAGAGGGGTGGATTTCCTCACCGGTCAGGAGAAATTGACTGCTCTCCAGCAGCAGATCCTCATAATTCTGATCGTACACGATTTCATATGTGGATGCAAATTCTGATGCTCGGTTGTCCTGATTGAATGCTACCGCATCATTCTCTGCAAAGCCATAGGGGAGGCACTTGGAAAGCAGCTCTGTAACATGGAGAAATTCCATTGTGATCTGCTTGTGTGATGAGAAAGGGGATACATTTCCATACAAAAATTCCTGGGGATAATAGCCCGTCTGTTCAAAAAGATCAAAAATCTCCGTCTCATAGACACTCTCCTCCGGAATGCTCCATGTGTTGCCGCTGTATATCTCACCAACGCAGTATTTCAGATAGAGCCTTCCCTCCGGAATTGCAGAGAGCCACAGACCGGACAAGGAAATATCCTCAAATTCACGCTTGTCCTCCTTGCCGAGCGTTACTACAACGCGGTCATCCGTATGTGTCTCATAGTGAACGCTCTTCCATAGCTCGGACTCTTCAAAAAACTCTCCCGACATCAGGGCAGCAATGTGATCCTGGACTTCACGCCGCAGTATCTTGACATCATCACTGCGCTGATAGCCGGTCAGATCAAGTACCTGCCAGATTGCCAGGCAGACTGCCATGGTGCCTGCAAGCACCTGGATGCCGATTTTTTCAGTCACCATGAATCGCATACTGCTGATCGGGAAAAAGGTGTTATCCCGTCGCAGAAAGCTGTTGGTGCCTTTCCCATGATACGCTCCGGAATTGGCAAGATGGACTGCCGCCATGCTGAACCAGAAGGACAGCAAGAGGATTGCGGAAAAACGATTTGCCGGAACGCCGAAATAGAAGCCGATTTCCACAAAGGGAAAAGTGGCGATCAGGCTCAGGAACAGATTCTGAAAATGCAGTACAGCATAACAGAGCATATAGAGGATCGGGCAGAATGCAAGGATCAGAAATACTGTTGTACAGTACTCCGGCGAAAGCTCCGCGGAGGTCGCGAATCGTTCCCATTCGGTCATATAGATGACCTTGTAGATCGTATTGACCAGATGCGCAAAGCCTGCACTGAATGGTTCCCGAAGCAGGTAGAGGATGATGGCATAAAATGTTACAAATCCCACTCTGAAGGGCGAAAATCTGCCTGCAGAATGTGCCAGAAAAGCAGAGCAGACGAATACCGCCGACAGGCTGATGATCAATGCCAGTGCATGATACAGCGGTTCAAACATGGAGAGAAATGTGCAGATACTGCCGATCGCACCGCAGAGCGCGATCACCAGCAGATGTATCGGATGCCGCTGGTGATTCCGGTTCTGTACTGCCATGGACAGCGTGCTTTCAATCCGGATACCGCTGACAGAAGAATGCTTGTTTGGCTTCATATGCTACCTCTCAGATGGTTAATTGGGAAATGTCCTCCTGTATTCTGCCGACATGCACATACAGAAGCTTTGTTTCCGCCAGCTGCGGGATCTCCATTCCGGAGGCATACTGACTGCATACATGGAGCAGGTTTTTCTGGTTGGCATCCAGCTGCTTGTCGATCATATGCAGAAGGGTGGGAGAAAGCTGGTCGGAAATACAGGTCAGTGAAGAATACTGTTCTCCGGAAATGCGATCCATCAGTTTCTCCGTGTCCAGCTCCATGCTTCCGATGGAATCATAAAGAGAACGGAAGATGTCTGCCAGGTGACCCACCGACTGCGGCTGGTGCTGTTCCAGCACATCTTGCAGACCATCGTACCAAAGGATCACAGGCCACACCTGCTGCTCCAGCATCCGGCAGACTATGGAGTAAAACAGGGTCAGGAATGTCTCCGCCTTGCGGATGCGCTCCTGCATCGAACCCTGTGCAGAGCCATGATAATCAAGAAGCAGAAGTACGGATTTTTCAATCGGTGTACTGAACTCTTTGACAAAAAGGGTATCCATTTTGGTGCTGAGCTTCCAGTGAATGCGGCTCACTGCATCACCGGGACCATATTCATGAAAGCCGAATATCTCCGACGGATCGTCACCGGGACGATCGCCGAAGCTGTCGCTGTCCGGACGAAGTACCGGCTGAGAGCTGTTATAAACAGGCAGCGCGACGCATTTCGGAAGTACCAGCACATTGCTATGTTTCTGGCGGATGGTGATCTTAGTCCTGAACAGGCGCAGATAGTCAAATACGCTGACACGTTTCAGGGAGAGTTCCATTGCACCGCAGAAATCTGCATGAACATAGAATGTGATCCTTGTCAGATTCCGTGCCTGCAGCGGAAAACGCAGATGCAGTTTTTCCCTGCCCGTACCAAAGGTATGTCGCAGGATCACTACCGCACGCGCCTGCGGAAAGGAAAACGGCGATCGGTTGCGCACGGTAAGTGTAACGGGAATGGATTCGCCGGCTGTGCAGGTGTCGTGGTCGCATGTAAGAGATGCACCGCTGGTGCATTTCAGACAAATCAGAAGGATCAGCATGAGGAACGGGATTGTCACTGCACACAGCAGCATGATCATGGCAAAGGTGTCAATATACAGTACATAGAACAGTACCAGCAGGGCAAGAAGCAGCAGGTACAGCAGTTGTAGGATCAGCATATCAATGCCCCGCCTCCGGAACGCGCGTGTTCTCCAGTATCTCCTGTACGATCTGTTCCGGCTTCTGCGGATCCTCCATATGGTTACAGAGCAGCAGACGGTGACAGAATACATCCGCACAAACATAGATCACATCATCCGGCAGCAGATAATCACGCCCCTGGACATAGGCACAGGCTTTTGCCATCTGCATCAGAGCCAATGAGCCGCGGGGACTGATGCCAAGGCGTATCTGTGGATGATTCCGTGTTGCGTTGGTCAGATCGACGATATAGCGGCAGATCGGATCGCTGACATAGACTGCTTCTGTTTCACGGCGCATCCGTTCAATGCTTCGGGCATCCGCTGCGGGACAGATGTCATCGAGCGGGTTATGATCCTGTCTTGCCATCAGCAGTGCGATCTCACTGCTGACATCGGGATATCCCAGTGTCAGGCGGATAAGAAAACGGTCGAGCTGGGATTCCGGCAGCTTCTGTGTGCCGACGCAGGTAATGGGATTCTGGGTAGCGATCACGATATGCGGAGAGGGGAGTGCATGTGTCGTACCGTCAATGGTCACCGCGCCTTCCTCCATCAGCTCCAGCAGGGCAGATTGTGTTTTGCTGGAGGTGCGGTTGATCTCGTCTGCCAGCAGGAGATTACAGAATGCTGCCCCCGGCTTGAATGCAAAGGAATTGGTCGTTTTGTCATACAGTGTAAAGCCCGTTACATCGGAGGGCAGAACATCGGGAGTGAACTGGATGCGCTTGGTGGTCAGCGAAAGTGTTCTTGACAGTGCAAGAGCAAGCGTGGTTTTGCCGACACCCGGAATATCTTCAAGGAGAATATGACCTCCGGCAAGAATGGCAAGCAGCACCTTGCAGATGCGGGCATCCTTGCCATTCACTGCTTTGCGCACCTCCAGCAGCATCTGCTTGAATACAGGATGGCGGATGATGAGCCTGTCTTTTTTTTCTGTATGCTGAGTTGTAAGCTCCATTGGTTTCTCTCGTCCCTTTCGTAATCAGAAAATGCGCATACAGCAGCGGGCGGCTCCCGTGCTGTGCACTTCTTTAGGGAATCTCTAAAAACCGGAATACGAGCAGAATTTCGCACATGACTGGTGTCAGATGCAAGGAAGAAAATCGCAGGAATACATGCTCAAATCCAACGCCTGTATACCGTTCATATTCAGACAACATCCTGTCTCACATTCAGGCATACTTGATGTATTCCAAGATTTTCTGACGCAGCAGATGATGCCGGTCATAGAAATTCTGCCGTGAGGGAGGTTTTTAGAGATTCCCTTTATTATTATATCATTTTTCTTCTGTGAATGCAAGTGGATGGAAGATATTTGTCTTTTTTCTGTATTGCATACGCGCTTGACGAAAGAAGCGGAATATGGTATAATAAAAATATGAAAGGACGTGGTATCATGCAGACAATACAAATGTGCATTGCACAGCTGATGCAGAACAATGGCAGTGAGCTGATCTATCAGGAGATCGTGAAAGCGATCCGCAGTCAGGAGCTGCTCTGGGCAGCAGTGTCTCCGGCTACACGGAATTATTATATCGGTCTGGAACATGGAGAATATGCAGCATACCTTTTCTCAGAAAAAGCATTTGCAGAACAGTTTCAGGAAGAGCTTGCCCGGAAAAATATAACTGTCGGTATCAGTGAAAACAAGGCTGCCAACAGAATGTTCCTGTTCGGTGATCTGCTGCGTTCTGGCGTAACAGTACTGCTCATTGACAATGGGCAGCAGTATATTGCAGTCAGTCTGTTTGAACTGATGGACGAGCTGGAGGGACATGATCCGGAACATGCGGATCGGATCGTGATGAATCCCCGCCTGCTTTCTAAAGCGCATTATTTCTTCCAGCAGGCAGCCTGCCGCCGTGCTGATACTGCCGCTGAATGTGCCATGCTTCTGGAGATCAGTCGTGCATCCTATATTACTCCCATCCGGATGCAGGACGGTGTACCGGGCCTTCCTACGATGCAGGGAGAAAACGGTGAAACTTATATGATGTGCTTTACGGACTGGCCGGAATTTCGCCGCGGCAATCTGAAGGGACAGTTCAGTCATCGCATTGTCAGCTTTTCTGAAATGCAGATGTTCCTTGAAAGCATGGACGGCATTGTCATCAATCCGTTCAGCATGAATTTGGTGCTTGACCGGGAAATGCTGGAGGCAGTCCGAAAAGCTGTGGACGGCACACTGCAGCTGCCCGCAGAAAAGCTCACACTTGGCGGTGAAGATCGGATCAGTATTACTGCGCCGCCGGAGACAGCCCAGCCGATGATGGATGCGGCAGCTGAATTGCTCCAGAACAACAAAAAGGTCAATGCGGCATATCTGCGCATGATCGAAAAGGATACACAGCTTCGACCGAGCTATCTTGTGATCGTGGATGCATCCTGTGAGCTGAAGGAGCTTTACAGCACACTTGCTGAAAAGATGATGCCGCTCGCAAAGGGACTGGATATTGAGTTCGTCTCCTATCAGGAGGATTTCGGCAGACAGGCGGCAGACAGTGCAAAGCCATTTTACAAGAAACGCCGTTTCCGTTTGTTTGGATAGAATCTGTCTTTTCTGCCTGAAAATCTGCTCGTGTCCCTTGTGAAGACAGGTTCTTAAAAACGATGTATCGTGAGCTATCCTGCGTTTCCGGGACGGCTCACGATTTTTTGCAGTAGCTACTTGCATTTTTCACATAGATATGATATGATAAAAGAGTAAAGTACACAACATAACAGCGAGGTACATAATTATGGGGGAACCCTTTGTTTTTAAAGTTAATCTCGGCGGAATGATAGATATTCTCGCCAATCATCTCTACAGCAGTCCGGATGTCTTCATCCGCGAGCTGCTGCAGAACAGTACGGATGCCATCAGCGGCAGACAGCTCCATGATCCGCAGTTCCAAGAGGGCAGGATCACCATTGAGCTGGCTGGCGGAGAAGAACAGCCGCAGATCATTTTCAGCGATAACGGCACAGGACTGACGGAATCCGAGATCCATCAGTTCCTTGCAGTCATCGGACAATCCTCCAAGCGTGATCTGGAAACCGGAAGGATCCTGGAGGATTACATAGGCAGATTCGGAATCGGTATGCTGTCCTGTTTTATGGTCACGGATGAGATCGAGCTGTGGACGCGCTCTGTCAAGCAGCCGGAACAGGCGTACTGCTTCCGCGGAAAGCCGGACGGTACATACAGTATTTCGCCTGCTGGTGAGGATGTGACCATCGGCACCCGTATCTGCATCAGAGCCAAGAAGGGCAGTGAACAGTATTTCAACGAGGAACGCATTACGGAGCTTGTGCGTTATTATGGTCTTCCTCTGCCGTTCCCGGTAATGATGCAGGGCGGAGAGCGTGTATACCGTATCAATGAATGGTACAAGACCACTGGCAGTGATGCGCAGCAAAGCGTTATGCAGCTCGGAACGCAGATATTCGGGAGCGACTTCATTGGTTATATTCCGCTGGAGTCCCGTTCCGGATTGTTCAGCGGTGCCGCCTATATCATGCCCCATGCCGTTTCCATGCACGCGAAAAATTCACACCGCATTTATCTGAAAAACATGCTCCTGACAGAGGACGGCAGCACCATTCTTCCGAAATGGTCATTCTTTCTGCGCTGTTTCCTCAATACCACCGGTCTGCGCCCCACTGCTTCGCGCGAGAATTTCTATGAGGATGAAGTACTCGCACAGGCACGCGAGGAGCTGAGTGAATGTATTTCCAATTACCTGCTTTCCCTGTCCCGCCGGGATCCGCAGCTGCTCCAGAGGATCATAGATGTCCATTTTCTTGCCATCAAATCCATGGCGGCGGAGGATGATGTGTTCTTCCGCACCTTCATGCCCTTCCTGGAGTTTGAGACCAATATGGGCAGAATGAGCGGCAGGGAGCTGATGAAGCGGCGCGAACCGATCGGCTATACGGGGGACATGAACCAGTTCCATCGCACTGCTCCTCTTATGCTGGCACAGGATCAGCTGCTGATCAACGCCTGCTATGTATATGACACCGGACTTTTGCGAAAGCTTTCTGATCAGAATGAGGAGCTGATTCTGTATCCGCTTCAGCTCGTAGCTTTTGACGAGTTTCTGCAGGAACCGGATATGCAAACGCAGAAGGATACCGCCGTGCTTCTGAATACTGCGCAGAAAGCGTTCCGGGAATTTGAATGCGATGTACAGCTGAAATGCTTCTCACCGGCTTCGCTTCCGGTGTTCTATATGTTGGATGAAAACGCACAGACGCTTCGCGAGATTGAGCATTCCAGAGAAAACTCCTCCCCGATATTTGCTTCCATGCTCAATGCATTTGCGCAGGAGATCAAAACCAGCAGGGCAGTACTCTATCTCAACCAGAACAATGCCCTGATCCGCAGACTTTCCTCGATCAGCAATCCTGAAAAAATCAGGGTATGCCTTGAAATCCTCTATGTGCAGGCTCTGCTTACCGGCAGATTTCCGATGCGCGGCGGTGAAACGGCATTGCTGAATGACAATCTGATCCAGCTGATCGAATGGGGGCTTGGTGATGAATGAGTTTCTGAAAATGGCGGAGGAATTTCGCGGGATCGAACGCGGGATGCCGCGTCTGAATGCGATACGCAGCGCCATACACCTGGCAGATGAACGCCATGATCTGATATGGATGTTTGATTTCCGGTTCGCTTACCTGCAGGAATCCATCTTCTGCGGCGACCGTTACTATGCAATGATCATCTTTCCGGAGCTTCTGGCTCTGTACGATGCACATGAGGAGATCCGTCAGAATATCAGCTGTGAGCATTCTATGCTGGTTGCTTTCAAGTGGATCGTAGAGGCGGCACCGGAGTTTCCGCAGATCTCCAAGGCGGAGATCGACAGTTATTTCCGTCTGTTCAAACGCCGTCTGATCGAACAGGGCTGCAGTCTGAGTATTTACTACATGAAGCGAAGTCTGTTTTATATGCACTGTGACAGGGGAATCGCAGCAGCGGATTTCTATCGTTTTCTTGATGCGCCGCTTGATGAGATCTCCGACGGCAGGGCATTGTATCATGACCAGCAGGTGATATACTACCTTTCTATAGGTGAAGAAGAAAAGGCACTTTTGGCGGCAAAGCCGATCTTTGACGGCATCCTGACTTCAAACGCGCTTCCGCAGTCTACATATCACGAGTTCATCCGTTTCTACCTAAAACAGGGCAGCTTTGAAAAAGCAGCATCCTATGCGGAAAAGACAGAATACCGTGTGGATGGAGATGCCTACTATCTTGACATCATCGGAACGCTGATGACACTGTACGGGATCCTGGATCCGGCACATGGCATCCGGCTGTTCTGCCGGAATTATCCCATTTTCGCGCAGTCCAAAAATCCCATGCTGCGGATGCATTTTGCAATCGGGGCATACCGTCTGTTCCAGGCACTTCCGGATTCCTATACATTACCTGACTTCCTTGCTGTTCCAAAGGATACGCCGGCATTTCAGGCAGTGCGGAATAGAGATATTCCTGCAATTGCGGTACATTTCCTTGCGATCGCAGAGGATTATACACAGAAATTCGACCAGCGAAACGGTACAGAGGATTTCACAAAACTGCTCCATTATCCGTATCCGGAGCAGTGATCATTAATACGTTATAAAGGAGGAATTGCATATGTTTCAGGCTGAACAGTGGATCGAGCAGATCCGCGGTGCAGAACACGGTACGCCCCGTATGGAGATCATGCAGAATGCAATTACAGAAGCCGATGCTTCTGCGGCGCATTACTGGCGTATTTATTTCCGGTATGAATATATACGGGAATCCATTTTTCATGAAGATAATTTCAAGGCGATCATTATGTTTCCGGAGCTGCTTCAGGTATTTGATGCCCATCCGGAGCTGGAGGATGATACCTTTGATGATGTAATGCAGGCGTTCAAATGGGTGCTGGAGAATATGAAGGATTATTACCAGATCTCCCTGCAGGAAGTAGAGAAGTACTATGACGAGTACGAAAAACGCTGTCGGAAGTACGGATTTTCTCTGCGTGTCTATTATCAGAAGAAAAGTAATTTCTATCTGCCGATTGATAAGGAAAAGGCAAAGGAAGCCCATCAGCAGTTCCGCAGCTGCAAGCGTGACGGCAACAGCGACTGCGAAGCCTGTGAGACCCATCATGATCTGTGTCTGGCACTGGAATTGGAGGATGAAGCAGAAGCTCTCCGCATTGCTGCCCCCATTCTGGACGGTCGCAAAACCTGTGCGGAGGTTCCCCATGTTTCTTATGGTGCACTGACAAGATTCTACCTGTATCACGGCAATCTTGCAGAAGCCTCCTATTATGGAACGCTTTGCGCACGCTATACCTGCAGTGAACCAGAGTTTCTTGCAGAAAGCGGCTATCTGCTGGAGCTTTACAGCGCGACTGATCCGGCAGAGGGCTGGAGACTGTTCAAGCAGAATGTTCAGAATTATATGGAATGCAGAAACCCCAGGATGAAGATGACTTTTGCAAGGGGCGCATACCGGCTTCTGCAGTGTGCGTCAAAGCAGACCGAATTTTCCAACAGTGTCTTCCTCAAGCCCCTGCCGGTGGTACCGTCCGAGGATGGCTACCGATTCACTGACCTGATCCAGTATTTCTATACAACTGCCAAGGAGCAGTGCGAATTGCTGGATAAGCGAAACGGCAGCTCCTATTATACAGATCTTCTGGAAACCGTTCTGCCGGAGGCAGACGCAGAGCATCAGATCGAGGAACAGTCCGCCGGAAGCTGTCATGGCCTTGTCAGAAAAATTCCCTGCGCCCTGGCGGCAATCCCTGCAGCAGCAACAAAAACGACATTGGCAGAGCGTTTGTCTGGTCTTTCTGATAGTATGGAGCTGCTCAGTCACAGCGAAGAGGAGGACAGCTTATATGTTACCCTTCGTTTTGAGGGGAAGATCTATGAAGCATCGCTGTCCTGGATGGAGACAGAGCATCCCTTTTATCTGCGTGCGCATGATTCGCTGGATGAAGAGACTTTTCATGCAATGGAGGAAGCAAGGCTGTATCTTCTTTTGCAGATGCACTACAGTGATGATCCGACAGCCTCCATGCATGTGGCGATGCATCTGCTGTATACGCTTCTTCCTGACATGCTGGGCGTGGCTGACCTGATCTCTTGCCTGGCATATTCCAGCACGTGGGTCAGATTTGCAGGTACCCTGCGCAATGCAGTAAGGACAGCGGATCTGTTCTACCTGAACATAGTTGCCGCTGAAGATAATGACGAGGTATGGATGACGACACAGGGACTGGCAGTACTGGGACTCCGGGAACTGGAGGTAATTGGCACCAACCGTGAGAATTTCGGGTACTTTGCAAGCATCCTACATTACACAGGATGCCAGGCAGCTGAAGCAGCAATGCTTGATGATGCCGGAAAATACATCACCTCGATCCGCTTTGAAGAAGAGGAAGAGTGCGATATTACCTGGGTAAAGCCGGAAACGATCCTTGCGGATATGCCGGATTCCTTTACCGCAGATATCTCACGCTCTGTGCCGTCGGGTGTTCTGCAGGTCATTACAGAGGACGGTACAGTCTGCCAGCCTACAGAGTTCACGCCGATGGCGGAGGGCGCAGAACCGGATCTCTCTGCATCCCACAGCGAATTTGTCCGCCGTATCTTCCTTGCCAAGGAAACCATTCTGCAGCTGAAAAATGCCTATGAGCAGCTCTCAGCATCCGTTCCGATTGAACAGGCGGGTGTTCGTGTGGAGTTTTCACTGACACCGGAAAACCGTCAGAAATATGGCTACAGCAAGGAACTTCTCTGGGCAGAGATTGAAAGCTTTGAAGGCGAAACGATCAAGGCAAGGATTGCAGAAACCTCCGAGCTTCTTCCGGAATGCCATGAAGGGGATGAGGTGACTGTCACATCCGAAAATATCACCGGATGGCTGATCCGTCCCGAAGGCGGAGATACGCTCATCACCGAGCAGGATGCCTGCTTCTTTATGTAAAGGAGGCTGCCCGTGAAAGGAAATACAGATCTGATCCGGATCGTGGCAATTGCAGCTGCGTTTCTGGCGATGTTTGGAGTCATTGGCATTTCCATCCACTCCATTAACAGTATCAGCAGCAGCAACCAGCGCAATCAGGAAAAAAAAGAGGGCGAGGATTTTGCTGTGATCGTTGCGCAGACCACTGCAACTACCAGTGTCTGGGATTATCTGCGCAGTAAGGAAACGACAACGGAAGCAGTTACCGAGGGAGAAACCGTCTCCGCACCTGACGGCAGCGGTACTGCTGATACCGCAGAAGGGGAGGAGGCTTCGGAAGCTCCCGCCCCGACAGAAGCTCCGACGGAACCGACCGATCTTGTTATTCAGTTGGATTAGTAGGAGGTGCAGAGCCATGAAGAACCAACTTCCGCCTAAAAGAAAAAAGAGCACAGCCATGCGCGTTTTCATTCTCCTGATCGCCGCTGCCATGCTCCTTGGATTCATTGTACTGCCGCTGATGCAGTAACATAATGATCCCCTCCGACAATAGTCAGGAGGGGATCATTTCTATTGCAGATTTTGTTTGTGGATTATCCGCCAAAGGAAGTAACCAGTCCGATGGTGTACTTCAGGATAATGAGAGCATCGGCGGAAGTAGGAGAACCGTCCCCGTCCACGTCAGCGTTGATTTTTCCTGCATCGGAAAGGGCTTCTCCAGCAAGCAGATTCTTGTTAAGCGTCAGAACGTCCAGAATATCAACAGTGCCGTCGCAATTGACATCACCATAATTCACATCATCCGGAACCTCAGAGGTATCCGTTGTTGTTTCTTCTGTGGGTTCTGTTGTGTCTTCCTCTGTGGGCGGTTCGGTGGTATCATCGCCGAACTGGAACGCAGTCACGATCTCATCAGCAGCTGCCACAACTGCATCTGCTGCATCCGCATCGCCGCCGTATCTGGAAGCCAGACCGGCAATCGCCAGTGCGTAGCAGCCGTTGTAATCCAGTGCTGGCTCGGTGAACTGGTATCTTTCAGAATGATCTTCATAGTTTCCATTTGAATCGGGACCGCCGATCAGAGCACCATACAGGGTGTATGTGCAGGCAGTGTTGTCAGCGACATTACCAGTGCCGGGATTTGCGGCACGATGGTGGATATGGGTCGGCCATGCAGTGCCATAACCGCTCAGGAAGCTGTAGCCGAAAGAGTTGTTACCAAGGATATAGTCCATCTGGTACTTTGCTGCCTCTGCATAGCTTGCATCATTGGTTGCATCTGCAATATGCAGTGCGAGCATCTGCAGTGCGCAGTTGTAACGGGACGCACCCCAGCCTGCAGCATTATACTTGCTTGTGCTCAGACCGCCCTGATTATTCAGCTCAAATTTGATCTCATTCAGGTAGGTGTCCGTATCATAGCCGACCTCTGTCAGAAGTGCCGCATAGCCATTCCATACCTTGTCCCAGGTGTACATGTAATAATCATAGTCACCGCCGTTATAGCAGCCCTGACCGGTCAGCTTGTAATTCGGGCTGAAAGAAGAGGGGAGTGTGCCGTTATTTTCAGCAAGCGCAACCCACAATTCAGCCCATGCTACATCGTCCTTCTGACTGGAAGAACTATACATGCCGCCGCGTCCGAGATTCTGGGTGGAGGGATATGCGGACGCAAATTCCTGCAATGCCTTTGCGTATTTCACACATTCATCTGCGTATGCTGTATCACCATTTTTACGGAATGCCAAAGAAGAGGATGCAAGTGCGGATGCCATCTGACCAGCCGCATCAGCCATCGGGTTGGATGCATCCATCCAATAAGTAGTACGATTCATATTCTGGCTTTCAGGAGAACTCCATACGCTGTGATCCTCGCCTTCGGATGCAACCTGTCCGCACGCTGCAATGAAATTATCATTTTCATCCAGATACGTTACCTTCATGAAGTAATCGCAGGTCTCACGCAGAATATACAGCATATGATCGGTACATCCTGCATTCTCATAAGCCTCAGGATAAGTGAAATAAGACCATGCTACACTGGTCGCTGCAAATCCCATAGTCATCGAGAATTTGATGTGATCGCCGGCATCATGATAGCCGCCGGAAACATCCACTGTGGAAGAACCACCGTTCTGTGCCATAATCGCGCTCTTAGATGCGCTGGAAAGTCCCTCTGCACTGTCCAGAGAAGCCTCTGCGTCATATGTGTGGCAATTACCGCGCCATGTCAGGCAGTTGTCATCTACTTCACTGCCGCACTGATTGGCATCAAAGAAGTAGAGGGACAGCTCCAGTGCCTCCGCATAGTTATAATCCGCTGCGGATGCGGTCATATCCGGCTTTGCAGAGAACTGCGCCGCTGTTCCTGTCAGCATTGCAGCACACATTGCACTCGCAAGCAGACGCTTTCCAATTTTCTTTTCATGTTTCATACTCAATCTTCCTCCTTCTGTTATGAATACCTCATTCCGGAACCCCATTTGCATCATCGGACAAATGGAGGTTCTGATGCATGAGCAGCTTTGTAGGAGTGCCTGCATCAGCAATTTATTGAACAATTGCATACATATTATAGCATATTTTTCACTGCAATTCAATCCTCTTTTCACAATATGTTGATTTTTTCGTCGCATTGTACAAAACAAGTTATGTACGATTGGTATAAACGGCGAAAGAAAAATACGGAAAGGGGAATTGTTTTTTACAAGTGTTTGATGAATTTATACGATGTGTACATGCAAGGGGAGAGGAGGGTGTAAAATCCCACATTTCCGCATGAAATGCAACACAAAACACACTAAAACCACATTGACAAAGTGCAAGAATTATGTTATAATGTTTATGGTTTAAACATTCAGGAAAACAAAACCAGCTATGTACCGATGGGGAACATGGCAAAATTACAGAAGGAGTTGTAATTACCAATGGATTTAAAAAGAATGATCGCATGTATCAGTGCAGCTGTATTGGCACAGGGCTTCTGTGTGGTTCCGAAAACGTTTGCAGATGACACAGTTGTTGTGGACGATCCCGGAAGATTCCGATATGTTCCATCATCTGCGTTGGTTTCCAGATCCACCCCTGCATCTTCTGATGAGTTGGTTCATAACAGCCGTTTTGATGATGGCTACATTATGACTGAGGGAATCGATGTTTCAAAATATCAGCCTGAGGTTGACTGGGAAACACTCGCAGAGGATAATGTGGATTTTGTGATTATCCGCATTGGCTTCCGTGGCTTCGGCGAATCCGGCGCACTGGTCGTGGACAATTATTATGCATCCCATATTGAGGGGGCAAAGAAAGCAGGTCTTGATGTTGGTCTGTACTTCTTTACTCAGGCTGTGACTCCGGAGGAAGCGGTTGAGGAAGCAAATTTTGTGCTGGAAACACTCGACGGCACAGAGCTGGAAGCTCCCATCTATCTGGATGTGGAAGCCATTTCCGCAGATGGCAGAATGGAAAGTGCCAATCTGACTCCAGAGCAGATGACGGAAAATATTGATGCCTTCTGCTCGACCATTGAAGAAGCGGGATATGATGCCGGTATCTATGCAAATATTTACTGGCTCGAAGAAAAGATGAATGTTGAGGAGCTGGAACCGTATTATTCCATCTGGCTTGCCAACTATACTGACCAGACATTGTACGAAGGCGAGTACAATATGTGGCAGTACACCAACGTTGGATCAGTTGCCGGCATTGATGGCTATGTGGATAAGAATGTGTTCTATTCCCGTGAGGTGGAGTTTGCAGAAGAAACTGTTCTCCTTCGCACACTTTCTCCTATGATCCCGGAGCATGTCGGCGATGGTCAGATCACTTATACCTCCTCTGATGAAAGCATTGCGTTGGTGAATGAGGATGGCTGTGTGACCCCGCTGAAGGATGGCACAGTGACGATCACTGCAGAATCTGACAATGGAAGCATGGATTCGGTAGAGGTTACAATTGATGTTGTCCCGCATCTTACACTCAACCAGTCAATGCTCATGTTCACTGAGATCGGAGAAGGCAGTCAGCTGAATGTATACGGTACTGAGAATGTGATCTACTGGATGTCCAGCAATGAGGATGTGGTTACAGTTACAGCCAATGGCTATGTGGAAGCTGTCGGATATGGTACTGCTTACATCACCGCAATGGATATTTTCGGAAACAAGTCCACCTGCAGTGTTATGGTAACAGAGCAGGAGGTCAAGGTGGGGGACTGCAACGCAGATGGATGCATTGATGCGGTAGATGCAACCGTTGTTCTTTCTTACGCTGCTACACATGGCGCAAACACTACCTCGTATATCCCGGAGCCGATCCTTCGTATTTATGACGCAAATCTCGATAGTGCTGTAGATGCGCTTGATGCAAGTGCGATTCTGTTCCTGAGTGCATTCTCTGGAAGCAGTTCTATCAAATAATAATATTTTATAATACATAAAAGTCTCCGGTAAAACGCCGGAGACTTTGTTATTTGTTCAGCTCATAGGAACAAAAAAGAAAGTTTCTCATAAAAGAGAAACTTTCTTTCGCATTGGCGGAGAGTCAGGGATTCGAACCCTGGGTTCTTTATTAGAGAACACGAAATTTCGAGTTTCGCACCTTCGACCTCTCGGACAACTCTCCAACTATTATATTATAGCATACTTTCTTGTGAAAATCAAGACTTTTGCGCAAAAAAAATTCTTTTTGTGTGCTGGCGGTGCATACCACAACCCCGGAGGTGTATCAATGGCTGATTTAGCAGGATCTGGCACAAAAACCAAAGATCCATATGTAAAGTTGCACAAAATAGTTATTTGGTGTATGTTTTGAAAAAAATTTAAAAGCCTCCCTCCTGCAACAAAAAACAGCTTCCCGATACAGAAAAGCTGTTTTTTGTTGATGATACAATCAGCCGTTGTTCTTCTGCTGTGCCTGCACCTGTCTTCTGGAAACAGATGCGGTCTGCTGAGAAGCTGCCTGCTGGTTTGCCTTACGAAGCTTGTCCAGCTTTGACTTTCTCTGCTGTACATCCTGAAGGCTTGTAGAAAAGAAGGTTTCTGCCTCCTTGAAGCGCTTGCTGATATAGGTGTCCGTTGCGTTCTTAATGGCATCGGACTCCGTCTTGGCATTGTTCACCAGCTCAGCTGCATACTTCTTGGCTTCGCGGATGATCGCTTCCTCTGACATGAGCTGCTTTGCACGTTCCTCTGCTTGGCGCACGATCAGCTCTGCCTTTGCCTCTGCTTCCTTCAGAATGCGGTCACGGTCATACTCCACCATTTTGGCGTGCTTGATCTCCTGCGGCACATTCAGACGGACATCATTGATCAGTTCTCTCATTCTTTCACCGTCAACGATGGCTTTGTGTGATGCGAACGGAACGCCGGTTGCCTTATCCAGCAGTTCGTCCATATCATCCAGAATTTCATCAATACTCATTTGTGCTCCTCCTTTACAAGCCGGTTCTGAATCGTTTCAAGAATACATGCAGGTACGAACGGACTGATGTCACCGCCGAAATATGCCACCTGCTTGACAACGCTGGAGCTGAGATACATATTCTCCTTGCTGGTTGTCAGAAAAACAGTTTCTGCATTTTCGTAAAGCACCTTATTGGTCAGTGCCATCTGAAATTCATACTCAAAATCCGTTACAGCACGCAGACCCTTGACGATTGCCACCGCCTTTACATTTTTTACATAATCTACCAGCAGCCCATCCAGAATGTCAATTACCACATTGTCCAGATGCGCTGTCGCTTCAGCAATCATCATCATGCGTTCTGTTGCTGTGAAGCTTGCTGTGCTTTTGTTGGCATTGGTCGAAATCAGCACGATCACCTTGTCAAAAAGTGTTGAAGCACGTGTAATAATATCCAGATGTCCCAATGTCACGGGATCAAAGCTTCCCGGACAAACAGCAATTCTTCTCACACTGCTCCCTCCTCATTCAAAGTATATACTGATACTACTATTTTACCATATAAATAGTTTTTTTGCAACTGTAAATCCAAAAATTTTTCCGGCATTTCCAAATCTTTTTCATGTTCGCAGATGATTTTGCCGTTTTTCTTCATTTTCTGGATCAGATCCGGCAGTATCTTCTGCAGAATATCCTTACGGTACGGCGGATCCAGAAAAATAAAATCGAAAAATGAATCCGGACAAAGTGCGAAGAAATGCTCGGATTCCTTCTGGTAAACCTGCGCTCTCTCCTGCAGCCCTGTTTTTTCCAGATTTTCTCGAATCACACGGATCGCCTGCGGAGAGTGATCCACAAAAACTGCCTGCTTTGCACCGCGGCTCAGGGCTTCAATGCCGAGCTGACCGCTGCCGGCAAACAGATCCAGCACAGTGGAACCGGAAATATCAAATTGAATGGATGAAAACATCCCCTCCTTGACACGATCCGTGGTGGGACGGACATCCAATCCCTCCAGTGTTTTCAGATGGATACCCTTTGCGGTACCGGTAATAACTCTCATACTGATCCCTCCACTCCCCTCTGTTCCTCATAGGAAACGGGGTTTTCGTATTGGTGCAGAAATGCATAAAGACGTTCTGCGGTTTTTCTGGGAATGCCTGCTGCTGCAAGTGCTTCTGCATCCGCCTCAAGCAACAGCTCTTTGGTTTTGAAATGCAGCATCAGCTTTTGCGCAAGCTTCTCGCCGATACCCTCTACCTGTGTCAGCTCAGAGGCAAAGCTGCGTTTTTTGTGCTTGCTGTGCATGAACGCGACTGAATACCGGTGTACTTCATCCTGAATGCGCGTCAGCAGATGGAATGCATTCTGTGTGCCGGATACGCTGATCTCTCCCCCGCCCGTTGCAATAGCTCGCGTGCGGTGTTTGCTGTCCTTGACCATACCGTACAGTGCAATATCCGGTGCAAGCTCCTGAATGATCGGTGCAACGGCATTCACATGTCCCCTGCCGCCGTCGAGCAGGATCAGGTCGGGTTTTCGGGAAAAACCCTCGTCACTGTCATCATGCAGATGGCTGAGCCTTCTGCGGATGACTTCCTGCATACAGGCATAGTCATTCTGCAGAAAGGATTCTTTGATAGTAAAGCGTTTGTACGCCTTTTTCAGCGGTCTGCCGTTTTCAAATACCACCATGCCGGCAACCATGGATTCAGAAGCAAGATTGGAAATATCGTAGGCTTCGATATAATTCGGAACCTGCGGCATTCCCAAAAGTCTGCCCAGAGCCTCCACTGCAAGCAATTCCTTTCCGGTACGGTTGGTATGCACTGCGATCTGTTCCACGGCATTCTGCTTGGACATGCGTATCAGCTGTACGCCATTGCCCCTCTGCGGCACATGGAGCTTTACTCGGAAGCCAGCCTGCGCGGAAAACAGCTCTGTCAGCAATTCCATGTCCGGCACTGCATTTTCCAGCAGGATGATCTTCGGCAGATCGGTTCTGCTATGGTAAAACTGTGCAAGAAAAGATTCCAGCCCAGCATCATCTGCATGGTCAGAAAACCGAAAGCTCTGCTTGTCATGCAGTCTGCCGCCGCGGTACATCAGCACGGAAATACACAATTCGTCCTGGCTTTCTGCCGCTGCGATCACATCGGCATCACGGAACTGGTTGTCAATGATCTTCTGCGACTGTCCGGCTTTCTGAATGGCGCGGATACGGTCACGGAGCATGGCAGCACGCTCAAAATCCAGTGCTTCGGCGGCACGTTCCATTTCCTGTTCCATGCGCTCCACAGATGCACTGCTGCCGCTGCGGATATACGCTGTTGCCTGTTCAATGATCTCCCCGTACTGTTCCTGGGAGAGCTTCCCTTGGCAAAGTCCCATACAGCGTTTGATATGGTAATTCAAACAGGGTCTCCCCTTCCGGAACATCTGCGGGAATTTCTTCTGACAGGTCGGAAGCCGGAAAACGGTATTGACCTCCTCCACAGTCGATTTCGTCACAAAGCCGCCGGTGTAGGGTCCGATGTACAGCCCCTCCCCTGCTTTCTGTTTTTCGGCTGTGATGCGAGGGAATTTTTCATTTGAAATTTTAATATAGTGATAGCCCTTGTCATCCTTCAAAAGGATGTTATAATGCGGCTTATGCTGCTTGATCAGACTGCATTCAAGCAGCAGTGCCTCATATTCCGAATCGGTGACAATAAAATCATAATCCCAGACATGGGACACCATCTTTGCCACTTTGGGGGTATGGTCAGCAGATACCCGGAAGTAGCTGCTGACGCGGTTTTTCAGGTTTTTGGCTTTGCCGATGTAGATGATGCCGCCCTTTTCGTCCTTCATCAGGTAAACACCCGGCGAAGTGGTTAGCTGTGCTGTTTTTTCGCGAAGATACGGCATTCTTTCATTCATAGCATCACCTATCATGGACTGGATATAACTCATAGATCAAAATCATCAAAAAAGGTGCTTTTGAATTTCTGTTCCCTTGCCCTGTCACCGTGACAGTCCACCATAATGCGCTCCTGCGCATGGAGAAAACGGAGGATCGAAAAGAGAACGACATAGGCAATGGAATTTGCAAACAGGCTGATATAGACATTCAGGTTGAAAATCGTTCCGAACATTCCCATCAGAATAATGGTCACAGCAATGACAATGGAAACCTCCAGTGCTGTATTCTTCGGCTCCAGCGACAAATAGGTAAAACAGATCCCTGCAGAGAAGATCGAATGTCCGATATTCAGCGCCATGGAATTTGACTGATAGAACGGCAGACTTTCCGCATTGAAGTCCATGATCATAATGATGACTTCTACGATCAGATAAACCAGCATTGCGGCTTTCATGATATAGCGGTGGCGCACGATCTTCCAGAAATTTAGCAGGGAAAAAAGCATCAGCACAAAGCCGCCTGTTTCAATTGTGTAAGCTGCGATTTCCAGGGCAATGACCTCACAGTCATGCCGCGCGATCAGCCAGAAATACAAAACACTGACAAATGCAAATGCCAGAAACAGAATATTGGCATACTGCCCGAACTGGAAACAGCGTTTCAATTTCGGATGCATACTGCACCTCGTTTCTTACTTTGCCTGAAGGGCGCGCTGTCCGATGTCCTTGCGGTAATGCACCTTGTCAAAGGTGATCTGTTCCACGCTCTTATATGCCTGTGTGAGGGCATTCTGCAGGGTATCCGCAGTGGCGGTCACGCCGAGAACTCTGCCGCCGGCAGTAAGAAATTCACCATCCGCATACTTTGTACCTGCATGGTACACAAATGCGCCGGCTGTCTGACCTTTGTCATCCATACCGGAGATGACCTTGCCGCTTTCGTACTTGACCGGATAGCCGCCGCTTGCCATCACAACGCAGGCTGCACTTTCCTGCTTCCATACGATGTCGAGATCGGAGAGATTGCCCTTGTAGGTCGCTTCCATAATATCCACCAGATCCGTATCCAGCAGGGGCAGAACGACCTGTGTTTCGGGATCGCCGAAACGGCAGTTGTATTCGATCACCTTCGGGCCGTTCGGAGTCAGCATCAGACCGAAGTACAGGCATCCTGTAAATGCTCTGCCCTCAGCTGCCATTGCTGCAATGGTGGGCTTGAAGATGGTTTCCATACAAATATCGGCGATTTCCTTTGTATAATAGGGGTTCGGTGCAACCGTACCCATGCCGCCGGTATTCAGACCCTCGTCGCCGTCGAGCGCACGCTTGTGATCCATGGAAGAAATCATCGGCACAACGGTCTTGCCATCCGTAAAGGACAGCACGGAAACCTCCGGACCTGTAAGAAATTCCTCCACAACGATGCGTGTGCTGCTGTCGCCGAACTGCTTTTCGTCGATCATGGAAACAACAGCATCGACAGCCTCCTGCTCATTCTGTGCCAGGATCACGCCCTTGCCGAGAGCCAGACCATCCGCCTTGATGACGGTCGGATAGGTGTTCTGTGCCTTGATATAGGCAATGGCGGACGCACTGTCAGTGAATACCTCGTAGCCGCCTGTGGGGATATTGTACTTCTTCATGAGATCCTTGGAGAAAATCTTGCTGCCCTCAATGATCGCAGCATTCTTCTTCGGACCGAATGTCATGAAGCCCTCTGCCTGCATCGCATCGACCATGCCGAGTACGAGCGGATCATCGGGGGCAACCACAACCAGATCGGGCTGGATCTCCTTTGCAAGTGCAACCATACCATCAATGTCGGTTGCCTTGACATCGCAGCACTTGGCATAGCGGGAAATACCGCCGTTGCCGGGTGCGCAGTAAATTTCGGTGGTACGGGGGCTTTCTGCAAGCTTCATGATGATTGCATGCTCTCTGCCGCCGCCGCCAACTACTAAAATCTTCATGGGGGATGTGTCCTCCTTTTGGAAATATTCTATAAACTGAACCGATGCGCTTTCATCTCATCCAGAAATTCATCCGAAATGGGGAATCCTGCGGCATCGCCGATCACGCTGTCCATGCCGCAGAACGGACACAATGCCGTTTCGCCGCCGTCCGTCCAGTCCTCCGCCTGTAACTGCGAGGGCTTAAAGATCTCACCGCACTGATAGCATCCGCAAAGATCGCTCTTTTTCAGCTGTGTGCGGTTATGCCGGCAGTTCTGATGCGCCAGCACAATGTCTGTTTTCTGATACACAGGATTCACCCCTTTCATGAAATCTAAAACCTTGATAGCTATGATTCCGCTTGCGAAGCAAAAGGAATCATGCGGTTTGTAAAATCATCATCGCGTGAAGCAAACTATTCGAACTGGTTCACTCTCCCGCGCGTAATGCCCGCGGGGGCTCCCCGCTTAATGGTGGAACAGACGGATACCTGTGAATGCCATTGCGATACCGTACTTGTTGCAGGTGTCGATAACATTATCATCACGGATGGAACCACCGGGTTCTGCGATGTACGCAACGCCGGACTTCTTTGCACGCTCGATGTTGTCGCCGAACGGGAAGAATGCGTCAGAACCGAGGCATACGTCCGTATTCTTTGCAAGCCAAGCCTTCTTTTCCTCTGCGGTGAATACTTCCGGCTTCACCTTGAAGATTCTCTGCCATTCGCCCTCACGCAGTACATCCTCGTACTCATCACCGATGTATACATCAATTGCATTGTCACGGTCTGCACGGCGGATGTCATCCACAAACTGGAGACCCATTACCTGCGGAGACTGACGCAGCCACCAGTTGTCTGCCTTCTGACCTGCCAGTCTTGTGCAGTGGATTCTGGACTGCTGACCTGCGCCGATACCGATTGCCTGACCATCCTTGACATAGCAAACGGAGTTGGACTGTGTGTACTTCAGTGTGATCAGGGAGATCAGGAGGTCGTCCATCTTGTCAGCCGGAATTTCCTTGTTCTCGGTCACGATATTGGAGAGCAGCTCCTTGTTGATGTCGAGTTCGTTTCTGCCCTGCTCAAAGGTCACGCCGTAAACCTGCTTGGTTTCGATCGGTGCGGGCTTGTAGTTTTCGTCGATCTTCAGGATGCAGTATGTGCCCTTTCTCTTGGACTTGAGGATCTCCAGAGCCTCTTCATCATAATCGGGAGCAATGACACCGTCGGATACTTCACGCTGGATCATCTTGGCGGTGCAAACGTCAACCTTGTCGGAGAGTGCGATGAAATCGCCGTAGGAGGACATTCTGTCCGCACCTCTTGCTCTTGCATAGGCACTTGCCAGCGGAGAGAGCTCGCCCAGATCATCCACCCAGTAGATCTTCTTCAGATCATCGGACAGCGGTCTGCCGATGGCTGCACCTGCCGGAGATACATGCTTGAAGGATGTTGCTGCACACATGCCGGTTGCAGCCTTGAGTTCCTTGACCAGCTGCCAGCCGTTGAGGGCATCGAGCAGGTTGATGTAGCCGGGTCTGCCGCAGAGTACCTCGATCGGCAGCTCTGTGCCGTCAGCCATGTACACTCTGGACGGCTTCTGGTTCGGGTTGCAGCCGTATTTTAAAAGCATTTCGTTTGCCATTGTTTTTTCCTCCTGAAACTGAAAATTTTGTCTTATGCCGGATCATTCCGACGAACTTTCTCCACCGCCTCCATCACCACCGTTTCCAGATCATCCTCCGGACGGATCAGGCAGACGGAAAATCCGTAGACTTCGCCGTTTTTCTGCACGGACGGATCATCGTCCACATGCAGTGCAATGCGGTATTTTGACGGATATTTGGACGGCATCGCTTCCGCCCTGCTCCCCTGCACTTCCTGTTCATGGCGTGCGCCGTTGACGATGTTGTCCGGCTCAATGCCGTAGTACCGAAACAGCTGCCGGATATAGCGGGGACTGCGGTAGGATGTCGTATAGATCCAGACAGAAATCCCCTGTGCTTTCAGCCTGCGGAACAGGGAAACCGTTCCTTTCCGCAGACGTTCGTGAAAGAGAAGATGCAGAGGGAACGGAAGCCGTCTCTCCGCTTCACAGGTCTGCGGATGGATGAACAGGGTATCGTCTAAATCAAAGGATACGATCACTTGGTATACTTGTTCATGATCTTGGATGTTGCCTTGCCTGTCTCAATGTCGATGTAGCGGACGAACAGGGAAACCTTGTTGTCCTCGTTGAGTGCATCCCAGAGCTTTGCGGCAAATTCGTCCATATCATTCGGGATGGTCACCTTCTTCGGCTCACCCTCGAAGCTCGGCAGCGGATTGCCGTCGCCCATGTAGGTGTGGATGAAGTGACCGAAGCCGTTGATCGGGTTTGTGTAGGAATAGGTGAATCTTTCGCAGCAGTCGGGATTGCCGTCTGCGGACTTGAGGATGGACATTGCGTAGTTGTATGTGCCGTTTTCAACGTGCATGATACCGGAAATACGAGGTGTGTAGTTGGGTGCATCGTCCTCATACTCACGGGTGCGCAGGGACTGTTCAAAGGTCTGCTGCTTGTCCATCAGCTCGTAGATGGTATCGGTCTGATCGCCGTTGGTGACGATGGTCTTGTTGCCCAGCACTCTGACCGGTGCATAGATGATGAGGTGGGGATCGGTCAGCTTGGACGGATCAGCCGCTTCTGTCTTGATGCCGTCAGCGGTTTCGGTGAATACACGGTTGCGGGAATTCACACTTCTGCCCATGATAAAATAGGCAGTGACAGCGGACTTGCCATCCTCGGACTTGCCGATGACAATGCCTCTGCCGGGGTAGGAATTGCTTTTCAGTTCTTCGTAAATGTCAAGTGTTTTCATAGCAAATACTCCTTATTCATTTATGTACATCTTATCAACTGAACGCTTCTGCCGCAGCACTCCCCTTCCTTGTCAACGGAATCCGGAGCTGTCTGATGACAGAAATCATTCGCCCTTATAATCAATATACGCTCTGCCGTGCTTGACGGTCAATCTGTCTTCGCAGAACAGGCTGACAGCTTCGGGCAGGATCTTCCATTCTGCCTGTTCCATGACACGCTTTTGCAGAATTTCGGGGGTATCCTCATTCTGCACCTCCACTGCCTTCTGGAGGATGATAGGACCGCCGTCACAGATCTCGTTTACAAAATGGACTGTAGCACCAGTCAGCTTCACGCCCTTTTCCAGTGCCTTTTCATGTACGTGCAGTCCGTAGAAGCCATCGCCGCAGAAGGACGGGATCAAGGACGGATGTACGTTGATGATCTTGTTTTTGTATGCCTGAATGATGCTCTTGTCCAGAATCGTCATGAATCCAGCAAGTACGATCAGATCGGCATATTCCTCATATAACGCCTCATGCAGTGCCTGACTGTAAGCGGCATTGTCCGCATAATCCTTGCGGGGAATCACGCGTGTGGGAATGTCATTGTTTCTTGCGCGCGTCAGTGCGTAGGCATCCGCCTTGGAGGAGATCACACAGCTGATCCTGCCGCCGCGGAGCATACCGCTTTTCTGCGCGTCAATGAGTGCCTGCAGGTTTGTGCCGCCTCCGGACACGAGAACTACGATGTTTTTCATCTTTTTCACACTCCTGTGATTTGCTTATCAGCAGAGGATTACGCCCTCTTCGGACTCTACCAGCTCACCGAGGATATACGCATCCTCCCCTGCTGCTCTGAGGATCTCAACTGCGCGGTCAGCGTCTTCCTTGGCAACGGAAACCATCATGCCAACACCCATGTTGAAGGTGTTGTACATGTCACGCTCCGGAATATGACCGGTTCTTGCCAGCAGCTCAAAAATCGGGAGAACCTGAACGTTCTTCTTTTCGATCTTTGCGGACAGACCCTTGGGCAGGGATCTCGGAATATTCTCGTAGAAGCCGCCGCCAGTAATGTGAGAAACTGCCTTAACAGTTACGGATTCCATCAGCTTCAGGACGGACTTCACATAGATCTTGGTGGGAGTCAGCAGGCATTCGCCCAGTGTCATACCCAGCTCATCAAAATAAGTGGAGAGATTTGCCTGATTTACGTCAAATACCTTGCGTACCAGAGAGAAGCCGTTGGAATGCACACCGCTGGACTTGAGCGCGATCAGCACATCACCAGCCTTCTGGGAATCGGGATTGACGATCTTCTTCTTGTCCACAACACCCACGGAGAAGCCAGCCAGATCATACTCATCGATCGGATAGAAGCCGGGCATTTCTGCAGTTTCGCCGCCTACCAGTGCGCATCCGGACTGTACGCAGCCTTCCGCGATACCGGAAACGATGGTTGCGATCTTCTCAGGGTAGTTCTTGCCGACTGCAATGTAGTCGAGGAAGAACAGGGGCTTTGCACCGCAGCAGATGATGTCGTTTACGCACATTGCCACGCAGTCGATACCAACAGTATCATGCTTGTCCATCAGGAATGCGATCTTGAGCTTGGTGCCGACACCGTCCGTACCGGATACGAATACGGGCTTTTCAATGCCTGTGAGATCCGGCTCGAACAGACCGCCGAAGCCGCCGATACCGGACAGAACGCCAGCAGTATTGGTCTTTGCAATATGCTCACGCATGAGCTTGACTGCTTCATAACCGGCAGTTACGTCAACGCCGGCTTCCTTATAGCTTTCAGAAAAACTTTTCATGAGTTACCTCCTGTGATGCCCAGGGCATCTGTGTGATATTCAAAAGTGCTATGGTAGCACTTCAAGGAATATAGCAGAAACGCTATATTCCCTGAAAACTTTACAAATTTTATTCTCTACCGGTCCAACAGTAGGTGCAGAGATCCTGCTCGGACAGACCGATCGCTTTGATTGTACCTTCAAGCGTCTGGAACTCCAGGGATGTCAGCTTGAGCTGGCGGCAGATCTCATCACGCAGATACCGTCCGCGTTCAGTGTTGGTATCGCAGTATTCCCTGAGATGCTTCATGCCCTCCGCACCTTCAGCTTTATCAATGACCTGACGGGCAATCAGTTCCATTTCGGATGTGCTGCGTGAAAAATTCAGATATTTGCAACCAAACATGATCGGCGGACATGCGGAACGCATATGCACTTCCTTCGCACCGTTTTCGTACAGAAATTCCACGGTTTCACGCATCTGTGTTCCGCGGACGATACTGTCATCCACAAACAGAAGCTTCTTGCCTTCGATCAGTTCATGCACCGGAATCATCTTCATTTTGGCAACATGACTGCGCATTTTCTGATTGGTCGGCATAAAGCTTCTCGACCATGTGGGTGTATACTTGATAAACGGTCTTGCAAACGGGATACCGCTGCGATTCGCATAGCCGATTGCATGTGGTGTGCCGGAATCAGGTACACCGCAGATATAATCCACATCGGGGAGCCTTCCGGCTTTTATATCATTCTCTGCAAGGATCTCGCCGTTTCTGGTGCGCATAGTTTCAACCGTTACGCCTTCATAAACAGCGGTCGGATAGCCGTAATAGGTCCAGAGGAAAGAGCAGATGTTCAGCTTGCCCGTTCCACCCGCAAGCACTTCGCAACCCTGCGGTGTAACTTTGACAATCTCACCGGCTTCCAGCTCTTTATAAACAGAATATCCAAGCTTCTGAAATGCAAATGACTCCAGAGACAGGCAGAAACCATCCTCACGCTTGCCGATAATAATCGGCAGCTTGCCGTACTTGTCACGGGCTGCAATGATGCTGTCTTTTGTCATGATCATTAGGGACATAGTACCCTCGATCTTATCCTGTGCGTAGCGGATGCCTTCAGCAAAGCTGGATTTCTGCGCGATCAGTGCACCAATGAGATCGCCGGAATTGATCTTGCCGCTGCTCATGGTTTCAAAGCACGCACAGCCATTTTCCATCAGTTCATCGGTCAGTTCCTTTGCATTGTGGATCACGCCAACACTGCAAATGGCATACAAACCAAGCTTGGAACGCACCAGAATGGGCTGGGGATCTGTGTCGCTGATACAGCCTATGCAGAGATTGCCCTGCATTGCGGAAACATCATGTTCGAACTTGGTACGGAAAGGTGAATTTTCAATACTGTGAATGTTACGCTGGAAACCGCACTCTTTTGAGTAGGAAGTCATACCTCCTCTGCGTGTTCCCAGATGGGAATGAAAATCCGTTCCGAAAAACACATCCATGACGGAATCATTTTCGGAAACTGCACCGAAAAAACCGCCCATATTATTCTCCCATCAGTCTCTTCATGATTTCCTGATATGCTTCCTCAACATTACCCATATCTCTGCGGAAACGATCCTTGTCCAGCTTTTCATGTGTTGTGCTGTCCCAGAAACGGCAGGTGTCGGGAGAAATCTCATCTGCCAGAATAATGGTTCCATCAGAGGTTCTGCCAAATTCGATCTTGAAATCGATCAGGTCGATGTTCAGTTCCTTGAAGAACTTTACCATGAAATCATTTACCATGAATGCATACTTAGAAATCGTGTCGATCTCCGCCTGTGTTGCCAGACCCAGAGCCAGTGCATAGTAGTCATTGATGAACGGATCGCCCAGATCATCATTCTTGTAGCTGAATTCCAGTGTCGGCTGAAGAAGCTTTGTGCCTTCCTCAATGCCAAGCTTCTTGGAGAAGCTGCCTGCTGCCACGTTTCTCACGATAACCTCAAGCGGAACGATGGAAACCTTCTTTACGATGGTCTCGCGGTCGGAAATCTCCTCTACCAGATGAGTCGGAACGCCTTCCTTCTCCAGCATCTTGAACATGAAGTTTGTCATTCTATTGTTAATTGCACCCTTGCCAACAATGGTACCTTTCTTTTCACCATTGAATGCAGTTGCATCATCCTTGTAATCCACAATTACCAGATCGGGATCATTGGTTGCATAAACCTTCTTTGCCTTACCCTCATAGAGCTGTTCTGCCTTTACTACATTTGCCATTATCGTAGACCTCCAATTTATATTGTCCCTGATTACAGGGCTTTTACCATTTCTGCGAGTGCCGCGTCCTTCTTTCTGACACCCTCTGCCATATCTTCCTTCATCTTTGTCAGCGCATCTGCCAGCGAAGCATCGGAAATTGCAAGCATCTGCACTGCAAGAATGCCGGCATTTGCTGCGTTGTCAATGCCAACAGTTGCAACCGGAACTCCCGGAGGCATCTGCACCGTTGCCAGGAGTGCATCCATACCATCAAGAGCCTTGGACTTGATCGGAATACCGATTACAGGGAGCGTGGTGTGTGCAGCCAGAACACCGCCAAGATGTGCTGCCATACCTGCTGCTGCAATAATGACACCAAAGCCATTTGCCGCTGCGTTTTTGGAAAACTCCGCTGCCTCATCCGGTGTACGATGTGCGGACATTACATGTACCTCATAGGGAACGCCGAATGCTTTCAGCTTCTCCACTGCAGCCTTAACGATCGGAAAATCGCTGTCGCTGCCCATGATTACTGCCACTTTTTTTGACATACGCGCCTCATTTCTCCATGCATTGGATTTGCTGCGGTACGCTGCATGGTAGCTGCACCGCAGTATATGATCACGGAGCAGATCACTCCGTATCTTTATGAGTAATTCTCTATCAGGGAGCTGCTGCTGCATCCTGAACGCTGTGATAATCCAGATCCACAGAGGTAAGGATCATGCGGTAGGCTGCATTTCGTTCAAACGTCAGACACACCTGCACGGACTGTTCCACTTCATCGGGAGCTGCAGCGGTTTCCGCAGTTTCAACTGCTTCTGTCACAGGCTCCGGCAGAACAGCATCATATTCGATCGTGAACAGGAAATGGTAACTCTGCTTTTCACGATCAGCATAGGAAAATGAAAAATCTGCTACATCCTCAAAGGAAAAACCTGCAAAGCAATCCATCTTGCTCAGACCAGTGATATACTCGTCCGATGTGATCGCAGACAACTGCGTAAAATCATTGGAGAGCAGCATTATGATATAGGATGTGACGCAGGAATTGATGCGGAGCAGCTCGTCCGGTGTCAGCTCAGAAAGATAAATGCGGTTGGCGATTGTCCAGTCAAGCTCCCGGTCGCCGACCATGCAGGTCATCTGCGCCTTACGGAAGATCGGTTCCTCCTCTGCGATATAATAAGAAAACCGGCAGTTTTCTCTTTCAAGCAGGAGCATTCCGTTGTTATATTCTGCATCATCCCAGCTGTTCTGGAATACCGGTTCAAACGCAGTATTGTAAATGATACAGCTTCCATCCTCCGCTGCCTGACCGATATAATACCTGTCATTGATCTGCTGCATCGAGTGAAATACAAACGGCAGTACTACATTTTCCTCGAAATCAATGCCGCCGATCAGCACTTCATCCTGAATACGCCGCGAAACCAACGCCATCTGTTCTGTCACCAGCAGAATCTCCATCCACTCCGGCTCTATAATGATCGTTCCCTCTGCGTCCAGCAGACCATAATGCCCGCTGTTGCTTTCAAATATCTGCATACCATTCTCACAGGTCCGGATCAGTTCATGGATCTTTTCCCCATCATCCATGATGTCCGTATTCTTCGTAACATCAAAATAGAACCTTGTCAAACCTGCACATAGGATGATGATTGCAATAAACAGCAGGGAGATCAGAAACTTTGCCTGATTGCTCACACCGAGCCTCCGCCAGGATCAGGAGTTCTGACGGGAACGATAAATATCCTCGTTCTCACGCATCAGATACACCGGACGGTGCTTGGATTCCAGATAGGTTTTGGAGAGATACTGTCCCAGAATGCCGGTGCAGAAAAGCTGCAGACCACCAAGGAAGAACATCACGCACATGATCGTCGGGAAACCTGCAACGGGATCACCGAATGCCAGCGTCTTGATGATGATGACAATGCACATGATGAATGCGATCAGGCAGCTGATGACACCCAGCAGGGACGCCAGTGCAAGGGGGGCTGTTGAGAATGCAAAAATGCCCTCCAAGGAATAGCGGAACAAGCCCCAGAAGGACCATGCAGTCGTGCCGGCAGCGCGTTCCACATTCTCGTATTCAATGTAGCGTACCTTGAAACCGACCCAGCTGAAAATGCCCTTGGAAAAACGATTGTATTCCTTCATAGAAAGGATCGCATCAACCATCTGTCTTGTCATGAAACGAAAATCCTGTGCGCCGTCCACGATTTCAGTCTGAGAGATCTTGTTCATGATTTTATAGAAGGTGCGTGCAAACGCAGAACGGATCTTGGATTCGCCCTTTCTGCTGACACGTCTTGTGGTAGCGCAGTCGTATTCGCCATCCTTGACATAATTGTACATCTGCGGCAGGAATGCCGGCGGATGCTGAAGGTCTGCATCCATTACCACACAGTAATCGCCCTTTGCATTCTCCAGACCTGCATACATGCCGGCTTCCTTGCCGAAATTTCTGGAGAATGAGATGTAGCGCACTCTCTGATCATTCAGTGCCATCTCACGCAGGATGGCGAGGGTCTTATCCCTGGAACCATCATCAATGAACAGAAGCTCAAATGTCAGATGGGAATGTTCTGCGCGCATCTGCTCCATGATCTTCTGGATCTCCTCATAAAACAGCGGCAGAACCGCTTCCTCATTATAGCACGGTACAATAATTGAAATTAAACTCATTTGAAACTGCCTCCTTTGTCCATACCAATACATTATTATGATACTACATATTTACAAATAATGCAAGGGTTTTTTCGCAGTTATTTCAAAAAAATTTCTCCCTCGATTCTATAGAATCGAAAATCGGCGAAAAATGGACTTATTTTTTTCAACATGTTTTTCGTGATTTTTCACAAATTTCTGCGGATGCGATTCCGGCACAGACTGCGATTTATTCCGGGAAAGTGCAGATCAGCATTGCAGTCTGTTCCTCCGCCTCCTTCCATCCGACAGACTGGTAAAAATGCACCCTCCTGTCAGGACAAACCAGGATCTTACGGCAGCAGGACTCATAGCGTTCCAGCATCATTTTGACCAGTGTTCTGCCGATCTCACGCTTCTGCATTTCCGGATGCACCAGAAGATAGGGAAAGTACACATTCATTCCGCCGTCCGATACGGCGGACATCAGACCCGCCAGCGGTACTTCCTCGCAATGTGCTGTCAGCACGGTTTCTGAATGCATCAGTGCCCGGTAAAGCTGCTCCGGGTATTTGCCGGATTCCCAATCCACCGCAAGAAAAAGGGTCTGTGCCTGTTCCATCGTAAACCGCTTGTCAAAGCTGTAAGTGATCATTATTTCATCTCCATATACAAATTACCGCCCGAACGATCAGGCGGTAATGATAGTATATCGGATTTCCGGGGCAATTATTCTCCCAGGATCCTTGCAACGGCACTGTCGATCTCAGTGCATTCATGAAGTTCGATCACGCCCATATCCACCTGCTTTGCCAGTTCCGGACTGAACGGAAGCTGTGCCAGCAGCGGGATGCCGTATTCCTTGGCAACCTCTGCGGTATGGCTCTCGCCGTAAACATGGATCTTCTTGCCGCAGTCGGGACATACGGCATAGCTCATGTTCTCTACAATACCCAGGATCGGGATGTTCATCATATTTGCCATCTTCACAGCCTTCTGCACGATCATGGAAACCAGCTCCTGCGGCGAGGTAACAATGACAATACCATCCACCGGAATGCTCTGGAATACAGTCAGCGGCACATCGCCTGTTCCGGGGGGCATATCCACAAAGAGATAATCCACATCGTTCCAGATGACATCCGTCCAGAACTGCTTGACAACACCTGCAATGACGGGACCTCTCCAGACAACGGGGTCGGTGTCATTGTCCAGCATGAGGTTCACGGACATAATGTCAATGCCCATCTTGGACTTGACCGGGATCATGCCCATTTCGGTTGCGGCAACACGTTCCTTGATGCCGAATGCCTTCGGGATGGACGGGCCTGTAATATCGGCATCGAGGATGCCGGCGTGCTTGCCTGCACGCTGTGCGCCGACAGCGAGCATGGAGGAGACGAGGGACTTACCTACGCCGCCCTTGCCGCTGACGATGCCGATCACCTTGCCGATATTGCTCAGCTGGTTCGGCTTTTCCAGAAGGTTCTGGGGTTCCTGACGGGATGCGCAGTTGCTGGAGCAGCTGCTGCAGTCATGTGTACATTCACTCATAATTCAATACTTCCTTTCTGAATTTGAAACAATATATTTGAACGCCGTAAAATGCGGATGCATTTATGCGGTGTCGTCAATGATTTACCAGCATTACTGCTGGGAGAGATAGGGGCGCAGATACTTTCCGGTATAGGAGCCGGGAACTGCTGCGACCTCCTCCGGTGTCCCCTGCGCAACGATGGTTCCGCCACCGTCACCGCCCTCAGGACCGAGGTCAATGATGTGGTCTGCCACCTTGATGACATGGAGATTATGCTCTATGACAATGACCGTATTGCCAGCATCGGCAAGCTTCTGCAGTACTTCGATCAGTCGGTGTACATCGGCTGTGTGCAGACCTGTCGTGGGTTCGTCGAGAATATAAATGGTCTTGCCGGTAGCACGCTTGGAGAGTTCTGTGGAGAGCTTGACACGCTGCGCCTCACCGCCGGAAAGTGTAGTTGCCGGCTGACCGATCTTCACATACCCAAGCCCGACATCCTGCAGCGTTTTCAGCTTTCTTGCGATTTTCGGATGATGCTCAAAAAACAGCACTCCCTCATCTACAGTCATTTCCAGTACATCATGGATGGACTTGCCTTTATAATGGACTTCAAGTGTTTCGCGGTTGTACCGCTTGCCCTTGCAGACCTCGCAGGGAACGTAAACATCGGGCAGGAAGTGCATTTCGATCTTGAGGATACCATCACCCTCACAGGCTTCACAGCGTCCTCCCTTGATATTGAAGGAGAATCTGCCTGCACCATAGCCGTGCGCCTTCGCACTGCTGGTCTGCGCAAACAAATTGCGGATGTCCGTGAATACACCGGTATAGGTCGCCGGGTTGGAACGGGGCGTTCTGCCGATGGGCGACTGGTCGATGCAGATGACCTTGTCGAGATGCTCCGTCCCCTCGATGCGCCGGCAGTGTCCGCCCTTGATCTTCGCACGGTTCAGCTTCGCCGCAAGGTGCTTGTAGAGGATCTCGTTGACAAGGGAGGATTTGCCCGAACCGGATACGCCGGTCACACAGATCAGTTTGCCGAGGGGAAATTCCACATCCAGATTTTGCAGATTATGCTCGGATGCGCCAACGACGCGCAGTATATTGCCATTGCCCTCGCGGTGTTTTTCGGGAAGCGGGATCTGTTTTCTGCCACTGAGATACTGTCCGGTGATGGATTCCCGGCATTTGAGAAGCTTCTCCGGCGTTCCTGCAAAGACAATATTGCCCCCGTTCACACCCGCGCCGGGACCAATGTCCACAATGAAATCCGAGGCAAGCATGGTATCATCATCATGCTCAACAACGATCAGTGTATTGCCAAGGTCACGCAGCCGCTTCATGGTAGCAATGAGCATATCATTGTCACGCTGGTGCAGACCAATACTTGGCTCATCAAGAATATAAAGCACGCCAACCAGAGAGGAACCGATCTGTGTGGCAAGGCGGATGCGCTGACTTTCGCCGCCGGAGAGTGTGCCGGAAGAACGGGAAAGCGTCAGATATTCCAGACCGACGCTCTGCAGAAAGCCCAGACGATCGCAGATCTCCTTGATGATGCGTTCGCCGATGAAGCGTTCATGCTCCGTCAGTTCCAGATCACGCAGAAACTGCAAGGATCGCTTGACCGGCATTTCGGTCAGCTCATAAATGTTCACGCCGCCGACCGTAACTGAAAGCACCTCTGGTCGAAGTCTTGCACCATTGCATTTCTGGCAGACGACCTCGCCCATATAATCCTCCAGATCAGCGCGGGCATAGATGCCGGTGGTTTCCTTGTAACGGCGTTCCATATTCGGGATCACGCCCTCGAATGCCGCAAGATAACTGCCGCCGCCCAGATGTTTGTTGCGGTGCAGAAGCAGTTGTTCGCCGTTTGTACCATAGAGGAAAACATTCAGAACTTCCTCCGGCAGCTGATTGACGGGGGTGTCAAGGGAAACATTGTATTTCTCTGCGATGGCATTATAATACATCATAGCAATGGAATCCGGCTCGAGATTGTTCCAGCCCGACGCATGGATTGCACCATCTCTGATGCTCAGTTCCGGATTCGGCAGGACAATATCGGGGTCAATGCGCTGGAAGATGCCCAGTCCCGTGCAGCCCTCGCAGGCAGCATAGGGATTATTGAAGGAAAACATACGGGGCGTGAGTTCCTCCATGCTGACATTATGCTCAGGGCAGGCGTAATTCTGAGAGAATGAGAGCGTTTCGCCGCCAATGACATCCACATGGATGATACCGCCGGTCAGTGAGGATACTGTTTCAATGCTGTCTGTCAGTCTGGAGGTGATGCCTTCTTTAATGACAAGACGGTCAACAATGATCTCGATGGTATGCTTATTGTTCTTCTCCAGCTTGATCTCCTCGGCAAGGTCATACTGGATGCCGTCGATCCGCACACGGACATAGCCGCTTTTTCTGGCACGCTCGAGTTCCTTGAGATGCTGACCCTTTTTGCCACGGATGATGGGGGCGAGGAGCTGGATCTTTGTGCCTGCCGGCAGAGCCATGATCTGATCGACGATCTCATCAATGGACTGCTGGCTGATCTGCCTGCCGCAGACAGGACAGTGGGGAATGCCGATCCTTGCATAGAGCAAACGGAGATAATCATAGATCTCGGTCACTGTTCCGACTGTGGAACGCGGGTTTTTGGAGGTCGTTTTCTGGTCGATGGAGATTGCCGGTGAAAGCCCCTCGATACTGTCCACATCGGGCTTTTCCATCTGTCCGAGGAATTGTCTTGCATAGGAGGAAAGACTTTCCACATAGCGTCTCTGTCCGTCCGCATATAAAGTATCGAATGCAAGGGAGGATTTGCCCGAACCGGAAAGTCCCGTCATGACCACCAGCTTATCACGCGGTATGGTAAGATCAATATTTTTCAGGTTATGCACCCTTGCACCCTTGATGACGATCTCATTTTTCTGCATTGCATCCACATCCTTTCTCTGTTTTGCAGATTATTTTTCATTTTTCAGCTTCGCGATCTCATCACGCAGAAATGCAGCGTGTTCAAATTCCAGAAGCTTTGCCGCTTCCTTCATCTGCACTGTCAGGTTTTGGATCAGCTCCTCGCGTTCCTTTCTGGAAAGCTTCTTCTTTGCAGTCTGCTTCTCCACATCTTCCCTGCTGGTAATTTCCAGCACTTCATGCACATCCTTGCGGATGGTCTGCGGGATGATGCCGTGTTCCTCATTGAACGCCATCTGGAGTTCACGGCGGCGGAGCGTTTCACGGATGGCGCGTTCCATAGAACCAGTCACAGTATCGGCATACATGATGACCTGACCATGGGCATTTCTTGCAGCTCTGCCGATGGTCTGGATCATGGAAGTCTCACTGCGTAGGAAGCCTTCCTTGTCCGCATCGAGAATCGCCACAAGGGATACCTCCGGAATGTCCAGACCCTCACGCAGAAGGTTGATGCCCACCAGTACATCAAATTCACCCAGACGCAGATCCCTTATAATCTCCATGCGCTCGATGGTATCAATGTCATGGTGAAGATAGCGGACACGCACGCCCATTTCCTCCAGATAGGTGGTCAGATTTTCTGCCATGCGCTTGGTCAGGGTCGTGACCAGCACACGTTCATTCTTTTCCGCACGGATACGAATCTCAGAAAGCAGATCATCCATCTGACCATCCACAGGCTTGACAATGATCTCCGGATCGACCAGACCTGTCGGACGGATGACCTGTTCAACCACCTGGGAGGATTGTTCCTTTTCAAAGTCGCCGGGAGTTGCACTGACAAAGATCACTTGATGAATGTGCTTCTCAAATTCAGAAAATACCAGCGGACGGTTATCGTAGGCACTCGGTAGCCGGAAACCGTAGTCGATCAGCGTGGTCTTTCTGGCACGGTCGCCCGCACTCATGGCACGAACCTGCGGCAGGGTCACATGGCTTTCATCCACGATCAGCAGGAAATCCTCCGGAAAATGATCAAGAAGTGTGTAGGGCACTGAACCAGCGGGTCTTCGCGCAAGGACGCGGGAATAATTCTCAATACCGCTGCAAAAACCGATCTCGCGCAGCATTTCAATATCATAATGCGTTCTCTGCGCGATGCGCTGTGCTTCGATCAGCTTGTGGTTTTCTGTAAAGAACGCCACACGTTCTGCAAGCTCCTCCTCGATGTCTGTTATGGCAGCTTCCATTTTTTCATCGCCCACAACATAGTGGGAAGCAGGAAAAATTGCAGCGTGCTGCAAAACAGCCTCCACCTTACCGGTCAGAGCATTCACCTCGCTGATACGCTCAATTTCATCGCCGAAATACTCCACACGGATGGCAGTCTCAGTCGCATTGGAGGGGAAGATCTCGATCGTATCGCCGCGGACACGGAATTTATTACGGGTAAAATCAATATCATTGCGCTCAAACTGGATGTTCACCAGCTCTGCCATGAGCTGTTCCATTGGCTTTTCCATGCCCATGCGGATGGAAACCGTCATATTCCGGTATTCCTCCGGACTGCCGAGAGAATAGATGCAGGAAACGCTGGCAACAATGATGACATCGCGGCGTTCTGCAAGTGCAGTAGTTGCGGAATGGCGGAGCTTGTCGATCTCGTCATTGATGGAGGAATCCTTTTCAATGTAACTGTCCGTGCTCGGCACATATGCCTCCGGCTGATAGTAGTCGTAATAGCTCACGAAATATTCTACTGCATTTTCCGGAAAAAAAGCCTTGAATTCCGAACAGAGCTGCGCTGCAAGGATCTTGTTGTGGGCAAGCACCAGCGTTGGCTTGTTGACGTTGGCAATGACGTTTGCCATAGTATATGTCTTGCCGGAACCAGTAACACCGAGCAGGGTCTGTACTCTGTCTCCGTTCAAAATGCCGTCGGTCAGTGCCTTGATTGCCTTTGGCTGGTCACCGGCGGGGGCATAGGGGGAATGCAATACAAAAGAATCCATTGTTTTCTCTCCTTCCGAAAAATTTTCAGATGCCCCTTTCCAAATCGGAAAAACTGTGTTATAATAAAGATATGCCAACATTAGAAAGGAGTTTCTATGCGAACCATTACGATCATGCGGAACGACGCGGGACAGCGGCTTGACAAATTTCTGCTGAAGCTCATGCCGAATATGCCGAAGGGACTGCTGTACAAGCTGATCCGCAAAAAGGACATCAAATACAACGGCGCACGCTGTAAGGGTATGGAAATTCTGCAGTGCGGTGATGTGCTAACCCTTTATGTGAAGGATGAATTTTTCCAGTCTGGAAAAAAACAGATCTCCGCTGCCGCATCCGGCTGTATCACACCAGTTTACGAAGATGGGGACATCCTCATTGTATACAAGCCCTCCGGCATGTATGCACACAGCGGCAATGAAAAAAATGCTGTATCCCTGATTGACGAGATCCACAGGTATCTGGCAGACAGAGGCGAATACCAGCCTGAAAAGGAGCAGACCTTTTCCCCCGCGCTGTGCAACCGAATCGACCGGAATACAGAGGGACTTGTCATTGCTGCCAAAAACGCACAGGCTCTGCGTGCCGTCAATGCCGCGATCCGTGACCGCCATATCCGCAAAGCTTACCTTGCAATTACCTCTGCTCCCCTGCCGAAGCAGTCCGGAATCTGCACAGCTTGGCTGAAAAAGGACAGCCGTCAGAACATGGTGAAGATCGTGGATGCACCGCCGGACAAAAGCTGGCAGATGATCCGCACGGGCTACCGGGTGCTGGCACAGAATGGCAAATACCAGCTGGTACATATTGATCTGCTGACTGGAAGGACACATCAAATCCGCGCCCATCTGGCACATCTGGGTGCGCCGCTTCTGGGTGATCCCAAATATGCGGCAAAGTCCAGCGCAGAAGAAAACCAGTGTCTGTGTGCCTATGCACTGCAGTTTTCCGGTCTGGAGGGAACCTGCATTGCCCATCTGGAAGGCAGGAGCATTACCGCAGAGCTTCCCGGCTTTGTACGCCGGTATTTTCCCGATGCTGCAATACAGCAGTTTTGAATCATTTCCCCGCCTGACGGCGGGGATTTTTGATCATCTGCGTTTTTTAACGCGCTTCTTCCCTATCTGCTTCTGCGGCTTGTCTGTCGGCTTCTCAGCAGGTGCTTCTTCAGGAAGCTCCTCCTCTGCCAGCATTGTCCTTTCCATATCTGCAATCTCTGCTTCATTCGGATAGAGAGTTTCCTCCGGATTAAAATTCTGCATATAGGACTTTGTCTTGACGGGCATTCCCTTTTCATAAAGACGTTCATTAACGAACTCGCTGCAGATGCTGTAAATGACCGCGAACATCGGAGATGCAACGATCATGCCGAACAGACCGAACAGACCGCCGCCGATGAATACAGCGGACATGATCCAGAAGGCGGACAGACCAAGCTGGTCACCAAGGATCTTCGGTGCGATGATATTGCCGTCGATCTGCTGGATCGCTACGACAAAGATCAGGAAGATGAATGCCTTTTCAGGAGAAAACAGCACCATCAACAGAACAGAGGGGATGGAGCCGATATAGGGACCGAAAATCGGAATCGCGTTGGTGAGTGCCAGCAGCAGGCTGATGAGCAGTGCATACGGCATATCAAATACAGTCATGACTACAAATGTGATGATACCCATCAGCGTGCAGTCGAGTGCAACACCGGTGAAATAACCGATAAACTTCTTGTTGACATTGGAAACAAAGCGGAAGACTCTGCCGGCACCTGTGGGAGTACATACTGCGCAGACGATCTTCTTTGCCTGTGCAATGAAGATCTCCTTGCTGTACAGCAGATAAATGGATACAACCACACCGAGCAGTGCATTTTTGATCGTGTTGAGGATGTTCATCAGACCATTGGTGAGATTCGCAAGCAGACCATCGGAAGAAAATACTTTCTGCAGATTCGGCTCGATCTGCTCCAGAACACTCAGGAGCATTGCTTCTGTATTCTCAAAATTCAGCATAAGATCCTCGCCGAGGAATGCCGTTTTCTGAGAAAGCGTGTCAAAAACATCGCGGATCTTCAGCTCCATCTGGTGCAGAAATTCCGGATCCATTACCTTTTCACTGATGGTCTGGATATTTGTGATGATCTCCGGAATGATCGTTGCAATCAAGGCTGCCAATGCTGCGATCAGGAAGATCACACAGATCGCCACGGACAGACCGCGGACAATTGCCTTATGCGGCTTATTCCGGTTAATGACCTTTCCCAGCAGCGTTTCCACCTTCTTCATCAGCGGGTTGAGCAGGTAGGCAATGACGAATCCCCAGATGATGGGAGAGCTGACGCTGATGATCTTGGAAAATGCGGATGTAAAGATCTCGATTCTGAAAGCAAACATGATCAGCAGCAGACAGACTGCGAAAACGATGATAGAATACAGCGCGATGGTATTATAGCGCGTATTGAAATTGAATTTCATGAAACTCCTCCTATGTTGCGGCTTCTGCCAGTCTTTCTGTAATGAGCTTTCTGACAAGCTGTGGATTTGCACTGCCGGCGGATGCCTTCATGCACTGCCCGACCAGATAACCGAGCGCATTAACTTTTCCATGCAGATAGTCCTGCACGGATTTTTCATTTGCAGCAAGCACTTCCTGCACAAGCTTACCGATTTCGTCAGTATCTGAATTCTGTGCAAGTCCCAGTGCAGCAATCAGCTCCGCAGGCTCTTTATCCTGTGCAAGGATCTCCTGAAATACGATCTTTCCTGCGGAATTGGAGATCTCACCGCGTTCCACCGCTGCGATCAGCGCGGTCAGACGCGCCGGTGTCAGGCAGGTGTCTGCAATAGAAATACCGGTATCGTTGGTGTACCGGGCAGCGTCTGCCAGCAGCCAGTTGCAGATGTTTTTGGGACTGCACCGCTTCTCCGCTATACATGCATCAAAATAATTGCTTCGCTCCGGCGTTTCTATAAGGAGCAGTGCGTCCGCCGGCGGCAGGTGGAAAACTGTAATGTAACGCTGCAGCCTTGTGTCAGGAAGCTCCGGAATGGTGTCTGCAAGCTCCTGTACCCTCGCCTCGTCTACCGCGATCTGCAAGAGATCCGGTTCAGGAAAATAGCGGTAATCCTGCGCATTTTCCTTTGTACGCATCAGGATGCTCCTGCCTGCGGCATCATCCCAGCGGCGTGTTTCCTGTGCGATCACACCGCCGGTATCCAGCAGCGATTTCTGTCGGTCGGCTTCATAGTCGATCGCACGCACTGCGGCACTGAAGCTGTTGACATTCTTCATTTCGCAGCGCGTACCGTATGCAGTACTGCCCTGGGGGCGGATGGAAACATTCACATCACAGCGAATGGAACCCTCCTGCATACGGCAGTCGGATATATCCAGATACCGCAGTATCGCTTTGACAGCATCCAGGAAGGCTTTTGCCTGCGCACTGCTGCGGAGATCGGGTTCCGTCACGATTTCGATCAGCGGCACACCGCACCGGTTGAAATCTATGAGCGTGCCGTTCTCGCCCTCCTCATGCAGAAGCTTGCCGGCATCTTCCTCAATATGGATGCGGCGGATCCGGACACGATGTATCCCGCCGTCCGTCCAGTAATCAAGGTAGCCCTGTTCACACAGCGGGACATCCGCCTGTGAGATCTGGTATGCTTTCGGCAGGTCGGGATAGAAATACTGCTTTCTGTCCATCCGGCTGATCCGATTGATCCGGCAGTGCAGTGCATGACCCATGCGGATCGCGTAATCCACGACTTTTGCATTCAGCACCGGCAAAGCTCCTGGCAGTCCCATGCATACCGGGCATACCTGTGTATTTGGAATATGGCTGAAGCTGTTTTTACAGCTGCAGAAAATTTTGGAGGCAGTATTCAGCTCGGCATGGATTTCCAGACCGATTACCGTTTCATATCCGTTCATGCACTTACTCCCTTCTGCAGAAGCGAGCCGCCGCAATGCATTTCATAGGCATATGCAGCATTGAGCAGCTGCTGCTCAGAAAATCGTCTGCCGATCAGCTGCAGTCCTGCCGGCATCCCGTGTTCAGCTATGCCGCAGGGAATACTGATCGCCGGCAGACCTGCAAGATTTGCCGGTACAGTACAGCGGTCAGCCTGGTACTGTGCCATGCGGCTGTCAGAGTATGCGCCAAGAAGGAAAGCGGTTTCCGGCACGGAGGGAGCAGCAATAAGGTCGCATTGCTGCAGTATTTGCTGCATTTCGCTGGCGATCCGCTTTTGTGCTGCCCTTGCCTTCTGGTAATAGGCTTCATAATACCCTTCACTGAGTACAAAAGTTCCCAGCAGAATACGGCGTTTGACCTCGGCTCCGAAGCCTTCGCTCCGTGTGCGTTCATAAAGCTCCGTCAGATCATGGCAGTTTTCAGCGCGGAACCCATAGCGGACCCCATCGAAACGTGCCAGATTGGAAGAAGCCTCTGCACATGCAAGGATATAATAGGCACTGACAGCGTATTCCGCAGACGGGAGCGAGACCTCGCAGAGTACTGCACCCATACGCTCCAGCTCATGCAGGGCTGTCATAACAGCAGTTCTGACACCATCTGCAATTCTGTTATTCAGCAGCTCCTTCGGAATGCCGATGCGGATACCCCGCACATCCAGCTGGAGCTGTGCTGCAAAATCCGGGTGGGATACCCGTGCCGAAGTCGCATCGCGGGGATCATGTCCGCAGAGCAGACTGCAAAGCATTGCTGCATCCGTGACGGAACGGCTGAATGTGCCGATCTGGTCAAAGGAGGAGGCATAGGCGATCAGACCATAACGCGATACGCTGCCATAAGTGGGTTTCATCCCGATCACACCGCAAAATGCGGCGGGTTGGCGGACAGAACCGCCCGTATCTGAACCAAGCGCAAGGACTGCTTCACCAGAAGCCACCGCTGCCGCACTGCCGCCGGAGGAGCCGCCGGGCGTTCGCGTGGGATCCAGCGGATTGAGCGTCGGATGAAAGTAAGAATTTTCTGTGGAAGAACCCATTGCAAACTCATCCATATTGGTCTTTCCGAGAATGACAGCACCTGCCTCCCGCAGACGGCGAATCACGGTGGCATCGAACGGCGGAATATACTGCGCCAGCATCCGGGAGGCGCAGGTCGTGCGCAGACCCTTGGTAGAAATATTGTCCTTGACAGCAATCGGAATGCCTGCCAGCGGGTGGAGCTGTTCCTGCCTGGCACGCGCCGCATCCACAGAGAGTGCCTGCTGCATACTATCCTCGGAGAACGTCAGATAGGCACCAAGCTCCGGCTCCTTTTGGTGAATGCATTTCTGTACGGAGCTGAGCAGCTCCACAGCACTGCATTCCTTGTTCCGCAGCATCTGTGAAAGCTGTGCAGCTGTTTTCTGAAATAATTCCATGGTCACTGCACCGTCCGCGGAACTGCCGCACAACCCCGGCATACAGCAGGAGCGTTCTGCAAAAGCTCCTCAGGCGTACATTCACTCTGTACGACCCGATCCTCACGCAGCTGCATGGGTTCTTCGTCACACAACAGTGCTGTACACTCCGGAAGATGCTGTACCATCAGCACAAGCTCCTCCATCTCCTGCTGCAGCACGGAAAGCTCCGCAGGATCAAGCCGCAGGGCGGCAAGCTTCGCGACATGGGGAATATTGATCATAGCAATCGTCCTTACTTTAATTTTTCGATAAATTTCGTTTCGGTGAGGATCGAGATCCCCAGCTCCTGCGCTTTGGTCAGCTTACTGCCGGCATCCTCGCCTGCAACGACATGATCCGTTTTTTTGGAAACGGAGCCGCTGACCTTGCCCCCGCGGGATTCGATCTGCTTTTTTGCTTCGCTTCGTTTCATCTGCGAAAGCGTTCCGGTCAGCACGAAGGTTTTGCCGCTGAAAAATGCATCCTCTGTGATCGCCTGCTTTTCATACTCCATGGTCAGACCTGCCGATTTCAGGCGTGCAAGCAGCTCGCATACATGGGAATCATGCAGGGCATGGTACAGATTCTGTGCCATGATGTCACCGAAGCCCTCGATTTCTGCGATCTCCTGCTTCTCCGCATTTGCAATGACATCGAGTGAGCCGAAATGCGCACAGAGAAGGCTTGCTGCCTTCTGTCCGATATTACGGATACCAAGTGCAAAGATTACACGGTCAAGCGGAGCTGTCTTTGTTGCCGCGATTGCTTTCAGAAGATTATCCGCCGATTTTTCTTTGAAGCCCTCCAGTGTCAGAAGCTGCTCTTTTTCAAGGCTGTACAGATCGGCGGCATCATGGATCAGCTCTGCATCAATCAGAGCTGTGATGATCGCAGGTCCCAATCCGTCAATGTTCATAGCATCGCGGGACGCAAAATGCACTAGCTGCTTGTGAAGCTGTGCGGGACAGGAAATATTCGGGCAGCGCAGGACGCTTTCCTCCTCGTCACGGACAGCCCTTGTGCCGCAGACAGGGCAGCTTTCCGGCAGGCGGTACGGATCTGCACCATCCGCATGGGACACACTGCGCAGTACCTCCGGAATAATATCACCTGCCTTGCGGACAACGATGGTATCCCCTAAACGGATGTCCTTTTCACTGATGAAATCCTGATTGTGCAGTACCGCACGGGAAACGCTTGTCCCTGCAAGCAGGATGGTATCAAAAACAGCGACTGGAGTCATTGCGCCAGTTCTGCCGACATTCACTTCGATCTCACGGAGTACGGTTTCTTTTTCCTCCGGCGGAAATTTATAGGCGATCGCCCATTTCGGGGTTTTGGAGGTCGCACCCATCGCATCACGCTGAGAAAGATCATTCACCTTGATGACCACGCCGTCAATATCGTAAGGCAGATCCTTTCGGGAATCGCCGATGGCTTCAATCGCTTCGAGGATCTCCTGCGTATTCCGGCAGATGCGGCGATTCGGTACAACACGGAATCCGGCATCCTCTAAAAACTGCAATGTTTCGTCGTGGGCGGTGAACTCGCGTCCCTCGCACTGCTGAAGATTGAAAATAAAAATGTCCAGCTTACGCTTGGCAGTTACCGCAGAGTGCTTCTGCCGCAGAGAGCCAGCTGCGGCATTCCGCGGATTCTTGAACGGCTGTTCATCCGCTTCCTCCTGCTGCTTTACCAGCTCGAAAAACTGCTCACGCGGCATGTAAACTTCGCCTCTTGCCTCCACAAAAGGCAAAGCTTCCCTGAGAGTCAGCGGAATGGAACGGATGGTCTTCAGATTTGCGGTGACATCCTCGCCCACAAAACCGTCACCTCTGGTCGAACCGCGTTCCAGCTTGCCGTCACGGTATTCGAGGGATACGGAAAGACCGTCGATTTTCGGCTCAACGCTGAAAACCGCATCGGGAAATTCCTCATGGCAGCGTGTCACAAAGGATGCGACCTGCTCAAAATTGAACACATCCTGCAGACTCTGCATCTGTACGGCGTGACTGACCTTCTGAAAATCATTGGATGCCGTACCGCCCACACGCTGGGATGGAGAATGCGGGGAGAGCAGGTCGGGGTATGCCTCCTCCAATGCGCGAAGCTCGCGCATCAGGGTATCATAGGTATAATCATCCACACTGGGATTGTCCAGTACATAATATTCATGATTGTACTGCTCCAGCATTGCGGAAAGTTCTTGGATTCGCAGTTCAGCTTTTGCTCGTTCCATGGAATGCCTCCTGTCGGAAAATTTTGCACACTATACTTATTATACCACATCTGGATGCAGATAGCAAACATTTTTTCTAAAAAACAAAAAATTCCTGCCGCTGTATCACGAAGCGGCAGGAATTTGACCGGTGTTCCACTGCACTGCCGGCACATCGCCCACAACCACAGTTTCTGCCAGGAGATAGGTATAGGTCTGGCTTGTATCTGCGGAATACAAAGGGACACTGCATCCGGCGTGGATCGTGATCACGGCGGACAGCGTATGGAGCGTCTGGTTGATGCCGGCGGAGGAAAATTCACTTTCCAGTACCACCTCTGCTGCTCCGCGAGGCGCATAGCGAAGCGGCAGTGCAGCACCTCTGTCCGCCAGCAGGTATGAACCTGTCAGGGTTCCGACGCGAACGGTCATTTCTGCATTCCCTGCACGTTCCAGCGCGGCATTGATCTCCTCAAGAAGCACTGTCTGGACGGTGTTCACTGCCTCTGCACTTGCATGAATGCCAGTGATATTTCCGTTTTCATCATAGCTGACAGAAGTCAGCGGCAGTTCCATGGCACTGACCGTCTGGATCGCGGCAGCGGTGCTTTCGGATGCGATCTGTGCTGTCAGGCTCCTGCATTCATACAGACACGCCTTTTCTGCTGCCGGGCGGAGCTTACGGTCGATCTGTATCAGGAAGAAAATAAGCAGAACGCAGATCGCCGCAGCTGCCGCTTTCCAGAGATGCCGGTGGAGCTGAATGGAAATACGGGCGGCTAGTCTGCCGCCCGCGGTTCGTTTATGACGCATCGTCGTGACACCCGCAGCCGTCCGCATCCTGCTGCAGGGAAACGGGCGAAAATTCCTCAGTCGGAAAACGCATCCGGTCAAATACGGCACAGGGGGATTCCGTATCTATACAGCACTCCTTGGAAGGAATGGTGTAGTCAAACGCGTGTACCATCACAGTCACAGGACGTGTCAGTTCTACAACGGAGAACAGTCCCAGCGTCATGATGACGGTTCTTACGGAGGAACAGCAGTTGTCTGCGCAGGGATCAGCCGGCTTGCAGATATTGCCGATCTTCGTTTCCAGTGCGATCGGCGGTACGACCTGCACATTGGCTGTGGGGAGATTCACCACATCACAGCAGGCATCCGTTTCGCCGGTATGGCAGCCGTCACTGCTGAAGGTCTGCGTATTGGATTCACTGCCGAACAGAATGCAGCTCTTGCTTGCGTAGACCGTTCCCGTCAGCGTTTGCGGACATTCACAGCCATGTGTATAGCCGAGAAGCTCCACACGGAATGTAAAGGTCAGGTCGATATTGTAGAAGCCCCGGTTGAACGGAACGGGTTCCAGCCGCATACTCACATCTGCAACGCGGACGCATTTTGCCTTGACAAGATGGATATTGCACGGAAGCTCACCGCAGTCCAGAATGACCGGAACATTGGACAAACAGTCACGGTCACTGCAGCTGTCAAAGATGCGGTTGACCTTGATCGGCACAGCATCGCCACAGTTTTGCGTAAGTTCGCTCATAATAGCCCTCCTATGGTGTAATCAGGGATTTGTATTGTCCCTTTGCTACATCATATTCGGGGGAAGAGAAATTTGTGACTGTTTCTGCATATATTATGGCAGAATATAGAACACCTTGAGTCTTGTTCCTCTCTGCACTGCCATGACTTCAAATATCTCATCCGCTGCATAGGTTTTGCCGAAGAGCGGCATGTGTACAAATTCTGTGCTGTACTCCTCCCGCAGAAAATCATAGAAGCAGACAATGCTCTCATTCTTTTCAAGGCTTCTCCGGCTGCTCATGCAAGCAGGAATGCACCACACCTGGGTACGGACACCGGCACGTCGCATATCTCTGATGACAAAGAACAGAATGAACGGCACAAGAACGAGTGACATCTGGAAAAACAGAAACAGATCGGAGCTGCCCTTGCCGAGCAGATGCCGGATCGCGCCAAGCAGGAGGATGAGCAGATAAAGCCCTGTTCCCTGCACGATCGCGCGGATGCGGTAGGCGCGCTTCTCATGGTACTCGGCAAAACGGCGGTATTCCGGTGCTTTCAGAATGTCACGCATTTCCCGCGGCAGTCCGTGCATGGTATCGCGTCCGCGGTTGAGATGATACTGCCTGCAAAGCCAGAGGATGCCCACCGGTGCACCAACGACAATTGTAATAATCAGAATAAAATGCATGGCGTATTATTTTGCTTCTTCCCCATAGATCTGCTTGAAGAAGCAGGAGTACGATCCGGTATGACATGCAGGACCGGTCTGGTTCACATAGACCAGAAGTGTATCATCATCGCAGTCGCTGAAAATGGATACGACCTTCTGGAGATGTCCGCTGGTTGCACCCTTGTTCCAGAGTTCCTGACGGGATCTGCTCCAGTACCAGGTATAGCCGGTTTCCAGCGTTTTTTGCAGGCTCTCACGGTTCATGTAGGCGAGCATGAGGATCGCTTTTGTCTCTGCATCCACAGCAATGGCAGGGATGAGTTCTGCCTTTGCAAAATATTTGTCGAGATCATTGAAATTTACTTCGATCATGGTTTCCTCCTCTTTTCTTTCAATATTACAAGGAGAGTTCTGCAAAATCTGCCCTCCCCCTGACGGCGGGATTTGGGGGCTGCGCCCCCTATCCCCCACCGATATGACAGGTTTCTATTCAATGTCCGGTAATCAGCGCATAATAATACCCTTACTCCGGCAGTCATCCTTGACCTGACCGACGGTGAGTTCCTTGAAATGGAACAGGGATGCCGCCAGTGCTGCGGAGCAGTCGGTTTTCTGGAAAGCCTCTGCAAAATCGCCGAGCTTTCCTGCGCCGCCGCTGGCAATGACGGGGATGTTGACCGCATCGACCACAGCCTTGAGCATGGGCAGATCGAAGCCGCCTTTCACGCCGTCCGTGTCGATGGAGTTGAGACAGATCTCTCCTGCGCCAAGCTGTTCGACTTTCTTCACCCAATCGAGCAGATCCATCTGCATATCAATTCTGCCGCCGTTGATGTAGACAGTCCATCTGCCGTCAGCGGTTTTCTTCGCATCAATGCCCACGCAGATGCACTGGCTGCCGAAAATATCCGCACCATCCTTGATCAGCTGGGGATTCTTGACTGCCTGTGAATTGACGGAAACCTTGTCCGCACCTGCACGGAGCGTTTCACGGATGTCATCAACATTCTTGATACCACCGCCGACGGTCAGCGGAACAAATACACGCTTTGCGGTTTCACGCACAACATCGAGCATAACGCCTCTGCCCTCGTGGGAAGCGGTAATATCGTAGAAGACGATCTCGTCCGCACCCTGTCTGTTATATTCTGCGGCGCATTCCACGGGATCTCCGACCTCACGGATGCCCTCGAAATTTACGCCTTTCACGACCTTGCCGTCACGCACGTCAAGGCAGGGAATGATTCGTTTTGCAAGCATATTAGCCCTCCTTTGTATAAGCGACAGCCTCTGCAAGGGACAGTGTACCCTGATAGAGGGACTTGCCGCAGATCGTGCCATAAAGCCCCATTTTCTGGCAGGCACGGATGTCATCCATGGTATGCACGCCGCCGCTGGCAATGATATTGCAGCCTACTGCATTATGCAGTGCAGAAAGCTGTTCCTGATTCACGCCGCTGAGTGTGCCGTCCTTGGAAATATCGGTGAAAATAATGGTCTTCACGCCCATTTTTTCCATTTCCTTTGCAAGGGAAATATAGTCCACAGTGGAAGAATCCAGCCAGCCTTCGACGGCAACAAAGCCGTTCATCGCATCGATCCCAACAGCAACTCTTTCGCCGTATGCCTTGACCGCTTCTTCGACAAGGGCGGGATTTTTCAATGCAACGGAACCGAGGATGACTCTGGATACGCCGTTTGCGAGGTAATATTCCATGGTTTCCATGGTACGGATGCCGCCGCCGACTTCTACTTTCAGAGGAGTGTTCTTTGCCACATCCAGAAAAATATCGGTATTGACGGGCTTTGCGTCCTTTGCACCGTCGAGGTCTACCATATGAATCCATTCTGCGCCGGCTTCGATGAAGCTTTTTGCAGTCTGCATATAGTCCTCAGCGACCTTGTGGGCTGTGCCATAGTCGCCGCGGACAAGACGGACGCAGTTGCCGTCTTTGATGTCAATTGCGGGTAAAATAATCATAGTTTTTCCTTTCCAATTATATGGGATAAATTATATTGTTGAAACCAGATTGCACTCAATATAATCTATAAGCGGTTTTTTAATAACTTGATCCTGATGATTCCTATACCAATCGAATGCGTCTTTCAGCCCCTCCTCCAATGGTATTACGTCCTGCATAAGTTCATATTGCTTTGAGACATCAAGTGCATACGCATAATTATAAAAACTGAAATAGTTTCTTTGTTCGGTGCCGTCATACACAGCAACAAAATCTGCCTTTTTCCCGACAACACGATAACAAAGATCGACCCACTCACGGATAGAAATGGTCTCTTTATTTCCTACATTAAAAATATGCTGATCCGGCTTGTTTTTCAAAAGAATGTCTATAAATCTGCACAAATCATGAATGTGGAAAAATTGAAGCTGCATTTCGCCGTCCTTTGGCAAATAAAACTTCCGGTCAGCCATAGCGCAGTCAAAAACAAAAGCTTCCCGATACAGATTATTCATTGCACCATATAAGTATGGCGGTCTTATGATATATGCATCCGGATTTCTGCTCAATAAAGCCTTTTCCGCTTCTATTTTATCGGTCCCATATTTCCCCCAAATCTTGTTTTCTGCCAGTAGAGTATCCTCTTTGAATGGCTGAACGCTATCTTCAGGGTATACTGCGCTTGAGCTGATCAGGATATAATCTTGATACTCACCCAAAGCATCCAATAACGTTTCCACATCATGGGAATTATATGCTGTATCTACGACAACATCAAAATAACGATCACGAAGTACTGTTCCTAGATCATGACGGTCTGCTTCAATCAGTGTGACTCCGGCAGATTGTTTTCTGCTGTTTCTGTTGAGTACATACACATCATAGCCTTTTGCCACATAGTACTCTGCAATATATCGGCTTACAAAAACAGTTCCACCAGTGACAAGCATTTTTTTCATATGGCATCCTCCCTGTGAATCATTCTGTGCAGTTTTATTGTTCCCTTGCAAAGGTAATCAGCACCATCTCATGATGGGGCTGCGGCATGGGGGCAACGTTGATGACCTCCCAGCCCTCCGCACTCATTTGATTCATGATTTTCTCAATTTTATCGGTTTTCGCCTGTTCGTCATCTGGGAAGAAAAAAGACTTGACACTGCCTCTCACAGTATTCGACTGTTCCGCAAATTCGAGCTTTGCCGCGATCATTTTGTATTCTTTCATGTATGTACTCCTTTACTGTCACGCTTCAAAATACTCCGTGCCGACATAGGCAAGCTCGCCGCTGCGGATGACAAAGCCGATGACCTCGCCCCATTCGCCCTCACCTTCTGCAATATAGGAAATGCCGCTTTCATGTTCGGATGTGCTGACATAGAGCGTTGTGAACCAGCAGTATTGCAGGATGTCACGCACATTGTCAAACTCCGGCAGTTCGAAATCCTCCTCCATGCCGCCCTGTGCTGCACATTTCATAAGTCCCATGCAGATTGCATCAAGCATGGAATCGGGCAGTGCATTGCAATGCTCCGTGCAGTGTTCGGCATAGTCCGCATCATCGGGGTTCTGGATGCATACGAACAATTCGGATTGGTTTGCTTCATTGCGGAGGATGCGGCTCTGAAAGCTGCCCTCCCACATGTCATCCTGTTTGTTGAGCCAATGGATCATGGTCATTCCTCCTCGGGAAACATTTCGTCATAAACATCTCCCCATTCTTCGCCATAATCGCCATCGGCACACTGTTCGATCCAGCAGTAGAGATCATCGAGCAAATCAATGAAGCTGTCGAACAGCGTGATCTCGCGTCCCTCAAATTCACGGAAAAAGCGTCCGGTTTTCTTATGGAAATAATAGTCGTCGCCGTCACCAATCACCGAGCCGATGCAGACGAAATCCGTTCCCTCGCAATTGCACGGCAGGAATAATTCGGAGCCGCCATCGGTCATGTTCGCATACTTGGTCAGCATGAGCCACTGCTTGTAGAGTTCCGGAATCGGACAGCCGATCTCCTGCTCTGCTTCCTGCAATTCCTGTTCGGTGGCTGGCGGATCGAATGTGCAGTTTCCGCCCAGCTCGTCCATCACGGCGCAGAGCTTGCGGATGTCCTCGTAGTATTCCTGCACAGTGATGGGGGCATCTTCATCGTAAAAGTCAGAATAGCCAAGCTCTTTGAGGATGCATTCACAGCCGTGAATGTCAAATCTGCCCCTGTCCGTTTCATCGCACCAGTTTTGCAGTGCATAATCAAGTATCTGCTTTGCGGTGTCGGGATCGCAGAGATTTAGCGTTGCCGGCTGACCGTGCAGCAGACAGGGAGTGCCGCCCTGCGGATCGCCGAATGCTTTATTGACCGAAAACTGGACATAGATCTCCAGCTCAGGATTCTGAACGGGGCTGAAAAGCAGGTAGTGAGAAAATGCATGTTCTGAGAGCTTTTTGTAGGTATATGCCCAGTGATAATCCGTATCACCGCATGTGAATGTTGAGAAATTGTTTTTGTCCTGCATGGTATGCCTCCTTATTTGTTTTCATCCAGTCGGATATGCGTCAGCTCTGTGAACACTTCCCCATCAAAATGCGGGATCAGCAGGCAGAAATCACCGCGGATGTCACGGATCTCGACGCGGTAATAGTGCGAAAAGAAGTGTCCGTAGCTGTTGCTTGTGATCTTGTAGGGCTTGTATTTTTTAGAATTGAAGGGCTCATCCTTGTGCCATTCCGGAAAGCTGACGCGCTTTTTGACAAGCGTCATACTCCGGATAGAGGACAGCGGGATCTCCCAACGCTGCATTGTATCTGCAAGGCAGAGATTACTGTCATTGACGAACGCTGCCACGTTGATATTGAGGTATTGCGTCAGACCAGCGTTCTTGTGCTGGGGCTTGCCGTTCTTCATCACATAGCGTTCGCCGAACACATCCATTTCCAGCGCATCCTCCGGAACGCCAAGAGCCTGCCGAAGATCGGAAAGCAGTTTCTCCGAATCCTGTATATGCGACGCTAAATCGGAGCTTTTGTCGATCTGCTTCATGCGCCTTCTGCCATAAAGAAAGAGGATCAGCCAGATGATAAAGCACAGTATGCCGCCCCAGTACAATGCCGAGGCATTATGATACCCCTCCATGAAGCTGACACCGGATTTCAGAACGCCCGCCAGGATCATGAGCCAGCCGAGCCAGCAGATGAATTTCAGGATGCCAAACGGCAGCGGAAGCTCTGCTTTTTTCAGAAAGCTCTCGCTTTCCGTCTGCATCCGCATCATCTCCGATTCCAGCTCGGGCGGAATTTCGGCAGTCAGAAACGCTGCATTCATTGGGGGATCGCTTTCTTGCCGATCGGCATCCATGCCAAAAAAATTGTATGCGGTAGTTTCCATTGCAGCTATCTCCAGATGCTTTCTTCCAGAACCTCGCCGGTCAGACGGAAATCCCTGTCAAAGCCGATGGATACCATCCATTCGGACTGGAACTCATCAGGGTTATCTCCGGCATCAAATTCCAGTGTGAACAGGGATTTTTCGTAGTTCTTTTTGAAATTCACGCCGCAAAGATCAAACTCGATTCCGGTATCGGAATACCATACTTTGTACAATTTGTTTTCCTTTGCAAATTCGTGGCACTTTGCCACCAGCTCCGGTAATCTGTCCCTGAGCTGAATGAGGAATTCCCTGTCGAGCAGGACGCATACTTCCTGTTCGGTAAAGTTATGAAAGTTGAGTGAGATCCACTTGCCGTCAGGAAAAGGGATGGTGGTGCAGACGTTTCCTCTGCGAACGCCCCACTCTCCGCCTTCGTGTCCTAAGAGGGACATGATTTCTGCTTTATTCATACTGTTTTCCTTTCAATCAGAGAGAATTGTCATCCATTTTGGAAACATACAGAACACATTCCATCGCCATGGTATAAAGCTTCGCCGCCGGAAGCACCTGCAAGCCCATCACCATGATATTCTGGAGAACAATGGCGTAAAGCACGGGCCATTCCGAGGGATTTTCGCAATAGGGCTTGGTCATGTTCTCATAGATGCCGTCCCAGCATTCCTTGACCAGTTCATATGCGTTTTCGGGAGTATAGCGTCCCCAGATGCGGTAATCGGGATCACCGAGCACAGCCGTGGCATTTCTTACGATCTCATGCGGATCGGGGCACTGCTCGCCTTTTGCAAAATGCTCAAAAAATCCATCGCAAAAATTGAGAACGCTGCGTTCTCCCTCCAGCGTATAGTGACGCAGAGCCTCGCCCATATAATACACCTTGCCGTTCTCTGTTCCGATAACATCGAACTTTTCGCCATTGGCGATCACTGCCTTATGGCAGGCATAGCCGGCAAGACCTGCGGCATACAGCATTGCTTTCTGCAGGTCAAATCCTTGCGGAGTATTGAAAACGTTCTGAAACATTTTGATAATAGCAGAAGCATTTCTGCTCAGTCTGTTGAGATCCATGGTAAGTACTCCTTTTCAAACGTATTTGAAGATCAGTGACAGAGGAAGCACATTACAGCTCCCCCGCTGCAAGAAGCTTTACAAATTCTGCAAAGCTGTCTGCAAGTTTATGTGAAACTTTGAGAACATTTTCATAAGTAAACGGCAGATGCTCCATTTTCTCTTCGTAGCAGCAGATTTCCTCTTCATCGCACAGAAGCTCATGTGAACACAGATATACAGGGAATTGCGGATCATTCAAATCCATGCAGACAGCATCTCCGGTAAACGTTGATGCGAATGTAAACAATCCGAACGGAAGTATATTTGCCCCCGGAATATAATCGGTATTTTCTGCATACATTCTTTCAATATTGTAAAAAACAAAATCTGAAAACTCCGCTTCCTCTTCTGGCATTGCAGTTCTATACACTTCCATAAAGAGTTTGGGCAGTTTACCGGATGTCAGCTCTTCCAATTTCTGAAGTTCTTCATCCGTCGGTTTTGTGAACGAAATATCCTCAAGACTACTCAGAAAGCGATAAAATTGATTGTTCATCCATAACCTCCAAAGCCTCCGGCTCACTATTACAGATTCCCGAAATTTCGCAGAATCTGCAATCCCACTTCCCCGCTCTTCTCCGGATGGAACTGTGCGCCGTAGACGTTCTTTCCGTCCCAGACCATTGCAGGAACTCTGCCGCCGTATTCGCACCATGCGGCAAGATCCTTTTCCGCACACTTTGCTGCATACGAATGCACAAAGTACACAAACGGTGCATCCCCAAGATTCTGCAGGAGGGGGCAGTCATTCTCGATCTCCAGCTTGTTCCAGCCCATATGGGGGATGATGAGACCGGGAGCATCAATGCGGTCAACCTCGCCTTCGATCAGGTTCAGACCGTCGCATTCCTCAAATTCATAGCTTTTCGACAGAAGCATCTGCATACCGAGGCAAATGCCCAGAAGCGGCTTTTTCTGTGCCTGTTCGCAAAGAACCTTGTCGAGTCCCTTGGATTTCAGCATTTTCATGGCTGCCGGAAATGCGCCCACGCCGGGGAGGATGATCTTATCCGCCGCTTCGATCTCTGCGGCATCATCCGTCAGCTTGCTTTCCAGCCCCAGATAATCAAGGGCATTCTTGACGCTGAAAATATTTCCTGCGCCGTAATCTACGATTGCAATCATCCTAACATTCCTTTCGTGGAGAAGTATTCGCCGCTCTGTGTCGGTGTCACCGCCATGCGCAGGGCATGGGCAACAGCCTTGTAAGCGGCTTCGATTTTATGATGGTCGTTCTTGCCGTACATGATATTCACATGGAGGGTAATGCCCGCATTGAAGGCGAAAGCACGCATGAATTCTTCCGTCAGACAGCAGTCATAGGCTCCGCACATGGGATTGGTAAATTCCCCGTTGAACACTAGGAACGGACGGTTGCTGATGTCGAGGGAGCAGAATGCAAGGGATTCGTCCATCGGGATATAGGCGGAGCCATATCTGGCAATGCCGCTCTTGTCGCCCAGTGCCTTTGCAAGTGCCTGTCCGAGTACGATGCCGGTATCCTCCACCAGATGGTGGGAATCCACATGAATATCACCGACTGCCTTGATGTGCATCGGGATGCGGCTGTGTACGGAAAGTGCTGTCAGCATATGGTCGAAAAATCCCACGCCTGTGGAAATTTCCGTTGTGCCGTTCTCCGGCAGAATGGTCACCGTGATGTCGGTTTCACGCGAGGTTCTGGTTACGGTTGCTGTATTCATGCGTCACCTCGTTTCGGGAGTGTGCGGAGAATGTCTTCGAGTGCTGCAAAGAATGCATCCATTTCCTCAGGTGTACCGATGGTGATGCGCAGATACTGGCTGATACGGGGCTTGTTCCAGTAGCGGACGAAGATTTTTCGTTCCTTGAGTGCGGCAAAAATTGCCGCTGCGTCGTATTCCGGATGGGTCGCAAAAATGAAATTGCTCATCGCATCGGGGAATGTAAAGCCCATTGCAGAAAGGCGTACCTTTGCCTCTTCACGGGTCTTTACAATGCGCTGTGTAGTCTTCTCGAAATACGCTGCATCCTTGACTGCCTCTGCACCGCAGAGCTGTGTCAGGGGATTCATGGTATAGGAATTGACGGAGAATTTCACATCGTTGAGATATTTGATCATCTTCTCACTGCCGATGGCGAAACCGATTCTCATGCCTGCCATCGAACGGGACTTGGAAAATGTCTGGATCACCAGCAGATTCTCATACTTGTCCAGCAGGGAGAGCGCGCTCTTACCGCCAAAGTCGATATAGGCTTCATCCACCATCACGACGGAATCTGGGTTCGCCTTGATGATTTCCTCGATGGTTTCCAGCGATTCCAGAACGCCGGTGGGGGCATTCGGATTCGGGAAGATAATACCGCCGTTCGGGATCGTATAATCCGCCGGATCAATCCGGAAATCCTCTGTCAGGGGAATGGTCTTATAGGGAATGCGGTACACATCCGCCCAGACATCGTAAAACGAATAGGTAATGTCCGGGAAGAGAATGGGCGTGTCGGAATTGAAAAATGTCATGAACGCCATAGAAATAACATCATCCGAGCCAACACCGACAAATACCTGTGAAGGCTTCACCTTGTAGAAATCTGCAAGAGCATTCACAAGAATGCTGGAATCCGGATCGGGATACAGGCGCATATTGCCGTATTCATAATGCGCTAAAATTTCCGCAACGCGGAGTGTCGGCGGATAGGGATTTTCGTTGGTATTCAGCTTGATGATGCCGGACATTTTCGGCTGTTCGCCGGGCGTGTAGGGCACGACCCGGCGGATATTGGATTCCCAGCTCATGGTTATTCCTCCTCGAAACGAACCTTGATGGCATTGGCATGTGCCGTCAGGCCCTCACGCTCTGCGATCAGCACAATATCATCCTTTGCCTCGCGCAGGGCTTCTTCCGTATAGTAGATATAGCTGGAACGCTTGATAAAGCTGTTTACGCCGAGCGGAGAGAAGAATCTTGCAGTACCGCTGGTCGGGAGAACGTGGTTCGGACCTGCGTAGTAGTCACCGAGAGGCTCGGATGCGTATGCACCGAGGAAGACAGAACCAGCATTATCCAGCACGCCGATCAGCTCCAGCGGGTTTTCCATCAGCACTTCCAGATGCTCCGGGGCGATGGCATTGGCAAGCTCTACGGCTTCTTCACGGGTATCACAGATCAGGATCGCTGCATAATCCGTCAGAGACTTTTCGATGATGTCCTTTCTGGAGAGATATGCCATCTGACGTTCGATCTCAGCCTCTACCTTTTCCACGAGGGATGCATCCGTTGTCACGAGGATGGAGGATGCCAGAACATCGTGCTCTGCCTGGGACATGAGGTCAGCGGCAATGAACTTCGGATCGGCTGTCTTGTCTGCCATAACGAGGATCTCACTCGGACCTGCGATCATGTCAATATCCACAACGCCGTACAGCAGCTTCTTTGCGGTTGCAACATAGATGTTGCCAGGACCTACGATCTTGTCTACCTTCGGGATCTCCTCCGTACCATATGCGAGAGCTGCAATTGCCTGTGCGCCGCCGGAAAGGAACACTCTGTCCACGCCGCAGATCGCAGCTGCTACGAGAATATCCTTGTTCGGTGTGCCGTCCTTGCAGGGCGGTGTTACCATGATGATCTCCTTGACTCCTGCGATCTTAGCAGGAATGGCATTCATCAGTACACTGGACGGATATGCCGCTGTGCCGCCCGGAACATACAGACCCACACGCTCCAGACCGCGGACTCTCTGACCGAGGATCACGCCGTTATCCTTGGCATCAATGAAGCTCTGTGCCTTCTGGCGGTTGTGGAAGTCAGCAATATTCTCCTGCGCATTCAGCAGGGCATTGACAAATTCCATGTCCGCTTCATTCAGGGCATCGTTGATGACCTCGCGGGGTACCTCATAGTACTGGGGCAGGCTACCGTCAAACTTCTTGGTATATGCCTTGACAGCTTCATCACCGCCCTCTCTGACAGTATCAATGATCTCAGAAACGACCTGTGTCACGCGGCGGTCAGTTTCACCGCTGCGGCGTTCGAGTTCCTTGAGAAATGCGTATTCCTGTGCGCCATCACATACAATCTTCTTAACCATTGATCTTTTCCTCCACTTTCTCTACAAAGCTTTCAATCTCCTGCTGACGCATCTTGAGACTTACTGTATTCACGATCAGTCTTGCGGAGATCTGTGCAATATCCTCTACAACTTCCAATCCGTTTTCCTTCAGCGTGGTGCCGGTCTCGACAATGTCCACAATGCCATCTGCCAGCTCCAGCAGGGGCGCAAGCTCTACAGAGCCTTCGATCTTGACAATGTCCACGTCCATATTTTTACCCTCAAAGAAGGTGCGGGTCACATTGGGGTACTTGGAAGCAATCGTTTTTACGCCGAAACCATCATAGAACGGGTAGTCCTTCTTAGTAGCAAGGGCAAACCGGCATCTGCCGAAGCCGAGATCCACAAGCTCGAAGAGCTTTCCGCTCATCTCCATCAGCGTATCCTTGCCGACAACGCCCATGTCACAAACGCCATGCTCCACATAGGTGATAACATCGGCTGCCTTGGCGAGTACGACCTCCAGATTGGCATCCGGCACATAGAGGATCAGTCTTCTTCCCTTTTCATGCAGCTCTGTACAATCATAACCGAGGCTTTCCAGAAGCTTGACAGTATCCTTTTCCAGTCTTCCCTTGGTCAGGGCAATACGAAGCGGTTTATTCATCTCCATTGACCTCCGTGATTTCCTCGGAAACGATCACGATCTTTCCGATATTCTTATCCCTTGCATATTCATGCACCAACTCCATGTCTGAGAACAGGGCATGTTCCACAATTCTGCCTTCTCTGCGATACTTTTCCGCAGCGGCAACCGCCTGTGCCTCGTAACCCTCTGCTGCTGCCACCAGCACATCCGGTGTCGGCAGTACGGGCTTGTGGAGCTTTGCGATCGCGCCGGCAACCGCATCCACATTCACTGCCATACCGACAGCGGGGATGTCATAGCCGAACTCGGAAAGAAGCTTATCATATCTGCCGCCGGAGAGTACCTCCTCGCCGCAGCCCTCCAGATAGCCCTTGATTACAAGACCGGTGTAATAGTCCGTCTTGTTGACAAGACCAAGATCCACAGTGATCTTACCATTCTGGTTCAGCTCACAGATCTCTAGATACAGTGCCTTCAGATGATCCAGAAGCATCTCGATCTTTGCATCCTGGAACAGGGCTGCAGCCTTATCGAATACCTCCACGCCGCCGAACAGTGTGGGCAGCTTTTTCAGGGCATTGGTGATCCGGCTGCTGCCCATACGGTCAAGCAGGTCGTTCAGTGCAGGATAATTCTTCTCCTCGATCAGACTGCGGATCTCCTCCTTCTGTGCCGGTGCAGCATCAAGCTGATGCATCAGCTCACGGAAAATACCCACATCACCAAGCTCCAGGGAGTAGTTGATGTCCACGCTGGAAAGCACGGATACTGCCGCAGAGATGATCTCCACATCCGCCATTCTGGAGGAGGAACCAATCAGCTCAATGCCGGTCTGTACGATCTCATCGCTTCTTCCCTTCAGGGACGGTTCAAAGCGATAGACCGGCTGGTTGTAGAACAAGCGCAGGGGCAGCATGGCATCCTTGAGGCGTGTTGCTACCACTCTTGCAATGGGCATAGTGGAGTCCGGACGCAGTACGAGCAGCCTGCCTTTGCTGTCAGTCAGCTTGTACAGCTCCTCCTGCGGAAAATAACGGGAATTGAGATTAAATACATCATAGAATTCCAGCCCGGGTGTGATCAGCTCCGCATAGCCCATTCTCTTGAAAATCGAATGGATCGCCTTTTCTGCGGCGCGCTTGACATAGCATTCTTCAAACAGATAATCCCTTGTCCCCTCCGGGGTGATCAGATCATATCGACGCATAGTTTTCCTCTTTTCTGACTCGTTTGGTCGCTTTAGTCTATTACTACGATACTATAGTAGCATATCAACACTGTTTTGTCAAGCTAAAAGAATGACATCTGTGTGGATTTTGGCAGATCGCCAAATGCTCCTAAACTATCCAGCATTTCTATTATGGTTTTTGACGCACCGCTCTGCGTCTGAAATTCCTCCACAGAGAGGAAATCCTTCTTTTGTGCTGCCTCATACAGACCGTTGGCAGCAGATTCACCGCAGCCGGGCATTGCAGAGAACGGAATGCGGATCTTTCCGTCCTCGATCTGGAATTTATAGGCGTGGGATCTGTAGAGATCGACAGGAAGGAAGCTGAATCCGCGGCTCATCATTTCATTCACAATGAGCAGAATATCATAAAGGTCGGTTTCCTTCTTGGAACGCTCATTCCCCTTTTCCTTCAGCTCATTGATTTTGGCACGCACGGCATCCATACCTGCAATGGCAAGTTCCACGTCAAAGTCGCCGCCGCGTACCGTAAGATAGGTGGAATAAAATTCCAGCGGTTTGTAGAGCTTGAACCAGCCCAGCTTCATGGCAGCAATGACATAGGCGGCAGCATGTGCCTTCGGGAACATGTACTTGATCTTCAGACAGCTTTCAATGTACCAGTCCTCTACCCCGTGATCCTTCAGCATCTGGATGATCTCAGGGGTGAAATTATTCGGAGCCTTGCCTTTTCGCGTCCACTCCATGATATTGAACGCCATCTTCGGCTCTACGCCCTTATACAGCAGGGTGGTCATGATACTGTCACGGGTTCCGATCACCTGGGAAATGGTGCATACCTCATTGTCGATCAGATCCTTTGCATTGCCAAGCCATACGTCCGTACCATGGGACAGACCGGAGATCTGCAAAAAGTCACTGAATTTTGTGGGTTTTGCATCCATGAGCATTCCGATAGTGAAGCCCGTACCCATCTCCGGGATGCCGAGGCTTCCGGTAGGGCAGTAGATCTCCTCTTTGGTCACACCAAGCACGGAACAGTCGGTACACATTTTGATGACCTGCGGATCGTAGCCGGGAACATCCTTGATCTTCAGTCCCGTCAGATCCTCCAGGTGCTTATAGAGCGTCGGCACCACATGTCCCAGCTCGTCAAGCTTCAGGATCGTATCGTGAATGGAATGGAAGTCGAAGTGGGTGGTGATCACATCCGAATCCGTAGAATCCGCCGGATGCTGGACGGGCGTGAAGTCATACACCTCATAATCGGACGGCACAACGACCATGCCGCCCGGATGCTGTCCGGTAGTACGTTTGATGCCGGTGCAGCCAATGGACAGGCGGTTTTCTTCCGCTGCCGGAACGGTCGTGCCGTTTTCTTCGAGATATTTTTTTACAAAGCCGTAGGCTGTTTTATCCGCAATCGTGCCGATGGTACCGGCTTTGAATACGTTATCACGTCCGAACAGCTCCTCTGTGTAACGGTGGGCACTGGACTGGTATTCACCGGAGAAATTCAGGTCAATATCGGGTGCCTTATCGCCGTCGAAGCCGAGGAAGGTCTCAAACGGAATATCATGACCGTCCGGAATCAGATCCTTTCCGCATTTCGGACACTTTTTGGCTGGCAGGTCAAAGCCGGAGCCGAAGCTGCCGTCAGTAATAAATTCGCTGTACTGGCATTTGCGGCAGTAATAATGCGGCACAAGGGGGTTTACCTCGGAAATACCTGCCATGGATGCCACGAAGGAAGAGCCGACAGAGCCTCTGGAACCGACCAGATAACCATGCTCCTCGGAATTGTATACAAGCTTCTGGGCGATCATATAAAGTACCGAGAAGCCGTGCTTGATGATGGAGGTCAGCTCACGGTCAAGACGTTTTTCCACGATCTCCGGCAGCGGGTCGCCGTAAATGGAACGTGCGCGTTCATAGGTAATGCGCTTCAGATCCTCCTCCGCGCCCTCGATGGTCGGGGTGAAGGTTCCCTTGGGGATGGGATGCACATGCTCGCAGGCATCTGCAATACGGCTGGGATTGTCGATGACGACCTCCTCCGCCTTCTCCTTTCCAAGATAGGAGAACTCCTCCAGCATTTCATCCGTTGTGCGCAGATACAGCGGCGGCTGAAATTCTGCATCGGAGAAGCCCTGTCCAGAGGTCAGGATCTTTCGGAAAACGCTGTCCTTTTTGTCCAGAAAATGTACGTCACAGGTCGCGACTACCGGAATACCGAGCTTCTCGCCAAGTGCAATGATGCGGCGGTTGTAATTGCGGAGCGTTTCCTCGTCCTGCGCTGTCTCGTTCCGTATCATGAATTCATTGTTGGCAATGGGCTGGATCTCCAGATAATCATAGAATTTTGCAAGCTTTTCCAGCTCCGCATCAGATGCCCCGTCCACCATCCGGCTGAACAGCTCGCCCGCTTCGCAGGCACTGCCGAAAATCAAACCATCGCGGTGCTGCTCCAGTACGGATTTCGGAAGAAGCGGATGGCGGTAGAAATAGTTCAGATGTCCATAGGAAACCAGACGATAGAGATTTTTCAGACCGACCTGATTGCGGACAAGAATGATCTGGTGGTAGGATTTGAGCTTTCGGACATCAATCGCATCTGTTTTGGTGTTCAGGTCATTGAGTGTTTCCACGCCGTTGTTCTTTACCAGACGGCTGACGAGGTTGATGTAGATTTTCGCAAGCATCAAAGCATCATCGGATGCTCTGTGATGATCGAATTTCCCCAGCTTCAGGTGCTTTGCCACAATATTCAGCTTGTGACGGTTCAGCTCCGGCAGTGCAGACTGGCAGAGTATGAGCGTGTCGATCCAGCTGTATTGAAACTCAATATTGTGCCGCTTGCAGACCTCATTGATAAATGTGGTATCAAAGGCGGCATTGTGTGCTGCCAGAACCGGGCTGTTTCCGCAAAACTCCATAAATTTGCGCAGTGCCTCCGCTTCCTTCGGTGCATCTGCCACCATTTCCTGGGTAATGCCGGTCAACTCTACGATTTTTGGCGGGATGGTGCGTTCGGGATTGACCATGGTATTGAAGCTCTCCACCACCTGCATGTTTTTCAGGCGGACCGCACCAATCTCCGTCAGACGATCGCGCTCATAGCTCAGACCCGTGGTTTCCACGTCAAACACAATGATCTCATCATTGATGCTGCGGTCGTCATTCCCCTTTAAAATCATGGGGCGGCTGAGATCATTGACCACATACGCCTCACAGCCGTAGATCACTTTGAAATTCGGATCCTTCAGGGATTTTTCCGCATTCATCGCATCCGGAAACGCCTGTACCACACCATGATCGGTGATGGCAATGGCAGGATGTCCCCAGGCATAGGCGCGCTTGATGAGGGAACCGGCATCGCTGACTGCGTCCATAGCGGACATATTGGTATGGCAGTGCAGCTCCACACGCTTGCGTTCTGCGGTATCCTTCCGCTGCTTACGCTTCATCTTCACGATGGAATCGGGGCGGAGTACCGGCTCATGGGCAAAGGTATCGTCCTCGATCTTACCAGTAATGAGGATGGTCGTTCCTTTTTTCAGCTCGCCAAGCGGCATCATTTCCAGTTTTTTTACGCTGTCAAAGAGCTTGACCGTTACAGAACCGGAAAAATCCGTGATCTGATAGGTCATGATGCGGCGTTCACCGCGGATGTCCTTTGTTTCAGACGCAAAAATATCACCGAATACCGTGACTCTCTGTCCTCGCGTTGCAAGTGCTGCGGGAATGGACATCGGCGTTTCCCGGATGGTGCGTCCCATGATGAGCGTACCGCTGCCGGGTTCGGCATCCAGATTGAGATGCTCCAGAGAAACGGACTGCGGTTCTGTGGGAACGGGCGGGGGCGGAAGATCGGGCTCCATGACCGGCGGCGGGGGCGGGATGTATTCCGGCGGTGCTTCCGCAATAATGCGGTCAAGCGCATCCTCCGACAGGCTGTCCTCGCCATGCATAGTTACCTTGATGGTGCGCGAAAAATGCTTTGCCGCAAATTCTTCAAACACCTTTGTGAAATGAAACTTTTCCAGGATCGGATAGCCGCCGTTGTGCAGTTCAATATGTATACTGTCATCCTGCCATGTGACATCTGCCCGGTTGAGAAAGCCATTGATGATGGGCAGCTCACGTTTCAGCATCTCCACAATGACCGGATAATGCGCCTGTGTGAACTGTGCGGCATCATACCGGCAGTCGAGACGGACGGTTCTCACCTTGAGAGCCGCCTCGGTACTCTGCTCGAAATGCAGAATATCCGCAAACGGCACAATATTCGGAAAACGAACCGTAAAGACGATATAATTCAATGATGGTTCATCATACCGGATGTCTTCGATCACACCCTGATGAACAGAAGCCGGGAGATCTGTGGTATATTCCTTTAAAAATTCCAGCAATGTTGCATTCGCCATATACTCACCTATTCAGATTTACAGTTTTGCAAGTTCTTCCAGAAGTGCCGGTACGATTTCCTGTTCAGGAACCTTTCGGAGAATTTCGCCTTTTCGGAACAGCAGTCCGATGCCGTCACCGCCGGCAACGCCGATATCGGCTTCTCTGGCTCCGCCGGGACCATTGCCAACACAGCCCATGACGGCGATCTTCACATCCTTTTCAATGCCATCCACTGCCGCTTCCACCTGCTTTGCGAGGGAAACGAGGTCGATCTTGGTTCTGCCGCAGGTCGGGCAGGACACGATCTGCACACCGCCGCGCTTGCCGATGCTCTTGAGAATGTCCTTTGCAGCGGCAATCTCACGGATGGGATCATCGGTCAGGGACACGCGGATGGTCTCGCCGATGCCATCATGCAGGAGTGAACCGATGCCGATGGCGGATTTGATCAGTCCCATGCGCTCTGTACCAGCCTCCGTCACACCGAGATGCAGCGGATAGCGGCACTTTTCAGCGGCAAGGCGATAGCTGTCGATCATGCGGTTCACATCGGAGGATTTGATGGAGATCACAATATCCTCAAAATCAAAGCGTTCCAGCATTGCCGCATGGTGCATGGCACTTTCGACCAGAGCTTCCGGAGTGGGAGAGCCATATTTTGCAAGGATTTCCTTTTCGAGAGAACCGGAATTCACGCCGATGCGGATGGGAATATTTCTGGACTTGCAGGCTTCTGCAACCTGTCGCACCCTGTCCATATCACCGATATTGCCGGGGTTGATGCGGATCTTATCCACACCGGCAGCGGCGGATTCGAGGGCAATGCGATAATCAAAGTGAATATCCGCAACGAGGGGAATGTTGACCTTCTCCTTGATCGCCGGGATCAGGCGGACGGCATCCAGTGTCGGGATCGCCGCACGGATGATCTCACAGCCTGCCTTTTCAAGAGCAACTGCCTGTGCAACGGTGGCTTCCACATTTTCAGCCGGCACATTCAGCATGGACTGGATATAGATATGGCTGCCGTCCAGTGTGCAGTTTCCGACTTTGACGGGTTTGACATTTCTCATGGTAAACACCTCATTGATTTTTATTAAAATTTTTCGGAACACAGATCAGGTAGGTATAGTCGATGCGTTCCTTATAGCCTGCGCCGTTATTGTCGCTCGCATAGTATGTGCATACTCGTTCTTCTGCAAGGCAGGGAACTTCACGGCGGTCATCATTCAGAATTATGATGCCGACAAGGATGCCATCCTTGACGATAAGTGCGGTCACATCGGAATCTTTCTCAATTCTGATTGCAGAGCCCCGATAGGTTCTCTCGCTCCAGTTGGTATTTGCATAAACAGAATAGCATGTTGTCCGGTAATATTCCATCTGTTCCTCGATGGTCAGACCCTGCAGCTGCTCTGCAAATCCCTCCGGAAAGCAGATTTCTCCGAACCGTTCTTCGTATGCAATTGTTTTCATATTCTTAACCTCCGATCATGATGATGTTATTTTTCTGCATGTTCCTCCAGATAGTCCATCGCCCACGCAAGCTCATAATCCTCTCCGTCAGTGAAGATGCGCTTTGCAGCTTCAGCATCAAACGGAATGCGCACTTCAACCGGATTGCGGCTGATGCGGTCGGGAGCGGTGTCGATATTCGGCTCGCCGTCTTCATTCAGAATCAGTCCGACCGGATAACCAACAGTCACCACACCGCCGGACAGGAAACATTCGCCGCCGGTTTCCTGATTGCAGCCATTGGGATCGGTAATGCCGGCAAGTGTGACATTCGGCAGCTTGGAAAGATAGAGCGATGCGCCGTCACCGGCACTTGCACAATTATAATTCGTCAGTGCCACCGCCTGCAGATCGGCAAATTCGCCGTCGCCCCTGATGCCATGATCGGACACTGTAATGTACTCACCATTTCTGCGGATACCGAGTCCCTGACCGTACCAGTTCTCCTCCGTCAGCAGGCTCACCAGTGCGCAGGCGATCTCATCAAAACCGCCCCAATTATTCCGCAGGTCAATGACAAGGTATTCCATGCCCTGTGCCTTGAGGTCACGCAGTTTCTCACGGAACATCTCTCTTGCCCATGGATGTTCACCCATGAGATAGGCTGCAATATCCTGAAAATCGCTATCCGTCGCTTCTGCATTCATCACAAGATAACCGCATTTGTCATCCAGCATTTTTGTGCTGAAATTTTTCTCCAGAAACGCATTCACATCCTCCTCTGTTTCAATCACCGGCATCCGGGAGAACGCAGTCTGTGCTTTCCGAAATGTTTCAAATCTGCCAAGATCGGAGAGTGTGACGGTCATTTCCGTTCCGTCCGCATCCTGCACCGTCACATCGACTGTATCACTGCCGAGTACAGCCAGTTCCATGGGGGCGAGGCGATCCGCATTGGATTTCACGGGGATTCCCTGATCCCTTGTATCCTCCAAAATTGCCTGCCGGATGGGCTTGCCGTTCCAATGGGTGATGACAGTACCATCCTCAATACCGAGCTTCTGTACTTCCTCCGATGTGCAGACAGCGATGACATCACCATTATCCAGCTGCACCATCGAAAGTCCGTAATCATGAATTTCAGTCATGGACGGATACTGTTCCGCATCAAAATTCGACGATACGAAAAGATGTCCGTCATGCAGTTCACAGCAGAACATATTGACAGCTTTGTAGAATTTGGCGGGATTCTGTTCCTGTTCCGCTTCTTCGACAAGGGGCATATACTTTTCTTCCAAAGCAGTAAAATCCACTTCTTTCCATTCTTTCAGCACATAGTCTTCATCCATCTGCTGTGCAAGTGCATGGAACGATTCGGTATAGCTCATCCGGGAAAAGTTGTAGCAATTCGGGGAGGTTGCACAAAAATAGAATCCGAGTACCACGGACAGCACGCTCGTGATGGAGGCGGTCACCCTGTAGCCGATCTTCCGCTTTGCAAAGGGAACCGGCAGGAGTGCCAGAAGTGCAATAGCATACATGATCATGCAGCTGAACAGAAGCATATCATAGCCTGCCGCATAGATCAGGTAGTGGATAATTGCAATGACAAGCGGCAGCAGGCATAACAGCCGCCAGATTCTGATTTTCTTAGCATCCTGTTTCCAGAAATGGTGGAGGATCGCCAGAACGAGCATGACAAGCAGGATGCCGACGCACCAGATGATATGCGTGGGTTCTGCCATGTCAAATACATGGTATAATGAGCCGAAAAAAGTTTCCATTTGTTTCTCCTCATGTGTTTTGTACGGGGACGATTCTGAAATCGGGGTTGTTGTTTTTGAGCGGTATATTCCTGTATATCCCGATTCGGGACGAATGGGTAGTGATAGTAGGCTAACATGTGGCATTCCTCCTAAAGGACAATTTCCCCTGCGATAACACGTTCAATGAACTTGTAGAAATTGGCTGCAACAACATCGGATTCTTCGTATTCCGGCTCATAGCCAACAACCACATTTCCATTTTCAACGTTGATCGCATAGTAGGAATAGCCGTATTTCACAGACAGAATTATCGGCAAATGCGTATCCCAATAGGAAGTGATTTCTTCCTTTAAGCTTTCATCCGCCCCTGCGGATTCCAGACTTTGCAGTTCAAATTCATTCCATTGAAAACCATCTGCTTTTTTAGAATAATCATCCGGAGTCAGAAACCATGTTTCGGCGGAAGCATCCTCACAAATAATCAGATTTTCGATGAATGCAAGCCATTCCGGCGGTATCCTGTACTTATGCACTATACTGTCGGGCAGAGTCGATTTGCTGGAATCTGATACGGTATTCCAGCCCTCTTTTTCTGCCCATTCGATAAATTCCTTCTGCATTTTATCCCCCCTGAATCATCCTCAGAACATCCTGGAACGTCACCGCCACCATCAGGAGCATGAGGAGCGCAAGACCGATGAAATGCACCATGCCCTCGTGTTCCGGGGCGATGGGCTTGCGGCGGATGGCTTCCACAAGCAGGAAGATCAGTCTGCCGCCGTCAAGTGCGGGCAGGGGCAGGAGATTGAAAATACCGACATTGATCGTGATGAAATAAGCAAGTGAAAGTACCGAAATCAGGCTTTCCCGGATGGTCTCGCCCATGGAAACAGCAACACCGATGGTATTGATGATGCCCACGGGACCGGACAGATCATGGAAACCATACTTGCCGGTGATCAGGTCGATCAGGGATGCCCAGATGAGTCTGCCGTTGGAAATCGTATTCAGAACGCCGTATTCCAGGACATTCAGGAAATTGCATTTTTCCGCTTTGACATAGAAATCCAGCCGTCCCTCGCTTGCAGTGTTATAGAACGTCACATTTTCCAGCGTCACGCGCTCGCCGTCACGTTCTACTATAACTGTCATTTTATCGTTCTCGGTATTCTGCAGCTTATAGGACAGATCCGTATCGGTAAAAATACGCATTCCTTCAATGGAAATGATGGTATCCCCCACCTGCAGTCCGCAGGTCTCACTTGTGGATGCGGACACGCGCTCGCCGGTCTCTGCATCCTCCGTGTAGGCAAAGCCGGCAATGGTCGTTGTGACGATCTTCTGCTGGATCAGCGTTGTGGTCATAATCAGAACAAAGCCAAGGACAAGATTCATAACTGCACCGGCAACCACAACTGCCATACGCCGCGGAACGCTTTTCTTGCTGAATGCACGGGGATCATCACTGGCATCATCCTCACCCTCCATGGCGCAAAAGCCGCCGACCGGGAACAGGCGGAGGGAATACTCCGTTTCCTTTCCCTGCTTTTTCAGAAGGACAGGACCCATGCCGATCGCGAATTTATTCACGCGGATGCCACAGAGCTTTGCTACGATGAAATGACCAAATTCATGGATCGCAATGATAACACCGAATACAAGCAGTGCAATGAGTATTTTTACCATAGATCATAAATCCTTTCTCTCTGTTATTTGCTGAGGATACGGCTGCGGACGAAGGCACGCGCCGCCCTGTCTGCGCGGAGGACATCCTCATAGCAGGTCACATCACCGCCCTGTACGGATTCCATTGCCGCTCTGACCAGCTCTCCGATCTGGAGGAAACCGATCTCATCCCGCAGGAACCAGCCGACTGCTTCTTCATTGGCAGCGTTGACGATGCAGGGGCGCAGACCGCCCTCTGTGATCGCATCTATTGCTGCGCGCAGACAGCCGAACGTCTCATAGTCGGGCTGCTCGAATGTCAGTGTGCCATATTCCGTCAGGGACAGGGGGCTTGTGGGGCAAGCCTTGCGCTCGGGATAGAGCAGTGCATACTGGATCGGGATCTTCATATCCGGAACGCCCATCTGTCCAATCACGGCATAATCCTCAAATTCCACCGCAGAATGGAGGACACTCTGTCGGTGTACCACGATCTCGATCTGGGAGGGTTCAAGATCAAAGAGCCACTTTGCTTCGATGAACTCCAGACCCTTATTCATGAGTGTGGAGGAATCAATGGTGATCTTGCTGCCCATATCCCAGTTGGGGTGCTTGAGGGCATCCGCTGCGCGGACATTGCGCAGTTCCTCCGTAGTTTTACCGAAAAACGGACCTCCGGAGGCTGTGAGGATGATCTTGCGCACCCGGTTCATGGCATTTCCCTGCAGGCACTGGAAAATAGCAGAATGCTCGCTGTCCACAGGATAGATATGCACGCCTTTTTCCGCTGCTGCCTTCATGACGAGTGAGCCGCCTGCAACGAGGGTCTCCTTATTGGCAAGGGCAACATCCGTGCCGGCTTCGATCGCTGTCAGCGTGGGGAGCAGACCTACCATGCCGACAACACTGTTGAGGACAATATCCGCTTCCTTTGCACCAGCAATTCTACACAGACCTTCCATGCCGGTGAGAATCTCGATGTCCTCCCCTTCCAGCAGCTGTGTCAGCTGTTCTTTTTTTGCCTCATCATAAATGCATACCATGGAGGGGCGGTATTCCCTCGCCTGCTCTGCCAGCTTTTCAGTCTGGCTATGGGCAGCAAGGGCAGTCACACGCATACCGTGCATTTTCACAACATCGAGAGCCTGTGTTCCGATGGAACCTGTAGAGCCGAGAATCGCGACACTTTTCATGTATATTCATCCTTTCCTGATAAAAACGAATCCGGTTTGATAGTGGTTTCAATAGCGGAGGCGGTGCGCAGCACTGCCCACGAATCGCCCTTTCTCTGGTAATGTCAACAACTTAAGGGGGCAAGGGGACGAAGTCCCCAAAGCGGGGTTCCAAGGGGCAGCCGCCTCCAATAAAAGCCCCTCTCCTCGAGGAGGGGTTGGAGTGGGAGCAGTCTTGAAGTACTGACCCCAGAAAAAAGTATCCAGATTTAATTGCTGGAGTAATAATTGCTAGAGAAATAAACAATAAACCCATCCGCATTGCTGGACAGGTTTATTGCAGTCATCACTTAAAAATAGAAAACAAGGTTAAAAATCCATACAATGCAGGTACTACAAACAGCACACTGTCAAAGCGATCCATCAGACCGCCGTGTCCCGGCATGATAGAACCATAGTCCTTGATGCCCTTCTGGCGTTTTACGATGGACGCGCAAAGATCACCGAGTACGCTGATCGCGGCGCAGAGGATCCCCAGGAAAACGGCAGCGATATAATTGATGTGCACACCGGCTGCCTGTTCTTTGAAGATCAGCACATAGCCAAGACAGATCAGCGGAAAAATCACTGCATTGGAAAGCAGTCCGCCGATGAAGCCTTCTACGGTCTTCTTCGGACTGATCTCCGGACAGAGCTTATGCTTTCCGAGTGAAACGCCTGCAAAGTATGCACCGGAATCTGCGATCCAGCCGCCGCAGAGTCCGAGAACCACATAAAGCATACCATGTGCATCCGCCTGTTTCAGGGAGACAAGCAGACAGAGTGATTTCGTCACAAGTACTGCTGACATCACCATAAAGGCAATTTGTTCCACATGAAACGTTTTAGAGCTGCGCAGGAACTCTACAAACACCAGCAGCAGACAGATGAACTGCGCCATTGTCAGATACTGCTGCACTCCATAGAACTCCAGAAAGGGCGTAACCGCCCCATAAAGCAGCATTCCAGCCAGTGCAGTGCGGAATTTTGCACCATCCACCGCCTGTGCAAGCTCATACAGGATAATACAGATAATACCGGAAAGCGCAAGCGGAAAAAGAAAGGTCTGGTTCAGGAAGAGGACGATGAGTGCCAGCACAATTCCCACAAATGAAGAAATCAGTCGCACTGCCATGGATCAGACACCTCCGAATCTTCTGCCTCTGCCAGCAAAGTCGATCAGAGCCTTATTCAATTCTTCCGGTGAGAAATCCGGCCACAGTACATCTGTGAAATAGTATTCCGCATAGGCACACTGCCAGATCAGATAATTGGAAAGGCGCAGCTCACCGCTCGGACGGATGACCAGATCCACGTCCGGATGACCTGCGGTATACAGGTGATCTGCAATGGTCTGTTCGGTAATATCCTCCGGAGCCAGCTCTCCGCTTTTTACAAGCTCTGCGATCTGACGGGCGGAATAAGCGATCTCATCTCTGCCGCCGTAGTTGCAGGCAAGCATGACCGTCAGCTGGGAATGGTGTGCAGTATCCTGCTCCAGCTTAATCATCTTCTCGCGGATGTCATCCGGATAGACACTCTTGTCGCCGAGGAAAATCGCGCGGACACCATCGCCGAGATGCTTCTGTACCTCATCCAGATACTCACGCATAATTGCCAGAATACCGTCGATCTCCTCCTTCGGACGCTTCCAGTTCTCGGTGGAGAACACATAGAAGGACGCATAGGGAATGCCAATATCCTTGCAGTACTGCATGATGCGCTTGAAGTTCTTGCCGCCCTCCACATGACCGAGGCTTCTCGGGAGACCGCGTTTTTTCGCCCATCTTCCGTTTCCGTCCATGATAAAGCCCACATGGGTCGGCAGGATCTCCGGCAGTGAAGTATCATCCGCTGCCGTCTTTTTTTTCAAAAATGCCATGATATGCTCCTAATCGTATCAGAACTGTCCGGACAAAGCCGGACAGTTTCCGAGTAGTATTGGTCGGACAATCAGATGCTCATGATCTCCTTTTCCTTTTCTGCAACAGCCTTGTCAGCCTCTTCGCAGTAACGGTCGGTCAGCTTCTGGATCTTCTTCTCGCCGTCCTTCTGATCGTCTTCTGTGATCTCATTGCTCTTCTTCATTGCCTTGAGCTTTTCAAGTGCATCACGGCGGATGTTGCGAATGCTGACCTTAGCGTCCTCGCCGGTCTTCTTGACAGTCTTACAGAGATCCTTTCTGCGCTCTTCTGTCAGCTGCGGGAAGGTCAGGCGGATCACCTTGCCGTCATTATTCGGTGTGATGCCGATGTCGGAAGCAAGAATTGCCTTTTCAATTGCCTTCAGAGAGGTCACATCCCACGGCTGGATCATCAGGATTCTTGCCTCAGCTACAGAAACAGCTGCCATGGACTGGATCGGTGTGGGTGCGCCGTAGTAGTCAACCATTACCTTGTCGAGTACTGCCGGGTTTGCTCTGCCTGCACGCAGTGCTGCAAAGTCATTCTTCAGACGGTCAATGGTCTTGGTCATCTTTTCTTCTGCTTTTTTGATCTGCTCTTTCATAATTTCTGTCCGCCCCGCCAAGCCTTGCGGAGCGACTCCTTTCTGTAATAATGATATGATTAGTCTTCGTAAATTACCGTGCCGACATTCTTGCCGAGCACTGCATCCATGATGTTATCCGGGCGGCTCAGGTCGAACACGAGCATTGCCAGCTTGTTGTCGCGGCAGAGGGTTGCAGCTGTGCTGTCCATAACTGCCAGCTCCTTGGAAAGCACTTCACTGAAGGTCAGCGTATCATACTTGACAGCATCATCATACTTGTGGGGATCCTTATCATAAACGCCGTCCACGAGAGTTGCCTTCATCATGATCTCTGCTTCGATCTCAATACCGCGCAGGGCAGCAGCAGTATCGGTGGAGAAGAAGGGGTTGCCCGTGCCGCATCCGAAGATCACGACTCTGCCCTTCTTGAAATGATTGATCGCCTTGTTGCGAATGTACGGCTCTGCGATCTGCTGCATAGTAATGGCAGTCTGTACGCGCACCTCGACACCGAGGGATTCCAGCACATCTGCAATTGCGAGCGCATTGATGGTGGTTGCCAGCATTCCCATGTGGTCAGCACGGGTTCTGTCCAGACCGCCGCACATCTTGCCGCGCAGGAAGTTGCCGCCGCCGACAACGATGCCGACCTCTACACCAATGTCCACACACTTCTTGATGCTCTCACAGATATTGCCGATAACGGTATAATCCAGACCGTGCTTCTTCTCACCTGCAAGTGCTTCGCCGCTCAGCTTGAGCAGGATTCTTTTGTATTTCAGTTCCATTGTATGACACCTCACATAAATATACTACTTCTATTTTACACTAAAAATTCGATTCTGTAAAGTGTATTTCTGAAAAAAATCATAATTTTTTTCATTCTTTTTTCAGACGCACCTGTTTTCGGCAAATTCTCTGCAAGATTCCGGCATTCCTGCATGGTCTGCTTTTCCTGCGCATATATTCCTATCAGAACCAGTCTTCAGACTTTTTACAGGAGGCGCACCATGCGAATGATATGCTATACCAAACCGCTCTGCTCCGAGCGAGACACGGAGATCCTTGACCGTGCCTCGCACAAAATGCATCTGCGCAGAAAGCTTCTGCTCTGGGATGTGCTGCTCTTTACAGTGCTCGCCGTACTCGGACCCCTGCTCCATAACGCTGTCAGAGTCCTGCCGGGACTGCCCATACTGCAGCTGTTTGCGCCGGTCAATGAAAGCATCTGGGAGCATCTGAAGCTGCTGTTCTTCCCTGCCCTGCTCGTCGGCATCCTCCGGCGTTTGGTGACAGGAAAGCTCCAACGTGGTATTCTCACCACATATGCCGAAGGACTTCTGCTTTCCATGCTCCTGATGGTAACTGTATTCTACACCTATTCCGGCGTGATCGGCGTAAATTTTCTTTCTGCAGATATTGCATTGTTCTATCTGTGCAGTCTGTTCCTGACAATTTACATTCACCAACGTTCCGGAAGGCAGAAAAAAAGCAGTCTGTCAGGGCTTTTCATTCTGCTCCTTCTGGCAGGCTGCTTCTTTTACTTTACGCTGTATCCGCCAGATCTTGCGATTTTTACGGATTTCAGTCAATCGCCGCAATAACCTCTACTTCCACCAGCGCACCCTTTGGAAGATCCTTGACTGCCACGCAGCTTCTTGCAGGCTTCTCCGTGATGTACTGACCGTACACCTCATTGAACGCTGCAAAATCTGCGATCTCAGCGAGGAAGCAGGTGGTCTTGATGATCTTGTCCATGGAAGTGCCGGCAGCAGTCAGCACTGCCTTCAGATTCTCCATGACCTGTGTGGTCTGTCCCTTGATGTCGGATGCTTCAATATTTCCGGTTGCCGGAACGATCGCGATCTGACCGGAGGAATAAACCATACCGCCCACAACAACAGCCTGAGAATAGGGACCGATCGCTGCGGGAGCATTTTCTGTGTAAATCTTTTCTGCCATATGTAACACTCCTTTTTATATCAGGCATTAGCCAACAATTTTGAATCCGCCGTCCGTCAGAGCCTTGCGGATCTGCTGGATGTGCTCACGATTTCTGGTTTCCATCACAATACGCAGCAGGCAGTCGGTAATATCGCTGTCCTCACTTGCACGTTCATGGTGGATGGAAATGACATTGCCGCCCATATCCGCCAGAATTGCAGATACACCCTTGAGCTGACCGGGCTTGTCCTCCAGCTGGATGGTCATCGTATCGGATCTGCCGGACTTGAGCAGACCTCTCTTGATGACTCTGGAGAGGATGGTTACGTCAATATTGCCGCCGGATACCAGGCATACGACATTCTTGCCCTTGATGGGGAGCTTGTCGAACATCACAGCTGCCACGGCAACCGCACCTGCACCCTCTGCAATAAGCTTATGCTGCTCGATCAGCGCGAGAATGGCAGAGGAAACCTCGTCATCCGTCACTGTCACGATCTGGTCAACATACTGGCGGCAGTACTCGAAGGTATTGACACCCGGCTCCTTGACCTTGATACCGTCTGCGATGGTGGCAACCTTGTCAAGGCACACGATCTCGTCATGTTCAAGTGACTGTACCATGGAGGGTGCACCGCTTGCCTGTACGCCGTAAACCTTAATCTTGGGGTTCAGGGATTTGAGTGCGAATGCCACACCGGAGATCAGTCCGCCGCCTCCGACCGGAACAACGACTGCATCCAGTTCTGGAAGCTGGTCAATGATCTCCAGACCGATGGAACCCTGTCCGGCAATGACATATTCATCATCGAACGGATGGATGAGGGTATAGCCCATTTCATCGCGCAGGGACAGTGCCTTCTGGTAGGCATCATCATAAACGCCGGGAACAAGGCAGATCTCCGCGCCGTAGCTTCTGGTTGCCTCCACCTTGGAGATGGGCGCACCGTCCGGCAGGCAGATCGTAGCCTTGATGCCGTTCTTCTGTGCCGCAAGTGCCACGCCCTGTGCATGGTTGCCGGCAGAACATGCAACAACGCCCTTTGCCTTTTCTTCATCACTCAGCTGCGAGATCTTATAATACGCACCTCTCACCTTAAAGGAACCGGTGATCTGCAGATTCTCCGTTTTGAGGTAGACATTGGCATCGGGGCAGATCTTGGGGGCATGGATCATATCCGTCTGCCGGATGACATTTTTCAATACATAGCTTGCATGATAGATTTTATCAAGCGTCAGCATACTATTCACTCCTTATCCTCTACGGACGCACTGAGCTGTTCAATCAGCTGGCGTGCGGCTCTTGCGGATCTTCCGCTCTTGCGAAGTGCGAAGCGTTCAGCCTCCAGCGCAAGCGTTTCACGGTCCATGGACAGTCCGTACTGCTGTGCCAATCCGTATACAATTTCCAAATACAAATCTTTTTTCGGCTTTTCAAAATATGCCTTGATACCGAACCGCTCCGAAAGGGAGATGGTTTCCTGCATGGTATCCTGGCGGTGTACCTCGTCCCCTTCCCTTGCAGAGAAGGTTTCCCGCACAATATGGCGGCGGTTGCTGGTCGCATAGATCACGGTATTATGCGATCTTGCGGCAACACTGCCCTCCAACACGGCTTTGAGTGCGCTGAAATCATCATCATTATCCTGAAAAGACAAGTCATCAATGAACAGGATGAACTTCAGCGGATTGCTGCCCAGCAGGTCAAGCAGCTTCGGGAGCAGATGCAGCTCCTCCTTGCCAAGCTCAATGAGCCGCAGTCCGCGCTCTGCATAATCGTTGGCAATCGCCTTGACAGTCGCGGATTTGCCGGTTCCGGCATCGCCGTAAAGCAGGACATTGGCAGCTTTTTTGCCGCGCAGGAGAGCCTTGGTATTCTGGATCACCTGTCCCCTTTGCAGCTCGTAGCCGATCAGGTCGTCAAGGGTCACAGCATCAGGATATTTCACGGGTTTGAGCCGGAAACCGTCCGGTTCCTGCTCACTCTGCTCCATACGGAACATGTGATAATTCGCATAGATGCCGAAGCCGTATCGCTGCACATTGGCAAGCCGATCAAAATACAATGCTGCAAGATCAATTTCTTCCGCATACCAGCGGGGAAGAATCGCCGGACGATCAGGCATTTCTGCCTGCATCTGCGCTGCGGTCAGCGCAGCGGCTTCCGAAAGAGCATGAAGATCCTGTCTTGCTGCCTCTTCCATATACGCAGGAATCTCCTGCCCGCGGGATGCAAACCACGAGCAGGGTGTTTCCATTGAAAGTACGAGCTTTTTAACGTATTCCGTCCAGTTGTCGGTATGTCCGAGGTTGTACAGCGCACCAAGAAAATTGCCATAGCGTTCCAATGCGTCATCTGTTCCGGCTGTTCTGCCATAGAGACACTGACGAAAAGCACGCCACACTGTATCCTTTTCAATACTGCTGAATACGGATAATACATCCAGCTCCTGATCCAAACGCTTCAGCGTTTTCATTAAGCAATCGCCTCGATAATCTTATCAGTGATTTCAGTTGTGGACAGAGCAGTTACGCCGCTGTCGCCAACGAGATCTGCAGTTCTCCAGCCTGCTTCCAGAACCTTGTCCACTGCATCCTCGATTGCCTGTGCTTCTGCATCCAGATCAAAGGAGTAGCGGAGCATCATTGCTGCAGAGAGGATGGTTGCGATCGGGTTCGCAATGCCCTTGCCTGCAATATCCGGTGCGCTGCCGTGGATCGGCTCGTACATGCCTCTCTTGGTAGAACCAAGGGATGCGGATGCGAGCATACCGATGGAACCTGTGATCTGGGATGCTTCGTCGGACAGGATGTCACCGAACATATTGGAGGTTACCACAACGTCGAACTGACGGGGGTTCTTTACGATCTGCATTGCTGCGTTGTCAACGAGCATATCGGTGCAGGTCACATCCGGATAGTCTGCTGCGATGCGGTGTACGGTCTCTCTCCAGAGTCTGGAGCTTTCCAGTACATTTGCCTTGTCGATGCTGATGACATTCTTGCTGCGCTTCTGTGCGGTTTCGAAAGCAACCTTTGCGATTCTCTCGATTTCCATGACGCTGTAGGCTTCCGTATCGTAGGCTTCCGGACCGTACTTGCCGTCACGTCTGCCACGCTCACCGAAATAGATGCCGCCTGTCAGCTCACGGACGATCATCATATCGAAGCCCTTTTCCACAATGTCCGCACGCAGCGGGCTTGCGCCCTTCAGTGCAGGATAGAGCTTTGCAGGACGCAGGTTTGTGAACAGCTCAAGTGCTGCACGGATGCCCAGCAGAGCCTTTTCCGGACGCTTGTCGCCGGGAAGTGTATCCCACTTCGGACCGCCTACCGCACCGAGCAGAACGCTGTCACTTGCCAGACAGCCGTCAACAGTTTCCTGCGGCAGGGGTGCGCCTGTTGCGTCAATTGCCGCACCGCCGATCAGATAGGGCTTGTAGTCGAATGTATGGTTGTACTTTTCTGCAATGACATCCAGAACTCTGACAGCACTGTCCACGATTTCCGGACCGATGCCGTCACCTCTGAGCAGAGCAACTGTAAAATTCATGTGTATTTCCTCCGATTACTTGATACTGCCGTTCTTGATGGATTCTACCAGACCGCCGTTTTCGATGATCGTCTGGATGAATGCCGGGAACGGCTCTACTGCATAGTCCTCGCCGGTCGTCTCATTGTGGAGTACGCCGTTATCGAGGTCAGCAGTGATCACATTGCCCTCTGCGATAGCATCGGCAGCGGCTTCGGATTCTACGATTGCAAGACCGATGTTGATGGCATTGCGGTAGAAGATTCTTGCAAAGCTCTTTGCAATTACCAGGGAAATGCCGCTTGCCTTGATGGCGATCGGTGCGTGTTCACGGGAAGAGCCGCAGCCGAAATTCCAGCCTGCTACCATAATATCGCCCTCCTGTACACGGGATGCGAATGTGGTATCCAGATCCTCCATACAGTGGGAAGCCAGCTCCTTGTGGTCGCTGGTATTCAGATAACGTGCGGGAATGATAACGTCTGTATCTACATTGTCACCGTACTTGATGACCTTGCCTGTCATTTTCATTTACAGTACCTCCTTCGGTGCAGCGATCTTGCCTGCAATTGCACTTGCAGCGGCAACCTCGGGGCTTGCCAGATAGATTTCAGATTCGGTATGACCCATTCTGCCGACAAAGTTGCGGTTTGTGGTGGCAACTGCCTTTTCACCCTCAGCAAGGATACCCATATGACCACCCAGACACGGACCGCAGGTCGGTGTGGAAACCACTGCGCCAGCCTCGATAAAGGTTTTCAGGTAACCCTTTTCCATCGCTTCCAGATAGATCTTCTGTGTTGCGGGGATCACGATGCAACGAACGTTCTTGGCAACCTTCTTGCCCTCCATGATTGCAGCCGCAGCAGCCATATCTTCCAGTCTGCCGTTGGTGCAGGAACCGATGACAACCTGATCAATCTTGATCTCGTCAATTTCATCCACAGTATGTGTATTCTCCGGCAGATGCGGGAATGCAACGGTGTGCTTGATTTCGGACAGGTCGATCACATAGGTCTGCTCATAAACTGCATCTTCGTCAGCCGCATAGAATACCGGCTCACGGTCGGAGTGTTCCTTGACATATGCCTTGGTAATATCATCCACAGCAAAAATGCCATTCTTTGCGCCTGCTTCGATCGCCATGTTTGCCATGCAGAGTCTGTCTGCCATGGAAAGGCTTGCAAGACCCTCGCCCATGAATTCCATGGACTTGTAGAGTGCACCATCCACGCCGATCATGCCGATGATGTGGAGGATGACATCCTTACCGGAAACATAGGGCTGGAGCTTGCCCTTCAGCTCGAACTTGATCGCAGAAGGCACCTTGAACCATGCCTTGCCGATCGCCATGCCGCAAGCCATATCGGTAGAACCAACGCCTGTGGAGAATGCGCCAAGTGCGCCGTATGTACAGGTATGGGAATCCGCACCGATTACAGCATCGCCGGAAACAACCAGTCCTTTTTCGGGCAGGAGGGCATGTTCGATACCCATCTGACCGACATCATAGAAATTGGTGATCTCCTGATCGCCGCAGAAATTACGGCACATCATGCACTGCTGTGCAGCCTTGATGTCCTTATTCGGGGCAAAATGGTCCATTACCATTGTTACCTTTTCCTTATCAAAAACGCTCTCCTTGCCCATCTGGTTAAATGCCTTGATGGCTACGGGAGAAGTAATATCATTGCCAAGCACGAGGTCGAGATTCACCAGAATCAGCTGACCAGCTTCTACGCTGTCAAGACCTGCATGTGCGGCAAGGATCTTCTGTGTCATGGTCATTGCCATGGAACATCTTCCTTTCTGTTATAGGGATGGAATGGAGAAAGCCAGGGCTTCCCCATCATCATTATTCAATAATTGCGCCCTTATCGGCGGAGGAAACCATCTTTGCATAACGCTTCAGATAACCGGTAACATCGGTCTTGACCTTGATTTCCATTTCAGCCTTACGCTTTTCGATTTCTGCATCATCCACGAGCAGTTCGATCTTGTAGTTCGGGATGTCGATGGCAATTCTGTCGCCGTCCTTGACGTATGCGATCAGACCGCCTCTGACAGCTTCCGGAGAAACGTGACCGATGGCTGCGCCTCTGGTCGCACCGGAGAATCTGCCGTCAGTGATGAGGGCAACTTCCTTATCCAGACCCATACCTGCAATCGCAGATGTCGGAGAAAGCATCTCTCTCATACCCGGGCCGCCTGCGGGGCCTTCATAGCGGATGACAACCACGTCACCGGCCTGGATCTTGCCTGCATAGATCGCTGCGATGGATTCTTCCTCGCTGTCGAATACCTTTGCAGTACCTTCATGCTTGAGCATTTCCGGTGCAACGGCACTTCTCTTGACAACGCATCCGTCGGGAGCAAGGTTGCCACGGAGCACTGCAATACCGCCGGTTTCGCTGTAGGGATTCTCCACAGGGCGGATGACTTCCGGATCACGGTTGACACAGCCATCGAGATTCTCGCCCAGCGTCTTGCCAGTGACGGTCATGACATCGGTATGGATAAGATCCTTCTTACGCAGTTCATTCAGAACGGCATATACACCGCCTGCAGCGTCAAGCTGTTCCATGTAGGTGTGACCAGCAGGAGCAAGATGGCAGAGATTCGGCGTTCTTGCGCTGATCTCGTTTGCAATATCCAGATTGATCTCCACGCCGCACTCGTGTGCGATCGCCGGGAGATGGAGCATACTGTTGGTAGAGCAGCCCAGAGCCATATCCGCAGTCAGAGCATTCTGGAATGCCTTTTCTGTCATGATATCCAGCGGACGGATATTCTTGCGGTACAGTTCCATTACCTGCATACCTGCGTGCTTTGCAAGCTCGATTCTCTTGCTGTAAACAGCAGGGATCGTACCATTGCCTCGCAGACCCATACCCAGAACTTCTGTCAGGCAGTTGTGGGAATTTGCAGTGTACATACCGGAGCAGCTGCCGCATGTCGGGCAGGCATTCAGCTCGAAATCCAGGAGCTTCTCTTCGTCGATTTTGCCAGCCTTATAAGAGCCGACAGCCTCAAACATGCTGGAAAGGCTGGTCTTCTTGCCATCCACGCAGCCAGCCAGCATCGGACCGCCGCTGACGAAGATGGTCGGAACGTTCACTCTTGCCGCAGCCATCAGTAGACCCGGCACGTTCTTATCGCAGTTCGGCACCATGACCAGCGCATCAAATGCATGTGCCAGAGCCATAGCTTCTGTGGAATCTGCGATCAGGTCACGGGTAACGAGGGAATACTTCATACCCTTATGACCCATTGCGATACCGTCGCAGACTGCGATTGCCGGGAATACGATCGGTGTACCGCCTGCCATTGCAACGCCCATCTTGACTGCATTGACGATCTTATCCAGATTCATATGCCCCGGTACAATCTCATTGTAGGAGCTGACGATACCAACCAGCGGACGCTGCATTTCCTCCTCGGTCAGACCGAGTGCATGGAGCAGGGAACGCTGGGGGGCACAATGAAAACCTTTGGTAATTGCTTCACTTGCCATATTGCATACCTCATTTCGGATTACAGTTTTACCGCCATATTCTGCCAGAAACCGCAGAAACAGACAGTATTTTATCTATCTCCATATACAACGATAATCCCGCATTGCGGGATTATCGGATATAGTTCAAAATCGGGAGGATTAGTTGTTGATCAGCTTGTCCTCACCGTTCCAGCTGTAGAGCTTGCGGATCTCTTCGCCTACTACCTCAGCCGGATGCTCAGCAGCGAGCTTTCTCATAGCCTTGAAGTGAACCTGGCTGCCTGCATCGGACATATCCAGCAGGAATTCCTTTGCGAAGGAGCCGTCCTGGATGTCTGCCAGAACCTTCTTCATAGCCTTCTTGGTCTCTTCTGTGATCACCTTCGGGCCTGTGATGTAGTCGCCGTATTCAGCAGTATTGGAGATGGAGTATCTCATGCCAGCGAAACCGGACTGGTAGATCAGGTCAACGATGAGCTTCATCTCGTGGATGCACTCGAAGTAAGCATTTCTGGGGTCGTAGCCAGCTTCTACCAGAGTCTCGAAACCGCACTGCATCAGAGCGCAAACGCCGCCGCAGAGAACAGCCTGCTCACCGAACAGGTCAGTTTCAGTCTCGGTACGGAATGTGGTCTCCAGAACGCCTGCACGGCTGCCGCCGATACCAGCTGCATATGCCAGACCGATGTCCTGAGCGTCGCCAGTTGCATCCTGATGTACAGCGATCAGGCAGGGTACACCCTTTTCAGCCTGGTATTCAGATCTTACAGTGTGACCCGGACCCTTGGGAGCGATCATGATTACGTTTACATTTGCCGGCGGAACGATGCAGCCGAAGTGGATGTTGAAGCCGTGTGCAAATGCCAGAGTCTTGCCCTCTGTCAGGTAGGGCAGGATGTCGGACTCATACAGAGCCTTCTGCTTCTCGTCGGGGATGAGGATCATGATCAGATCAGCAGCCTTTGCAGCTTCTGCTGTTGTCATAACCTTCAGACCCTGTGCTTCAGCCTTTGCCCAGCTCTTGCTGCCCTCGTACAGACCAACAACAACGTTTACGCCGCTGTCCTGGAGGTTCAGAGCATGTGCATGACCCTGAGAGCCATAACCGATGATTGCAACGGTCTTGCCGTCGAGCTTGTGCAGATCGCAGTCCTGCTGATAGAAAATCTTTGCCATTTTAAAAAACTCCTTTTATATGATTTTGGGTTGGCTTTATTTTACACATGTATCGCTGTTGAGGAACTCGCTGCCTCTTTCGAGTGCCACAATACCAGTGCGGCACATCTCCAGAATGCCAAGCGGCTTCACAAGAGCGATAAATGCTTCAATCTTGGATGATTCGCCGGTAATTTCCACGCAGAGTGTGCTGGGGGAAAAATCGACGATTTTGGAACGGAAGATGTCCACTGCCGACAGGACTTCCTGTCTTGTCTGAGGATCATTCTTCAGCTTGATCAGGGCAAGCTCACGGTAAACGGACTTCTGGTGTTCCATTACCTTGACTTCCTTGACGTTGTACAGCTTGCGCAGCTGCTTCATCACCTGCTTGCGGGTGGAATCGTCACCTGTCGCATAGATGGTGATACGGGAGTAATTCGGATCCTCCGTCTCTCCCACGGTCAGACTGTCGATATTGAAGGCACGGCGGGTGAACATACCGGAAACTCGTGTCAGAACGCTGGGCTGGTTTTCAACCAGAATCGCAATTACAAACTTCTTTTCCATTATTCGCCCTCCACCTTTACGATGATGTCCTCAATGCATCCGCCGGGCGGCAGCATGGGGAGAACAAATTCATCCTTGTCGATCATGCATTCCACCAGAACAGGACCTTCCTCCGCAAATGCCTTCGCGATCACGGATTCCAGCTCGCTCTTTTCGGAAATACGGTATCCGGCAATGCCGAACGCATCCGCAAGCTTCATGAAATCAGTCTTTCTGTCGGTCAGCATGGTATTGGAGTAGTGTCTGTCGAAGAACAGCGTCTGCCACTGACGCACCATGCCGAGTACACCGTTATTCATCAGGATGATGATGACCGGTACATTGTTCGCAGACAGCGTTGCCAGCTCGTTGAGATTCATGCCGAAGCTGCCATCACCTGTGAACAGGACAGTCTTCTTTCCGGACGCATAGGCTGCACCGATGGCAGCACCGAGTCCATAACCCATCGTACCCAGACCGCCGCTGGAGGCGAAAGTACGGGGATTTGCAAACGGATAATACTGTGCCGTCCACATCTGGTGCTGTCCGACATCCGTTGCAACGGGAGTATCCGGATCTGTGTGTTTGCTGACTTCCTTGATCAACGCATAGGGCGTGAGCTTATCCTCCGGTGTGATGTCGTGAAGCTGCTTGATCTCTTCCGTCTTCAGCTCTGCGATGCGCGCCATCCATTCGGGATGGTTCTGCTTCTTCACGAGCTGGAGCAGGCGTGTGAGTGCATCCTGAATGTCGCATTCAATGCTCATATGCACGGACACATTCTTGTTCAGCTCCGCACCATCCGCATCCATATGCAGGATCTTTGCACGGCGTGCGTACTTGGCAACATTACCCGTCGCACGGTCGCTGAAGCGGGCACCGATCGTAATAATAAGATCAGCCTCATCCTGACCAACAGAGGATGCATAATGTCCATGCATACCCTCCATGCCAAGGAAGCGGGGATTATCATCCGGCACTGCGGACAGACCCATCATCGTGCAGCCGATGGGCGCATCCAGCATATCGGCAAGCGCAATAATTTCCTCGGAAACACCGGCAGTCACAGCACCGCCGCCGATATATATGTAGGGCTTTTCAGAAGCTGCAATCATCTCTGCAGCCTTCTGGAGCTTTTCGTCCTTCGCCTTGCGCTGCGGTGTTTTTTCTATCACCGCTGCAGCTGCATACTCAAAAGCAGCTTTCTGCACATCCTTCGGGACATCCACGAGAACGGGACCGGGACGACCGGATTTCGCAATTGCAAACGCCTCTCTGATGGTATCTGCCAGCTGATCTACGCTCTTGACAAAGAAGTTATGCTTTGTGATGGGGAGCGTAATGCCGGTAATATCGACCTCCTGAAAGCTGTCACGCCCGATCAGGCTGTTCGGTACATTGCCCGTAATAGCAACCAGCGGGATGGAATCCAGATAGGCAGTCGCGATACCGGTAACCAGATTTGTTGCACCGGGACCGGATGTTGCAATGACGACACCGACTTTTCCGCTGATGCGGGCATAGCCGTCAGCAGCATGGGAAGCACCCTGCTCATGGGCTGTCAGGACATGATGGATCCTGTCGCTTCTGGTGTACAATGCATCATACAGATCGATCACCTGACCGCCGGGATAACCAAAGACGACATCAGTTCCCTGCTCAATCAAAGTTTCTACAACAATTTCTGCACCTGATAATATCATGTTTTCATTCCTTTCTCGTAGATTTCCGCACTGTCCGCCGAAGATCCGCTGCATATTTGTCCCCATATGCAAGCTATGCTCATTCACCGGAAACTCTGTATCCCACAGAAAACAATGCTTACCAATTATTATAACACTTCAAGGAGTTAAAATCAAGGGGGCATTTGATTTTTGATATATTCAACAAATTTCAACAGGCTATTTCGTTCGTTTTGTGCTTGTATTTTGCGCATATTGTGTCGAAAAAAACATTTTCCAAAAATCGCTTGACAAATGAAAAATTATATTGTATACTATAACTGTAATCACCCAAATGCGATGAAGGGAAAAAAGACGCAGAAGCGGATGCAGAGAGCTGCCGGATGGTGCGAGGCAGTATCCTGACTGTGGGATAACTCCTCCCTGAGCAGATGCCTTGAACAATCAGTAAAGACATACGGGTTCTCCCGTTACAGAGAGATGTATTCGTTCCGGATACAGCAGAGGGGGCGTTTTACGCCAAAAAGAGTGGTACCGCGGAGTTTGTCTTCGTCTCTTTTATGTCGATACGGCATGAAAGAGTTTTTTTATGTCGTAATTACTCCAACAGAACAGAAAGGCGGTTTTTTTATGAATCACCAGAAGTACACAAGACAGTATTTTGATGTCCAGAATCCTCCGATGAGATGGACACAGAAAACCTACATTGAAAAGGCACCGGCATGGTGCAGCGTTGACCTGCGCGACGGCAACCAGGCACTGATCATCCCGATGAGCCTGGAAGAAAAGCTCGAATTCTTCAAGCTGCTGGTCAAGGTCGGCTTCAAGGAGATCGAGGTGGGCTTCCCGGCTGCATCCGATACGGAATATGAATTCTGCCGCGCACTGATCGAGCAGAACCTGATCCCGGATGATGTGAAGATCCAGGTACTCACACAGTCCAGAGAACACATCATTGCCAAGACCTTTGAGGCACTCAGAGGCTGCAAGCACGCGATCGTGCATCTGTACAATTCCACTTCCCTCGCACAGCGTGAGCAGGTATTCCGCAGAAGCAAGGAAGAGATCATTGAGATCGCAGAATTTGGTGCAAAGCTCTGCAAGGAGTACCGTGAGAAGACACCGGGCAATTTCCAGTTTGAATATTCTCCGGAGAGCTTCACCGGCACGGAGCCGGAGTTTGCAGCAGAGATCTGCAACAGGGTCATTGACATCTGGCAGCCGACACCGGAGGATAAGGTCATCATCAATCTGCCGGTAACCGTTTCCCACTCCATGCCCCATGTCTATGCAAATCAGGTGGAGTATATGTGCGACCACCTCAATAACAGAGAGAATCTGCTGATCTCCCTGCATCCGCACAATGACCGCGGCTGTGCAGTCGCAGACAGTGAGATGGGTCTGCTGGCAGGCGCGGACAGAATCGAAGGCACACTGTTCGGCAACGGTGAGCGCACCGGTAATGTGGACATTGTGACACTGGGTATGAATATGTTCTCCCAGGGCGTGGATCCGGAGCTGGATTTCTCCAATCTGCCGGAAATCACAGAGGTTTATGAGCGTGTGACAAGAATGCATGTCTACGAACGTCAGCCGTACAGCGGTCAGCTGGTATTTGCTGCATTCAGCGGCTCCCATCAGGATGCCATTGCAAAGGGTATGCACTGGCGTGAGGAAAAGAACTGCGAGCATTGGACAGTTCCCTATCTGCCGATCGACCCGACGGACGTTGGCAGAGTATACGAAGCAGATGTGATCCGCATCAACAGCCAGTCCGGCAAGGGCGGCATCGGCTATCTGCTGGAAACACAGTATGGTCTGGATCTGCCGAAGGCAATGCGCGAGGAATTCGGCTACATCGTCAAGGGTATTTCCGACCGCGGTCACAGAGAGCTGATGCCTGCAGAGGTACATGAGATCTTCCGTGAGACCTATGTGAATATCCCCGCACCGCTGGAATACAAGGAAACACACTATGTTCAGAAGAACGGCATTCAGGCACTGGTAACATGCGCAATGAACGGCGAGGAACAGACAGTCCATGCATCCGGCAGCGGCAGACTTGACGCGGTAAGCAATGCGGTCAAGAAGCTCCTGGATCTGGATTATACCATCAAGACCTACACCGAACACGCGCTGACTACTTCTTCCAAGTCCGATGCGGTTTCCTATGTCGGCATTGAAATGACAGACGGCAAGGTTTACTGGGGTGTTGGTCAGAAGCAGGATATTACGGATTCTTCCGTATGCGCACTCTTCAGCGCACTGAACCGCTATTTTGCAGCAAACCAGAAGTGATAATCAGATGACAAATCAAATGCAGTTGTTTTAAATGCTTGCCAAAGCCTGACCTTGTGAAAATAGGGTCGGGCTATGGCTGTTTTATGGAAAGGAAAATAGTATGACTTCATATATTCCGCTCGATGGTGTCTGGGAATTTCTGGACGACCAGCAGAAGCGATTTACAGGATTTCCTCCAAAGGCGGAGGATTTCAACGATACCATCACCCTCCCCGGCACGACCGCACAGGCGAAGAAGGGCATTCCGAACGAAAAGCGGGAGGAGGGCTTTCTGACGGAGGTATACCCGTACAAAGGAAATGCATGGTTCCGTACTGTGATTGATACACCGTTGGAGCATCGCCGAGCGATCACACTGTACATGGAAAGAACCCGTGTATCCGAAGTCTGGGTCAATGGTGTCAGAATCGGAACAAACAATAGTCTGTGTACGCCTCACAGCTACGACCTTTCTGCATTTGCGTCCTGCCCCCAGCTTGATCTCTGCATCCGTGTGGATAATTCCAGCTACCCGACAAAGGGCGGGCATATGACCTCTCCTGACACACAAACGAACTGGAATGGTATTCTTGGTAAGTTCTATCTGCAATTTTCGGATCATTCCCAGCAGATCAGCAGAATCAGGGCGATTCCGGATGCAGAAAACCGCCGAGTACAGCTTGTGTTCCAGACAAACAGCACAGCGAATTACGGCTGGGTCAACGCTCAGTGGGAAAACGCAGATGGTATTGTTTCAGTGATGGACGAACTGGAATTTACCTTCAACCGCAGGGATGATGGTACAGCGTTCGCAGACATTCCGCTCGGCGCAGATGCGCCCCTCTGGGATGAGTACCATCCGGTCATCTGCCGGATGAAAGTACTGGTTGCAGACTGCGAGGAAAAGGAGATCATTTTCGGTCTGACGGATTTCAAAGCGGACGGACATTGGTTCACGAACCACGGGAAGCCCGTCTTTCTGCGCGGCAAGCACGACGGCATGATCTTCCCGCTGGAGGGTGCTGCGCCCATGGATGTGGATGGCTGGATGCGGGTCATGAAAATCGCGAAGTCCTACGGCATCAATCACTATCGTTTCCATACCTGCTGTCCGCCGGAGGCTGCATTCCTTGCGGCTGACCTGCTGGGTATTTACATGGAGCCGGAGATCCCGTTCTGGGGATCGGTTCATGCACCGGACGATCCGGATTACAATGCGCAGGAGCAGGGTTATCTGATCGCGGAGGGCAAGCGGATCCTGGAGGAGTACGGCAACCATCCGTCCTTTGCGATGTTCTCCCTCGGCAATGAGCTTTGGGGCAGTCCGGAACGGATCGGCGAAATTCTGCGCTTCTACAGACAGGATGAAAAGCGGATCCTGTTCACGCAGGGCTGCAATAATTTCCAGTTCTTCCCGAATATCCTGCCGGAGGATGATTTTTTTGTCGGTGTGCGTCTGAACAAGGAGCGTCTGATCCGCGGTTCGTATGCGATGTGCGACGCACCGCTGGGACATGTGCAGACGGCAAGGCCCTCCACGATGCATAATTATGATGCATTCATCATTCCGGAAGCTGCAGAATCTGCCGCAGATACGGATCATGTACAGGAGGTGGAGATCCAGTACGGTACGGGTGTCAAGAAGGTACGCATTGACAAGGCTGTCAGCGGACTTGTGCCGGATAAGCCCGTGGTAACACATGAGATCGGGCAGTACTGCACCTATCCGGATTTCAGGGAAATCGAAAAGTATACCGGCGTTCTTCAGGCGCGTAATTTTGAGATTTTCCGTGAGCGTCTGGAAGAAAAGGGAATGCTCGATATGGCAGAAGATTTCTTCCGTTGTTCCGGTCAGCTTGCAGTGCAGTGCTACAAGGAGGAGCTGGAAGCGGCAATGCGTTCGGAATATGTGGCAGGCTTCCAGATCCTTGACATTCAGGATTTCTCCGGTCAGGGCACGGCACTGGTCGGCATTCTGGATGCGTTCATGGACAGCAAGGAGCTGATCTCGCCGAAAAAATGGCGCGGCTTCTGCTCTGATCGTGTGCTGCTCGCACAGTTCCCATTCTATGTCATGAATGCAGGTGAGGAATTTACAGCGGAAATTTCCCTCCGGTACTACGGACACGAGGAACTACACGGTCAGGTGATTTGCAGATTCATTACGGAGGAGGATGTGATCGCAGAAATTCCCGTACAAGCGGATATTGCCGGACAGGGGCTGTTCCATCTGGGCAGCATCTGCTTCCGTCTGCCGGAATACACAGCCGCAAAGCGCATTACCCTTTCTCTGGAAATGGGCGATATTGCCAATTCCTATGAGATCGAAATTTTCCCGAAGCAGGATTTCCCCTCCCTCACAGCGGATGGCGTATGTGTGACAAATGACTGGAGGGAAGCGAAAGCTGCGCTGGATCAGGGCAAAAAGGTGTTGTTCCTCCCGAACGAGGTCAAGGAGAAGATCGAGGGCTTCTACTGCACGGATTTCTGGTGTTATCCGATGTTCCGGAGCATTTCCGAAAGCATGGACAGACCTGTTCCTGTAGGTACAATGGGGCTTCGCGTTGACAATCTGCATCCGGCGGTGCGGGATTTCAATTCCGAACCGTGGAGTACGCCGCAGTGGTACGACATTGTAACACATGCGGATTGTGCGATTCTGGATGGAACAGAGATCAGACCGATCGTGCAGATGATCGACAATTTCGAGAGAAACCATCGTCTCGGCATTCTGTTTGAATGCAGGGTCGGCAATGGTTCTCTGCTGGTATGCACCTCCAGACTTTCGGAGATTGCAGACAGACCGGAGGCAGCGCAGTTTGCAAGGGGCATTCTCTCCTATGCGGCATCGGCGGCATTCGCACCGGAACAGTCGGCAGATTTGAGTGCGCTAGCAAAGGTCTTCGGCTGATACGGAAAGAATCCCTGTTGAATTTCCATGTATTTTGGCATATCTCACGATTTTGCAGAACATGATTGACGATTCTGTGAAAACGTGTTACAATGAAACTACAAAATCTCTTTAAAGGAGTAAGATCATGAAAAAAATCCCGTTTATTACCAAGGAACAGGCGGAGGAGATCGCAAAGGTCTACCCTACTCCGTTCCATATCTACGATGAAAAAGGTATCCGTGAGAATGCACGTCTTGTGCAGAAGGCATTTGCATGGAATAAGGGCTATAAGGAATATTTTGCTGTTAAAGCTACCCCGAATCCGTTCCTGCTGAAGATCCTGCAGGAAGAAGGCTGCGGCGTGGACTGCTCCTCCCTGACAGAACTGCAGATGGCGGATGCCTGCGGTTTTTCCGGCAGTGATATTATGTTTTCCTCCAATGTGACACCGGAGGCGGATTATCGTTTTGCGCACGAGCTGGGCGCGTACATCAATCTGGATGACCTGACGCACGTGGACTATCTTGATCAGCTCACCGGCATTCCGGAAACCATTTCCTGCCGTTTCAATGCGGGCGGCAAGTTCCAGATCTCCACTCATATCATGGACAGCCCCCAGGACGCAAAGTATGGTCTGACCCGTGAGCAGATGTTTGAGGCATTCCGCAAGCTGAAAGAAAAGGGCGCGAAGTATTTCGGTATTCATTCCTTCCTTGCATCCAATACTGTAACGAATGACTACTATCCGACGCTGGCAAAGCAGCTGTTCGAGCTTGCTGTCGAGCTGCATGAGGAAACTGGCGCAGAGATCAAGTTCATCAATCTGTCCGGCGGTGTAGGTGTTGCCTACCATCCGGATCAGACACCGAATGACATTCTCGCCATTGGCGAAGGCGTGCGTCAGGTTTTCGAAGAAATTCTCGTTCCGGCTGGCATGGGTGATGTTGCGATCTACACAGAAATGGGACGTTTCATGATGGCTCCCTATGGTCATCTGGTAACAAAGGTACTGCACAAGAAGCATATCTACAAGGAATATGTGGGCTGCGATGCGTGTGCGGCAAACCTGATGCGTCCGGCGATGTATGGTTCCTATCACCATATCACAGTACTCGGCAAGGAGAATGAGGAATGCACCTATCTTTGCGATGTGACCGGCGGTCTGTGCGAGAACAATGACAAGTTCGCAATTGACCGTATGCTCCCCCCTGTGGAGATCGGCGATATCCTGGTGATCCATGATACCGGCGCACACGGCTCGGCGATGGGCTATAATTACAACGGCAAGCTGCATTCTGCGGAGCTTCTGTACCGTGAGGATGGTACGGTCAAGCTCATCCGCCGCGCACAGACTCCTGCGGATTATTTTGCAACGTTTGATTTTTGTGATATTATGGATAAGTATCTGCCCAACAAGAAGTAAATGATATAAATCCTGGAGAAAAGGGCTATGAAAAAACTGCTATTGCATAAATTCGGACTTGGGATCTATTTTATTCTGTTAGCTGTACTCATGCTCATTGCAAATGTCATTCCCAACACCTACCGCGTACTCGAACGCACGATCAGCGGCAGCTATGAAAAAACCACTGCTGTCATTACAGAAATCCACGAAGAAAAAATAACAGCAACACGTAGCAATCATACGGTGATGGTACTGTTTCAGGCGGATGGCAATTCTCATATGACACAGCTTGATACCTTTGTGGAGGGTATGCAGGCGGGGGATCAAATAGAGATCTATTATGATACCACCGATCCTGATAACATCACATTAACATGGAATCAACCAATGCAGATTCTGCTTTTTGGCGTTCTCAGCCTGATTTTCGGGGCAATTGGTATATTCCTGATCCGAAAAAGGAGAAAAACAGTTCTTTCTTCTGTATAATTAAAAGGCTCTGCCGATTCATTCCGGCAGAGCCTCGTTTTTTTGCACAGATTCAGGGTGTACTCTATTTCCTCCTCCATCCCCGGAATACAAACTGTGACAGGGCAGTTACAATCAGGATGCCGAGCGCAAGGGCGGAGGCAAGCTGGAGAGTATAGACTGCCTTTTCCAGGAAACGGTCAAAGTCACTTTCAAAGGCATATGCCATTGTATAGTAGAGAGAACCGCCGGGGATCAGGGGGATGAGGGATGTGGTCGTAATGGGGGTCGCAGGCGTTTTCAGCAGTCTTGCCATGCATTCTGCATAAAGCGAAACGATGACAGCTACCAGAAAATAATTGACTGGTTCACTGGTGATACAGCGCGAAAACAGGAGAAATAATCCCCATGAAAGCAGTCCCCCGAACGAGGAAACAGCCAACCGCTTCCCCCGGAGATTGAAGAGGATCCCGAAGCAGAAGGATCCGATCAATACAACAGCAAGCTGGATCAGCTCCGTATGTGTCATGCAGCCATACCTCCTGTCAGAAAAATAACTGAAAAATAGCCGGCAGCAATTGCAAGTGCAGTGATACAGGCTTCAATGGTGCGAAGCAACCCTGCGATGCTGTCACCAACGAACAGATCCTTGAGCGCGTTCGTCAGACCGATGCCCGGAATCATAGTCATGATATTGCCGATGATGACATTGTCCACCGTCGGGATCAGTCCCACATGGAGCGCAAGGAAAGCCAGGGCAGTTGCCATCAGTGAGGAAATGAATTTGGCAAAGATTCTGTTGCGGATGGTATTGTCACAGATCAGGAGCAGCAGCCGGATAAGTGCGCCGGTCACACATGCCGCCGCGGCTTCCGCGAATCCGCCGCCGAAAAACATGGTAAAGATCGAAGCGATCACGGCATAGCAGATGAATTCGCCCCAAAGCGGGCATGAACGCACAGCGGCGATCTCCGCAAGCTTTCCGCTGATCTCCTCCGGCGGGCAGCGTGACTCGCAGATATTGCGGGAAAGCGCGTTCAGCCGATGCAGACGCTCGTAGTCCGCGGCAGTATCTGTAATGCGGCGCGTTTGCGTCAGGATCTCGCCGTCCGCAGTATGGATGGTGACAACCATGCTGCTTGTGATGATGAATACATCGGTGCGAACCGTGCCGTATGCTCTGAAAATCCGTTTCAGGCTATCCTCAACACGATGCACCTCTGCACCGCTGATGAGCATCTGCTCACCAAGCTCCATTACGCAGTCAAGAAGCTGGATCATATGGACTCCTCCCCTTCTTTTTTTCTATTATACCAGATTTCAGCGCGGATTACAAGAAGGAATCCAAAATAGATTTGTATGATTTTTTACTTTCTCCGCATCGTTGGAATGAATTGCTTCAAAAATGGTATAAATCTATGTTTTTATCGAAAAATCACGATTTTTCAAATTTCGTTTTTCGTGAAATTATGAATTATTTGTTTCCATTAACAAATTCTTAATAAATTTTCATCAAAAATTGCGGATATTTTGTACAAAACCATTGCATTTGTGAGATTGTTTTGCTATAATATAGATAAATTCATACCGCGTAATGCGGGGAAGAGAGGGAAAAAATGAAAAAAAGAAGAATTATTGCACTGACAGCTGCGCTCTGTCTCCTCTGCACAGGGATGGAAATGCCCGCTGCAGACTTCCGGAATACGGAGCTGACTGCGGCGGCGGCCTCTGACAAGCTGACCTCCGGCAGTCTGACGTACACGATCGAGGACGGCTGTGTTGCGATCAGCGGATTTGACGGCAGCACTGCCACACTGGAGATCCCGGCAGAAATTGACGGTATGCCCGTTGTCAAGATCGGCGCGACCGCGTTCTATGGCTCCGAGCTGACCTCCGTTGTCATTCCAGAGGGTGTCACGACCATCTGCTCCGGTGCGTTCTGGCACAGCAAGAGCCTTGCAGACATCTCCCTGCCGTCCACACTGACAACGATCGAAAGCTACGCTTTCAACGATTGTCAGGCCCTTGAAACGATCGCCATTCCGGAAAGCGTTTCCTACATCGGCAATGCCGCACTCGGCGATACGCCGTGGATCGCTGCACAGAAGGAGATCTCTCCGTTTGTGATCGTCAACGGCATTCTGATTGATGCATATGATGCAGTTCAGGATCGTCTGGATGAGATCCAGGCAGAAAAGGACAGGATCGAGGAAGAAGCAGAGCTTGCAAAGATCTGGAAGCGTGCGCAGATCATCACCAACCAGGTGGGTTATTTCCCCGACCGCATCAAGCAGGCAACGCTCCTGTCGGATGCAGCGGACGCTGTCGCATTTGATCTGCTGGATGCGGAGGGCAATGTAGTATACAGCGGTATGTCCACACCGTTTGGCTATGATGCGGAATCCGGTGACAATGTACATATTCTGGATTTCACAGAATATACAGCAGAAGGCACATACACGCTCCGCGCCGGTGAAGAAGCAGCTTCCAGAACCTTTGACATCGGCATTGGTGATATTTATTCCGGTCTGACCTATGATGCGCTGAACTATTTCTATCAGGCACGTTCCGGTATTGCGATCGAGGAACAGTACATTACCTCCGGCGATGCAGCAGAGCTTGCCCGCGGTGCAGGTCATGCCTCCGATCTTGCGGAGATCTATCAGACATGGGGGTATACAGCATCCTCCGGTACACAGGATGTAACCGGCGGCTGGTATGATGCCGGCGACCACGGCAAATATGTGGTCAACGGCGGTATTTCCCTGTGGATGCTGCAGAATCAGTATGAACGTGCGCTGACACAGGGTACGGCTGACCTCTACGCTGACAGCACGATGCAGATTCCGGAAAACAGCAACGGCTATCCCGATCTGCTGGATGAAGCACGCTATGAGATGGAATGGATGCTGAAAATGATCGTGCAGGACGGCGACTGCAAGGATATGGTCTACCACAAAATGCATGACATCAAGTGGACTGCACTGGGGCTTTCTCCCGAAAATGATACCCAGAAGCGTATCATCATGCCGCCGTCCACTGCAGCTACCCTGAATCTGGCAGCCTGCGCTGCACAGTCCTATCGTCTGTGGAAGGACATCGATGCAGTATTTGCAGAAGAATGTCTGGCTGCGGCAAAGAATGCATATGAAGCTGCAAAGCTGCATCCGGAAATGTATGCCCCTCTGACAGATACCATTGACGGCGGCGGATGCTACGGTGATGATGTAGTTACAGACGAATTCTACTGGGCTGCATGTGAGCTGTACCTTGCAACTGGTGATGAAAGCTACTATACAGATATGCAGGCTTCCGACTGGGCATTTGATGTTCCGGAAGATATGAACGGCGGCGAAGCATCCGGTTTCACCGGCAGCTTTGACTGGGGTCATACTTCTTCCCTCGGTTCTATGTCCCTGGCACTGTATCCGGATACCATTTCTGAAGAAGAAAGCAAGACGCTGTATGAAAACATCCAGTGTACAGCGGATAATTATCTCCACATCATCAGTGAACAGGGCTATGGTCTGCCGTACAAGGGCACGATGGAAGAGGGCGATACCTATTCCAGATACACATGGGCTTCCAACTCCTTCGTTGTGGATAATGCGATCGTTCTGGCATATGCCTATGATGCGACCGCCGATGTAAAGTACCTCGATGGCGCAGTCAGCGCGATGGACTACATCCTCGGACGTAATCCGTTGGATCTTTCTTACGTTACAGGCTATGGCGAACACAGCTCACAGTATCCGCATCACCGCTGGTGGGCAAAGCAGATCAATGAAGAATTTCCGAAGGCTCCCTGCGGCGTACTGGTCGGCGGTCCGAACTGCGGTCTGGAAGACGATGTGGTGAAGCAGACCGACTGGGTGGCTGGTGAGGTGCCGCCGCAGATAGTGTATATTGATGATATTCAGGCTTATTCCGTGAATGAGTGTACCATCAACTGGAACTCCCCGCTGGCATGGATGACCTCCTTCCTGTGCGAACAGAACGGTGGTCTGATCGTCGGTCAGGCATCCGGCGGTACACAGATCCCGGAACCGCCCACAGCGGATGAGGTGCCGGAGGATGTACACATCACGATTCCGGATGGCGTAACCGGCATTGGTGAGCAGGTTTTCGGAAAGAACAACACAAAAGTTGATGAGGTGATCCTGCCGGATAGCGTGACACTGATCTCCAAGGAAGCTTTCCTGCGCTGCTCGCGTCTGACATCGATCAATATCCCGCAGAATATCGAGCAGATCGGTGACAAGGCATTTGCCAATACCCCGTGGCTGACGGAAAAGCTTGCGGAATCTCCTCTGCTCATTATCAATAATATCCTGATCGACGGTACCGCTGCCGAGGGTGATGTTGTGATTCCGGATGGCGTAACGCTGGTACTCGGCAGTGCATTCAAAATGAACACCAAGCTCACATCTGTTGTGATTCCTGAGGGCGTAACCCGTATCGGTGCCGGTGCCTTCAACGGCTGTGAAGCCCTGACGAGTGTAAGCTTCCCTGCCAGTCTGCGCGTGATCGAGCAGAGTGCATTTGATTCCACAGGGCTGACGGAGCTGACCATTCCCGCTGGTGTGGAACAGATCGGAGCCGAGGCATTCATCAACTGCAAGTCACTTCCGGAAGTCACGATCCGGAGCAATGACGTTGAGATCGGAAGAGAAGCTTTCGGCTGTACTTCAACCTTTACTGCAAACGGACAGTATTCCTACATCTTTGTGCATCAGGTAATTTCTGACTTTGTTGTCAACTGTGCAGAAGGCTCAACAGCAGCAGCGTATGCAGAAGAAACAGGTGTTCAGACAGCATTCCTCTCCGCTGCACTTGGCGATCTGAATGCGGACGGCTCTGCAGATGCCGGCGATGCGGCTCAGATCCTCATTGCCGCTGCAAAGCTGGGTGCAGATAGTGACCCCGGTCTGACGGACGCGCAGATGACCTCTGCCGATGTCAATGCGGACAGCAAGGTAGATGCAAGTGATGCGGCAATCGTTCTCTCCTATGCAGCATACACTGGTTCCGGCGGCGAGGATACACTGGAAGACTATATTGCAAATAACTAAAATCCAAGCAAGGCTTGCCGAACAGGTGAGCCTTGCTTCTTTTTCTGCGGCTTGACTTCCTGGCTGAATATTGTTATAATAGAATCATGCAATAACAAGAACCTGTTTTCACAAGGGACATGAGTAGATTTTCAAGACGGATTTGCGCCACGACAAAGCAAGAATACCACCGCAATACTACATGTATTGCAAGGTTTTCAGGCAAAGTCGTGGTGCGAAGATGCCGAAAAGCTGCCATGGCATCTTGCGAAAACAGATTCTGATAAAGGAGACCTTATGAATTTAGCATTTACAGTTACCCCAAGCGAATTATCCGACCTTCTGCTTAACCTCTCCCCTTCCAGACCTGTATTTATTTGGGGCGCACCGGGCATCGGCAAATCCGCTCTTGTACAGAAATTTGCCGATGACGTGGGGCTGCCCTGCGTATCGCTTCTGGGCAGTCAGCTGGCTCCGGAGGATATTATCGGCATTCCGCAGATCACAGGCAATACTTCACAGTTCGTACCGCCGAAAATGATCGCCAGGGAGGAACCCTATGTGTTGTTTCTGGATGAACTGAACGCCTGCTCACAGGAGGTGCAGAAGGCGTTCTACAGCCTGATCCATGAGAAGCGTGTTGGTGAATACCATCTGCCGGAGGGCAGCGTTGTCATTGGTGCGGGCAACCGTTCACAGGACAGTGCGATCGTCAAAACCATGTCCTCTGCGCTCATCAACAGAATGTTCCATGTCCAGCTGACTGCGGATCCGCAGCAGTGGCTGGAATGGGCATACGAAAATGATCTGCATCCATGGGTCATTGAATACATCACACAGCGTCCGGATCACCTCTTTTCTGAACCACCTAAAATAGAAGAACCCTATTCCACGCCGCGTTCCTGGCATATGCTGAGCGATGCGCTGAAGGAGTATGGCACGGGGGAAAAGGAAATCCCCGAAAAGATCCTGAAGGTGCTTGCCCATGGTTCTGTTTCTGCAAGTCATGCGGGGCTGTTCCTTGCATTCACCAAACAGCTCGGTAATAAGAACCTGCTGAGCCGGATCATCAAAGGCGATGCCAAGTGGCCGTCCGATCCGGCGGACAGGGATGTGCTGTATTTTGTATCGCAGAGCTTCCGTGCAAAGCTTCTGATGGAGCTGCCGGAGGATAAGCGGAAGATGGACAAGAACACACAGTTCCTGACGCATCGTGCCAAGGCACTTATCAAGGATCTTTCCCATATCAATCTTGAGCTGGCACAGATGATCGTATCCTCTGACGAAGGAAAAGTTCTGCCGGAGTGGTTCATGATCGAGATCGTCCGTGATCTTCCCCGGCTGATCCAGAATGACAGGTAAGCTATGGACAAGAAAAAAACGAGGCGCATTTCCCCGAACGAACAGCAGCTGCTTGATGGCATTGCACTGACCAAGGCACATCCGATCTTCGGGCAGCTCCGCATCAGTACACGCATCGTTCCCAAAACACAGCTCGGCAGAAATGTTCCTGCAAAGGTATCCTCCTCCGGATGCATCTATCTGAACAAGGACTGCTGTCATTCCCCGAAGGCATGGGCGTATTTCATTGCCCACTGTATGCTGCACCTGTGCTTCGGGCATTTTGACGCGGAACGTATGCCGGGCTACTGGCAGCAGATCATCGAAAAACAGCAGAAATGGATCAATCAATATGACCCGGCTCTCTGGAATATGGCATGTGATATTTTTGTGGCACGCTTTCTTGCTGACATCAAATTCGGAAGCACGGATATTGATCCTGCTGCTCTGCTTGCCTACGGCTCCTCCGCAAACGAGCTGCAGATCTATGAGCATCTCATCAATACCCATGCCTCTGCGGAGCATAATTGCTTTGGCACTGCGGGAGAATTTCCGGATATGATCGGTACAGAAACACCGCTTACCTACCGGTACGGCAGGAATTATTATATTACGGACTTTACCTATGCCCTTGCCGACTCCGTGCAGAGTGTGATCAATCGTGCCGGCAACCAGCCGGATACTTATGGAAAGAACAAATCCGTCATGCAGAAAGCAGCGGACTGGTTTGTAAACCATTATCCTCTGCTGGGAGGGGTCGCTGCGGGCTTCCGCATTGTGGAAACGAGACAGCGCAGCGATCTGCGTGAAATTGAGATCGCCGCAGTGGATGTTGTGAATGGCGAGATCTATGTCAATCCTGCCGCAGGACTTACGCAGGAGGAATGGAAATTCGTGCTTGCACATGAATACCTCCATGCGGGTCTGCAGCATCATGCAAGACGGAACGGGCGGGATGCATATCTCTGGAATATTGCCTGTGATTTTGTGATCAATGGCTGGCTCCAGGAAATGGAGATCGGAAGTATGCCGCAGCAGGGTCTGATGCATGATGAAGCACTGCAGAAGCTGTCTGCTGAGGAGATCTATGACAGACTGATCGAGGGTCTGCGAAAAAATGCAAAGCTTCCCACCTTCCGGGGATACGGCAGGGGTGACATCATAGACAAAGGCTGGACACCAGAAATGGGACGGGCGGCTTCACTGGATGAATTTTGCAGGAGTGCACTCCGCAGCGGTCTGGAATACCATACCTCCGTCAGCCGCGGTTTTATCCCGGCAGGACTTGTGGAGGAGATCCGGGCCCTTTCGATGCCGCCCGTGCCGTGGGATGTGGAGCTTGCAAACTGGTTCGACATCCAGTTTCCGCCGCTGGAAAAACACCGCACCTATGCGCGCCCGAGCCGCCGGCAGAGCAGTACGCCCGATATTCCGCGTCCGAACTGGGTTCATGCAGAAATTCCGAATCACAGCCGTACCTATGCCGTCATCATTGATACCTCCGGCTCCATGTCGCCTGCAATGATCGGAAAGGCACTGGGCGCAGCTGCAAGCTACTCTGCCGCAAAGGAGGTTCCGCTAGTCAGGGTGGTATTCTGTGATGCAGCCGCCTATGATATCGGCTATGTGACCCCGGATGCCATTGCGGACAGAGTGATGGTCAAGGGCAGGGGCGGCACAGTCCTCCAGCCTGCGGTCGATCTGCTCGAACGGGCGAAGGATTTTCCGAAAAACGGTCCGATCCTGATCATCACCGACGCAGGCATCGAACGTGATCTCAGCATACATCGCAGCCATGCTTTCCTGATCCCGGAGGGCGAACGGCTTCCGTTCCGTCCGAAGGGGGAGGTGTTTTATTTCAAGTAAAGACAAAAACCGGATGCAGAACACATCCGGTCTTTCTTGTTGTCACTTTGAAAACCACGGAATACAGCGATTCACTTTTTTACAGTAGGCTTTGTATTCATCACCGTACAGCGCGGTCAGCCACTTTTCCTCCGTGCAGATCATCAGAATGGTCATGGATGCCCAGAATACGGGCGGCAGGAGCAGAAGCCAGAGATTCTGGGCAAGCAGGAGAATGCCGGTCAGAAAGATGGCAATGCCCGAATAGACGGGGTTGCGCACATAGGCATAGATCCCCGTTGTCGCAAGTGTGTTGCTGCGGATGTCGTCACCGATCTTCTTGCCAAAAATGGCAGCACACCAGATACGGGTGCCTAAAACCGCAAGGAGAATACCGGCAATGATAAAGCATATGCTGTATTGTGTTACACTGCCGGACTGCAAAAATTCCATTCTGGAAAACACCAGACCAAGTACAGTCAGCAGTGCAATGCCAATTACATAATAGGGTCCGACACCATAGCGCGGAAGATGCTTTTGCTGTTTCATGGTTATTTTCCCTCCTTTTTGTAGTACAGATGTACATTGGCGATCACATAGAGCACGCAGAGCATCGTTACGCCGGTATCTGCGAAAATGGACAGCCACATATTGGCGAAGCCTGCAAAGCCGAGAAGCATGATGAGGAATTTGACTGCCAATGCAAAGATAATGCTGATCCTTGCGGTTCTGTTCACACGCTCCGCAATGTCAATGGAGGTCAGGATCGCCTGCGGATCAGGGTTCAGGAACACAACATCCGCCGCCTCCATTGCAGCATCGGCACCGCTTCCCATTGCCGCGCCGACATCCGCACCGGAGAGGACCGGTGCGTCATTGATGCCGTCGCCGACAAACAGAACGATTCCATGCTTCTCCCGGATCTTCTGCATATATTCCGGCTTTTCCGTGGGGAGCAGTCCTGCATGGGTCTCCGCAATGCCGAGCATTCCGGAAATCTCCTCGGCATGTTCGGGACTGTCACCCGTCAGCATAACAGTGTACAGTCCTTTCTGCTGCATTGCCTTTACGGCATCGGCTGCATGGTTCTTCGGCAGGTCGGACAGTACCAGACAACCGAGATATGTGCCGTCCGCTGCAGCATGGACATGGGTTCCTGTCTCTGTGATTTCCGGAACGGTGATTCCCTGTTCCTCCAGCAGTCTCCGGCTGCCGCAAAGCACCTCTTTGCCATGATAACTGCTGCAGATGCCCTTTCCGGCGATCTCCCGTACATTCTCCGCAGTTTCCGGGGAAATACCATACTCTGCGGCATGGGCAAGAACGCTCTGTGCGATCGGATGAACGGAGCTGCTTTCACAGGCGGCACAGACAGAAAGAAGCACGGATGCTTCACATCCATTGGTATGAACACTTTTCACTGAAAATCTGCCGTTCGTCAGTGTTCCGGTCTTATCCATCACGACAGCCTTAATTTTAGAAAGCACCTCCAGAGAAATGCCGTCCTTGAAGAGGATGCCCTTTCGTGAGCCTGCACCGATGCCGGAGAAAAATGCCAGCGGCACACTCAGCACCAGCGCACAGGGGCAGCTGATCATCAGGAAATTCAGGGCGGTGTAGACCCATTTGCCCCAGTCACCCGTAATCAGTGACGGAATCACAGCAGTGAGGACTGCGACTGCAACAACGGCAGGAGTATAGACTCTTGCAAAACGGGTAATGAAGCGGTCGATCTTCGGCTTGCCTGCGGCAGCGTTCTCCACGCTCTCAAGGATGCGGCTGACCATGGAATCCTGTAATGCGGCGGTCGCTTCGACCTCCAGCACACCGGAGAGGTTAATGCAGCCGGACATAATGCTGTCACCGGGCTTTACGCTCATGGGAACGGATTCACCGGTCATGGCAGAGGTATCCAGTGTGCTTTCGCCCTTACGGATAATACCATCCACTGGGATGCGGTCACCGGCACGGACGAGTATATGATCGCCGATGGAAATTTCTTCTGCTGGGATCGTTTCGACGGTATCACCATACAGACGCTGTGCAGTTTCCGGACGCATGTCGATTGCCTCCATAACGGATCTCCGGCTTCGCTCCACCGCGATATGCTCAAACAGCTCACCGATCCGGAAGAAGAGCATAACGCCAGCGGCTTCTTCCCAGTGTCCGACACAGAGTGCACCGATGGAGGCAATGCTCATCAGGAAGTTCTCATCGAAAATCTGACCCTTGGCAATGCTTTTCACGGAACTGAGCAAGACCTCCCAGCCCATGAGCAAGTACGCCAGCAGCAGAAGCGCATAGGATACATACGGCACATCAAGCAGATGCTCCGCCAGAAGTCCCAGCACAAACAGACCCGCACCAACCACAAGCTGAATGATCTCTGCTTTCCCCTCCCCACCCGCAGGATGCACATGGTCGTGATCTCCGCAATGGCAGTGTCCATGGTCGTGACCATGATGCTGTGCATGGGCGTGTTCAGCGCGTTCGCGGAATATCACACCATCTTCCACGCTGTCGGCAATTGCCTGGATCCGTTCGAGAAGTCCCTCTGTACTTTGCACCTGCAGATGGAGCTTTCCGGTCGTAAGAGATAGGCTCGCCGACTCCACGCCCTCCATGTTCTGAATCTTCTGCTCGATCACCCCGGCACAGTGCGGACAGTCGAGATTTTCAATTGTATAGATCACTTTCATATGGACACCTCTCTATGAATTGAATATTTGAACGTTCATTCAAGTGTATTATAGCATATCTGAAAGCTGTTGTCAATAGGTTTTTTCAAAAAAATCGGCTCTGCACAAAAATACCCCCTTCTGCCGGACAATATCGAAGTCTGACAAAAGGGGGTGGAGTGCTTATTGGAAAAGAGCGCGCTTCATCATAGCGAGATCAAAGGCATCAAGACGGTTGTCTGCGTTCATATCGCCTGCCTGCCATACGGTGATGTCACCGACATTGAGCAGCCACTTCTGCAGCATCACAATGTCGAGTACGGTGAAATTGCCGTCGGCATTCACATCATAGCTATCGGTTTCTTCGTCCGGTGTTGTTTCGGTCACAGTGGTGGTCGTTTCTGTCGTAGTTGTGGTAGTTTCTGTTGTTGCTTCTGTTGTGGAAGTTGTTGTTTCTGTTGTCGTCGTGGTAGTTTCTGTCGTTGTTGTTGTTTCAGTCGTGGTGGTGGTTTCAGCGGGCTGCTCTGCGGCAAAGACTGTATAGTGTACACAGCCGCTGGACTGACCGTTCTCGCCGAGCGTCACGGTTTCGCCTGCGGAAACCTGCTTTGTATAAATGGTGTAGGAAACATTGTTGTTGTTCGATGCGGTCAGACCACTGTTCTGCCAATCGCCCAGCCATGCCGGAAGGGCGGTTACGCGGGAATCCATCAGCACATAGACGTTCATATCCGCAACGGCAGTGAAGGTCGCGAGTGTGCCGGCGGTGTTTTTGGAATCACATGCGGTACGGATGTATTCTGCACCGACAAGCTGTTCGGGCAGCGTCAGATACACAACATCGCGGTCACCGTAAACCGGCTCATCCATCTGCTGCTCGGTGTCGATCGACCACTTAGCACCGTAGGTCTCATCAAGGATGCTCAGGTTCTGGATCAGCTTGCCGTTAAGGACGGTCGGCTCGATCTCAACGGTTCCTGCCTTGACAAGATTCTTCGGCCATGTGCCGTACCATGCATAGCCCGTTCTGCGCTCGGCACCGATATGATCCCAGTTGTCTGCCGCATTGCTCTCACGGTCAACGAACATGGGAGTCGTACCATCGGTCAGGTAGTAGAATCTTGCCCAGAGCGGATCTGCATCGGGGTCGGAAATGACACGTCTGTCCGCTTCGCCGTCGGAATTGGTATAATCCTCCAGAGCAATGCCGTTCAGCTGTGCATCCGTCATCCACTCCACAGCTGCATTGATGCGGCGAAGGATCTCGTTGCTGGGATTCTCGATGGATTTGAGATAATTGACAATATTGACGCTTTCAGAAGAGGAAATAGATGCCAGCTCATAAGCGCGTCCGGAGGTCGGTTCGAGGGTAAACTCATCATGCTGCTGGCACCAGCCGGTATATTCGCCGTTGATGATGATCTGTGTATCCAGAATACACTGGATACCCTCTGCAACTGCGGTTTCTGCGGATGCGGCATAGCTGTCACTTGCAAATGCAAAATCACCGTTCTGGTCACGCACCTCAGTCAGCAGCTCAATGACCTGAATCATAGCATTATCGTTATAGGTGATATGCGCATGATAAGTACCGGCATCATCGAACACCTGCGGCCATCCGCCGTTGTCATACTGCCCCTCTAAGAGCAGGTCGATGCCGTCGAGGCAGCCGGTCAGGTATTTTTCAGTTCCGGTCTGGGTGTAGACTCTGGCAAGCACACGGATCTGTGAAATGGTCGTGTCATTGTCAATGGTGGACTTTCCCCAGGAGCCTGTCTGGCTGGTGTCATCCATTGCCTTGCGCCAGCCGCCGTCTGCAAGCTGGTACTGGAGTATGGTGTCAGCAAGCGCAGTACCCTCGGAGCTGCCGAACCAGGAAGCATCATTTTTGAGAATGGTACTCCATTTGTAATCGGCGGCGGATGCCTGCAATGGCGCGGCTGGCAGCACCTGCATCAGGGATGCCATCAGGGCGGCACATACGGTCAGGGAAACAGATTTTTTCTTTTTGGACTTCATAGTAAATCCTCCATTCTATTTTAATATGTTAATCATATCACATTTTTCATAAAATTGCAATAGTTTTTGCTAGTGTTATACATAGAGGCTGTGAAGAATTTTGATCACTGAAAAGTTACAGCTTGTCGAAAAAGTCTTTTATCTGAGGTCAGTACACCAAAGCTTCCCCCACCCCAACCTCTCCCCCAACGGGGGAGGGGCTATATTTCGGGGACTTCATCCCCGAACCCCTTTTGCAGAACTAACGCTCCGCATTTGATTTTAAGTTTTTCAACTGACTGAAGATATTGACACAGTTTGACAAACATGATATAATATATGAAATGCCATATTGAAAGACACAGAAATGGAGTGAATCTAATGATAAAAGCTGCTGAAGCAATGGTAAAATGTCTGGATCTCGAAGGAATCAGGGTGGTGTTCGGCTACCCCGGTGCAGCGATCTGTCCGTTCTATGATGCACTGTATGAGTCCGATATTCACCATGTACTTGTGCGCCATGAAGCCAATGCAGGACATGCGGCAAGCGGTTATGCGCGCATTACCAACAAGCCCGCAGTCTGTATTGCTACCTCCGGTCCGGGTGCGACCAATCTCCTGACAGCAATTGCAACCGCCTACGCGGACAGCATTCCGCTGGTCTGCATCACCGGTCAGGTCTCCACCGACCAGATCGGCGGTGACGTATTCCAGGAAGCCGATATTACCGGTGCAGCTGAGCCGTTTGTCAAGCACAGCTATCTGGTCAAAGACGCAGCTTCCCTTCCCCGCATCTTCAAGGAAGCTTTCTACCTTGCCGGAACTGGCAGAAAGGGTCCCGTTCTGATTGATGTGCCGGTGGACGTACAAAACACACTGATCGACTTTTCCTATCCGGAAACGGTACAGATGCGTACCTACAAGCCCACAGTGAAGGGCAATCCCCTCCAGATCCAGAAGATCTGCGAGATGCTTCGCACTGCGAAAAAGCCCCTGATCTGTGCGGGCGGCGGTGTATTTCTCTCCGGTGCGCAGGATGAGTTGATCGCATTTGCAGAAAAGACGCATATTCCGGTCGTTTCTACCATGATGGGCATCGGCATTCTGCCCAGCAGCCATCCGCTGTATCTGGGTATGCTGGGTATGCACGGCACGGCATCTGCCAACAGCGCGGTGCATGAATGTGACGTGATGCTGCTGATCGGCGCAAGAGTCGGTGACAGAGCTGTGCGTTCCCCCAAATTCCTGGCAGAAAGCACGACCATCATTCATATGGACATTGACCCCGCTGAGATCGGCAAGAACATCAATACGGACATTCCGCTGGTCGGCGACTGCGAGGCGATCCTGACGGCAATGATCGAAAAGATCGGCGATATGCCGGAAAATCCGTGGTTTGCGGAGCTTGCGGAAAAACGGAAGGATACCGCTATTTATGAGGAACGCGGTGACAGTATCAATCCGAAGGCATTCCTCCGGAAGCTCTCCGCAGGTCTTCCGGACAACACAGTCTGTGTAGCTGACGTGGGACAGAATCAGATCTGGAGCTGTAACCATTTCGGCATCCGTGAGGGCGGCAGATTCCTGACCACGGGCGGCATGGGTACGATGGGCTATTCCCTCCCCTGCGGCATTGGCGCAAAAATGGCGGATCCCTCCCGTGAGGTCGTTGTTGTCTGCGGTGACGGTTCCTTCCAGATGCAGATGATGGAGCTTGCTACCATGATGCAGGAGGGCATTGCAGTCAAGGTCGTGATCTTTGCGAACACACGCCTTGGCATGGTGCGTGAGATCCAGACCCTGCGCTATGGTGACCGTCAGATGGCAGTCCATCTCAACGGCAGTCCTGATTTTGCTGCACTGGCGCGTTCCTACGGCATGGACGCGGAGAATGCATATACGGCGGCGGAAGCCGAAGAAAAGATGCAGAAGCTCATTGCATCTGACAAGCCCTATCTGCTGGTCTGCCATGTGGATGCATTGGAAACCACACTTTCATAAAGGAGGTCATACTATGAAGCATACCATTTCGATTCTGGTTGAAAATCATGCGGGCGTACTGGCGCGTATTTCCGGACTGTTTGCACGCAGAGCCTTCAATATTGACAGCCTTGCGGTGGGCAGAACAAGTGATCCGTCCATTTCCCGCATTACTATCATTGCGGACGGCGATGAGCATACTGCACAGCAGATCGAGAAGCAGCTCAACAAGCTTGTGGATACAATGAAGGTACGCTGCCTGCCTGCGGAGGAGGCGCTCACCAGGGAGCTGCAGTTCATCAAGGTTGCCGCTACGCCTGTACAGCGCAGCGAGATCCTGACTATCTGCGAGATCATGGGCGCAAAGATCGCGGACATGTGCGCGGATGCGCTGACCATTGAGTTTTCCGGCACGGCGGAACAGCTGGAAAAGATGCAGGAGCTGCTCAAGGGCTACGGTATCAAGGAGATCGTCCGCACGGGTGTCATTGCCATTCAGAAGGGCAGTGCGATGCTCAAATAAGTTCATCCTATACAATCGAAGCACCGGAGTCTTGCGGCTCCGGTGCTTTTTCTGTCATTGTGTTCAATCCAGCTCTGCAAGCAAACGCTGAATGTCCTCTGCCTTTGCCAGTCCGTCGGAGAAGGCAGTTGCACCCCCAGCGGCCGTACCGAGTTTCAGGGCGTGGAGGTAATCCCCGGTTTCCAGTCCTGCGAGGAATCCGGCAAGCATGGAATCCCCTGCCCCGACGGAGTTTTTCACCGTACCGCGGCATACTCCACATATATGGAGCTGACCTTCCGCGTCAAGGAGGACTGCACCGTCCCCCGCTCTGGATACAAGGACATTCTGCGCGCCCATTTCCTGGAGCTTCCGTGCATAAACGGCAATCTCCTCCGTTTCTGTCAGCGTTGCTCCGAACAGCTCCCCAAGCTCGTGATGATTGGGTTTGATGAGGAAGGGATGGTAGGCAAGCACACGGCGGAGAAGCTCGCCGGAGGCATCGACAACCGTGCGGATGTTCTTTTCTGCAAGGCGGCAAAGGATCTGCTCATAAATATCGGGCGGCAGACTGCTGGGGATACTGCCGGCAAGCACAAGTGTATCCCCGGCTGTGAGGGTATCCAGCTTCTGCAGCAATGCCGCCAGTGCTTCCGGGGGAATATGGGGTCCCTGTCCGTTCAGCTCCGTTTCCTGGGCAGATTTGACTTTCAGGTTAATACGTGAAAAACCTTCCTCCAGACGCACGAAATCCGCCTTGATCCCCTTTTCACGCACACCCCGCTCGATCGCTTCACCTGTAAATCCCGCTGTGAAGCCGAGAGCTGCGGAGGGAATGCCCAGCTCTTTCAGCACAAAGGAAACATTGATGCCCTTGCCGCCGATATAGATCGCTTCGCTCTGTGTACGGTTGACCTCGCCGAGCTGCATAGCTCCTGTATGCACGACATAATCAATAGCGGGATTGAATGTCACTGTATAGATCATAGATAGCTCCTTTCAGATCAAAGCCGCCGCGGATGCGGCGGCATAGGGTTATTTTGTGATTTTTCTGTTCTGCAGATGTCTGATGATAAATAGTACTGCCAGAAGCAGGACGATGGATGCGCCGAGTACGACGAATACATTCTGCACGAAGCCTGCAAGCAGATAACCTGCCGCACTGACTGCGGCAACGGTCAGGGCATACGGAAGCTGAGTGGAAACATGGTTCACATGGTCACACTGTGCACCGGTGGATGCCATAATGGTGGTGTCGGAGATCGGTGAGCAGTGATCACCGCAGACAGCACCTGCCAGACATGCGGAGATGCAGATGATGACCATTGCAGGGATTCCAGTTTCCTCCACATGGAGCAGATCGTTGGCAAATACACTGGTTACGATCGGAATCAGAATGCCGAATGTACCCCAGGAAGTACCTGTCGCAAAAGCAAGTCCCAATGCTACTGCAAAAAGGATCATCGGCAGGAGAATCTGGAGCGCGGTCGCACTTTCAACAACACCGGAAACAAAGGTACCTGCATCAAGAAGACCAGTCATGCTTTTGAGCGTCCAGGCAAAGGTCAGAATCAGGATCGCGGGAACCATCTGCTTAAAGCCCGCTGTCACGGAATCCATGCATTCTGTAAAGGTAAGAACACCGCGGCAGAGGTAGTAAACAATGATGATAAGCAGTGCACCCATAGAACCGATGGACAGACCATAGGAAGCATCGCAGTTGGCAAAGGCATCAATGAAGTTTGCGCCGTCAAAAATGCCGCCGGTGTACACCATACCTACCACACAAAGTACAATCAGGATCAGAACGGGCAGGAGCAGGTCGATCACCTTGCCCTTGGTATGACGCGGCGCAGCATCCTGTTCATATTCCTTGTTTTTCGTGGTGAACAGATCGCCGTTCGCCGCATTGGTTTCATGAAGCTTCATCGGACCGTAATCCATGTCAGTCAGCGCAATGAATACGACCATGATGAGTGTCAGGAGCGCGTAAAGATTATAGGGAATGGTGCTGATAAACAGCTGAATGCCATTCACACCGTCCACGGTACCGCTGACTGCTGCTGCCCATGAAGAAATGGGAGCGATAATGCAAACCGGGGCGGCGGTGGAATCGATCAGATAGGCAAGCTTTGCACGGGAGATCTTATGCTTATCCGTAACGGGGCGCATGACGGAACCAACGGTCAGGCAGTTGAAGTAGTCGTCAACAAAAATCAGCACACCGAGCAGAAATGTGGAGATCGCTGCACCTGTGCGGCTTTTAATGTGTTCCGCTGCCCATTCGCCATAGGCACGGCTGCCGCCTGCTTTGTTCATCAACACCACAATAATGCCGAGAACGACCAGAAAGATGAGGATGCCAACATTATAGGTGTCGGATAGGTTGGCAATGAAGCCCTCCTGGATGATGGCATTGAACATGCCTGTAAAACCAGTGGAGGCGGAAGCAGCGTAGATCACGCCGCCGGTCAGAATGCCGAAGAACAGGGAGGAATATACTTCCTTTGTCACCAGTGCCAGTCCGATCGCCACTACCGGCGGCAAAAGTGCCCAGAGTGTGCCGATCGCACCGGTAATGGGTGCATTCACCATGCAGCAGATGACGAAGACTGCTACAAGCAGAATAAAGATGATGTTTTTCAGGTGCTTGTTCAGAAAGCGGATGATGGAATTTTTAATCATTGTGATTCTCCTTTGCGATGTTGTCGGATGATTTGTCATTTGCCGGTAACTTCAGCTGTGCAAGAATGACAGCGGCAAAGACCAGCACACAGCCGAGCAGTTCCTTCAGTGTGAGTGCCTCATGCAGAATGAGCCAGCCGGATAATGCGGCAAATACGGATTCCAGGCTCATCAGCAGTGTTGCGGCAGCTGGCTCTGTGTCGCGTTGTCCCAGGATCTGCAGTGTGTAAGCCACGCCGGAGGACATGATGCCTGCATACAGGATGGTGTACCGCGCCCCCCAGATGCTCTCCAGCGACGGACATTCAAACAGAAACATGCAGATCAGCATGAGAATGCCTGCGGTGAAAAACTGAATGCAGGACATCAGCATGGCATCGGCATGTCGGGCGTTGAAATTGTCGATCACCATGATGTGCAGTGCAAAGAACAGCGTACAGCACAATACCAGCAGATCCCCCCTGCCTATGGTGAATCCCTCCTTGATGCAAAGCAGCCAGAAACCGGCGGCAGCGATGATGACGCAGAGCCAGATCATAGGAGCGGAACGCCGGTAGATGAGAAATTCGAGGATGGGGACGATGATGATGTAGAGTGCGGTGATGAAGCCTGCCTTGCCCGCTGTTGTCATGCTGATGCCGCTCTGCTGGAAGCAGCTCGCAACGCAAAGCAGAACGCCGCAGAGAATGCCGCCTGTGACAGTGGTGCGCAGCGGGGCTTTTTCCTTTGGGGCGGTATTTCTCCTGCGTTCACTGTGCCGGAATGCAGCGATCACCGGAATCAGGACAAAGCCTCCGAGCAGTGTGCGCATGGCATTGTAGGTGAACGGCTCCACATAATTCATGCCCTCACTCTGAGCAACGAATGCGGTACCCCAGATCAGGGCTGTGATCAGAAGCAGGATATTTCCGCGCAAATGTTTGATCATGAGTTCTCCTTTCTTGTTGTATTGTTTCTATTATACTATATTTTCTACATAAATGCAAGTTTTTTATTGCTTATCTGTAATATTTTACAAAAAGCACTCCCCTTTTCATTTGACTGTGCCGTCCGTATGAAAAGGGGAGCTTGCTTACTTATTCAGTTTTGTCAGGATCTGAAGCTTGCGCTTATTCCATGACCAGTGTTACACTTACCAGTTCCATTGTACCCCAGTAATTGAAGATCTTGATGGTATCCTGCGGGTTGGTTACCTGGATGGTGATGGTGTTGTCTGCGCTGAGGTCAGATGCGCTGTAGGAGTGCTGTGCTGCCCAGTTGCCGAGCATTACGCAGCCGCCGAAGCCATAGCCTACATCGCCGCCAAGCTGGAGAACGATCTCCTTAATGCTTGCGTAGTCATAATCTGCCAGAGAATAGCTGGATTCGTAAACCACGTCCGTCAGAACAACAGTGTTGCTGTCACCGGCAGGAGCTGTTGTGGTTGTCGTCGTTTCCGGAGCCGGTGTTGTGGCTGCGGTCGTTGTGGTAGTGGTCGTTGTTGTGGTGGGCTGGGTTGTAGTAGTGGTAGTTGTTGTCGTTGTTGTGGTGGTGGTAGTCATCGTTGTTGTAGT
>JAZNKY010000068.1:0-3048 GCA_045578805.1 Oscillospiraceae bacterium
TATAAGGTGATTTTCACCAGACCCTTTTAAATGTCTGGGTGTGGCGCAGTTGGTAGCGCGCTACCTTGGGGTGGTAGAGGCCGTGGGTTCAAGTCCCGTCACTCAGACCATATTGGTGTTACAAAAAAGATGACACCACAAAAAAGCCCGATTCGTCGGGCTTTTTTGCTACCCGAACGCCGAAAATTTTTAGTGTAAAACCATAGATGACATTGGGGGTTGAACCGGATTCGAACCCTTTTTGAAAGCCCGAAAAGCGGCTTTGGGGGATCTTCCAGAGAGTGCAGAAGAAAAAATGCCCTCAAAACTCAAAAATTTTACGAAAAATCATTCACAAACTTTGTAAGCTGATTTTGTTGGTATCTCACAATGATGAGATGCCAAGAAAGTCAGCTTTTTTGCGGGCAACGCCCGCTGGTGAGATGTTGCCTTATGCACTTCGTGCAAGCGGCAACAGAGAGTTCCTGCCTCCCAATACATAATCCAATCAAACCCTCACATACTATTCCCGAGGTGATGAAGATGGCAAAACAGGGTATGAACCGTCCGGATTGGACGCACACACAGCCGAAGAATACAGCTGCCGCCGTTCCCGAAATTCAGGGGAAGGCAAAGCACGGCAAGTCGCACGCAAACCCCATCATCGCAGGTACAAGACCGTCTGCACAGAAGGTCTACCACACAAAGCCGTTTTCGCAGGAGAAGCCGATTTCCGATGTTTATGCGGTTATTGACAACGACCTTGCGAGGGATAATATGGAGAATGACCTGACCGCTGCGGATTTGCAGGATTTATAAGAATACACGCCGTCTGAATCCCATCGGACGGCGTTTTACACAGGAGGAATTATGGAGTCAATCTGGCATAAGAGTGTGCAGTTATCGACATTTCCAAAGCTTGATGGGAATGTCAAAACCGATGTCCTCATCATCGGCGGCGGCATTACGGGGATTCTGACAGCGTATTTCATGAAACAGAATGGCGTGGACTTCATGCTTGTGGAAAAACACCGTATCTGCTCCGGTACAACGGGGCATACAACGGCGAAGATCACAGTGCAGCATGGGCTGATCTATCACAAAATGCTCAAAAGCGGCGGAGCTGAAACTGTACAAAAATACCTGCAAGCAAACCAACTTGCCTTTGATAAATATGCAGAACTTTGCGGAAACATCGACTGCGACTATGAGCGTAAGGACAACTACGTCTATTCGATCGGCGACAGGGGATTGCTGGAACAGGAGAAGGATGCACTTGAAAAAATCGGCTGTCCGGTGCAGTTCTGTGAGAAACTTCCGCTTCCGTTCCAGATGGCAGGTGCGGTGATGTTCCCCGATCAGGCACAGTTCCATCCGCTGAAATTCCTCGCCGCCATTGCAAAAGATCTGCCCATCTATGAGAATACCTTTGTGCAGGAAATGCGTGGTAATACGGCGATCACGGATAGTGGGAACATTACTGCAAAAACGGTAGTTGTCGCAACGCACTTCCCCTTTATCAACAAGCACGGCAGCTATTTTCTCAAGCTCTATCAGCATCGTTCGTATGTGCTGGCACTCGAACATGCCCAGGATGTGGACGGGATGTATGTGGACGAGTGCAGAACAGGGCTATCGTTCCGAAACTATGGAAAATATCTGCTACTCGGCGGCGGTGGTCATCGTACGGGCAAACAGGGCGGCAATTGGATGGAACTGCGGCATTTTGCACAGCAGTATTATCCTCACGCAAAGGAGCATTGCCACTGGGCGGCACAGGATTGTATGAGCCTGGATGATGTACCATATATCGGGCAGTATTCGAGCAGGACGGCACAGCTTTTCACGGCGACCGGCTTCAACAAATGGGGCATGACGGGAGCAATGCTCTCGGCGATGCTGCTTTCGGATCTCGTGCAGGGGAAGAAGAACGAGTATGCGGATGTATTCAGCCCATCAAGGAGTATTCTGAAGCCGCAGCTATTTGTCAATTCTTTAGAATCTGCGGTGAATCTGCTCTCGTTTACAGGCAAACGCTGTCCGCATCTTGGCTGTGCATTGCACTGGAATGCGGCGGAGCATTCGTGGGATTGTGCTTGTCATGGTTCACGGTTTGATGAGGAGGGCAGGGTGCTGGATAATCCGGCGAATGATAGGTAGAGGTTGGTTTCACAGAATCCGGTGCTGCTTCATAGTATGGGTATGAGGTGATATGATGGACAGAAATATCCGAAATTACGCCGCCATGCTGATGCAGCCATCCCATGCGTCAGCAAAGATGAATGGCAGCGGCGAATATCCGAATACCCACGGGATTGTGCGATTCTATCAGACGAGGAACGGGGTGTTGGTTGCTGCGGAGATCAGCGGTCTACCGCATTCTTATGGAGTATGTCAGTATTCTGTGTTCGGTTTCCATATTCATGATGGCAGTCAGTGCGAGGGAGATCTGCATGATCCGTTTTCTGGTGCGATGTCGCATTATAATCCTGCGGACTGCGACCATCCATTCCATGCCGGAGATCTTCCGCCGCTGTTTGGCAATCATGAGTATGCGTTTTCTGCATTCCTGACGGATCGTTTTTCATTGTCGGAGGTCATTGGGAAAACTGTGATCATTCATGGGAATCCCGATGACTTCACCACACAGCCGTCCGGAAATGCAGGGGAAAAGCTCGCCTGCGGGCTGATCAGAAACTGTAGATAAGGATATGGAAACAAAAATGACGTACACACAAGAAAGTAAAGTTTAACCACCAAATACATTCATAAACTTTGTAAGCTGATTTTGTTGGTATCTCACAATGATGAGATGCCAAGAAAGTCAGCTTTTTTTGTTGCCCGGAGAAAGGAGAGATGCATATGAAGAAACTGAAACTCAACTGTCCCCTGCACCATAAGGCGTACAGCCATGATGCGGTGCAGATCGAGGTCGAAAAGGTCATCACGCTGTACGGCAGCCGCTTCCAGCAGATGCGGGATCACCCGCTGGAGGACTGTCCGGAGATTGCTCAGCACAAGGATCTGATGTACATGGCGGAGGGCGTGGCACACTGTCTGCTGTTCATC
>JAZNKY010000069.1:0-11051 GCA_045578805.1 Oscillospiraceae bacterium
ACCCTCCACCCGCCAAAGGGCAAAGCCCTTTGAACCTATTGAGGTTTTTTCGACAGACTGACAGGGACACGGTTCATGATCGTGTCCCTTTGTATTTTTTCGGAAAATCGCCGCTTATGTTCCGGTTACCGTCAGTTCTTCTCTCAGTTTCTCAATGGTCAGACCCTCGGTTTTCGGTACAGTTACCGTCACAGGCATTCCGCCATGCAGATCGAACCAGTTATCGGAGAAATCCACATCCATCGTCTTACAATCAAGGCACACCGCCATCACATAGGCATCCGCAGAGAGCGTCAATGCGAAATGCTCCGCCGTTTCCGTGATCTCCGTCCGGATCTCCGGACGCTGGAACAGGAATGTTTTCGGGAGAACAAAGAGCCTGCTGCCAGATGCAGTCACGCCGGTTTCGTTTTCGAGTGTAAATGTCAGGTAATACTCACGCATTTTGAATCGATCCGTCAATACATCGGCATATTCTCCAAGATCGGCTGTCCCAATATCCTTCGCCGTCAGTGCCGGACAGCTTGCCGGAATGCTGCCGGATACGACAACCTCGGATTTCACATTGCGCAGCTGCCAGTGAATCGTCCCCTGCACATCCTGCATCGTTTCGTTGGAAATATTAAACAGTGCGTTCTTATCCGCCGTCAGCAGAATCGGCGCATGGAAACGCTTCGCAAAATGATGCAGTGCCTTCCATCTGCCGTAATAGTCGATACTGCTCCACGAAATCACGGGATTCGTGTCATTCAGCTGCCAGTACACCGAACCCATGCATCTACCCCTTGCACGGCGCATATGCTCCACGCAGGTGCGGATGTATTCCGCCTGCATCAGCTGTGTGCTGTAGATCAGCTCCTCAAGGCTCTCCGGATAGCGCATCATCTGTGCGAGGTAGAACATCAGCTTCTCATTGCCCTGTGCGCATTTCTGATGCGCCTCCATCACGGGCGACATCAGGTTCAGATCGCCTTTTTCCGGATCGCAGACCGTCAGGAGCGTTTTCAGATTCGGAACGGATTCAAAGCCGTATTCCGAACAGAAACGATAATACAGCTCATGGAATGCCGTAAACGGCTTGAATGCGTGCCAAACTTCCCAATAGTGCATATCGCCGGCATGATTCGACCAGGTTTCCTTGCAGCCGCCGTATGCGGACGGAGAGGAACGCCAGTAGAAATGCTGGGGGTCAAGCTCCGCCACGATCGCAGGCATCCTGCGCTCAAACTGCTCGATATAATGTTCTTTGATCTCCGGATCCTCCGGCAGACCCCATGTTTCCAGTGCGGTCTCGATCTCATTGTTGCCGCACCACATGCCGAGAGAAGCATGATTGCGCAGACGCAGGATATTGTCGCGGATCTCGGCTTCCGTCGTACTCCAGAACGCATCCGTCAGGAGGTAATTTGCACAGGCAAACATGAAATCCTGCCATACGATCAGACCATGTTCATCGCAGTAATTATAGAAAATTTCGTCCGGATACAAGCCGCCGCCCCAGACACGGACAACGTTGAAATTCGCTTTCACGCAGGATTCCAGCTGTTTTTCCACATATTCCTTTGTAATTCTGGGGAGGATCTGGTCGAACGGAATAAGGTTTGCGCCCATCGCAAAAATATCCTTGCCATTCAGATGCAGGCAGAACGACTCGCCCCATTCGTCCGGCTCCTGCCGAACGGTGATGGTGCGCAGACCGATGCGCTCGCTCTTTTCATCAAGGACACTGCCGTTTTCGTCCAGCAGTTCGATTTTTGCTGTATACAGCGGCTGTTCGCCGTAGCCCCTTGCCCACCAGAGACGGGGATTTTCGATCGTCAATGTGCATTCTGCTCTGTTGTCGGAAATGCGGATGTTCTCGGATTTGTGGAGAACTTCCCCATCCGGAGCGAGAATGGTCAGCCTTGCGGAAAGCGGCTGGTCGTTCCGGAACTGCATTTCTGCAGTCAGCTCCACAATGCCGTCATGATGGTTCTGACGGTAATAGGCATGTTCAATTTTGCCCTGATTCCAGCATTCCAGATAGACATCACGCCAGATTCCCATATCCGGCAGCTGCGGACCCCAGTCCCAGCCGTACATGTAGTGCGCCTTGCGGATATGCGGGAAGCCCGCAACGGTGGAATCCACGCCCCAGAGGGGACGCTCCGCCTGTTTTTCAGCGATATACTTCAGGGGGGAAGTTGATTTCACTGTGAGGATATTTTCCTCCTGCAGCAGCTCCGTTACGTCAAAACGCCAGCGGCGGTGCATGTTGTTGACACTGCCGAGCTTTGTGCCGTTCAGGTCAATCTCCGCAATGGTATCAATGCCGTCAAAGCACAATTCGCAGTGCTGCCCCGCTGTTTCAGGCGCAGGAAACCGGCAGGTAAACTGGTAATCATCCTCCGAAATCGGGAGGGAGGTGTATTCGTTTTCGCGGTAGTAGGGGTCTTCGATTTGTCCATGCATTTGCAGGGTGTGATAGACAGAACAGGGTACAGAACAGGAAAACATCCGTTCTTCGCCTTGTTTTTGCATCTGCCACATGCTGTTGAGTAAAATTCGCTGCATCCTGTATTCCTCCATTCATGGCACGCTCTGGTGCGTGCTTATACTATTCCATTATACCATATTGGTCGATTTCTGTCAATTGTTTGTTAGGTAAATAAGTTTGCATTTTTAATTAACTTTGTGTGGATTTGTGCTTTATTATTAATCCAGCAACTGTTACTCCAACAATTATTATTTTGGCAATTAAATAATGATACTTTTTCTGGAGTTAGCACTCCAAAACTGCCCCACCCCCTGCCCCCTCCCAAAGGGAGGGGGATTAAGGGGCGGTGCTGCGCACCTTACAGGTGCCGTCCCCTCTGGCACTTCGTGCCACCTCCCCACCCCGTGGGGAGTCGCCGCCTCCGCCAAAGGCTATCGCCTTTTGAAGCCGATTCTCTAAAGTTGTTGACATTGCCCCGAGGGGAGGGGCTATTATAGGAGGCGGCTGCGCCGCCTCCACCGCCCAAGGGGCAAAGCCCCTTGGGACCCCGCGCTTGGGGACTTCGTCCCCTTGCCCCCGCTTAAATTGATGATATTGACCGCCCTGCGAGGAGTCACCACTCCTGTCACTCCACCCCCTTTGTCGATTTTGATGTTGAACACTTAATGATATTCGTATAAATCTCATAAAAAGCGTATTGTTTTTTGTGCGTTTCTACAAATTCACTGATCATCTGTCAGGTTTTCGGGCTTTAATGTGTATTAAGGGTAGAAACATTCTGACAGGAGGTCTTTTTATGAAACGGTTTATTGCGGTTATGATCACGGCGGCGATGCTTTGCAGCATGGGCGGATGCACAAAGCCTGACACGGAGCAGGACGGAATGCTGGAAACGGTGCCTTACGGGGCGACGATGGAAGTCACAATGTCCCATTCATTCCGCTGGGAAGAATTTTTGCCGGAGGAGGAGCTGGGAATGTGCCATTTCTATCCGTTCGGAGAAAACACCCTGGTCTACTCCCCCAAAACGGATGGCACGCATGTATTCGACATCTGGTCGCCGATGACCGGTGAGTTTGTCCGCAGGGAATATCAGGAAGAGTGCGATTTCACGCAATTATCTGGCGTTTATGATATGGGCGATACAGTACAGGTGCTGATACGCCGTGTGGTGCAGGAACCGCCTTCAATGAGCTACCTGCGTTACACCTTTGACGCTGAGATGAACGAGGTCAGTGTGGAGGATGTCACAGCGCAGTACCATGCAGAACGCTGGATCCAAAGCTCTGCAATGGACGCACAGGGAAACCGTTTTCATGCAGTGATCGGTGAGGGAATCCTGTGTGAAACGCCGGATGGTACGCTTTCCCCTGTGGACGGCACGGAGGGTGGCGAGGAACTTTACACCAGTCGGGATGGCTTTGTCTATGCGATCCATGACAGGCGGACGCTTAAAAGACTGCATCCGGATACAATGACTGTGGAAGAGATTTCTCTGAATCTTCCAAAACTTGGTGGAAATTATGCTGAAATGCTCCGTGGCAACGCAGAGTATGATGTCCTGTGCTATACGGATGAATTTCTCTACGGCATGGATCTTTCGAACGGCAGCACGACAGAAATCCTTAACTGGCAGGAATCAGATGTTGATCCGAGCATGGGTATGTACAAGCACCGATTGCTCCTGCTGCCGGATGGGAGGGTATTATTTACCATCCAGCAGCCTCTATCCAATCACATCCTGACTCCGAGAACACAGGCAGAAGTTGACTCCATGACACTCATTTCCATGGCGGATATGAACAGCAGCGGATCAACCACCTGGTTCTCACAGATGGTCAGTCAATTCAACCGCCAGTCCTTAGACTGCCGTATTGTCACGAAAAGCTATTACGACAGTGATGCTCCCGATTTCGGCACGGAGGCTCTCAAAAAAGATCTGCTCAATGGTGTAATTCCGGATATTCTTGCAAGTAATCCGGATTACCATATATTCTCGAATAAGGGCATGTTTGAGGACTTGAGCGTCTGGATGGAGAATGATCCGGAGTTCCATGAGGAAGATTACTTCATGAATTTCTTTGAATCCCTCAAATACAAGGGCAGGCTGGAGTGCATAGGCTTTCAGTTCGGCGTGAATACCTACATGGCAAAGACGGAATTTGTGAACGGGGCAGAACGGCTCACGCTCTCGGATTATGCGAATCTCACACTGCCGGAGGGAATGGAACTGCTTGCCGGAGCAAACAGGGAATCTGCATTCCATGACCTGATGTATACACAGCTTTCGGAATTTGTGGATTACGAAACCGGCACATGCAGCTTTGACAGCGAGGAATTTATTTCACTGCTTGCATTCTTTTCCGATTTCCCCGAAAAATCGGCGGTGCAGGATGACTACGCTTATCGTGAAAACCGTGCACTTCTGTATCCGACACAGATCTATAGCCTGCTGAATTATCATGGTACAGCGCAGTGCTGGTTTGACAATGCGGATGTGACGCTCACCGGAACCCCCATCGGAGATGAGGGGAATGGCGGTGTATTCGCAGCGTATGGATTGATCACCGTTTCCTCCGCATCGCAGTACAAAGAGGAAATCTGGGAGTTTATCAAGTTCTGTCTGCAGGAAGAGCATTATCTTTCGGAGGATTTCGGCATTCCGGTCAACCGCAATGCCCTTGCAAAGCAGATGGAGGAGGATCAGCAGCTCACCGGCGAGCATGACAAAACCCATTATACCATCGGCAATGAACAGATCGAAATCACCCCCGCCACAGCGGAGGAGGCGGAGGAGCTTCTGACATATCTGGAGGGCATCACTGTTTCGACGGCACTGGACGATACTGCGATCCAGAACATCGTCACAGAAGAAACTGCCAAATGCTTTCCCGGTGACTGCACGGCGGAGGATGCCGCAAACATCATCCAAAGCAGGGTGAGCCTGTATCTGGCGGAACAATATTAAGGAGGATATACTTATGAAACGAACACTTACAATCGCAATCACCGCCGCAATGCTCTGCACACTGGCAGGCTGCGGCACAAAAGAACATGTACTGACGGGCGCAACGCTGGAGGTGGGATTCGACCATTCCTATCGGTCGGAGTTGCTGACCGTACCGTCCGACCTTGATCCGAACACCATCTCATCGGTCGGCGATTATATCCTGCTGCAATTCTGGTCTGATCCGTGGCAGATGTACGATCCGGAAACGGACACACTCCACAAATTTTCCGGCTATCTCACGGAAGTACCCGATGGAAAGAAACGTGCTATCGTCGGCGTGAATGCGCTGGACGGCGGCTATCAGGTGCTTTACCGCACATCCCCCGATGAGCAGACATTCGAGGAGTGGAAGATCAGCGATCTCTCCTATGATATGGAGTACTACGACGAAAACCTGAACCTGCTCCGGATGGAGAGTATTACCGACCGTTTCAGCCCCGTCCCCTACATCACCTCATGGGAAACGGATGATACCGGATATAATTACATCGTGTCCCTCGGCAAGGACAATGTCGGCTCGCTCTATTGCTGTGATCCGGATTTTAAACTGCTGGGCGGTTTCATCGGGGATACCATCGGGACAAGTGATATATTCACGGATGCGCAGGGCAATGTCTATACCGGACAGCTTCAGATGAATTATTTCGCACTCCAGCTCGATCCGGAAACCATGACCGCAAAACGTGTGGAAATCGACGGAATGCCGGAATTCCGGACAAAGGTCTTTGAGGGCTACGGGGAATACAATTTCTGCTGTGCTGATGAGGATGGTATCTACGGCGTGAATCTCACGGAAAACAAAGTGGATTTTCTCCTCAGCTGGACAAACTCCGATTTCCGACCGGAAACGGAAGTGATTGCACTGGAGGATGGTTCTTTCCTGCTTTTGGAAGATACCGGAGATAACGAATCCGACCTCTATCGGCTGACGGCACGGACGCAGGAGGAAATGGCACAGATCGAATGCATCACCCTCGCATCCTGTACCGCCAATGCCGGAATGGTTGCAGAAATGGCGTACCGCTATAACCGGCAGAGCGATTCCCACCGGATCGTGCTCTATGACTATCAAACGGAATACCCCGACCTTGATTATCTGGGATTGCAGGAACAATTCAACGAGGATCTCCTGCACGGCGTTGTACCGGACATTATCGACAATTCTTCCCTGTCGATGGAATATCTCGCAAACAAGGGCATTTTAGAGGACATGAATTCCTATTTTGAGAACGATGCAGAATTTCAGGCGGAGGATTATTTCATGAATTTCTTGGAAGCCTCCGAATACAAAGGCAGGCTGACAAGTGTAGGGCTGAATTATTTCGTTTCTGCCGCCGCCGCAAAGACGGAACACCTGAACGGCATCAGCAAGCTCACGCCCGAAACCATGACACAGCTCTACAATGCCATGCCGGAGGGAATGCGACTGACGACCAGTACGGATGCGGAGATGCTGTTCTATAACAGTTCTACGGAAATGATCGGGTACTTTGTGGATATGGAGAAAGGGACGTGCGATTTTGAGAATGCGGAATTCATCCGGTTTCTGGAATTATGCGGCAGGGAACATTCCACAGGCGGACAATTGGGAGAATATCCTGCGTTTCGGGATAATGCCGCCCTCCTGTATTTCTGCGATCTGACCACGCTCCAGTCCTATCACACCATGACGGAGGGTGTATTCGGCAATGAGGCATTCACGCTCCTGAACGTGCCGTTCTGCGACGGCGGAGCAGTTTATGCGAGAAGTGCGCTTTCTGTCAATCACGAGTCGTTCTATAAGGAGCAGATCTGGGATTTCATCAAGTTCTGTCTGTCGGAGGAACAGCAGATGTTCCTGAGTAAGCAGGACGGCACTCTGCCCGTCAACCGGAATGCAGCAACTGCGATCATGCAGGAAGAAATGAACGAAACCGATCCCGAAAAGCTGACATGGTACGTCACGGACTGGCAAATCCCCCTTTCTGCGCCAACACAGGCGGAGATGGACGCTTACCTTACCTTTCTCGATGGAATCAGCTCCAGCTCGAATTTCCAGAGGGATATCATCAGTATCCTATGTGAGGAATCGGATATGTACTTTGCCGGTGACTGCACGGCGGAACAGGCGGCGAAGAATATCCATAGCAGAGTGAGTCTGTATCTGGCGGAGCAGAGTTAATTCCCGCAGACGGAAAAAATTTCTCGTTTTCTATTGCAAATTTCCGGTATTTGTATTATAATAGAGTATGGTGCGAAATTACAGAAAAGAGGTTTTTTCTATGTTCTATGATAATATATTGGAAGCAATGGGCAATACACCGATGGTGCGTCTGCGCAATATGGTGCCGGAGGATGCGGCACAGGTGCTTGTCAAGTTCGAGGGGCTGAATGTCGGCGGTTCGATCAAGACGAGAACGGCGTTCAACATGATCTGCGAAGCCGAAAAGCAGGGGCTGATCAATGAGAATACCATCATCGTGGAGCCGACCAGCGGCAATCAGGGCATCGGTCTTGCGCTCATCGGTGCGGTCAAGGGCTACAAGACCATCATCATCATGCCCGATTCTGTGAGCGAGGAACGCCGAAAGCTTGTCTGTCATTACGGTGCCAAAGTGATCCTGGTGCATGATGACGGCGACATCGGCAAGTGCATCGAGGAATGTTTGCAGACTGCCCTGCGGATGCGTGAAAAGGATCCGAATATCTTCATTCCTCAGCAGTTTGAAAATCCCGCAAATCCGGAGGTGCACCGCCTGCATACGGGCAGGGAGATCCTCGAACAGGTCGGCGGTCCGATCCATGGCTTCTGTGCGGGCATTGGCACGGGCGGCACGATCACGGGCATCGGCGAGGTACTGCGTGAAGCAAATCCGGACATTGAGATCTGGGCGGTTGAACCGGAGAATGCGGCGATCCTGTCCGGCGGCAATATTGGCACCCATCTGCAAATGGGTATTGGTGACGGTCTGATCCCGGCGAATCTGAACACGGAAATTTACAGTGATATTTACATTGTCACCGATAAGGAAGCCATCCATACCTCCCGTGCGCTGGCACGGAAAGAAGGTCTGATGTGCGGTATTTCCGCTGGTACGAATGTGGCGGCTGCCATTGCACTGGCAAAGAAGCTCGGCAAGGGCAAGACGGTTGTAACGGTACTTCCTGATACGGCGGAACGCTATTTCAGCACACCGCTGTTCCGGGATGAGGTATTGCAGTTTACGGAGATGGCGGAATAGTGCAATACCCGCAATACTATTTTATAGATCACAAAAACTCCCGAAAGGTTCATTCTTTCGGGAGTTTCAATAAAGAACCTACTATGGGGTGGGGCGATAGCACCACAAAAGGGATTCGGGGACGAAGTCCCCGAACATTAGCCCCTCCCCTTGGGGAGGGGTTGGGGTGGGGGCAGCTACAGGAACTTATCCCCAAGAAAAGATCTTTTATATGCCAAACTCCCGAAAGGCTCATGCTTTCGGGAGTTTTTCATAATCACAGCAGCGGCGCAAACAATCTGAGCAGTGCCTGACCGATGCGCATAGCAGTGGAGCGTTCTCTGTATTCGGCGGTCACGTCGGCACAGCGTTTGAAGGTACTTTCAAAATCCGCTGCCATATCCGCGATCGCCGGGCATTTCCACAGGAATACGCCGTTTTCAAAATGATGGTACAGACTGCGGTAGTCCATGTTGATCGTGCCGATCACGGCGGCATCCGTATCACAGAGCATCTGCTTTGCGTGCATGAAGCCGGGCGTAAACTCGTAGATGCGAACGCCCTGCCGCACCAGCTGGGCATAGTAGGAGCGTGTCACCTGGTAGATCACCTTCTTATCCGGAATGCCCGGTGTGATGATGCGGACATCCACGCCACGCTTTGCCGCAAGGGTCAGCGCGCGGGTCATTTCATCACTAATGATCAGGTAGGGCGTGGTGATCCAGATGCGGTGCTTTGCACTGCCGATGAGATTCAGATAAACATTCTCTCCGACATATTCCGAATCCAGCGGCGTGTCCGCATAGGGCTGGACAAAGCCCTCCCCTTCTGCGGCTGTCTCCGGGAGATAGACGGAAATGTCCGTATCCGTGTGCTTGTCGCTGTTCCACATTTCCAGGAACATCAGCGTCAGACTGCGAACGGCGGCACCGGTCAGCTTTACGCCGGTATCTTTCCACTCACCATAGGGGTGGGTCATGTTGAAATATTCATCCGCGAGATTATAGCCGCCGGTGAAGCCGACCTTGCCGTCAATGACGGTGATCTTCCGGTGGTCGCGGTTGTTCATGAAGATGTTCAGAAACGGCATGACCGGATTGAAATCGCGGCAGGCAATGCCGAGCGCGTTCATGCGCTTGATGAAATCCAGATTGATAAAGCCGATGCTGCCGACATCATCATAGAAAATGCGTACTTCCACACCCTGTGCAGCTTTGCGGGAGAGAACATCACGGAGCATGGCAAAGGCTTTTGCCTCCTCGATGGCATGGTATTCCATGAAAATGAAATGCTCCGCCTGCTCAAGGGCGGCAAGCTGGGCAAGGAATGCCTCCATGGTATCGCCGTAGTATTCCACTGCGGTATCCATATACACCGGATAGCCAGCGAAGTCGCGGATATAGCGCATCTGGTTCGCGGCGGCGGGATCCTGGCTTTCTGCCTCCCGCAAGGCTTGGTCGGGGCGCAAACGGTACGGCTCGTAAAGCTTCTGAACCTTGGCAAAGCGTTTCCGCATATGTGCGGACGCACCGGAATGCCCGAACATCAGCCAGAGCATGACACCCAGCGGCGGAAAAACCAGCAGCAGGATCATCCAGGGCATTTTAAAGGCGGCATTTCCGTTGGAGATGTAGATCTTCAGCACAAGCACCGCAGCAAGCAGACTGCACGCCAGTGAGATCCATGCGGAATGGGTATTCAGGCGGATGACCAGCAGACAGAGCCAGCCGATCTGGATCAGGATACTCACTCCCACCAGCACCAGACGGCTGACACTGTTTTTGACATTTGATTTTTCTTCCGATCTCATTTACAGCACTCCTGTTCGCTTCCCTGTCATGATACATCTATTATACCACAAACGGGGGACTTTGTCCACTGGAGGCATGGAATTTTTATAACGGTCATGAACTTCTGCCTGTCAGATAATCCAGACTGGAATCAAAAGTATCGGCAATGCGTACAAGTACTTCGGCAGGCATGGCGTGGACACCGCGCTCATAATTGGCATAGGTGCGGCGGCTGATACCGAGCTGGCGGGCAAGCTCTTCCTGTGTGACATGGCTTGCCTTGCGCAGACGGCGGATCCTTTCGTGCATGATGGTTCTTGTTTCCTGGTATTCTCTCATGGTAATTTCCCTCCTCATTATTTACCCTTGTTCACAATGTCAACAACTAAAAATGGATTCAAAAGGCGATAGCCTTTGGCGGCGGCGGTGCGCAGCACCGCCCCTAAATCCCCCTCCCTCCGGGAGGGGGCAGGGGGTGGGTCAGTTTCGTGAAACCATCGTTAGAATATTTAAGTTATTGACATTGCTTTCGTTCAAGGGTCTCTACTTATATAGACAACGCAGAAGGGCAAATA
>JAZNKY010000070.1:0-20432 GCA_045578805.1 Oscillospiraceae bacterium
GTGCAGACATACAGGCTCATATCTAACGCCTGTATACCATTCATGTTCAAACAGCATCCTGTCTCACATTCAGGCATACTTGATGTATTCCAAAATTTTCTGACGCAGCAGATGATGCCAGTCATAGAAATTCTGCCGTGAGGGAGGTTTTTAGAGATGCCCAAGAGGAGTGAAGCTCATGGAAACATTTAACGACATCATCAAGAGAATCGACGATCTGGTCTGGGGACTGCCGCTGATCATCTTCATCATCGGCTGCGGTATTTTCCTGACCATCCGCCTGCGGGGCATTCAGGTGCATAAGCTTGGACGCGCCCTGAAGTACATGTTCCAGGACGAGGAGCAGGGAAGTGGTGAGGTATCCAGCTTCCAGGCACTGTGTACCGCACTCTCCGCAACCATCGGCACCGGCAATATTGTCGGCGTGGCAACTGCCATTGCCGCCGGCGGTCCGGGTGCGCTGTTCTGGATGGAGGTTGCTGCTTTTTTCGGCATGGCAACCAAATACGCCGAGGGTCTGCTTGCCATCAAGTACCGCGTCAAGGATAAGAATGGTCAGTACCTCGGCGGCCCGTTCTACTATATCGAGAACGGCATGGGGCAGAAGTGGAAATGGCTTGCCAAGGCATTTGCCGTGTTCGGTATGCTTGCAGGTCTGATGGGCATCGGTACGATCACACAGATCAACGGCATCACCTCCGCTGCCAATAATTTCTTCGACCCCGAAAAGGCGCATACCGTTGCATTGTTCGGTATGGATTACACCTGGGCGCAGATCATCACAGGTCTTGTCATCACCATTTTTGTCGGACTGATCGTGATCGGCGGCATCAAGCGTATTGCCTCCGTATCCGAGATCATCGTACCGGTCATGGTCGTGCTGTATTTCGTCTGCTGCCTGCTCATCATCATCACCCACATCACAGAGATCCCGGCGGCGGTCGTGACCATCGTGGAAAGCGCATTTGGTCTCCGCGCTATGGCAGGCGGCGTACTCGGTGCGGTCTTTGCTGCTATGCAGAGCGGTATCGCACGCGGCATCTTCTCAAATGAAGCAGGTCTCGGCTCCGCTCCGATTGCTGCAGCAGCAGCAAGATCCAATGAACCGGTACGCCAGGGCCTTGTGACCATGACCGGCACCTTCATTGATACTATTATCGTCTGCACCATGACCGGTCTTTCCATCGTCATTTCCGGCTGCCTGGAAACCAACCCCGACCTGAAGGGCGTGGAGATCACCAACGCCGCATTCCAGTACGGTCTGCCCTTCCCAGAAAGGGTGTCCTCCTTTGTGCTGATGATCTGTCTGGTATTCTTCGCATTCACCACCATCCTCGGATGGAACTACTATTCTGAACGCTGTCTGTCCTATCTCACAGGCTCCAATCAGAAGGCAGCAGGTGTCTTCCGCTGGCTGTACATTGCCGCTGTGTTCATCGGTCCGTACCTGACCGTAGAAGCTGTCTGGAACCTCGCAGACATCTTCAATGGTCTCATGGCACTTCCGAACATCATCGCCCTCCTGGCACTGTCCGGCGTGGTGACGGCTGAAACCAAGGATTATCTGGCAAGATTAAAGGCAGAACGAAAGAAGTGAGTCATTTGTCAAACTATCAGATTACGCCGAAGGAACGCGCGCTTTTATTACAGATCAAGGCAGAGCCGGAGAAGTTCCTTTTTCAGAAAACGCTCTGGGATTTTGGAATCTGGGCATCGGCATATGACTATGCCGTGAATATCTATGCCGGGGAAAAGCACATCAGCATACTTCCCGACGGGATGAATGACTATGCAGAAGAGAAATACCTGGATCACAAAGGATCGCCAATGAACTGGAGCACGATCATCCTCCTTGAGGTCACAAAAGGCAACGAAGAAGCCGCATGGGAACTGGGATGGCAGTTCATTGACCAGTATCTGCAATACCGTGACTGCATACCGCTGACGGGCTGGACTCCGCATCCGGACGCGGATATGACGGTACCGCAGTATGAGGACGAGGAAACACGAGATCTCAATGAGGCGGAGCGCAAATTCATGTCCTTAGTGAAAAAGCGTCCGGGGATGTATGTGGGCAGAAATCTGTTCACACTCCTTGCTGCGTTTTTCAGGGGTTTCCGCAGCGGTATGGAGCGTTCCGGACATGGCGGAGAGTTCATTCTTGTGCCAAGGGCGTTCGATGCATATCTGAAAGTGAAGTTCCCACATGTGGACGGCGCGGATTTTGCGGATGTGATTCACGCAGTCCAGCCCGATGACGAACAGGCAATGCTGCTGTTCTGGGAGCTGTTTGACGAGTATCTGGAAAGCCGCGGTTATGCGGGGATTTCAGAATTTGTGCGTTTCCCGGATTCGGATTTCCGCTTGCTGCAAAAGGGCTATGACTTCCATCTGTGCAATCTGCTGGCAAGCTCCTTTGCAGAGGTATTCAACGCTGCCCCGTGGAATGACGACTGGGATCATGCGCAGGCATTCGAACGCATCCAGAACCTCATGGAAACACCGCGCTTTGACGGTGCGGCAGTCATCCGTGACGGCAGAGCGGCGGCTGCCATCCTCGGCAGAGGGGAGCAGTATTATGACGGTGTGGTGTTCCAGATCATCGAGTTCTGGGTGGCAAAGGATCTCCAGCGTCAGGGCATCGGGCGCAGACTCCTTGCGGATTTCACAGCGCATCTCAAAGAACAGGGCATCCGCCGTGTGTTCCTGCTGACCATGCGCGGCGATGCAACCGAGGGCTTCTATCAGAAACAGGGCTTTGTGACGCAGGAGGGCATGTGCCTGATGGAGCATTATCTCGAAACATAACACAGAAAGGATTTATGATCATGAAATTTAAAAACGCTGGAAAATACAACGGAGACCCCGCTACCCTGCCGCAGAAAGAGGTCGCAGGGGCGGTGCAGTTCAAGGAATTTGAGGATCTGAAAACATTCGCTGTCATTATGAATGTTGCGGCGTTTTTCATCCTGATCGCCCTGCTGTTCCTCGGCTGGCTGCGTTCCGGAGAAGCTCCGACGCATCTTGCCGGTGTGGCACTTGCTCTGTGCAGCATGGTGCCGCACGAATTTCTCCACGCCTGTTGTTTCCGTGAGGAAGTGCTGATGTACAGCAATCTCAAGCAGGGTATGATGTTCGTTGTCGGCACGGAGGATATGAGCCGCACGAGATTTATCGTGATGTCGCTGATGCCGAATCTCGTATTCGGATTCATCCCCTATATGATCTACATGATCTTCCCCGAACTGCAGGTTCTCGGCACATTGGGCGCGCTTGGCATCTGCATGGGTGCGGGCGATTATGTCAATATCCTCAACTGCCTGAAACAAGTCCCCAAAGGCGCAAAGGTCTATATGAGCGGTATCCATACTTACTGGTATCGTGCAAATGCATAACATACTGAATCATCCGGCATACCCCACTATGCCGGATGATTTTTCTGTCTTGCAAAGTACCGCAGTTTGTGCTATAATAGAACCATGACGTTCATACAAAGGATCAGTGTAGTATTATGGAAGGAGATTCCCCCATGACCGAAACCGAATTTCTGAAACTGAAACAAGCCGCCCTGAAGCGTTGCTTCCGGCAGATGAACCCCCAGCAGCTGGAAGCCGTGACAACGGTTTCCGGTCCCGTACTTGTTCTTGCAGGTGCAGGAAGCGGCAAAACCACTGTCATTGTCAACCGCATTGCCAATATGGTGCTGTTCGGCGATACTGCGCATATGTCAGCTCCCGTTCCGTCCGATGCGGAGATCACAAGACTTCAGTCATACATTGAAGGCGGCAGCATGACCATGGGGGAACTACAGTCCATCATTGCAGAACGCCCTGTTCAGCTGTGGCAGATCCTTGCCATTACCTTCACCAATAAGGCAGCCGGCGAGCTGAAAGCCCGTCTTGCAGAGACCCTCGGTGACGCAGCGCAGGAGATCCATGCTTCTACCTTCCATTCTGCGTGCGTGCGTATTCTGCGCACCTGCATTGACCGTATTGGCTATGAAAAGAGCTTCACCATCTATGACAGTGACGACAGTCTCCGCGTGATGAAGGCGTGTATGCGCGATCTGGATATTTCCGAAAAGAAATTCCCGCCCAAAAGCATCCTTGCCGCTGTCAGCCATGCCAAGGACAGGATGATCTCACCGGAGCAGTATGCGCATGAAGCCGGCTCGGATTACTGGAAGGCAGTCACTGCCAAGCTCTACAAGGCATACCAGGAACGCCTCCACGACGCACAGGCGGTGGATTTTGACGACCTCATCTGCCTGACCGTCCGCGTGTTTGAGGAATGCCCCGATGTTCTGGAGAAATACCAGCGCAGATTCCGCTATCTCATGGTGGATGAATACCAGGACACCAACTACGCCCAGTACCGCCTCGTGAGCCTGCTGGCGCAGGAGCATCAGAATCTCTGCGTGGTCGGTGACGATGACCAGAGCATCTACCGTTTCCGCGGCGCGACCATCGAGAATATTCTGCAGTTCGAGGAACAGTTCCCTGGCTGCAAGACCATCCGTCTGGAGGAAAATTATCGCAGTACCCAGCATATTCTGGATGCGGCAAATGCCGTGATCTCCCACAATGAGAACCGCAAGGCAAAGCGGCTCTGGACGGCAGCAGGGGAGGGCGAAAAGGTAACGCTCCTCAAGGTCAGCATGGAAAAGGACGAGGGGCAGTTCATTGCCGATACCATTGAGCAGGCGGTGAAGGAAGGCAAGCCCTATACGGATTTTGCCGTACTCTACCGCATGAACGCGCTCTCGAACAGCGTGGAACGCGCACTCATGCGAAACAAGATTCCCTACCGTGTCTACGGCGGTGTGCGCTTCCAGGACAGAAAGGAGATCAAGGATGTGATCGCCTATCTGTGCATCCTTCAGAATCCGAATGATGTTGTCCGCTTTGAACGCATCGTCAATGAACCCAAGCGCGGCATCGGAGATGCAACTGTGAGTACCATCCTGCAGATCGCCCATGACCTGCATATGACTCCCATCGAGGTCATGCGCAGTGCTTCGGATTTTCCCGCGCTCAAACGCCCCGCTCCGCTGCAGCAGTTCGCCGTTATGACGGATGCCCTGACGGAGCTTGCGGAGAATGCACCGCTTGACGAGCTGTTCGATGCCGTACTGGACAGGACCGGCTACAAGGCAATGCTGATGCTCCAGGGTGACGAGGGCGAGATGCGCCTTGAAAACGTGCAGGAGCTTCGTTCCAATATCGTGGATTATATGAATTCCAGCGAATCCCCGACGCTGGAGGGCTTCCTGGAGGAAAACGCGCTCTACACCGATGCCGACAGAACGGATGACCGCGAGACCGTTTCCCTCATGACAATGCACGCCGCAAAGGGTCTGGAGTTTGACACCGTGTTTGCAGTCGGCATGGAGCAGGGCATTTTCCCCTCCATGCGGAGCATGGACACCCAGGAGGACATGGAGGAGGAACGCCGCCTTGCCTATGTGACCATCACAAGAGCCAAGCGGCATCTTTATCTGATCCACGCCCAGAACCGCCTGCTGTTCGGCAGATATAAGCAGAATCCGCCTTCCCGGTTCCTGCGTGAGATCCCGCAGGAGCAGATCGAAACGGATGACCGCACCATCCGCCGCATGGAGGATATGCCGGCAGAGATCACACCCGGCAGGACTTCCTACCTTGGACGCGCCAAGCCCGGCGCGGCTGTCCGTCCGACAAGTACGCCGCCCGCCGCACTGGATTTTGCAGTCGGGGAACGTGTGAACAGTGCGGTATTCGGAGACGGCACCGTTCTTTCCATCGAACACATGGGCGGTGATGCTTTCATGGAGATCGCCTTCGACCGCGTAGGAACCAAGAAGATCATGGCAAAGCACCAGAAGCTGCGGAGAATCTGAGAACGGATTTTCAAACCGTGCCCCTTGACCTATATCACGAAATATGCTATAATACTAAAGAAGTATCAACGCCAAAGGAGGAATCCCCATGCATGTGACCCTCATCACCTGCACACCGCTGCCGGAAAAGACCGTGGCAGCTGCCGCAAAGCTCTGCTATTCCGACAGTGATGCCATGCACCTGATGGACGGCATGGATGATGAAGCCGCAGGAAAATTCGTGGAAATGCTGGCTTCTCTCGGTCATGAAAGCCCTATTGAGCATGTCAGCTTTACATTCGGCATCGAAGGCGTATCCCGCGCTCTGCTCGCACAGATCACAAGGCACCGTCTTGCCAGCTTTTCTGTGCAGAGCCAGCGGTATGTGAAGCAGACGCATTTTGAATACATCACACCGCCGGAGATCGCTGCCGATCCCGAAACCCTCGCCATCTACAATCAGGCGATGCAGGACAGTGTGGATACCTACAACCGCCTCGCCGATCTTCTGGAGGAACGCCATTATCAGGCATTTCTGGCAGAGGGTATGTCTGAAAAAACCGCACGCTCCAAGGCGGAGAAAAAAGCCATCGAGGATGCGCGTTTCGTACTTCCCAATGCCTGTGAAACAAAAATGGTCATGACCATGAATGCAAGAAGCCTGCTGAATTTCTTCCGGATGCGCTGCTGTAACCGCGCCCAGTGGGAGATCCGCGCACTTGCAAAGGAAATGCTCCGCCTGTGCTATGAACAGGCACCGACCATCTTCGCCAAGGCAGGTCCGTCCTGCTGTGCAGGAAGCTGTCCGGAGGGAAAAATGACCTGCGGACAATGCGAAAGCGTGCGCCGTGAATATGCGGCATTGAAAGCGGAGATACTGAAATAAATACGTATTTGATCAGAAAAGGACGCAGGATATGCTGGAATTTCGGGATATTACCCTTGCAGACCGTCCGTGGATCACGGCATGTCTGCGGCATTCGGACTATCGCGGCTGTGAATACAGCTTTGCCAACAATATGGCATGGCGGCGGCTGAATGATACAAAAATAGCGCGCTTCGGGAATTTTTACCTCTGCTGTGCCTTTAGCACCGAGGATGGTATTCCATCCTTTGTGTATCCGGCAGGGGAGGGGGCGCATGAGCAGCTGCTTGCAGAAATGCGTCGTTATGCCGAAAGCCTCGGCGTTCCGCTGCGCATCTGGAATGTATCACCGGAGCGTCTGGCATGGCTGCAGGAACGATACCCTCTCGCCGCCGAGCCGGCGCGTGACAGCTGGGACTACATCTACGAAAGCGAAGCCCTCAGCACCCTTGCGGGAAGAAAATACCACCAGAAGCGCAATTTTCTTCACCGCTTTGCAGAATACGGCGCGGAAGCGGCACCGATGACGGAACGGGATTTCGACGACTGCATCACCTTTGGTGCAGCGCATTACAATGAACGGCTGGAGGGGGATGCCTCCGGTATTTCCGAGCAGTTTGCCATTGATACCTATTTCCGGCATTTCCAGGAGCTGGAGCTGGAGGGCATCGTCATCCGTGTGGACGGCAGGCTTGCGGCGTTTGCAGTCGGAGAACCCCTGTCCTCGGACACTTTCTGCATCCACATCGAAAAAGCGGATACTGCCTTTCAGGGCGCATATGCCGCTGTGAACCAGGCGTTTGCTGCCAGGATCGCCCCGCGTTTCCGGTATATCAACCGCGAGGAGGATATGGGACTGGAGGGACTCCGCAAAGCCAAGCAGTCCTACCGCCCCGCTTTCATGCAGGAAAAATATAGTGTGACGTTTTTATAATTGATAAGGAAAGAGGAGAAACAATATGATCTATGTATTTTTAGCAAATGGCTTTGAAGAAATGGAAGCCCTTGCCCCCATTGACCTGTTGCGGCGCGCAGAAAAAGAGGTCGTGACCGTTGGTGTCGGCGGCAAGGTCATCATCGGTTCGCACGGCATTCCGGTCACAGCGGACATCACCACAGCAGAAATGGTGCTCGGCGGCGATCTGGAAATGATCGTCCTGCCCGGCGGTATGCCCGGCACACTGAACCTGGAGAGATCCGAGGCTGTGCAGACAGCAGTGGATTTCTGCATGGACAGGGAAATCTACATCGGCGCGATCTGTGCAGCCCCCTCCATCCTCGGTCATAAAGGTCTGCTTGAGGGCAGGGAGGCGATCGCTTATCCCGGCTTTGAAACACAGCTCACCGGTGCAGTCATCAGCGAACAGCCCGTCTGCCAGAGCGGCAATATCATCACCGCAAAGGGTGCCGGCGTTGCAACGGAATTTGCCCTGAAGCTCGTGGAGCTTGCAGCCGGTGCGCCGGAGGCAAAGCGTCAGCGCAATGCCATCTGCTGCCAGTAATGGGACTTGCAGAGGATAAGAAAGCCCTGCGTACAGCTCTGCGCCGCAGACGCAGAGAAATGCCGGAGCAGGAACGCAAACCGCTGGATGATGCGATCTTCCGCAATGTCATACAGTCCGGATGGTTCCAAAGCGCAGATACGCTTCTTTTGTATGTATCCTGCGGTGGTGAGGCGGACACAGTGCGGATCCTTGCAGAAGCACTCCGTCTTGGAAAATGCGTTGCCGTCCCGAAATGCGGCGAAAATGGCGCGATGCAGTTCTACTGCATCAGCAGCATGGATGAGCTTGCCGTCGGTGCCTACGGGATCCTGGAGCCGACAGGAACGCAGCAGCCCGTAATCACAGCGCAGACTGTCTGCATCGTTCCCGGTGTTGCCTTTACCCGCAGGGGAGAACGGATCGGACAGGGCGGCGGCTATTATGACCGGTTTCTGGAACTGCATCCGATGATGCGGACGGTCGGAATTTGCTACAGCTGTATGCTGCAGCCGGAGCTTCCCTGTGAAGCACATGACCGGCGCGTGGATATAGTTGTCACTGAAGAAAATGAGGAGGTATGTCATGGCATCCAATGATAAGGAAAAAATGCTGGATGAGATCCTGAATGAAGCAGCACAGAAAAAATCCGCCGGCAGGACCGCAAGATCCGTACAGCGGCAGGAGGAAACGCCCTATGTTCCGAAACATGCCAGGGAACCCGAGCGTGTTTCTGTACCGGAACCCCCTGTGCAGTTTGAAGAGGAGGAGCTGGATATTCCGGTAGAGGAGGAAGAAGTGCCTGCACCGCGCGCACCCCGCAAAACCAAAGCAGAGCGCGAGCGTGAAGCCAAGCGCAGAAAGAAGCGCAGAAGGAACAAGAGCGTCGGCAGAGTCTACGGCGTACTCATCATGCTGACCATCATCATTGTGACCTCTGTTGCACTGTCCGTCGGCATTATCGAGGTCGGCAAGGACATGATCGGTATTGAGGGTACCCAGACGCTGGTGCCGTTCACCATCCCGGAGGGCGCGACCACTGCGGAGATCGCCGATGATCTGTACGAAGCCGGCATCATCAAATATCCCAAGGCGTTCGTGTATTTCTCAAGGCTGAGCGACGCGGATGCCAGCTACAAGGCGGGTGAGCATGAGGTCAGCAGCGCCATGGCATATGAAGCCATCATTGCCGAGCTGTCCGGTCTTGCCACGGAAGAGCTTGTGACAGTCGATGTCATGTTCCCGGAGGGTATTTCCGTCTATGAGGCGGCAGAAAAGCTCGAAGAAGCCAAGGTCTGCGAGGCGCAGAAGTTCATCTATTATTTCAATATGGCAAATTACGGCTATGACTTCGAGGAGTATCTCCCCAAGACCCAGAGCAAGCTGAAATTCTGCAAGATGGAGGGCTATCTCTTCCCCGATACCTACACCTTCTATGAGGAAATGCCGCCGGATGATGTCTGCCGCAAGATCTATATGAACTTCAACAAGAAAATCACGGACGAATACTACGCACGCATGAAGGAGCTGGGCATCACACTCGATGAGATGATCACACTGGCTTCCATCGTGCAGGAAGAGGCAGCGTTCAAGGATGATATGAAGGATGTTGCATCCGTATTCTGGAACCGTCTGAATAATCCGGCAGAATTTACAAGACTCCAGTCCGATCCGACCTCCAAGTATGTTGAGGAGATCATCAAGCCGAATATCGAGCTGGAGGATGAGCTGATCTATGACGCTTACGATACATACATCTGCACTGGCCTGCCGGCGGGTGCGATCGGCTGCCCCGGTATTGATGCGATCGAGGCTGTACTGTATCCCAATGAAACCAATTATTATTACTTCTACGCAAATGTACAGACCGGCGTGACTTATTTTGCCACCACGCTGGAGGAGCATTATGCAAATGAGGAAATGATCAAGCAGCAGCAGGCAGAAGCCGCAGCAGCGGCGGAGGGGAACGAATGATGCGCCCCGAAGTACTTGCCCCCGCAGGCGATAAGGAACGCCTGCTGGCGGCACTGGATTTCGGCGCGGATGCCGTATACCTCGGCGGCACGATGTTTGGAATGCGTGCCAATCCTGCGAATTTTGACGAAGCGGGTCTGCACGAAGCCGTAAGGCTTGCACACGACCGCGGCGTAAAGGTCTACCTGACCTGCAACACGCTCCCCCGCAGCAATGAGCTTGCCTTTTTCCCGAAGTTTGTGGAAACCGCAGTTTCTGCCGGTGTGGATGCCATGATCGTGGCAGACATGGGTCTGATGACGATGCTGCGCGTGCTTGCGCCGGATATGCCCATCCACATGTCCACACAGACGGGCATTGTGAACTACGCCTCCGCGAACGCCCTCTACAAAATGGGCGCAAGGCGTGTGGTGCTTGCAAGAGAGCTTTCTCTGGAGGAGATCCGTGAGATCCGCCGCAACACGCCGGAGGATCTGGAGATCGAGGTCTTTGTGCATGGTGCGATGTGCGTGAGCTTTTCGGGAAGATGCCTGCTTTCGGCATATTTCACCGATCGCGATGCGAACCGAGGCGCATGTGCCCAGCCCTGCCGCTGGAAATATGCGCTGGTTGAAGAAAAACGCCCCCATCTCCCCATGCCCATCGGCGAGGACGAGGACGGGACATATATCCTGAATGCGCGTGACATGTGCATGATCGACCATATCGACAAGCTTGCAGAAGCCGGCGTGACTTCCTTTAAGATCGAAGGCAGGGCAAAATCCGCCTACTATGTATCCGTCATCACCAATGCCTACCGGATGGCAATGGATTACTATCTGGCGCATCCGCATGACTACCAGCTCCCGGCACAGATCAGGGACGAGGTTTTCAAGGTGAGTCACCGCAAATACTGCACGGGCTTTTTCTTCGGTCATCCGAATGCCTGCCAGTACTACGAATCCGGCGGCTATATCCGCACCTGTGATGTGGTCGGCATCATCACCCGCTGTGAGAACGGCACGGTCTACGCGACCCAGCGCAACCGATTCTTTGCCGGCGATACCGTGGAGATCCTTGCACCGAACTGTGCGCCGGTCAGCATGAAGCTGGACGAGATCTATAACGGCGAAGGCGAACGCATCACAACGGTCAACCACGCCATGATGGATTTTTCATTCCCCTGCGGGCAGCAGTTCCCGGAGAACAGCATCATCCGTATGCAGACGGATGAAACCGCAGACAAGTGCATTCCCTAACACCAACAGCCCCGCATCCGCGGGGCTGTATTACGTTACAGGGCAGGGGCGTTATTCCGCCAGATACGAAACCGGATCAAGATACACATTCCCCTGCATCACTTCAAAATGCAGATGGCTCTCCATCGCGCTTTCCATATCCGCCGTATTGCCGACCGCGCCGATCACCATGCCGCAGGTCACAGTATCGCCCGTATTGACGGCAAGACCTGCATTCAGATTACAGCAGCGGCTTGTGATGCCGTTCTGGTGGTCGATGGTCACGCACACGCCCCACAGCGGATCCTCCTCCACGGCTGCTACTACACCGTCAGCCATTGCGCGCACCTCATCACCGAGCGAAGCAGCGATGTCAATGCCGTTGTGCGTCTGCCATACGCCCGTCGTTTCGGACTTGACAAGCTCGCCATTGCTGAATGCAGCGATGACCTCGCCCACGATCGGATAGGCAGCGTTCAGCTCAGCAGGAGCTGTCTGCGGTGCTGCAGTTTCCGTCTGCGTTTCTGCCGTAACTGCCGCAGCTTCCTGGAAATGCACGGTTTCCTCCGGCATGAACACAGGCTCTTCTGCCGCGTATTCCGGTACATATGCGGCTTCTCTCGCGGTGGAAACCGCTGTTTCCGTCATGCTCTGCGCCGGTTCCGTTTCTGCAAGCCGCGCCGCCGCGTTATTGGCGGAATCTACTGCAGAATCCAGCTGGATCGTCAGCTGATCCGCTGTCTGTGTATAGGCGAACCAGCAGGATACACCGATCATGACCGCACTGAGCGCAAGCACCAGATAGAAGCTGAGACTGCCGTATTTGTTTCTGTTTTCGTTTGTATTTGTATTTTTCACATAAAACACCTCCGTTCATAGTTTTGTCAGGAATGCAAGGATTATACAGCCTTTGCAAATTATCGCCGGAAACTTGACACCACCCTCAAAATCTGGTATAATCTGAAAAAAGGGGTATCTTCCAACAGGAGGTAAATTATGAAACCAACCAGAATCATGCGTGTCACCAATATCATCAGTCTCGCCATTGCTGTCATTCTGCTGGCGGGGGTTATTTTGGTAGCCATCGGCATTGTGGTCGCTTTTTTAATAAATCCTGAACGCTTCTCAACTGGCAATGAACTGCTCGATCTCTTTGTGTACATTTTATGGGCTGCGGCGATCATCCTGTTCCTGGCAGCAGTCTCTCCCTACTGGGGTGTGCTCTTCTTAACGGCAAACATTGGTTTGCATTTGCATGACCGATGCATAAGGACACCGGATGATCCCAGAAATTTTCGCCGTATGCTGACCGACTCCATCATCAAGATCGCTGCTGCCCTGGTGTTGTCCGGCTATACCATATTCCTGTCATGGCTGATTTCGGGGAAGCTTGATCCGGAGCAATTTCTGGAGCTGAATCTGGAGCTGAATCCGGAACAGGTTCCGGGGCTGATTCCGATTGGACTGCCCATCTTTCTTGTCGGCATTCTGCTCCCCAGTGTCTACAACCTCTTTCTGATCCTTCGTCAGCATAAAAAATGAACACACAAAATCCATTCCATCCGCATGGAATGGATTTTTTTCGTGCAATCTCACCGTTTTGGCATAAACTACTTGCAATTGCAGGTGAGTTGTGTTATAATGTAAGTTGGATGTTTATTGATGCAGAAGCATAATAAAGCAATACGCTTCCCCGTCCGCAGACAGAGAAGCAGTATCACAAGAGGAGAGATGATTTATGGACAATAATATGCTGTTCCCGATCGAAACGACGCGCCATATCCTTTTTGTAGTGGCAGCACTGATCATTTTTATTGCGCAGTATATCCGACAGCGCAAAAAGTACCAGCTCGTGTTTGCGATCGCCATTCCCGCAACCCTGCTGCCGTACCTGAGCGACCACCCCGTACTTTTCAATATCCTCGGCGTTGCGGAATTTGCCGCACTGATTGCCGCACTGGTATTCAGCAGAACCATTGACCGCGATCCGGAGCCGGCAGCAGAGGGTTCCGTGGAAGCTGCTGCTGAAATTCCTGCGGAAGCCATCACCGAAACACCTGCGGAAGCGGAAACACCCGCAGCAGCGTCGGAGGATGCGGAATGAGAAGGATCGTCATTCCCGACTGGGATACCGTTTCTGCCAATGATGTGGGATTTTCCGTATTTTCAAAATACGGCGAAGTCACATGCTGCGGCCCGACTCTTCCGGAGGAAGCGGCTGACAAGATCGGTGATGCCGAGATCGTACTGTGCAACAAGATCCCCATTACTGCGGATGTGATTGCAAAATGCCCGAATCTTCAGTATATCGGTCTGTTCGCCACCGGCTGCAATAACATCGACCTCGAAGCTGCCTCAGCGCGCGGCATCGTGGTCAGCAACGCCGGCGAGTATTCCACACAGGCTGTGGCACAGCATACCTTTGCACTCCTGCTCAGCCTTGCCGGGAATCTCATCGCCTATGATGCCTCCGTCCGTGAGGGGGCATGGATACAAAGCCCGACCTTTTCCTGGTTCCCCCATCCCGTTCATGAGCTGTGGGGAAAGACCATTGCTGTGATCGGCTACGGAAGCATCGGCAGAGCCGTGGCAAAAATCGCGGATGCCTTCGGGATGCAGGTCATCGTTTCCACACGAACGATGCCGGAAAACTGCCCGTATCCCGTTGTTCCCATGGAGGAAGCCTTCCGTTGTGCGGATGTGCTGACCATCCACTGTCCGCTGACACCGCAGACCGCGCACCTGATCCGGAAGGAAACGCTTGACCTGATGAAGCCCACCGCCTTCCTCATCAATACCGCGCGGGGGGGCATCGTCAACGAGCAGGAGCTTGCGGACGCGCTCAATTCCGGCAGGCTTGCCGGTGCGGGACTGGATGTCCTTGACCGGGAGCCGATGTCTCCGGATACACCGCTGCGCAATGCGAAAAACTGCCTGATCACACCGCATATCGCCTGGTCTCCGCTGGAAACACGCGAAAGACTGATCGGCATCGTAGAGGAGAACCTCAGGGCGTTCCTTGCAGGCACGCCCAGACATCAGGTGAATAAATAAAAGTAAGGGGAATAGGAGCATGATTGATTTTTCCGAAAAGAAGCGTATTGTCATCAAGCTTGGCACTTCCACGCTTGCCCATAAGACCGGCAAGCTCAACATCCGGCGTATGAACAGCCTGACACGTGTACTGGCAGACCTCCAGAACAGCGGTCATGAGCTGATCCTGGTATCCTCCGGTGCTGTCGGACTCGGTGTCGGCAAGCTGAACCTGCGGGAGCGTCCGAAGACCACACCCGGAAAACAGGCGGCTGCCGCTGTCGGTCAGTGTGAGCTGATGCACATTTATGACGAAATGTTCTCAAAATACAGCGTGACCGTCGCACAGATCCTGCTGACGAAAACCATCATCAGCACACCCGATCGCGTGGATAATGTACGCAATGCCATTGACGAGCTGACCTCCATGGGCGTGATCCCGATCGTGAATGAGAACGACACAGTAGCCATTGATGAGCTGGAGCTGGAGATCGGCGAGAACGACTCACTCTCCGCCGTGGTAGCATCCATTGCCGGCGCGGATCTGCTCATTATCATGTCCGATATTGACGGTCTGTATTCCGAGGATCCCCACAAGAATGCGGATGCGGAAATCATCCCCGTGGTAGAATGCATTGACAGTCATATTGAAGCCATTGCCGGCGGCGCAGGCAGCAGTCTTGGCTCCGGCGGTATGGCAACCAAGATCAATGCGGCAAGGATCGCAACTGCCGCAGGTGTGGATATGATCATCATGAACGGTAAAAATCCCGATGATCTGTACCGTCTGTTTGACGGCGAACAGCTCGGCACCTATTTTCCGTCGATCAGAAAGTAACAGAGGAGGCATGACCTATGACTTATATGGAAACACTCGGACAGCGTGCAAAAGCTGCCGCTCCCGCCGCTGCAAAGGCGGGTACAGTCCTCAAGAACCAAGCACTGACCGCAGTTGCGGACGCGCTCCTGAAGAACTGCGAACGTATTATTGCTGAAAATGCGAAGGATCTGGAGAATGCTGTCCAGAACAATATGACCGCTGCCCTGCAGGACAGACTGCGTCTGGATGAGAACCGGATCAAGGCAATTGCCAATGCTGTCTGCAAGCTCATTGCACTCGAAGATCCGATCGGCACGGAGGACAGGGGATGGGTACGTCCCAATGGTCTGCGCATCCGTCAGGTACGTGTGCCGCTGGGTGTCATCGGTATCATCTTTGAATCCCGCCCCAACGTTACAGTCGATGCTGCAGCCCTCTGCCTGAAGGCTGGTAATGCAGTGATCCTCCGTGGCGGCAAGGAAGCCATCCATTCCAACACCTGCCTGGTGTCCGTAATGCGTGAAGCACTGGAAAGCGTCGGACTCCCGGCGGATCTTGTTCAGCTCGTGGAAAAGACCGACCGTGAGACAGCCGCAGAAATGATGAAGCTCAACGGCTACCTGGATGTCCTGATCCCCAGAGGCGGCGCAGGTCTGATCCAGGCAGTTGTCAAGCAGGCGACCGTTCCGGTCATTGAAACCGGAGCAGGCAATTGCCATGTATACGTGGATGCCTCCGCTGATCTCGGCATGGCAGTGCAGATCGCTGACAATGCCAAGACCCAGCGCCCCTCCGTCTGCAACGCAATCGAGACCCTGCTTGTACATAAGGACATCGCCCCCGCATTCCTGCCCCACATCCGAACTGCATTTGCAGCGCATAATGTGGAAATGCACGGCTGCGACAGAACACAGCAGATCCTCGGTGATAGTGTGATCCCGGCGACGGAGGAGGATTATGCAGCGGAATATCTGGATTATAAGATCGCAGTCCGCGTCGTGGATTCCGTTGAGGAAGCCGTAGCGCATATCCTGAAATACAGCACCCGCCATTCCGAATGCATCGTGACCCAGTCCATGCAGAATGCAGAATATTTCCAGAACAGTGTGGATTCTGCGGCAGTCTATGTCAATGCCTCCACACGTTTCACAGACGGTGAGGAATTTGGTTTTGGTGCGGAGATCGGCATCTCCACCCAGAAACTCCATGCAAGAGGTCCGATGGGACTGCAGGCACTGACCACCATCCAGTACCGCATTATCGGCAGCGGTCAGATCCGCTGACACACCGGAGAGATCTATGAAAAAAAATGACATCAATCATCTGCTCAACGGTCTGCTCGGAGAGGAGGCACCCAAGCCTCCGAAAGCTCCGGAGCCGCCGAAGCAGCCCGAAAAAAAATCGGCAGCAAGTGAAAAGTCCCGCAAGCGCGTAGAGGAGATCACCCGCAACGTGGAGATGGAGACCATCCAGAACCGCCCCGCGCCAAAGAAGCGCACAGAGACCGTGCTTCCGAAGCGTGAGCCGGTTCCCGTTCCGGCACCCATCAGCCATTTCTCGGATGAACCGTCCCAGAATCCGGCAGTCCGGATGCGCGACAGGCTCGATGAAACCGCACTCCCCATGCTCGATGCGGAGCGCAAGCCCAACCAGATCATCCCGCCGAAGCCCAGACCGGAGCAGAAGAAAAAACAGAAGAAAAAGCGTCCGCAGACCGTGCAGAATACCGCAGAAGCACAGCCCTCGCGCTCCGCAGATATGCCCGTTCCGCAGTCGGCACTCCCGCCCAAGCGGAAGATCCCGCATATCGTGATACCGGATGAACTGCCGCCGGATATTCCGCGTGATACGACCATTGCGGATGAGATCCGCCGCAGAAAGCAGCTCGAAGCCCAGCAGGATGATGCTCCCACAAAACTGATGCCGGCAGTTGAGCCGCCAAAGCCCATCTCCATTTCCCGTGAGGAAGAGGTGACACGCAAGGCAGAGCTGATCAAGCAGCGCATCCGTCTTGCAATGGAGCAGTCGGAAGCCGCACCTGCGGAAGAACCGGTGCAGGAAACGCCGCCTGCAGAGCCGGAATCTGCACCGGAGCCGGAGATCCCAGCGGCAAAGCCCAAAAAGCGCAGAAAAAAGAAGCCTGCCCCGAAACAGCCGGAGCCTGTGGTCGAAGAACCTGTATCTGCGGAAGAACCGGCACTGCCCATCGAAGAAGTTCCGGCTGCGGAACCTGTTTCCGAGGAGCTGACCGTGCAGGAGGAACCGGCTGAGCCGGAGCTTCCCGCTGAAAAGCCGAAGAAGCGCAAAAAGAAGAAGCCCTCCGCCAGAAAGCCGATGGAACAGCCGATCCCCGAACCGATCGCGGAGCCAGTTTTCGAAGCACCTGCAGAGGAAGAACTGCAGCCGGTCTATGAAGAACCTGTGCCGGAGAGCCAGCCGGAGGAGATCGTTTCCGAAGTTCCCGAAATAACGGAGCCGGAGATGCAGATTTCCGAAGATCCCGTACCGGAATTGCCCCAGCCGCAGGAAGCACCTGCACCGGCAGTATCTGCCGCGCCCCGTCTGCGCCATCTCAGCGCAGTGGACGAGCCGAAGCCCAAACGCGGATTGTTCGGCTTTGGCAGTAAAAAAAAACAAAAGCTGACCGCAGAGGCTGAGAAAAAAGCCGAATCCGCGGAGCTGTCCGTATTTTTCGATGAATCCCCCGCACAGGAATCGGAACCGCCCGCAGCGGAAGAACCGCCGATGATCCCGGAGAAACCGGAAATCCCCGCTGTGCCGGAAAAGCCCCGGAAATGGGAACGCTCCGCTGTACAGGAAATGCCGGAGGAATCCCGCAGATGGGACAGCCGTAAGCCAAAGAAGGCAGAAAAGCCCGTCGAGGAAGAGAAGCCTGTCCCAGAAGAAAAGCCCATTCCTGAAGAAGTACCTCTTCCTGCGGAAACACCCGTTCCCGCAGTCAGACTGCCGGAGCCGGAACCTGAAGTTATGCCGGAGCCGGAAATTGTTCAGGAACCGAAAGTGAAGCCAGAAACAGAGAGGAAGCCGGAACCGCCCGCACCGGAGCCGGAGCTTCCGCAGGAGCCTTCCATCCATGTGGAGCTTCCGGAGGAGAAAAGCAAGAAGATCAGCGGCTTTGCAGCTTCCCTGCGTGCCGCACTCGATGAGGATGCGGCGGAGCTTGCCGATGAAAAGGCAGAGCCGCTTCCGGATGAAAAATATATTGACGTTGCTGTTGGAAAACGCCGCTATATCCGCCGCCGCACCTATTTCATGGCAGGCATAATCTGCTCTGTATTTGCGGTGGTCGGCCTTGCCGCCTGTATTTTACAGGGCATCCGCATGGTCCGTGATTTCACCGGCAGCTCTTCCCTCAGCGCGGAGCTGGAGGATGTCCTCTATCCGGTGGCAGTTGTGGATCTTCCCGATTTTGAACACCCCTCCGAAGCCGCACCGGAAACACTGTTGTCCGCGGCGATGATCGACCTGCTGATGTACGAGGATCTGTCACGTTATCCGATGAGCTTTGACATGCTCTCCATCCCCGCACAGGATGTGCAGGCAAGGGCTGGCGAAATGTTCGGTGTGCAGTTTGACAGCATGTTCATCACGCTCTACGCTGCCGGGGAGACCTTTTATTATGACGCAGCCACCGGCTGCTACAATGTGCCGGCATCCCCCGTCATCTTTTCCTATGCACCGGATGTACAGGAGATCCGCCGCGCAGAGGATACCTACACTGTAGTTGTCAAATACCGCAGAGATACGGCGCAGTGGCAGCAGCGTTCGGAGAATTTTGATATATCCGCAGAAAAAACAATGGAGATCACCCTGCAAAAAAGCGGTGATGATTACTGTATTGTACGCATCATGAACATTTCGGAGCATTCTGAAGGTGTTTAAGGCGAAAGCAGGAGGAAACAGATATGAGAATACTGGTAGTCGGACTTGGTCTGATCGGCGGTTCCATCTGCAAAGCACTGCATACGTTCACAGAACACAGCGTATACGGTTGTGACGCGAATGCAGAGATCACAGAAAAGGCACTGGCACAGCATGTGATCGACGGTGTTGTCACGGAGGACTGCAGCGGTTTTGACATGATCGTGGTATCCCTCTATCCGGAGATCGTCCGGAGCTGGGTGCAGCAGCATGTGCAGAGTATGACCGCCGGCACGATCGTGATCGATGTGGCAGGTGTCAAAGCAGATATTCCTGAAACGCTCGGAAAGCTCTGCGCTGAATACGGTGTGCATTACCTCGGTACGCACCCCATGGCCGGCAAGGAACGCTTCGGCTTTGATGCCTCCGATGAAAACCTCTTCCAGGGTGCGAATTTTATCCTGACCCCGATGCCCGATACGCCGAAGGCAGTCACCGCCGAGGTGAAGAATTTTGCCCACCAGATCGGTTTCCGTCGTTTCGTATTGACTACGCCCAAGCTCCATGACAGAATGATCGCCTACACCTCCCAGCTTGCCCATGTGGTATCGAGTGCCTATGTCAAAAGCCCCGTGATCGAGCTGGAAAGCGGCTTTTCCGGCGGCAGCTTCCACGACATGACCCGTATTGCAACCATGAACGAGGACATGTGGACGATGCTCTTTCTGGAGAATCGCGAGAGCCTGGTCGAAGAACTGGATGTGCTGATCGGGAATCTGCAGGAATACCGGAGCGTTCTTGCCAGCGCGGATAAGGACGCACTGTATCAGCTGATCGCAGACGGCAGAAAGCGCAAGGAGGAGAACCTGCAAAGACGCAGGAACGCCCCCTCCGTGATCGACCTGACGCAGGATGCAGCAGAGAGATCCGGCAACACGCCCGCAGGTGATATGTGGGTAAAATACATCGGCAGCACCAGCATCCTGACCCTGACAAACGGACAGCGGTACAAAGTCCTGTCCATTGAAAAAGGCTGGTACCGGATCGTAGCCGACAACGGCGAAGACTACCTGTACCCGCCGGAGTTGTTTGAGATTGAAAAGGATTGAGTCGGTTTTGACAAGGTTTCAAAAGGCGATAGCCTTTGATGGCGACGGTTCACCACAGGAGCAATGTCATAAACCCAAGCTGGAGGCAAGGGGCGGCAGCCTAACAGGCTCCCGTCCCCTCTGCCTCACTTCGTTCAGCATCTCCCACCCCGTCAATGTCATCAACTTAGGCGGGGGCAAGGGGGCGGCAGCCC
>JAZNKY010000071.1:0-2970 GCA_045578805.1 Oscillospiraceae bacterium
AGTATTCTGTCCACACTGCGGTGAAAAAGTGGTGGAAGACGGCGCGTTGTGTCACCGATGTCATGCGCGTTTGAAATATAGCGAAGCAGTGGAATGGAGGTGATAGAATTGACTGAATTTGATGTGTGCAGTCCGGAGTATTACGGATTCGGCATAGGGATCATGAAGCAAATCAAGATCTGTAAACACTGCGGAGCGACGGAAGAATCCAACAGATACGTCTGTGGGAAATGCGGAGCCAGATTGCCGTTGAAAACACTATTCCAGCAATATCAGCAAATGCACAGACACTGTCCGGTCTGTGATACGGTGCTGGCGGCGGGCATGAAATTCTGTCCACATTGCGGCGTAAGACTGGAAAATGAGAAAAGGGAGGAACAGAGATGAAAAAGAGAATTAGTATGGCGGTAGTTCTGGCATTGATTCTGGTTTGTATTCTGCCTGTGAGCGCCTGCGCCGAGCTGGCGCAGGGCAGCAGCGGCGAGAAAGTTATGACGCTGCAGGAGCGGCTGTATGACATGGGATATCTGTTTGAGGAGCCGGACGGAAAGTTCGGCGCAAACACCGAAGCGGCCGTGAAGGAATATCAGAAAGCGACGGGTCTTGAAGAAACCGGCGTGGTGACCGACGAACTGATGGAAAAAATCTATCAGGACTGGATCGATTACTGGGACTGGGTTCAGGCGCAGCTGAGGCTGGACGTCGAACAGGCAGAAGGCGGATCGGATTATGTTCCGTTCTGCTATACGTGGGAAAACGAAGACGGCCAGACGATCTCTGAACACTGCGAAAAGCACGCGCTTCTGTGGGACGCGACCTATAGCATCCTCATGGGCGGCGACGCCGAGTCCGCAGAATATTCATATCTTGAATGGCAGGCGGAGGTCATCAGCCTGTACAACGAATGGATTTCTCTGGTGAGCGAACCGGTTCAGGCGCAGCTTGAGGTCAACAAATCGCTCTGTATCCAGCTAATGCAGGCGCAGATGGACGCTATGTGGGCCAGCTACGATGCAAACGGCACGGAGATTGATCCGACAGACGTCTATTACGGCGCGGAAAGCTGGATGCGAGCGCACTGTGCGTGGATTTGCCAGATGCTGAGCACGCTCAAGGCCGAATGATGAAGCGCAGAATGATTGCCATCCTTTTGTTGGCAGCGGTCCTTCTGGCCGGATCTGCATGCCAGAAGCCGATCAAGACGGACGAGCCGATGACCGGCTTCACCTTCTCTCATTCGGGCATGCATACCGGGCTGATATATACGCTGGAGGCAGAAAGAGCCGGAAACGGCTGGCAGGCAAACCTTTCCCTGCTGGCCGGTGAAAAGGAATATACGCTGGATATGACCGCGGAGGAGGCTGAAGCGCTGGCCGCGCTTGTTCAGAATCATGAATTGAACCGTTGGAACGGATTTGACAGGGTCGACCGTCATGCGCTGGACGGAACCGGTTTTGACCTGAGAATCGACTATGATGATGGTCAGGAAGTCCGCGCATCAGGCAGCAATGCTTTCCCGGAGGGATATGCTGCGGCGCATGAGGCGATTCTGAAGTTTTTCGGAGAACTGATGGAGAAAAGCGGAATTGAAAATCCGCTTTGATGGAGAGGAGTTTTTTAGATGAAGAGGATCTTGTGTTTGATGCTGGTGCTGCTGATGCTGTCGGCAGGCCTGAGCGTGCAGGCGGAGAGCGGCGAGTGGATGTTTGATTCCGATGATTACAAGCTGGAAGTCTATCTGGGCGCGGGCGGCGCAGTCGTCATCCCGGATACCATTGACGGCTGCACGGTGGACATCCTCGGCATGCATCTGTTCAACGACGCCGACGACGTCACCTCCCTGACGCTGCCTTCCACCCTGAAGCAGGTGGAAGAAAACGTCGCTTCCTTCTGCGACAATCTGACCGAGCTGGTCATTCCTGAGGGCGTACAGGTCATCGGGGACAACAGTTTTATCTGCAATCCTGCGCTGACGGAGGTGACCATTCCTGCAACTGTCCGCTATATCGGCAATGGCTGCTTCGGAAGCAGCGAAAGCCTGAATAAGGTCACGTTCCTCGGGGAATGCCCGGTCTTCGCGGGCAATGCGGTTGACTGGATTGCCGATGACGCTGTGGTCTATGTGCCGGACGATCAGTATGAGGCGTATGCCGAAGCGCTGTATAATGCCGACTGCTATTCAGCCGTTCTTCCGTCCGGTGCAAATGCCGTCGTGTATGATTGGACAATCGATCCCGTCCTGTTCGATTTTGACGCATCCACCGGCACAATCACTGGCTTCACCGGCTTTGACGCCTGCGTGGAGGTGCCTGTCGAGATTGGCGGCGTACCCGTCAGAGCCATTGGCGAAAACGCCTTTTACAACCACCAGTATCTGTGTGTGCTTACGCTGCCCGAAGGGCTGGAAACCATCGGCGCGTCCGCTTTTGAATGGTGCGAAACGCTGCTGCATATCGATTTCCCCTCTACGCTGAAGAACATTGAAAACCGCGCGTTCTATGGCGGCTACAAGGGCTATGCGCTGAACTTGCCCGCCGTGGAGAGAATCGGCGACGAGGCGTTTGCCGCATGTCCCTTCATTTCCGAACCGATTGAGCTGCCCGAAGGCCTGAAGACCATCGGAAACAGCGCCTTTGACGGCTGCAGCTGGCTGGGCGAGGTCTATATTCCTTCTTCGGTTGAAACCATCGGTGAAAGAGCGTTTGCCGATACCGCTGTGAATTATCTGGTATTTGAAGGTCGAAACCTGCCGCAGATGGCGGACAATGCGCTGGAAAACTGCGCGTATCTGACCGATATCGACCTGCACACCAAGGCTTCCAAGCAGGAAATGCTGGAGCTGCAAGCTAAGGTGGATGCGCTGGGCCTTGACTGCCGCGTGTGGCGCATGCAGAATCCGGACGTGGAGTATGTTGAGGACGGCCTCGACGTTTACGAAAACGGAGTCTGGATTTCCTACACCGGCGAGCA
>JAZNKY010000072.1:0-25835 GCA_045578805.1 Oscillospiraceae bacterium
TGTCAAGATTTTTTAACGCAGACTGTGTGAAATTTTGCCGAAAAGATGCGTATGAGATTTTAATGTGAACAGGCTCTAAAAGCCGATAATGGATTCAAAAGGCGATAGCCTTTGGCGGCGGAGGTGGGGAGCACCCGCACCCTAAAAGCCCCTCCCCTCGGGGAGGGGTTGGGGTGGGGGCAGTTTTGGTATACTGTCCCAGAAAAAACTTTTTCTACAAGCTGTTTCCCTGTCCCGCGACAGGGATTTTTCTTTTTTTCAAAAAATTTCCGACCCCCCCTTGACAACTGTGTCTATCTGTGCTATACTGTGTATAACGTATATACACAGTAATAACAGAGGTGCACTATGGATATTATTCTGAGCAATTCATCGGATGAGCCGATCTATGCGCAGATCGCGACACAGATTAAGGCACTCATCATGAACGGTACGCTGAAGTCGGGGGATGCTCTGCCTTCCATGCGTATGCTTGCCACACAGCTCCGGATCAGTGTGATCACTACAAAACGCGCGTATGAGGAGCTGGAGCGTGACGGTTTTATTGAAACGGTCGCTGGAAAGGGCTGTTTCGTCAAGACACAGAACACGGATTTTCTGCGTGAGGAACACATGCGGCAGATCGAAACCCTGCTGGAAAAGGTCTGTGAACAGGCAAAGGTCTGTAATCTTTCACTGGAAGATCTCAAGGAAATGCTAGACTTAATGTATGGAGGTTAGGACATATGGCTAATTATGAGAATGCAATTGAAATTCAGGGGCTGACAAAGAAATACGACGGCTTTACGCTGGACAATATCAGCTTCAATGTGCCGAAAGGCAGTATCATGGGCTTTATCGGGCAGAATGGTGCCGGTAAGACGACCACGATCCGTGCGCTTCTGGGCATCATCCGGTTCGATGCCGGCAGCATCAATATGCTCGGACTTGACAATCGGGAGCATGAATACGAAATCAAGGAACAGATCGCCGCAGTATTTGACGAACTCCCCTTTCAGGAGATGTTCACCGCAAAACAGCTGAGCATCATGATGGGCGGCATCTACAGGGATTGGGACAAGGTGACATTTGAGAAGTACCTCGACCGATTCCAGCTTCCTGCAAGAAAGAAATGCGGCAAGTTCTCGAAAGGTATGAAGATGAAGCTGCAGATCGCCACTGCACTCTCTCACAATGCAAAGCTTCTGATCATGGACGAAGCCACCACCGGACTTGACCCCGTTGTGCGAAACGAGATTCTGGACATTTTCCGTGAGTACTTACAGGATGAAGAACGCAGTATCCTCATGTCGTCCCATATCACATCCGACCTTGAAAAAATCGCTGACAGCGTGACATTCATCGACAAGGGCAAGCTTCTGCTTTCCGGCTTCAAGGACGATGTCCTCGATTCCCACGCTATGATCCGCTGTTCCAAGTCGGATTATGCAGAGATCGACAGGGCGGATTTCATCAGCGCAAGACTGACGGATTTCGGCGCAGAGGTGATGGTCGCCAACAGAGATGCCGCAAAAAAGAAATACAGCGGTGCATTGATCGAAAAGACCACCCTTGAAGAGATCATGCTGTTCTATGTCAATGCTGCAAAGAAGGAGTGGAACTGATGGAAAAGCGAAAATCCGCTCCCATCTGGGGACTGTTCTATCGGGAATTGTATCCGAATCTGAAAGAACTCCTTGCCTGCTATGTGGTTGGCATCGCGCTTTGTATCGTCTTTTACCTGGTCAAGCTCAGCATGGAGATCGGCAATCTGGCAAACATGTCCGGTGAAACACTCGATATGCTGAAAATGATGCTCCCTGGCTATGCCATCTATCTGCCGGGACTGCTGTTCATGGCACAGGTCAATGGTTCAATGGGTGCATTCCAGTTTGAAATGACTCCCAAATTCCGCTGCTTTATGGCATCCATTCCGGTGAGCGAATGGAAATTTGTCGGTGTGAAATACCTGACCTCTGCCTCCATCCTGATCGTTGGCATCGCAGCGGCGTTTCTGAATGCCGCCATCATGTGCAGCGTCTTTGATACGGCATTTGACAAAACCGTCATTGCAAATCTCCTGCTCTGTGCGGTGGGTGTGTCCATTTTCTGTGCAGGTCTCTACATCTTCAACTATCTGTTCCGCAATCCCATGGCGGCTGTGATTACCTTTCTGGTCGTGATGTATTTGGTAATGGGATTATGGATAATTCCGCATTTTGACGAGATTGAAAATCTTGCCACAGAAAACGAAATGAACGCAGTTTCGCTTATTTTAGAGGATATCACGGACTTCTCGACTGCATTCCTGCCGTTCTCTGTGCCTTGCATCATCGGTATACTGGGACTTGGCTGGGTGCTTTGCTCACTGCTTGCAAAAAGGAGGGAAAAATAATGTACGGATTTTTGTATCGTGACCTGCGGGTCGCACGTCCGATGATGATCGCCACGGCAGTCATGCTGGTCTACACCTCACTTGCCCCCATTTTTGGCGCATTGAATCTCTCCAGCGGCAATGAGGAACTCACAGGCTATAACCTCATCTGTCTGATCAGCTATGGTATGAATATGTTTTTTGCCTTTATGGTACAGGGCGAAATGCACAAGGGTGACGAAAAACGTCTGCCCGTCTGCTTTGCGATTGCCTCACCGGCAGGTGTCAAGGGCTATGTGAAATCCAAGTATCTCTCAAACCTCATTCTTCCTTTCGGACTCATGTGCATCTCTCTGTTCACGGATCTGATCGCTGCTGCTATTGTGGATGTCCGCACAGAGGAAGTCGAACCGACTTCATTCATAAGCATGATCATGATGCTGTTTCTGGTGACCATCCTGCTTAATTCCATCGAACTGCCCTTTATGATGCGGTTCGGTGTAAAGAAGGGGGCAAACCTCAAGGCTGGTATTTTCATCAGCATTATTGCAATTGCAGGCATCTATTTCCTGTTCGGGGATATTTCCATGTTCGGTTCGATGGATGATTTTATGCAGTTCCTGCTCGATGTCATGAACGGCAAGCGGGGCGGTACAACGATGCTCGCCGTTTCCGCACTCCTGCCGCTTGTGACGCTTGGATTGTACTATCTTTCCTACCTGCTTTCCTGCAAATTGTATCTGAAAGGAGTGGAACAGCTTGAACAATAAGAAACTGACGATCATCCGGCTTGTGATCTTCTACACACTGGCAATTCTGCCGCTGATCATTTTTACACCCATTTTCTCCAACCTCCTCGGTGAACCGATGTTCACAGGCGAAGCGGCATCCTCCCAGCTGACAATGACTTGGGGCATGATCGGCATGTGCTGCCCCGCACTTGCCAATGTCCTGACAAGACTCATCACCCGTGAGGGACTGAAGGATTCCTATTTAAAACTTGAAATGAAAAATGGCAAATGGAAATACTACCTGCTGGCATTCGGCATTCCGCTGTTCTACATGATCATTACCGTGTTCATGGTGCTGTTGATCTTCTGCCGTGATGCGGAGAGCTGGTTTGCGACGGAAGATACTGCCATGCGGTTCTGGGCATATTTCGGACAGATCGGCACAACACTGCTCCTGCCGTTCTTCGGTGAGGAATTTGGCTGGAGAGCGTACATGACCCCCAAGCTTGAACAGATCATGCCCATGCCGGCGGCACTGGTCGTGGGCGGCATTCTCTGGGGTGTCTGGCACGCACCGCTGACCGTGCAGGGACATAATTTCGGGCTGGATTATCCCGGTTTCCCGTATCTCGGCATTCTGCTGATGTGCATCATGTGCACCGCAGACGGCGCAATCCTGACGCTTCTGACCAAACGCACAAAGTCCGTATTTCCTGCTGCCATCATGCATGGCATCAACAATAACATGAGTTTCGGCGTATTCCTTTCACTGTTCGGTTCGGAGGAACTTGCCGAACATCTCGAAACGCTGAATTCACCAGCAACGATGGCACTCGTGATCGTGCCGATCTGCATCATCGGTGCAGTCTGCTTTGTAATCCTTTGCAGAGAAGCAAAGAACGAAGCGAAAGCTTCTGCATAACGAAAAAGCTCCCCCTGTCGTGATCGACAAGGGGAGCTGATTTTATGTCCACAGGAGTTTTTTCTTGAGAAATGCCAGATCGTAGGCATCCACTGCGGCATCTGCGCAGAGTTCCGCAGCGGCAAATCCGGTATTGCTGAGGGCTGTTTGACCCAGCAGATGTTTTTGCAGGAGGATCACATCCTGCACATTGACAGTTCCGTCCTCGTTCACATCGCCGGAAAGCAGGCGGCTTTTCAGCGGGATGCCGTTTTCCTCCGCATAGGTCACAGCTGTACCACTGGCGGCATCTATCACAAAGCCGGGCTGGAGTACATAGCCGCCGTCATAAGCATAGCCCATGGAACGCGTGCCGAATACAGTGTCCGTTCCGGAAACCGTGATCTCTGCAAGGCTGTCACAGCCGAAAAACGCATAATCGCCGACCTGTGTACAAGACTGCGGAATTGTGATCTCTGTCAGACTGTCACATTCGCTGAATGCACGCTCCTCAATGATGGCAAGCGAGGACGGCAGCTCCATTCCCTGCAGCTTCGGACAGTCCAGAAATGCACTCTGCTCAATGGCATAGAGGGAGGCCGGCATATTGACCGTTTCGAGCGAAATACAGTGTACGAAAGCAAAGCGGCTGATATGGGTGATGGTTTCGGGCAGGGTCACTGTACGGAGATTCTTGTGATTTTCAAAGGCATACCAGTCAATGACGGTCACGGGCTTGCCCTCGATGGTGTCGGGAATGACCAGCTCGGTCACGCTCTTGTCACAGCCGGTGATGCGGACACCGCCGTCAGTCACGGTGTATTGCAGATAGTCCAGTACATCCAGCTCCCATGATACTGCCGGCTGTGCGTTATTGACAGGTGCATCAAGGGAAACGCCGTTATTGACATTTGCCGGGGTCACGGAATAGCTGGTCTTTTCAGAATAATTGCCGCAGACATCCTCGACCTCAAATTCATAGACAGCAGAATCCACGGTCACATCAAATTCCCAGTCGATCCAGACATTCTGCGCGTGGTTCATGCCGGTTTGTCCGTTGTTGATGCCGGGAACCAGGTAATCATACAGCAGACCATCCTTATAGATGTTGATCTGTCCGACCTCGGTATCATCCGTCATGCCTGTGAAGGAAAGCTGCAGATGCGGCGCGTCCTCGGCGGTGACGATCTCAGTTTTCACGCAGGTAAGAGGTGTAGGAAGATTCTGCTCAATTTCGCCGGTTTTCAGATAATTGATAAAAGCTTCATGGAAGCCCTCCGGCACGTTGTTCGGAGAATAATGATGGGAATAGGCAAAGCAGAAGAGCGTATCCACATAGGGCTGGGCGATCTCCAAACGCTCGGCAAAATCGTCCACTGTCTTGGTGCCGACATAGGAGATGCCGTGGGGGTTGGTCATGCGGTAGGCATCGGGAGAAACGAACATCTCCGCATTGGTGCCGAGAAGCAGCTCGGTTCCGCGCAGAGCATTGGCACGATCCACGGCATCCCGATAGCATTGCGTCCATTCCGCAAGATGCTCCGGATCATTTCCGCCGCCGCCGCAGCTGTCCTGCGGGCAGAGGATGTCTCCGTCACGGAAGGGGATCTTGGTGAGAGCCTGCGTCCAGAACTCTGTAAAACGGTCAGGATTGACGCTTGCATAGCCATAGCCGAAGATATTCACATACGGACTGAACAGCAAGGGCATGTCCGGATCAAGCGCGGTACAGGTCTCCAGCACGGGGGTGAACATCTCACGCAGTCCATCCGTGTACAGCTCCGTGCCGTAATCGGTCTCCATATAATAAGTATTGTACAGCTCTGTGACAAAGTAGAAGCCGTAATAGGTTTCGGGGTACTGCGGTTTGTAGATGCTGTACAGCTCCTCTGTGATCCGGTTGCAGCGTTCCATATATTCGGCATTGGCAGAAAGCCCCTCCTCGGTGGTCAGGTCGCTGTTCCAGCCGGTATCCAGCCCCATGCCGAGATAGACCTTGATGTCATACTGCTCGCAGTAATACAGAAGATCATCAATGCCGTTGTAAACATAGCCGCCCTGCAGGAAATCCAGCTCGGATTCATAGAACACCGTCCAGGAATCATCCGGGTTCTGGTTGGCAACATCCCCCATGATCAGGTATTCAATGCCGGTTTCCTTCAGGATCTCCATTTCTGAACGCCAGCGCGCGTCATCCCAGTTGGCATAGAGCCAGGGCTGGATGAAGGAGCCGTTGATGGCGGAAATATGCGGTTTCTCAGCCGCTGAGAATGAAAGTCCGGAACACTGGCTGCACAGGAACAGACCTGCGAGCAGTGCGGCAGCTGTCTTTCTGATATGCATAGGATCACCTCATGATACGTCCGTGTCCTTGACCGTCACAGGGAGCACCTGGTCAAAGACGGCAAAGAATTTCATAGGGATGTACTTGTCAAGATGGCATTTTCCGAAGAACCATTTGCGGTACTGGCAGACGCGGATGATGTCCTCGAAAAAGGTGTGGATCTCCAGCCGCTGGAATACATCCACGCCGAGGCAGTCCTTGAGGGATGCCGGCGGCTCGTGTGTAAGGATATAGTCCACCTTGTTCTCATGTTCGGCAAGCGTGTGAATGGCGTTCTTGATCTCTGTATGGGTCGGATGCTCCTGATCCCACCAATGCGGTGTCTGACAGCGAAATTCATAGTCCTGGGAATGTCCGCCGCCAAATACAAAATAGGACTGGTTTTCGATATTGTAAACATGCCCGCGCATGAGGTGGATGATGTTGGGAGCGATGCGGTGAATGGGTCCGCCCTTCCACGCTTCGATCGGGAAGCGTTCGAGCAGATCAAAATTCTCATGGCAGCCATCAAGGAATGCAACTGTAAACGGGAGCATGGCGATCTTTCTCAGAACTGCCTTTTCCTGCTTGGAGCCATCCCAGATGAAGCCGAAATCCCCGCAGACGATCAAGGTGTCCCCTGCCCTGAGCTGGCGCATCTGCTTATCGCGGAAACGATCCCATTCCCCATGCATGTCACCAGTGATATAAACCATCTGTAATTTCCTCCTGTCCGCTGTCCCGGCGGGACAAGCCTGTAATGGGCAATTTTTTCGATATTGCCTGTGTCGATATTGTATGTATTCATTATAGCATGTTTGGACGAGGGGTGTCAAGATGGTTTACTGAAAAACCTTACCAGAGCAAATTCGGGATTTTACGGCAAGATACTGCAAAGACAGTGGGTTTTTCGATGCTTTTTTATGTATTTTCATGATTTTTCAGAAAAACTATTTGCAATTCCAAATTTTTTTGGTATAATAATTGTGTGTAACTATGAAAATAATCAGGAGGCGCGATCCATGAAGAAATTATTGTCTTTCTGCATGTCCGTTCTGGTATTCTGCTGCTTCTGCACGAATCTGCACGGACAGGCATTGAACTTTACGCCGAACTTTGAAATCCGCAGTCAGGCGGCTCTGCTGATGAGTCTGGACACGGATACTGTGCTGTATCAGAAAAATGCGGACACGCAGTACATGCCCGGTTCCCTGGTGCAGATCATGACTGCTGTTGTCGTACTGGAAAACTGCCAGGATCTGCGAACAAATATTACAGCGGATTCCGGTCTTTATACCCAGTTCTCCACTACGGAATATCCAGATGATCTGCGTTTTGCAGACATCAAGGACGGCAATGTACTGAGCGTGGAGGAGCTGCTGTATGCGATGCTGCTCACTTCGTCCGCGGAGGCAGCCATTCTTCTGGCGAACCACTTCGGCAACGGCAGCGTACCGAATTTCGTGCAGATGATGAACGAGAAGGCAAAGGAGCTTGGCTGCACACAGACCAATTTCACGAACCCTACCGGCATCTACAGTGCAGCGCAGAAAACGACAGCTGCCGATCTTGCGATCATTACCAAATATGCACTGTCCCTCGGCAGGTTCGAGGATATTGCGACTGCAAACACCTTCTCCACCTATACCCCGAACGAAACACCGTCCACCGGCTGGACCTGGACGCATTCCAATACCATGATCGAAGCGACCAGCCCCTATTATGTCAAGGGTGTCAAGGGTCTGAAAACTGCCAATATGACCGTACAGGGACGCAGCATTGTCTGCGAGGCATCCCGCGACGGCAATTCCTATCTCATTATCCTGATGGCTGCCCCCTTTGAGGACAGCGACGGTGACCTGCAGTACTATCATCAGGCGGACGCTGCAAACCTTCTGAACTGGGCGTTCGAACATTTCTCCTACCAGACCATCCTGAGTGAAAATACGGAGCTCGGACAGATCAAGGTGGAGAACGGTGACGGCTCGGACTATGTACTGGTCAAGCCGAAGAACTCCTTTATGACTCTCTGGTATGATTCTGCAGATATGGCATCTATTGTACAGGAGGTCACACTGGAAGAAACGGTTTCCGCGCCCGTAGATGCCGGCGATAAGCTCGGTGAAGTCGTATTGAAATTTGCCGGTGAGGAAATCGCTGCAATTGATCTTGTGGCAACTTCCACTGTGAAGCTGTCTCCGTTCAAGTATTACATGGCACTGATCCAGCATTTCCCCAAAACGGACTGGCTCATCCGTGCAGTGATCATCAGCATTCTGCTTTGTGCGATTTATATTGCACTGTGCATTTATGCGCATGTCTGTCATCAGCAGCGTCTCAAGCCGGTACAGCCGGTACATCTCAAGCCCAGCACCTCCGGTGTGAAGCGTGAGGCGGCACGCAGTACAGAACAGGAACGCAGAGCGCAGGCGCGCAGACGATCCCCCCAGCAGACATCCAACAGAAACACTGCCCGCAAGCCGCAGAACACAAACCGCAGACCTCCGAGCAAACCGAAGCAATAAGAAGCAATCCCCTTCCGGATGGAAGGGGATTTTTGTGTAATATACTATACCTTACGCTCTCGATCAAACTCCCTCAATAGTTTGATTGGGAATTAGTATTAAAAATTTTTTAAAAAATATGTAAAGCAGACTTGACAAATGATGTAAAGTGTGCTATACTAAAAATGTAAGGTGAACTTTACATATAATCTGAAAGGAGTAATACGATAATGAACACAAAAATGAAAATTGGTAAAACGCAGGCAGTTGGAATTGTGCTGTGTGCCATCGTTGTGGTGATCCGTCTTTGCAGCGGTTTGATCGGAGGAGACTTCCAGGATGCCTGCATTGCTGCATTTCCGTGGATGATGATCGCACTGGCGGTTGCTGTTGTGATGGCAGCACAGCATGGAAAGGAGGAGCATACCATTGAAAAACAGGATTCAGGAGTTGAGAAAAAGTCGTAAGGTCACACAGCAGGAGCTTGCGGATGCGCTCTGTGTCACGAGGCAGACAATCATTTCGCTTGAAAACGGAAAATACAATGCATCGCTGATTCTTGCGCATAAAGCCGCACAGTTCTTCGGAATCACGATCGAGGAATTATTTATCTTTGAAGAAAACGAAAATTTATCGGGAGGAAATGCAAATGGATAAATTCAGAAAGAAACTGGAACGAAAGCTGCGGTTCAATACGATCATGTGCTGTATTCTGCCGATCGTTTATTTCACGATGCGTTATTTCGTGGGAACCGGCAATACTTTTTCACATGGTATGGTCATCGGCATATTTGTCGGCGGAATGGTTTCTGCTGTCTATTCTCTTGTCAGGAATTATATCCTGCTTCATGATGAGGAAAAATGTAAAAAGCAATATATTGAGGAAACGGATGAACGAAACAATATGATTGCGAAAGAAACCATGCAGACAGCAAGCTTGATTTCGATGTATGTGACGGCATTTGCAATCATGATTTCCGGATTTTTCAGCGAAATCGTCAGCATCACGCTTTGGATCGTGCTTTTAGTGGATGTTCTCATTACCTGTGCGGTGCAGGCGTATTATAAGAAACATATGTAATACACAACGATCCCCTTCCAGAATGGAAGGGGATTTCAGCTTGTAGAAAAAGTCCTTTTTTCTTAGGAATAGGCAGCCTGTAACTGCTTCCACCCCAACCCCTCCCAGAGGGGAGGGGCTATATGTGGAGGGTGCTCCGCACCCTCCACCCGCCAAAGGGCAAAGCCCTTTGAACCTATTGAGGTTTTTCGACAGACTACAATCCCCTTCCGGATGGAAGGGGATTTTGATGTATTACAGCTCTTTTTTCATGGTATAGTAACAGAGAAAGTCGCCATGCTCACAGGGGATCTTCCAGTACTGGTCGATGCGGTAGCCGCGCTTCATGTACAGCTCCTGCGCGGCGAAGGAGGAGCAGAGGACGGCTTCGTAGCTGTATTCTGCGATCCAGGCTTCTGCAAGATCCATCAGCTGTGTGCCGTATCCCTTTCCCTGCATTCCGGGAAGAACGAACAGGCGGTTGATCTCATTTCCGTTGATGGTCAGTGTAGCAATGGGAAGCTCTCCGTCATAGAGCAGATAGACAGCATCCTCTGCAAGATCCTTCTCAATATGTGCGATACTGTGATGTTCCTGAAAGAAGCGCACTGCACCCTTGGGATAATAATGCGGGTAAATTTCAGCAATGGTTTTCTGCACGATGTCATAGACAGTATGCAGATCAGCAGGACTGGCTTTTCGGATCATGACCTCCTCCTATTCCAGCAGCATGGCGATCACCGCATTGGATACGGCAAAGCCCTCCGGTGTCAGTGAAATTCTGCCTTTTTTCGTTCTGATATAGCCTTCCGCCTCCAGCAGAGGAATCTTTTTCTGTGCGTTTGTGCTGATTTCAGAAATTGGTACTCCCTCTGTCATACGCAGAGCCAGCATCAGACGTTCCTCCGGTGTGCAGGGATCTTCGTCGATCAGCTCCGTGGGCTGGGTGGGGGAATTACAGAACGCGGCAATATCCCTCGGCACCTGAAACCGCTTGCCACCGTAACAGGAATGCGCACCCGCGCCGATGCCGAGGTAGGGCTTACATGTCCAGTATTTGGTATTATGCCGACTTTCAAAACCCTCTTTGGCAAAACTGCTGACCTCGTACTGCCGGAAACCGTATTCCGCAAGTGTATGCACTGCCTGCAGATAACGGTCAACGGACGCATCATCATCGGGCAGATGTGCAAGGAGTCCGGCGTTTTCCGAAAGCGGTGTCCCCTCCTCGATCTGCAAAAGGTACGCGGACACATGGGTGATCGGCAGCTTTCCCAGTGTATCGAGGGTTTCTGCCAGCACTTCCCTGCTCTGGTGCGGACAGGCAAGCATCAGGTCACAGGAGATATTGTCAAACCCCTGTTCCTTTGCTGTCATCACAGTGCGGATACCGTCAGCGGTGCGGTGTGTTCTGCCGAGCATGGATAGCTGTTCATCCGAAAAGCTCTGTGTGCCGATGGAAAGGCGATTCACACCGGCTTTGCGCAGGTCACGCAGATACTGTGTCCTCTCCCCTGTCGGGTTAAATTCGAGTGTGATCTCCGGTGCAGGGCTTAACCTTGCGTATTTTGCACAGGCATCAAGAATATCCGTGATCTGTGCGATGGATAAGAGTGACGGCGTACCGCCGCCGAAGTAGATGGTATCCACTATTTCTCCGGGCGCATACGCCGACAGATTCCGGATGATCGCTGCCGTATACTGCTCTGCCGTCTCTTTATGATAGGAAACGGAAAAGAAATCGCAGTACGGACATTTTTTCGCACAGAACGGGATGTGAAAATACAGCCCCGTCATTGCATGATGCGGATGGGTTCGGTCAGCTTGCCGAAGAACATGTCAAACAGGAAATTCAGCAGGAGGCTGACTGCGATCGCTGCCACAATAATAATGGTGCTGACCAGCTTGTCAGAGATCATAATATAAGCGGCAATGATAACAATGAGGGCGATCACACTTGTCACAGAGGAAAAATAGATGGATGCCATGCCGTTGCAGCATTTTCTGCCGCAGTGGGGGCAGGGCTTGCCATTGCTTCGCAGAGAGCCTGCGAGGGCTTTCTGGATGGGGGTGAATGCGGGTTCGCCGCAGTGGGGGCAGTTATGTTTTTTCATGGGGGATCCTCCTTAGAGCGAGAGCATAGGGCTTTCTTATTCATCCAGCTTCAGGACGCTCATGAATGCTTCCTGCGGTACCTCTACCGTACCGAGCTGGCGCATACGCTTCTTGCCTTCCTTCTGCTTTTCGAGCAGCTTCTTCTTTCGGGTGATGTCACCGCCGTAGCACTTGGCAAGTACGTCCTTGCGCATTGCCTTGACAGTCTCGCGGGCGATGATCTTGCCGCCGACAGCCGCCTGGATCGGCACTTCAAAGAGCTGGCGCGGGATATTATCCTTCAGCTTTTCGGCGATCTTACGCGCTCTGCTGTACGCCTTGTCCGCATGGACGATGAAGGAAAGTGCATCGACAATATCGCCGTTGAGCAGAATATCGAGCTTGACGAGCTTTGAGGGCGCGTAGCCGAGCAGCTCGTAGTCAAAGGACGCATAGCCCCTTGTTCTGGATTTGAGCGCGTCGAAGAAGTCATAGACGATCTCATTCAGCGGCAGCTCATATTTCAGGGTCACGCGGGTGTCATCGAGATACTGCATATCCTTGAACGTGCCGCGTCTGTCCTGGCAGAGATCCATGATATTGCCGACAAATTCGGACGGCACGAGAATATCCGCCTTGACCATCGGTTCCTCTGCGCTTGCCAGCACGGAGGGATCGGGGTAATTGGTCGGGTTGTCGATATACTGCACTGTGCCGTCGGTCAGGATGACCTTGTAAATAACCGAGGGCGCAGTCGTGATGAGGTCAAGGTTGTATTCGCGCTCCAGACGCTCCTGGATGATCTCCATGTGGAGCAGTCCTAAGAAGCCACAGCGGAAGCCGAAGCCAAGCGCAATGGAAGTTTCCGGCTCGAAGGTCAGGGCTGCATCATTGAGCTGGAGCTTTTCGAGGGCATCACGAAGATCGCCGTATTTTGCGCCGTCAGCCGGATAGATACCGGAGAACACCATCGGGTTGACCTTGCGGTAGCCGGGCAGTGCTTCCTCACAGGGGCGGCTGGCAAGTGTGACAGTATCGCCCACCTGCGTATCCCCAATGCTCTTGATAGAGGCGGCAATATAGCCAACCTCGCCGGCGGTCAGCGTGCCGATATTGATGAGGGAGGACGGTGACATATAGCCGGTCTCCGTCACAACGAACTCTGCACCCGTTGCCATCAGGCGGATGGTGTCGCCGACTTTCACGGTGCCGTCCTTGATGCGGACATAGATAATAACGCCCTTGTAAGAATCATAGTAGCTGTCAAAGATCAGAGCCTGCAGCGGCGCGTCTGGATCGCCCTGCGGGGCGGGCATATCGGTGACGATCTTTTCGAGAACGGCTTCGATATTCGTGCCCATCTTTGCAGAGATACGGGGTGCATCCATTGCCGGAATGCCGATAACATTTTCCACCTCATCGCAGACACGCTCCGGGTCTGCGGAGGGCAGGTCGATCTTATTCACGACCGGAACGACTTCGAGATCATGTTCAATGGCAAGGTAGGTGTTGGCAAGGGTCTGTGCTTCGATACCCTGAGAGGCATCGACAACGAGGATCGCGCCCTCACATGCGGCAAGAGAACGGGACACTTCATAGTTGAAGTCCACATGTCCGGGGGTGTCGATGAGATTGAACGTGTACAGCTCGCCGTCCTGTGCGCGATAATTCAGGCGCACGGCGCGGGCTTTGATGGTGATGCCGCGCTCACGCTCCAAATCCATATTATCCAGAAGCTGCTGCTCCATATCGCGCAGGGCAACCGTTTCAGTTTTCTCCAGAATGCGGTCAGCAAGCGTGGACTTGCCGTGGTCGATATGGGCAATAATGCAGAAATTACGAATGTTCTGAGAATCCAAGATTCATTCCTCCGTTTTTCAGTTTGTTTCAAATTTGCTTACCTTATATTATAGCATATTTCGGGGGAATTGTAAAGTGAATTTTTTGAAAAATCCGGAACACTGCGCAAAAACAGCCCCATGCGTGTATTTGCATGGGGCTGAAAGGTTATGGTCATCTCATCTGCAGCGGCTTCTGGAAATGCACCGGCAGACCGTTTTTCATAAGAATATCCACCTCGCCCTGGATCAGCGGGAGGAAATACTTCACGGCAGCATCCGTTACCTGATTCTGTTCCGGAACAATCCATTTCTGGGGGAATTTCTTTTCCAGATTGGCAACGTTCTTTGCATCCGTCATCTCAATGGTCACGGCATAGGGCATTGCACTGACTCTGCGGAAATACATCATCTTGCCGGTCTCGCCGTCCAGTGCCGCGCGCAGGGCATGTCTGCCGATGCGCTCTGCTTCGTCAATATCCGTCTTGGAGCAGATATGGGAGGAACAACGCTGCATGACATTCAGCTCGATGGAACGCACCTTGCAGCCGATCTCCTTTGTCACCAGACGCTCCAGGAACTTTCCGATGCCGGAGAGGTACTTATGACCGAAATTGTCCGTTGCGCCGGACTGGAAATCCTCCAGATCCGCTGCACCGTCCGCTACGGAAACGCCCTCGGATACGGCAACGATCACCGCCTGGTGCTTTGCCATTTCCTTGCGCACATCCTCAATGAACCGCGCTGCGGTAAACTCGGACTCCGGCAGGTAGATCAGGTGAGGAGCCTCCTCGCCGTTGACACGGAGCATACAGGAGGACGCTGCCAGCCAGCCGCTGTGTCTGCCCATGATCTCTACGATGGTCACGGAGGGAATGCTGTAGACGGAGCTGTCACGGATGATCTCCTGCACAGTTGCTGCTACATACTTTGCGGCAGAACCAAAGCCCGGTGTATGGTCGGTCACAGGCAGGTCATTGTCAATGGTCTTGGGGACACCGATCACGCGGATGTCGGAACCCTGCTGTGCAAGGTAATCGGAAAGCTTGACCACGGTATCCATGGAATCGTTGCCGCCGATGTAGATAAAGATCTTGATTCTGTGACGCTCAAAGCAGGCGTGGATCTTCTCGTAGATCTCGGGGCTGTCCTCGAGCTTCGGCAGCTTGTAGCGGCAGGAGCCGAGCATGGTGGACGGTGTCTGCCGGAGCAGCTCCATGTCCTCGTTGGTGCGGATCATGGATTTGAGGTTGACGAGATCATCATTGATGATGCCTTCGATGCCGTTGATGGAGCCGAAGATCGCATCCACCTTTTCGGTCAGGATGCCCTGCTTGAATACGCCGACCAGGCTTGCATTGATGGCGCAGGTCGGACCGCCGGACTGTGCAATTGCAATATTCATGTAACTGTTCCTCCGTATTGGACTGCTTCCGCACCGCGGCGGAATGCTTCTTTTACCTTTATTATACCAGAATCTTCGGAAGATTGCAAGTCTTTCCAAAGACTTCGGGGTATTGATGAATCCGTACAATTTCATGCTTGAAAAACTGTAATTTCTCACAAATTATCAGGATTTCGACAATGTATGCAAATTGGGATATAGTCAATTTTGTGCTGGTTGCAAGGCAATTTTGTGCAGGAGGCATAGTTTACAGAGGGCGGGAAATGTGGTATAATGGAAGCTGTAAAAAAATTTTGAATTTTTTCCAATTTTTTTTCGTTTCGGTTGTTATATAAGTAGAATCCACTTATAAGGAGGATAGCATGGAGAGAGGAATTGAAAGCTATCTCCGTTATCTGGATGGTGACCAGGGCGGTCTGCGGGACATCGTGGAGCTGTACTGGAACAGTATGCTGCTGTTCACCAATGGTTACATACATAACCTGACTGACGCTGAGGACATTGCACAGGAAGCTCTGATCAAGCTTTCCATCAAGCGTCCAAGATTTGAACATGAAAGCCAGCTCAAGGCGTATCTGTTCAAGATCTGCCGCAATCTTTCCCTGAATTACCTGAAAAAGCAGGGGCGGATGCAGAACGTTAATCCAGAGATAATGGAGAACATGGAAGATCAGATGCAGGAGGTGGAGGAGCGCATGGAGCTGGACGAAACCAGACGGATGCTCCGCCACGCCATGCAGCAGCTCAAGCAGGAGTACCGTGAGGTACTGTACCTGCGCTATTTTGAATCACTGTCCGCGAAGGAGGCAGCGAAAATTATGAAGTGCAGTGAAAAAAAGCTGACTGCCCTCGCCTATCAGGCACGGCAGCAGCTGAAGAAAATTCTGGAAAAGGAGGGGTTCTGCATTGAAAACCTATGATGAGATCGTAGAAAATGTTGTGGAAGCGACCGCAGCGCATCGGCGGCGGGTGAAGAAGATCCAGCGGATCACATCCACATCGGTAATGTGCGCTGTCTGTGTGCTTGGGCTTTCTGTCTTTCTGAAGCTTGAACCGCAGCAGACACTCCCCGATGTGCCGCCCGCAGAAACACAGACCTCCGCAGCTACAGCATCCGCTGAATCGGAGACATTCACAGAAAGCACCATGCCGTCAGCGGCGGCATCCATGCCGGCGGAAAGTCATATTCCGGAAACATCCCCCGCATCGGAAACGATGCAGAGTACTGTATCCGTGATCGACCCGACGGAACCGACAGCATCCGCTGTGCAGACTCTGCCGGCAGAGACGGGACGAGGCACCGCCTCACCTGCCGAAACATCCGCACAGACTGTACAGACTGAAGTAACAGCGGCAAGCAGTACGGCAGTAAACAGTACAGCGGCAGCACCGGAACAGACAGAATGTACCCAGATCACTGTGACGGAGGCAACGACTGCAGCAACAGAGCCCTCCGATGCGCCGTCAGAATCGTTCAGCACAGAAAGCTTCCCAGCAGAAAGCGTGCCGCAGACCACCATGCCCACACTGCCCGATCTGCAGCAGACTTCCTCTTCAGTGGTGACGACGTATGCCAGCACGGCGCATTCGACCACATCTTCCGGAACGTTTCCGGAAACTGCGGAATCGGATCTGCTTTTCCCAGAAACCACAGCAGCCACGGAAGCTGTCACCGATGAAACGGTGTTCACACCGGAATGTGATAGTGGGGAGGACATGGAGGAAACAACAGCTCCGCTAACTCCGGAGACCACTGCACGAGAAACTACAACATCGACAGAAGAAACGACCACGGCATCCACTGCGGCTTCTTCGGAAAGCACAACAGCAACAGCTTTGTCCACAGTCTATGCACGCCGCGAATGGCTTGCGTGGGCGATGCCGGAAAAGCCTTGATATTTCTGTATCTCTGCGACTTTACGCCCCTGCTGTTTGGCGGTAGGGGCGTATTTTGGAGTTTTTCATGCAAGGCAATTTCAAAAAATTGATTTCAAAAGGCGATAGCCTTTGGCGGGGGCGGTGCAGTTTAGTTAGAGCCTGCTAAAGAAAAATTGATTTGCGTGAGTTTTTTGCAAAAGTGCTTGACATCAGCACACAAGTATGCTATAATGGAATAAATTCATGCAGGAGGAACGTATGACAAACGACAGTTCGGACGACAACGCCGTCCCGTATCTTATTTTTTGTAATATCAGATGTTCACAGGGCATAGTTTGCCGCCACGGCGGGGCTATACCCTTTTCCTGTTGTCTGCATGATGCTGTAGGGAACGGAGGATGGACATGTAGTGCATAATTGATGTATCGTCATTCACCGTATCAGAGATTTTGAATTGAAAGAAAGGGTTGTAAATCATGGATAACGCATCCTCACTTGCCATTATTATTGTCTGTATTATTTTTTCGATGTATTTTTCGGCAACAGAAACAGCATTTTCCTGCCTGAACCGCATCCGTATCAAGAATATGGCAGAAAACGGAAACAAACGCGCCGCAATGGTGCTGAAGCTGGTGGAAAAATACGATGAGATCCTCTCCACTATTCTCGTCGGCAACAACATTGTGAACATCGCCTGTTCCTCCGTTGCAACGCTGCTGTTTGTCAATCTGCTCAAGGATCCCGACCTCGGTGCAACGGTCTCCACGATCGTCATCACAATCGTTCTGCTGATCTTTGGTGAGATTTCTCCCAAGACCATTGCAAAGGAGCGTCCTGAGGGGCTGGCGATGTTTTCCGCACCGATTCTGCGCTTCTTCCTGATCGTTCTGACACCGATCACATTCTTCTTTAAGCTCTGGCAGAAACTGCTGGGTGTGCTGTTCAAGTCCCCGGCAGATCAGGGCATTACCGAAGAGGAGCTGCTGACGATCGTGGATGAGGCAGAACAGGACGGCAACCTTGACAAGGACGAGAGCGAGCTGATCCGCAGTGCGATCGAGTTCAATGAGCTGGAGGTGCGCGACATCTTCACGCCCCGAATTGATATTTCTGCGATTCCGTCGGGTATTTCTAAGGAAGAGGCGGCGGAGGTATTCTCCGAGACGGGCTATTCCAGACTGCCTGTTTATGAGGGAACACTGGACAACATCACCGGCATCCTCTATCTGAAGGATTTCTACAATGCGGCATATAACCGCAAAACGGATATTCAGGAGATCATCAAGCCCGTTATTTATGTACCGAGAAGCAAGAAGATCAGCGACCTGCGCAAGGAGCTGCAGGAGCAGCAGCTGCACATTGCAGTGGTAACGGACGAATTTGGCGGCACGGTCGGCATTGTGACGCTGGAGGACATTCTGGAGGAGCTGGTCGGCGAGATCTGGGATGAGCATGACGAGATCATCCGCGAGATCAGCGAAGTGGACGAAAACAAGTACATCGTATCCGGCAAGGCGAACATTGAGAAGGTATTTGAAACGCTGGATATGGACAGCGACTTTGAAGCCATTACCGTTGGCGGATGGGTCATGGAAACGCTCGAACGCATTCCCAGTACGGGTGAGACCTTTACTTATCAGAATCTGCAGGTGCAGGTCATGAAGATGGCAGGCAGACGCATTGAACAGGTGGAGATCATCCGGATGCCGAAGCAGAAGGCTGAAAAGGAAAAGAACGAGAAAAACGAAGAATAACAGAAGCCCCCGCCGGAATGGCGGGGGCTTCGTGCGTTTATCAGGATTTCAGAATATCGAACCATTCGGGATCGTGACCGGTACCTTTCTGGGCGGAGTAGACGAGGACGTTGGCTGCGTCTATGACATCCACCACACCATCAAAATTCAGATCACCGGCGTTCTGCTGTGCCGTAGTAAGGGGCATCTGAGAAGCCGCGCCCAATGCGGCTGAGTATAGCAGAATATCAGCGGCATCACTGGAATCCACTGCACCGCTGCCGTCAAAATCTCCCGCAGAGTTCCAGACGGAGGAGGCAGAATACTCCGTACTGTCACTTAACGACGATTCATTGATCCTGTAAAGCGGACTGACACTTTCAAGGAGATCAGCATACTTTTCTGTCAGTGCATCAGCAAATTCCTCATAATAGCAATACAGTTCATACTGTGTATGCGTTTCCAGCAGCTCATTGGCAGCTGCCTGCGGGAGCGTGACCATATAGCTCCCGTCAGAGCCGGAGACAGATGCACCAGCAAGTTCGGGGAAATTGGTCTCATCGACTGCAATGTCCGGGTCAGTGGTCTTTACAGTAAACATGTGTGTGACACGGGGGTAGGAGTAGAGCGATTTTTCTACAAGATGCACGTCTGTAATGCAGTCAAGCTGCATCATCAGTTCCCGTCCGAGCCTTGTCAGCTCCTCCGGTGACGCGCTCTCGGTGGAAAGCATGTATGCCGTGTTCTCCGGTTCGATGTTAGTCACATAGTGTCCCCAGCAGTAATGCTGTGAAAATTCTTCATGCGTTTCAAGAGAAACAAAGCCTTCCACACTGCTTACCATATCCGCTGTCAGCTCCGTGCCGTCCGTTTCGATCATAATACCGGCAAACGGCGAGGTGGTCACGTCCACCCATGTTCCGTCCGGAAGCACTGCAAACTCCGCCGAAACCGGCAAAGCCGCCGCAGAAGTCAGACAGCAGAGTGCGGTGATAAATGCGAATCGTTTCTTTTTCATTGTAGCACCTCCATAGGTTTATTACTCAGTGTTTATAAAGCAATGGTATCTGTCATCTTTTGACAATTTCATTATATCACATTTTATAAAATTTGTCAATATTTTCAAAAAAAAAAAAAAAACAGCAAATTTCACAGCACCATGCACAAGAGCGCACCATTTCTGATGCGCTCTCTGTTGTTATACATTCGCTCCGACGATCTCGCGCAGCTGCGCCAGCAGGTCGCCGCCGGAGACGGAGATATTGCCGACATTCTCGCAGATCCTCTCCAGGTACTCCAGCTCCTTGAGCTTGTAGAGGGTCTTGTTTTCATCCATGAGCTTCGCTGTGTTGAGCAGGGAGCGCGTGGAGGCGACCTCCTCGCGGCGCGTGATGACATTTGCCTGCGCGCGCTTCTCCGCGATCAGCACTGTGTTCATGATGTCGCGCACCTCGCCGGGGAGAATGATGTCACGGATACCGGTCTCGATCACCTCGATGTACAGCGGTGCCGCCTTCTCCTTCAGGCGTTCCGTTACAGCGGCGGCAACGGCTTCGCGCTGGGCGAGCAGCTCATCAAGGGTACAGCCTGCTACATACTCACGCATGGACATCTGCACCGCGTAGTAGAACTGGTTTGCATAGTCATGGATCTCCGTATGCGCCTTGAGGAAATCTGCATAACGGTAGGCGCAGACGAAATTCAGACGGATGTTCACCTTGTCCTTGGTCAGGATCTCCTGACCGTTGATGTTCAGCTGCTGCTTGCGCAGGTCGGCGATCTCGCTCATGACTCCGATCTCCATTCTCCAGTTGTAGTGGACACCGGGTTCCAGCACACGCTGGAAGATGCGGTCGAAGTAGAGCAGTCCCTTGCAGTGCTCCGGAACATGCGTTGCGGTCATCCTGCCCTCTCGGCAGAGCTTCTCGCGGATGTAGCGGGGAATGTCCTCGGTAATCTCGGGGGAAGTGATATTGCAGATCCGGAAGGTGTGGTGCTTCACGGTGTTCCAGTAGACATAGCTGCCGGCGGTCAGGCTGTCGATGTAGCGTCCGTCCTCAAAATGTAGGGCAAGCTGACCGTCACCGACCTTAACGGACACGGTTTCAGCGGCAAACTGTGCATCATGGGCAAACTGGGCAAGCTCCTCCGCGGAGAAGTTCTCATGCAGCGGCGCGGAGAGGAGAACGGGGGTGATGTCAGTACCGGGGGACATGGTGCGGTACACACCGGGCTGGAGCATCTTCACAAATCTGCCCTTTTTGAACAGGAACGCTCTCTCAGTTTCATTGATCGTGTATTTCATATGTATACCTCCTATGGGATAATACTAATCCCCTTAACCCAATAGACAACTTAAATTTGCCCCACCCCCTGCCCCCTCCCAAAGGGAGGGGGATTTGGGGCGGGGGTTGCGCCCCCGCGACCCGCCAAAGGCTTCGCCTTTTGAAACCGCTTTTATCTATTATTGTTTTGAGCATTAGTATAAATTAACATGGTTGTATTCCATGGAAGCATGGCGGCGTGGGCATTGAGATGTACGCGCAGACCTGCGGAAGCATATGCTCTGGCAGATGGGGCGAAGCATCGGTATCCTGCAAACGGCTGGCAATGCTCCCATTTCCTTTGGCAAGCCGCGGGATGGAATACGGTTCTTCCGATTTTTCATCTTGACGTGATGTGTCATGCTTTACCGTGAAAGGGTAAAAATAAGTCGAATGTAAAACCACTTACATGTTCCCGAAACATGTGCAGGAGTTGAACCTGCTCAATCGAAAGAGATACGGAAAAGGTCCATATCGGCCTCGGACATCAGCGGAATACGCTTCGGCACTGCCCCGCGCACCCTTGTGCAGGTCATCCGTACCCATGTACGGCTCCCGATGCACAAGCTATGGCTTTCTGCCCTGTAGTTATATCTTACCATATCCGGGAGGATTTGTCTTGTAAAAAAATCTGCGAACAGAAAAACCTCCCCGTGAATGGAGAGGTTTCTGTGATTATTCTGCTTCGGTACTTACGTCTGTGTCTGCTTCTTCAACAATTCTGGTGATCGTCACTGCCTGATTGCCGAGCCAGTTGTAGGCACTGAGGAACGCGCTGACGCTGTATTCTGTGAGCGCGCCGGTCGCTGCACCGCTGTTTGCCCAGACATCGGCAAGAATGACGGTGTTCTTTGTCTTATTGTAGCCGACCAGCACGGAGCAGTGTTCGCTGTTTCTCCAGGTGAAGCTGTATGTACCCGTTCCTGGTTCCGTCCACTGCTGACCGCGGGTGAATGTCCAGGTGGCACCATAGGTGCGTCTTGCAGTGCAGTTCATGGTGTACCATACGAGTACGGGATTTCCGGCATCAATCTGGGCATAGAGATCGGTCAGCTCTGCACCGGTCAGATCATTGACCGCATAGTCCGTAACGGCATTGGCGTTGAAATAATTTTCCGCTGTGCGGAGCATCACGCCTGCATAGGCTCCGTAGGAATAGCTTGTACGGGGTGAGCCGATGAAGGCATAATTCGGATCCGTGCTGCCGATCAGACCGCGCGGCATATGGGCATCTGCAAGATGATTCTTGGTCGCATCGGCAAAACCGAGGTACTGCATCAGCACGGCAAGCGAGGTCACCTCGCAGCCTGTCGGGAGGGAATCGCCGCCGAGCGTGGAACATTGCGGGATATTGGTCACGGGCAGCACCTTGATGCCGCTGCTGTCGTATTTTGTCAGCTTGTCCTTGTGAATGTAGCCCATTCCATCCATGAAAGCGACCTTGAACCAGTCACCGCTGATGCCGGTTACGGTGAGGATCTGGTTGCTGTAGACATAGCCCCGGTTTCCTGCGGAATAGGAGGGCTGACGGTAGACCAGGCAGGACTGCTTCACCTGCATGGCGGAGCCGATGCCGCCGAGGTCGGTCACATAGTCTGCAATGCCGTATTTTGCGCAAAGCTCCTGAAACTCGGTGGATTTTACCATGCCGAGGTAGATGGCAAAGCGTGTCTTGCCGCATTCCATCTGGCTAACCCAGTTGGCAAGTCCGGCAGAATCGGGCTGTCTGCCGAGGATGCAGGGGTAGAGGGAAGCCACATAATCCGCATTCTCTGCATTCTTCTCCATAAATTCGGTGGAGCCGAGGAAATTCAGGATGACCTCGCTGAGTGTTTTCTCTCCGTCAAGCACCAGTCCCGTCCAGTTATTCAGACCCGCGGAATCCGGTTCTCTGCCGAGGCTCTCGCGGTATAGATTGGTGATGTATCCGGTCATGCCGGGATGGCGATCACGGTTCTCTGTCAGGAGAATGTTGCCGCGCTGTACGCCGTAGCTCTCGCAGAGTGCGGAAAATTCGGAGGACTGAACGAAGCCGCGCAGAAGAAAGGTACGGCTGCACATGGATGCCTTTTCACACCATGAGGCAAGCCCGGCTTCATCCGGCTCACGGTTCATGAGGGTATGGTAGAGCATGGTCACATAGTCCTCATTGCTGGTATTCTTGTTCAGGTACTCCTGGCTGAACACAAAACCGCGGATGACCTCTGCGGCGGTCTCCTCCCCGCTGAGAAGCTTCTGCGTCCAGTTGGAAAGTCCCGTCGGGTCGGGCGTTCTGCCGAGCATGACGGAATAGAGCCTTGCTACGAATGCTTCTGTGAGCTGCTCCGGACTGAGGGGTTCCGTGGTGTCCTGGGTGGTTTCGGTCGTTTCCGTCCATGAAGTGGTTTCGGTTGGTTCTGTTGTTTCTGTCCAGATGGTCGTTTCCGTTGTTTCTGTGAAATCGGTCGCATCCGTTGACGGGGGTTCGGTCGGGTCGGCGGTGGTTTCGGTGAATGCTGTGGATTCCTCCGTACTCTCTGTGAATACTGTGGTTTCCGTCAGTGATTCCGATGCTTCGGTGAATGCAGTCGTTTCCGCTGTAAGGGTTTCTGTCTGCATGGTTTCTGCCGACAATTCCTCCGCAAGTGTCTGCACGGGCATCTGCGGCAGGAGCATGGACATCTGTAAAAATGCCGTGAGAACGGCAATGCGCTGTCTGGGTTTCATGGGAATACTCCTCCTTTATTATACTATCAGTTTTCTAACGATACACATGCAAAACTGCCCCACCCCCTGCCCCCTCCCTCCGGGAGGGGGGATTTTGGGGCGGTGCTGCGCACCGCCGCCGCCAAAGGCTATCGCCTTTTGAAACCATTTTGTCCATTATGGTTTAAAGGACTGATATTATATATCATTATAGCACATTATTCGACATATTGCAAGTTTTCGGCAGAAATTTACCCCCGCAGAAAACTGCGGGGGCAGGGAGTATTACCAGAAAAGGAATTGCAGGATGTGATCGGCATAGGTTCCCTCCTGCTGATAGATGGCACCATTATGGGAAAATTCAAAGATCATGATGCCGATGATACCGAGAATGCCGAGAGCCAGCACGCAGCTCAAGGCGATGCCGATGGCGGTGCGGTGGGTACTCCGCGTTTTCAGGTTCAGCATCAGCGATGTAACAAATACAGCAAGGTCGATCACGATCGAGCCGACAAGGAGATTCAGCAGGATGCCGACCGCCGGCAGGATGATGCCGGGTACATAAAATTTCTTTTCGTTCATGTTATTCTCCCTTCTTCCAGAGCAGGTACTCTGTATCGGTGGTGTCGTCGTAATAATAGAGTTCTTCAAATTTGCTGTCCGCCTCAACGACCATAGTGCGCTCCTGCATCAGCGGCGAATCCCCATCGAGCTGGATCAGGAAAAGGTCGTTGATCTTCCGCTCCTTGAGTGTAACCGATAATCCGTTCACCGCGTCCTTGTCAAAGCCTTTTTCTTCCATGTATCTGCCGCTGGTGTCGCGGATATTGGGGCAGATCATCCACGCATCGGTGGCAGTTCCCTGTTTCACGAGCCAGACATTGCCCTCGGCATCCTCTTCGGCGTAGACGTTTTCAGCGAGGTTGTATTTTTCGTAATCCATGGTCTGATCCGTGTTGAGCTGATAGAAGCTTACAAGGTATCCTGTCATTGCAATGGCAGCAGAGACCACCACGCCGATCACGATCCGTTCGATCCAGATTCTCCTCTTGATGCGCTTCAGTGTGCCAATATCCGTGTTGACGTTCACCACAAGCTGCTTGTTCATCTTCTCCAGCATAGTCCGGCACGCGGGGCATCCGGAAATATGTTCTGCGACTGCCTTTCTGCTTTCCTCGCTGCATACCTCATCTGCGTACAGGGGCAGCAGGTCCTTGATCATATCACAATGTTTCTGCATTAGTTCTCCTCCTCCAGAGTTTCAATAATTTTGAGCTTTGCACGATGAAAGGTCACTCTTGCCCAGCTTTCGGTCTTTCCGAAGATCTCTGCGATCTGCCGGAAGGACAGCTCCCCGAACACGCGGAGGGTAAATACCTCCTTGTAGGGATCCTCCATTTTATGCAGAATATGGTGGATCTGCATTGCCTGCTGGGAGTCCTCCAGCGATTCTGCAATGGAAATGCTGGTGTCTGCAACGGTTTCGGGGATGGTGTCCACAGGAGTCTGGCGATTGCGCGAACAGTAATTATAATACGTGTTCTTCGCGATCTGACAGAGCCAGACGCGGACATCACAGTCCCCCTTGAAGCTGCTGAGGGATCTCATCGCTTTGAAAAACGTTTCCTGCGTCATCTCCTGTGCAATATCGTCACTATGCGACAGGGATTTCACATAGAGATATACGTCATGAAAGTAAGTATTGTAAAGCGTTTCTACGTCTTTCAACACACGTTCTCCTTTCGTCAGTTTTGGTATACCGCATAAGGTTTTTGGGGTTGCCCTTTGCCCTTACGCCTATAAGACACAGCAAAACGGATTTCGTTACAACAATTCTCAAAAAAAATTTATTTTTTCTTTTGAAGCAGGGTTGAGCCTATCTCAACTTGTAGAAAAAGTCTATTTTCTGGGGTTATACTAATCCCCTTAACCCCAATAGACAACTTTAATTTGCCCCACCCCCTGCCCCCTCCCGGAGGGAGGGGGATTTAGGGGCGGTGCTGCGC
>JAZNKY010000073.1:0-9191 GCA_045578805.1 Oscillospiraceae bacterium
GGCAAGGGGACGAAGTCCCCAAAACCCGCCGCAAGGCGGGAAGCGGGTCGCGGGGCGCAGCCCCGCCCAGAATCCCCCTCCCCTCGGGAGGCAGGGGGCTGCTCCCCACGGGGTGGGGAGACGGCACGAAGTGACAGAGGGGACGGCACCGGTGAGGTGGGGGAAGTTTCGCTAAATTTCCCCAAGAAAAACAAAATCATAGAAAAGGAGCCACCACCATGAAAAAAACAAAACTTTTCACATTCGCAGCCGCCCTCGGCATCCTGCTGACAAGCTTCACCGCTTGCGGCGGCATGAAAAAAGAAGACGGCGCAACCCTCGAAATCCCGTTTGAAAATTCCTACCGCTGTACACAACTTGAGGGGGCATGGAACTGGCAGCTGATGGATACCATCGGGGAGAATGCCTTTTTTGTCAAAAAGCCCACCCCTACGCAGGCAAATACCGTCAGACTCATGGTGCAGAACACCGTCACCGGAGAATCGGTGGAATTTGAACCTGCCATCAACAGCGAACGGCAGAAAGCGACCAATTACACCAGAGCCTATATGTTCCTTGATAAAGGCGACGGCAAAACCGGAATCGTCTGCACGGAATTTGAGTACAACATGAATAACAGCGTGGAAACCGTTGTCCGCCGGTGTATCGAGGTGTATGATGAAAACTGGAAGCTTGTGGAGGTTGAGGAGATTCCGGAGGGCTTTGCACTCGACCAGACACTCGGTATGCAGTGGAGCAGAAGATGCACCCTCACCGATGTGCAGGGGAACTGGTATCACTGCGATTTAAGCGAGCCCGTCATTCATACCTATAACAGCCGGTACCAGAAATACGGCGAAATCAGGCTGACAAATCCGGAGGAGAGTATCTGGAGCTTTGTGAATGGCTCGGATGGCGCAGTCTATGTATCCACCACATTCTGGGATGCCATGAGCAGCGACCAGATCATCCATGTTTATCGTCTCGATGCCGAAAACCGCACCGCAGAGGAACTGAACCTCAACGATATTCCGGATAAACAGGAGATGAACAGCTTTTTCCTTGTCGATGGCAGCGGGGATTATCTCTTCTATTATATTACCCCCGAACGCATGTATGGTGTGACGGCGGATGGTAATGCACAGGAGGTCATCCACTGGAACAATTCCGACTTCGTGCGCCGGAGCATCGTGGAATGTGAACCGCTCCCCGATGGAAAATTCCTGCTCGGCAAGGTCAATAGCAGCAATGGTTCGATGGACGGCGATATGTTCTATGTTGCAGAGCAGCGCACGGAGGAGGATGCAGCGGATACGAAATTCATGACGCTTGCCGCTGTCGATCTGTCCTATTCGCTGGAGGAAGCTGTCCTCGACTACAACAGGCAGGAAACCGGCTGGCGCATCATGATGGTGGACTATGCCGATGCTGAAACGCTGAAAGCCGATATGCTCGACGGCATTGTTGCGGATATTATCTGCACGGAGAATCTGCATTTTGAGAACTTAGCATCAAAGGGACTTTTCGCCGATTGGTATGATCTCATGGATGCGGATGAAGCTTTCAGCCGTGAGGACTATCTTCCGAATTTCTTCCATGCCCTCGAATACGACGGCAAACTCCTGCGCCTGACCTATGACTACACGGTCGAAACTTACTTTGCAAAAACGGAATTTGCACCGCAGAAAGAGAATTACACCGCCGCAGATTACATGGATCTGCTGGAATCCACACCGGACGGCATGGATGCCATGCCGTTCATCGGGCGGAATAATGTGGTGGACTGGGTGCTTTGCCCGATGACGGATATGTTCGTGAACTGGAAAACTGGAGAATGCGCATTCGACAGTCCGGAATTTGTCCGCGCCCTCCAGTGGGCGGAGAGCCTGCCGGAGAACCGGAAAGCGGAGGATATGGAGCATTTCCAGTCGATTGACAAGCTGTTTCTGAACGATCGGGCACTTCTGCGGCTGTCCACGATCCGCCAGCCCATCCGCTGGCATATCATCCGGAGAGCGTATTTCGGGGATGCGGAGATCACCGCCGTCGGAATGCCTATGTATGCAGGGCAGGAGGGCAACCCGATTCAAATCCAAGATCGGGATACCCCTCCCCTCGAACAGAATCCTGACTCGGGTCGGGGCAACAACGGCACATTCCTCATATCCGACAGCGTTTCGGTCAATGCACAGTCGCAGTACAAGGATGCCGCATGGGATTTCATGAAATATCTTCTCTCGGAGGATTACCAGAAAGGACTCACAGACTCCATGCCCATCCACATCGGAATGCTCGATGAAAAGCTCACGCTTGCCACAAAGATGAGTGCGACTGCGGAGCAATTCACGGATATGACAATAGTCAATGTCGGTGCGGCAACGGAGGAGAGCATGGCGGAGCTGCGGGCGTATATCTGTGGTATCGGCAGAGTATCCCTCTGGAACGGTACGGATGCACAGGAACGCATCGGAACGATTCTCTCGGAGGAGATCGAACGGTATTTTGCAGGGGGCTGTACGGCGGAGGAATGTGCGGATGCTATCCAGTCGAGGGCAAGCATTTATCTGAGTGAACAAAGCTGAACGGCGAGCCTGTAAAACAGGGTTCAAAGGGGCGGCAGCCCCTTTGGCGGTGCTGGTGCGCAGCACCAGCACTAAATCCCCCTCCCCTCGGGGAGGGGGCAGGGGGCTGATCCCCACGGGGTGGGGAGACGGCACGAAGTGACAGAGGGGACGGCACCGGTGAGGTGGGGGAAACTTCATCAAAGCCACCCCAGAAAAAATACATAACAAAGGAGAATCACCATGAAAAGAACAAAATTTTACGCATTCACAATTGCAGCAGTTTTAGCCGCGTCCACCTCCACCGCCTGCGGCACCCAGATAGAATACACCGACACCACCGACGAAACGGGAACCTCCGGTGAAATCATCCTCGGTGAGGATGGAACGGTATTAGGAGATATTCTGTACAATTCCTACCGGATGACGGAGCTTGCCGATTTTCCGCCGAAGCTCGAAAACCATGATGCTGTGGGGAATATCCTGATCCAGTCATGGTATGATTCTGCGGCAAAAAAGACAATGCTCCATTGGTACAATGCGGAAACAGAAGAAACGGGTGAATTCGTCCCCCAGTGCGCAGGGGACAAGATCGCAAGCCATGATATGAGTGCCCATGTCCTGAATCTGTATGATGGCAGGATCGGCATCCTGTGTTCGGTCAGCAACCAGCTGAAAACGGAAATAGAGGTCGTGCGCCGCTGTATTGAGATCTACGATGACAAGCTGAATTATATCGAAACCATCGAGATTCCGGAGGAGGTCGCACAGGGGCAGTTTCTGTACAACGGCAGCTTCACCGTGGACGCAGAGGGGAATTATTACTGCATCGCCTACGATGCGAACACGCAGACGAGGAGCATCGAATGCTATGACAAGACGTTCCGGCATTACGGGAATATCACCTATCCGACCAATCTTATGCTTCGGGGATTGATGCAGGGCGGACATGGTGAAATCTATGTACAGCTGATGAATCAGGACTACAAAACCAATGACGAATATTACAAGATCTACCGTCTCGATGCTGAGGAGAGAACCTGCACGGAGATCGGAAAGCCCATCAGCGGACGAAGCGGACGAGGCTGGACAGGTCTGAATTTCTACACCGGAACAGGGGAATATGATTTCTACTATTCCGATGATTACGGCATCTATGGTGTACAGGACGGTAATTTCACTTGTGTGATGAACTATATCAATTCCGACATCGCCGTCGGAACGGTATTTGATTTTGCACCCTTTGCCAATGGTTCATTCTATCTGCGGACGCTGGAGGAGGATACCTGGCAGGAAAAGAATAACATCGCCGTTCGTCGTACCCCCGAAGAATACGCCAATACAGAGCTGATCACGCTTTCGACCGTCGGCATGTATGACCGACTGGAGGACATCGTCATTGCCTACAACCGGCAGGATACCGGCGTGCGCATCATTTTGCAGGATTACGCGGATTACAACACATCGGAGGATCAGAGCCTTGGTCATGCAAAGCTCCGTGAGGATCTTCTTGACGGCATTGTGGCGGATCTGGTCTGCACGGATGGTCTGAATTTCGAGAACCTTGCCGGAAAGGGACTCTTTGCCGACTGGTATGATCTGATGGATGCAGACCCCGAATTCAACCGTTCGGATTATCTGCAAAACTACTTCACAAGCATGGAATACGGCGGAAAGCTTCAGAAACTGGGCGTTTCGTTCCGTCTGCACACCGCCGCCGCAAAGACGGAATATGTGGGCGAACAGCAGGGGAGAACGCTTGCGGAATTTATGCAGCAGCCGCTGCCCGGCGACATGGAGCTGTTCCAGTTCTACAACCAGCAGTTTGCGATGGATTTCTGGTTCACCGCCGCACAGAGCAGCTTCATTGACCGCAAGAATGCGAAGTGCTATTTTGATACGCCCGAATTTGTGGAGCTTCTGGAGATGATCAAGGGTTATTCCTCGGACGAATACACCGGCATCTGGATGCAGACCGCCCCCGGTGAACAGCCGCCCGTGGATACTGCGGCATTTCTGGAGGATCGTGCGCTGGTGAAATTCAACACGTTCTCCGAACCGATTGACTACTATGCGATGATCCGCACCGTATTCCGCGACACCCCCATCACGCTCATGGGCTACCCGACAGCGGAGGGAAATTCCAATGGCGGTGTGTTCCAGAGTGATTTCACCCTCTCCGTGAATGCCCAGTCCGAGAAAAAGGATGCTGTGTGGGATTTCATGAAGTATCTGCTTTCTGAGAAATTCCAGAAAAAACTGAACGGCCCGATGCCGATTCATAGGGGCGTTCTGGAGGAAAAACTCACGCTCGCCACAAAAATGGTCGGCGCAACGGCATTCTACGGCGATACGAATGTGAATATCGGCGCAGCAACACAGGAAAGCATGGATACCCTCCGTTCCTATATCGAGAGCATCAGCACAGCGTTCTATTACGATGCGATCGTGGAAAAAATTCTGATGGAGGAAATGGAAATGTTCCTTGCCGGCGACCAGAGCGCGGAGAATGCAGCGAAAATGATGCAGTCGAGGGTTTCGATCTATCTGAGTGAACAATCTTAAATCAATTGTCAATCAAAATGAAAAGGAGAATCACCATGAAAAGAACAAAATTTTACGCATTCACAATTGCTGCAATTTTAGCCGCATCCCTTACCGCCTGCGGCAGTCAGATCGAACGTATTGACAGCAATAGAGAGAACAACACAGAAAGCATCAGCGGCACGGAACAGAAAGAAGACATCGTTCTTACCTTTGCCGTCACCGGTTCACCGGAAATTCAGGATGTCATTGACGAATTTAATGCTGCAGATAACGGCTATCGGATCGAAGTCAAGCGGTACAGGGCGCTTATCGGAGAGGATGGTCTGCCGATCACCTACACGGAGGAAGAACAGCAGTATGCAGATATGGAGATCCTGCAGGACATTATCAATACGGACGAGATCGACATCATCTGCAGTGAGAGTTTTTCCAACAATATTTATAATGAAATTCTGAAAAATAAGGGTGCCTATGCGGATCTTTATGAGTTCATGGCAGAGGATGCGGAGGTCAACACCGACACGCTGAACCAGCATGTGCTCAGTCTGAACGAAACGGATGGAAAGCTGTACTCTCTGCCGACGTTCTACGGTATTACAACGATGATCGGCGAAACGCAATATGTTGGTACTAAGGAAAACTGGACGGTGGATGAATTTATTTCCCGCTGGGAACAGATGCCCCAAAATGCGACTATTGACGGATCAAGGCAAAGCGAAAATGTCTACTATGTGATGCTGCGGAACAATCTGGAAGCTTTTGTAGATCATGAACATGCACAGGTGCATTTTGATTCCTCCGATTTCAAGCGTCTGCTGGAATTTTGCGGCAGCTTCGAGAGCAATCACGGGGAGAAGGGGACGTTTGACTATGACTCTCCCAGATTTGTGCAGCAATTTGAAATAAGTGGATTTATGGGTGCCGATGGTGCAGCTTTGGGTGATTTCTATGACGATGGCGTGCAGTATACCATGATCGGTTTCCCCTCCTCTGATGGGACGGGTGCATACCTTTCCGGATGGGGTACGAGCTATTCTATCAGCGCGAAATCCTCCCCCGAAGAACAGGCAGGTGCATGGGAGTTTATCCGTTCCTTTGTGACCTATGAATATCAGATGTCCCATGTGATTCCGCTGATAGACGACGGTCATCCCGATGGTCCGCGCTATTCTTCGGAAACGGGCTTCTGCATCAATAACAGGGCGTTTGAAGAAACTGCAAAGGGCATCATGGACGGAACATACTACGGCGGTACTTACGAGGATAAAGGAAAAGAATATGAGATCACCCTTCCGACACAGGAGGATTATGAGAAGATCATCGACTATATCAATCATGTTGCGCGATGGGAGAACCCCAGTCATGGAACCCTGTGGAACATCATCCATGAGGAGATCATGTATTATTTTGCTGGTGAAAGAACGCTGGATCAGACTGTGGAACTGATCCAGAGCCGTGCGTCCATCTGGATCGCAGAGCAGTCATGATTCCTTTTATTGCACGCAGACCCTGCACCGACACCCCAACGAACCGCTTTCTTCTCACAATGATTAAGGAATGTTTACAGTGTTTGTCATTTTATTGACAATGCACGCGAAATGTGGTATACTGGTATCTGTACTATCAAGAATAATACAGTCGGAACTATGGGGAATACAGAAAGATACGGAGGATGGATCCTACATGAGAACAAAGAAACAGTTGTTATTGTCCGCACTGCTGCTTGCTGCTGTCCTGACAGGCTGTGATGCACAGGCAGTCACTTCAGAGGTTGCGCCGACGGAGACTACAGGCGTTACCGCCCAGCCCGTGACAGAAGCCAGGGACCGCGAGTTCACTGTGGAACCCAATGCCATCGAGGGTCTGGAGCTGGTTGAACAGATCATTCCGCTTGGCAGCAAGTACCTGATGATCGGGCTAAATGAATTTGACGGCAGAGCAGCAGTACTCTATGACGCAAAGACCAACACCGCAGAGCCGAAAACGCTCAAACGCCTGAGCGAAGCGGGCGACATCCTGAAAATCGTTCCCGGCACCGGCGATACTGTGCATGTATTCTATGCCTACGGTGAGATGGGCGAGGAGCGTTATGTGGAGACCTATGACAGCACGCTGACGCTCATCGAGGAATCCGCCATGGAGAATATGATTGCATTCGATGCCCCCAACGGCGAGAGCCTGGACTATCCGTCCATGCAGGTGGATGGTGAGGGAAATTACTATTTCCTCGGCTTTGACCAGCCCGGTAATCACCATGTTATGGTATTTGATAAGGAACAGCAGTTCCTCGGCAGCATCCGCGGCGATATGCTCATTGGTGAGGAGCTGATCGCAGCAGCGGACGGCAAGGTCTACCTGCTGTACCGCGGCGGTTCCCAGCAGCTTCTGATGGCTTGCGTGGATCCCGCAGGGCTGACGCTGGAAACGATCAAAACGGAAAATGTTCCCGCCTATCACAGCAGCGTCATCACCGGTACAAGCGGCTATGATTTCTATTTCCAGGCACAGGAGGCACTCTACGGCATCCATGCAGCGGAGGGAACAAGTGAGGTCGTGATCGACTGGGGCAGCACACTCTTCAACGGCAATGAGGTGCGCGGCTTCTACGCCTTCCCCGACGGCAGCTACCTCATCAGCAATTCCGGCGGCGACCATATGGATCCCGGTACATGGAAAATGGTTGTGAAAAAATAAAGAATCGTTTTTAAAAGCCCATCCCCAAAATCCCCCTCCCTTTGGCAATGTTGTCAACTAAAGCGGGGGCAAGGGGCGGCAGTCTAACAGGCTCCCGTCCCCTCTGTCACTTCGTGACATCTCCCCACCCCGTGGGGAGTCACCCCAAAAACCGCCGCAGGCGGAAGTGGGGTGCGGGGGCGCAGCCCCCGCTCTAATCCCCCTCCCTCTGGGAGGGGGCAGGGGGCAAGTTTTGCACAACTTTCCTACAAACCGTGAAATTATGTCTTTTCTGAAAATTCTGACAAAAGCACTTTACACTTCCGGGAAAACATGGTATAATTATACCAATCCTGAAGTACATACTGGCAGGAAAACCATAACGGATCGGATTCCGGAAAGGAAGATACAGCTATGAAGAAATACAGATGCTTACTCTGCGGAGAAATTTTTGAGACGGCTGATGGTGAGGCTGCAGTTTGTCCGCGCTGCAAGGCGACCGGCGACAAGCTCGAACTGATCGCGGCACCGAAGAACAAGTACGCAGGCACCCAGACGGAGAAGAACCTGGAAGCTGCTTTTGCCGGCGAATCCCAGGCAAGAAATAAGTATACCTATTTTGCCTCCAAGGCAAAGAAGGAGGGCTTTGAGCAGATCGCAGCCCTGTTCCTCAAAACAGCTGACAACGAGAAGGAACATGCCAAGATGTGGTTCAAGGAGCTGAACGGCATCGGCAGCACTGCGGAGAATCTCGAAGCAGCTGCGGATGGGGAGAACTACGAGTGGACGGATATGTATGAGGACTTTGCCAAGACTGCGGAAGCCGAGGGCTTTGCAGAGCTGGCAGAGAAATTCCGCCTGGTAGCAGCGATCGAGAAGCATCACGAGGAGCGTTACCGCGCCCTGCTGAAGAATGTGGAGATGGCAGAGGTATTTGCAAAGAGCGAGGTAAAGGTATGGGAATGCCGCAACTGCGGTCATATCGTTGTCGGCACCAATGCGCCTGAGATCTGCCCGACCTGCGCACATCCGCAGAGCTATTTTGAGGTTCACGCGGAAAATTATTAAGCCATGATCCCTGCGGCATTGCCCGCAGGGATTTGATGTTATCGGAGGCTATTTACATTATCATTCCAGCAATTATTACTTCGGCAATGAAAGGCTGATAATGGATTCAAAAGGCGATAGCCTTTTGCGGGTGGTTGGTGCGCAGCACCCTCCATATATAGCCCCTCCCCTCGGGGAGGGGTTGGGGTGGGGGCAGTTTTGGAATGCTAACCCCAAAAACGGAAAAAAGGACGGAAAATTACCGTCCTTTTTTGTGTTCATGATTACCCATCCTCCCCACCACCATCTGCGCACACATCCCCGTAAAGAATCCCGCAATACAGCCGGAAATTAGCAGGATGGGGTAGTATGCGAGAACGGAGA
>JAZNKY010000074.1:0-2852 GCA_045578805.1 Oscillospiraceae bacterium
ATTTGATCACCGTCGGAACAGAAACAGAAACGTTCTGCCCCTTCATGTAGTCGGCGATGGACTTAGCACTGAATATTCTGGCATTGGAAACCAGAATGTAATCAACGATGCGCTCAAAACATCCTTTTTCCGGATATTGTACCGATTTTCCAGGTCATTATAGATGATGGTGTTGTTCAGGTCGCTCTCATAGAAGGATCTGATCTGTGTCATATAGTGCTCTCTGAGAACCATAGAATCGTCTCCTGTATGTTGAATGAGCAAAGGAAGCCTTTATAGCCCACCCGCAAGCGTCTTTTCGTCATGCCGCTATCATACTTTAAGATTTCACGAAAAACAACAATATCTTAAAATAGAAATTGAAAACTGGCCGGCGCATTCTCGTGACTTTAGTCGTGAGTAAGCCGGTCTCAAATTATTCATTTTATGGTGTTTACATGCACCTGTTCGCCCACCCCATTCCGTTCATCACTTCCGGCAGGTCATCATCCCGCCCCTGCTCACAGGTGCATGTAGCAGTGCATCGCTTCAGAATTCTTATAACAGTATCGGATCTGTAGCAATTATAACATAAAGAAAAGAAAACTTATGTTCGAAAAAAGATGACAAATATATTTTCATCTGGTATAATGATTCCATGGAAAAGAAATTCTATAATAGAAAAAATCAGCAATTAACATATGGTAGGGGATATGTGTACTCACTGCAGTATCATATCGTCTGGTGTACGAAGTACCGGAGGCAGGTCCTGAAGGACGGCGCGGACATGGACTGCAAGGCGCTGCTTCAGGAACTGGCGCAGGAATACCGGTTCCGGATCACGGCGATGGAAGTGATGCCGGATCATATCCATCTGCTGGTCGATGCCAGCCCTCAGTTCTGTATCCCGGATATGATCAAGATCATGAAGGGCGGGATTGCAAGGAAGCTGTTCCAACTTCATCCTGAGATGAAAAAGAAGCTGTGGGGAGGACATTTGTGGAACCCGTCCTACTGTGTTGTTACTGTGAGTGACAGGAGCCGGGAGATGGTGGAGCAGTACATCGAGAGCCAGAAGGAAAAGGAATGGGGAGGGAAAGGCCGCCCTCCGGGGGATCTTGCACGGCTTCAGGCATACCACAGGGAGGTTCTGAATGCGGATCACGTCAGGCTACAGAGTGGAGATCCAAAAACTTCATAAGCCGCTTGCAAGGACGATGAAGATCTGCAGGGATGCGGTGGACTGGCTGTATCCGGTGATAGATGGGGAGTGGGAAGCCCTTTCCCGGATCCGGTGGGAGAAGCAGCGCTTCAATGCGGCGGAGAAGCTGATCCATACAACAAAGAGGAACAGGGCGGAGTATGCTTTTGACGCCGCGTTCCCGAAGATGCCGTCCTATCTGAGGCGGGCGGTGCTGCAGCATGTGCTCGGCGCGGTTTCCTCCGCACGGACCCGTTCTGCGGGAAGCGCGGAAGCGGGTGCATCACCAAAAGAGCCTGGGATGTGCGGCCTGATATCCGGCAAAGGGCCGGATGGATCCGTCCTGTCCGCGGAGACGGCCTGTGTAAAGGCAGCCGTAGAATCAGGAGAACCAGGCGAGCCGTCATGCGGGAAAGGGAGAAAGACAGAAGGCACTCCCGGCAGGAACCACTATATGCCGGTCTTTTACAAAGACAACATGTACCGGAAGGAAGAAGACCGGGTATTCCTGAAGCTGTATGACGGAAAGGACTGGGTATGGCAGGAGGTCCGGCTGAAGAAGACGGACCTTGACTATATCAGGAAGAACTGGAGCGGCGTGAAGGCAAAGTCGCCGGTCCTGGTCAAAAGACACAGGAAGTATTTCCTGCAGTTCGCCTTTGAGCAGGAAGTGGCCCTGACAGGAAAATGTGCCGGAATGCAGCGGATCTGTGCGGTGGACCTCGGGATCAACACGGATGCGGTGTGCAGCATCATGGAAGCGGACGGAACTGTCGCTGCAAGGAAGTTCATCAGCTTTGCGGCTGAAAAAGACCGTCTGTGGCATGTGCTGAACCGTGTGCGGAAAGAGCAGCGCCTGCATGGCCCGCAGAGTGTAAGGGGGTTCTGGGCGTATGCCCGGAGGCTGAATGAGGAGCTTGCAAGGAAGACGGCGGGGGCGATCGTAAGCTTCGCAAAGGAAAACAGGGCGGATGTGATCGTGTTCGAACACCTGGATACAGGCGGGAAGAAGATACGGGGAAAGAACCGACAGAAACTTCATATGTGGAAGAAACAGTCCGTGCAGGAGACCGCGGAGCATCAGGCACACAGGCTGGGGATGAGGGTCTCGAGGGTATGCGCCTGGAAGACAAGTGCATATGCGTATGACGGATCAGGGAAGGTGGCAAGGGATCCCAAAAACCACTCCCTAGCGGTATTCCCGAACGGAAAGCAGTACAACTGCGACCTGTCAGCATCCTACAATATCGGGGCAAGATACTTTATCAGAGAATTGTTAAAACCCGTTCCGGAAACGGAGCGGTCTGCGCTGGAGGCAAAAGTCCCTGCAGTGCAGCGCAGAACTTCATGTGTATACGCAGACCTGAGGAAGCTGTCGGCGGCGATGGCGGAGAGGGAAGCGGCGTAGACGCAGGCAGTCCTGCCGGTGGATACCATCTTTGTGGTGAGGAATATCCGTGAGGAATCCAGGCTAAGGGGATCGGCTGACCACCGGGGGACCAGGTCCGGCTGCCTAAAGCAGCCTGCGGCGAAAGCCGTATCAGGAAGCCCGTGACTTCAGTCATGGGAGGTTCACAGTTATAGTGTAGCTGTCATCCGCATACGCCGTCAAACTCATCCCCGGCATCAGCCCCAGCACCAGCGCGAGGGTGAGCAGGATGCTCAAAAATCG
>JAZNKY010000075.1:0-3599 GCA_045578805.1 Oscillospiraceae bacterium
CCCTGCCCCCCTGCCAAAGGGATGTGATCCCTTTGGAATCCCAAATCGTTTTGCCATTGCCCCCGTTGGGGACAAAGGCAAAACGTTAGAATTGCAAGAATCGCATTCTTGGGAAGTGAACCATGGAACAGAATCTCTGCGAAATGCAGTCAATATACACTCTCATTACAGTCTATGCAAGGGCGGTACATCCAGTGCTAATCTTTCTTCATCAGCAGCGTCACGCAATGTGCGGAGATACCCTCTTCCCTGCCGGTGAAGCCGAGGCGTTCCTCGGTGGTTGCCTTGACGCTGACACGATCCACCGGAATTTCGCAGACGGCGGCGATATTTTCACGCATCTGCACGATATGGGGGGCGAGCTTGGGTTTCTGGGCGAGGATCACGGCATCGAGGTTGCCGACAGTATAGCCATGCTCCTGAATCAGCTTCACCACATGGCGCAGAAGCTCCAGGCTGTCCGCGCCCTTATAGCGGGGATCAGTGTCGGGGAAATGCTTGCCGATGTCGCCGAGGGCGAGTGCGCCCAGGAGGGAATCCGAGATTGCATGGAGGAGGACATCCGCGTCGGAATGTCCGAGAAGTCCGAGGGTATGGGGGATCTTCACGCCGCCGAGGATGAGGTCACGCCCCTCCACGAGCTTATGCACGTCATAACCATGTCCGATACGAATCATAACAGCACCTCCGCAATTGCCCGGTCTTCGGGCGTTGTGATCTTGATATTGGTATAATCGCCGGTCGTCATGCAGACCTTGCAGTTGATGGCTTCGACCAGCTGGCAGTCATCGGTGAAATCCAGACCATGCTCCGTGGCGAAATCGACTGCCTCGAAATACAGGCGTTTCCGGAACACCTGCGGTGTCTGGGTGATATAGAGGGACGGGCGGTGGGGAGTATCGGTGATGAGTCCATCATCCACGACCTTAATGGTATCCTTGACCGGCACGCCGAGGGTCGCACCGCCGAACACGCGGGCATCCTTGATGACCTTCCGGATGTGTTCGGGCTTGACCAGCGGTCTTGCGCCGTCATGGATGGCGATGTACTGCGTATCCTTGGATACCTTTCTCAGCCCCTCCAGCACACTTTTCTGTCGGGTATCGCCGCCCTCGGTGATGGCGGTGAATTTAGTGATACCGAGGTTTTTCGCCGTTTCTTCAATGGCGGCATTGTTTTCGGCTTTGGTGACGATGATGATCTCCGCAACATCCTCACAGGCTTCAAATGCCCGCATACAATGCCCGATGACATTGGAATCTCCCAGCGGCAGGAGAATTTTATTGATGCCGCCCATACGGGTCGCATTTCCGGCACACACGATGATGACGGAAGTATCTGCAGGACGGATAGGATTTTCTGACATGGGAATGCCCTCCTTTTTGGGTTCTTTCTTATTATAAGTATAGCACAGGTGGAGGGAATGTGTCAAGGTGGGATATAAAAAATGTCCGCCGAAGGCGGACACCAAAACGATTTGTTTATACCAAGCCCAGCATATCCTCCACCAGCACCTTAGACCGGTAGCCGACTGCGGAATTGACCACTGCACCGTTCCGGAACACGAGCAGTGCCGGAATGCTGGAAATGCCGAATTTCATCGCAAGTGCCGGTTCATCGTCCACATTGACCTTGCCGACCTTGACGGTATCCGCATATTCCTCTGCAATTTCCTCCACGATGGGCGCAAGCATCTTGCACGGACCGCACCACGGTGCCCAGAAATCCACAAGCACCTGCTTGTCGGAGTGCAGGACTTCTTCCTCAAAATTTGCTGCGGTGATGGTTACTTCTTTCATGTGATTTCCTCCTTGTCTATTTTTCTGGGGGAGAGCAGCCCAAACTGCCCCTCCCCCTGCCCCCTCCCAAAGGGAGGGGGATTTAGGGGCGGTGCTGCGCACCGCCGCCGCCAAGGGCTTCGCCCTTTGAACCACGCTTTGGAGAATGCGCCCCCGCGACCCGCCAAAGGCTACCGCCTTTTGAATCCACTTATTTTGATTTGTAATATAACATACAATGGCAGTATCCCTCAAAATCGGGATCCTTGATCTGGTCGCGAAATTCCTGGCAGATGCACTTGTTTTCCTCCGTGCGCTCCAGACGGCAGGGACAATAGCCGCCGGTTCTTTCCAGCCCCTCTTTGACCATTTTTACTACTTCTGCGTCTTCGTTGAATGTGACTTTCATCGTTGTTCCTCCTTTTTGGTGTTCACTCCGCAAGCAATTTCTGCAAATACTGTTCCAGCTGTTCTGCTGACATCGCGCCCATAAAGGCATCCTGCACCGTGCCATCCGCATGGATGAAATACGTCACCGGCACACCGTAAACGCTGTAGGCATTCGCCGCACTGGACATGGTATCATAGTACACCGGAAATGTATAATCGTTCTCCTTGACAAATTCCTCCACGAGCTCCACCGTTTCACGCTGTCCGTCAGTCAGGTTCACCAGCAGAAATTCCGCACGGTCGCCATAGCTGTGATATGCCGCATCGAAGGCAGGCAGTTCGGATTTGCACGGGCCGCACCATGTCGCCCAGAAATTCAGCACGATCGGTTTGCCGAAATAATCCGACAGCTTCACGGTTTCGCTGTTTTGATTCTGTACGACAAAATCCGGTGCAGTGACGGTTTCCTGCTTCTGTGCGGAGGATGTGCCATCCGGCGTGTAATTCGCCGAAAGAAAGCGGTATCCAGCCGCCGCACCGCCGATCAGCAGACCGCCGGCAAGCAGAACAATGAGAAAAGTTTTCTGTTTCATAGGCTACCTCACGAAAAGACCGCCATCAGCCGATCCATCCAGCCGAATGCAATGCAGATGCCTGTGACGATCAGGAAAATGCCGCTGATGAGATTGATGATATTGTAGTGTTTCTTGATGAATGTGAATGCGCTGCCCAGCTGTTCGATCAGCACCGCCGAAAAGAGGAACGGCACGCCGAGTCCCAACGAATAGGTCAGCAGGAGCAGAACGCCCTGCACCGCCGTACCGGATGCGGAGGCGAGCATGAGGGCGGAACCCAGAAATGCCCCGACGCAGGGGGTCAGGCTGACGGAATAGATCATGCCGAAGAGAAATGCCGAAAACAGGCTGTCCACATGGATGCGCTTCTGTATTCCCTGAAAAAATGGAATGCGGATGACATTGAGATAGCTCAGACCGAACACGATGACGATGATGCCGCAGACGATGTTGACGATCGTTTTATAGGCGGAGAGGAATGCACCGATCGTTCCGGCGAATAATCCCAGCAGGCAGAATACCACGGAAAATCCGGCAACAAATACCGCCGCACGGGAGAGGGTATGCTGTTTTTTGTCAGCATTTCCGGCAAAATAGGACAGATACACCGGCAGCATCGGGAGCATACAGGGGGAAATAAACGAAATGATTCCCTCCAGAAATGTGATGACAAACTGCATGGATACTCTCCTTTCGGTGTTTTTTCTATTATAGCATGTTTCTGTGAAGATGTAAAGTAAGTATCTGCAATTTTGTGTTGGGTATGCGGGGAAAAGTGCAGGCAATGTCGTCAACTTTAGCTTTCTAACGATGCACATGCAAAGCTGCCCCACCCCCTACCCCCTCCCGGAGGGAG
>JAZNKY010000076.1:0-3410 GCA_045578805.1 Oscillospiraceae bacterium
TAAGTTTGCGGAGGCTTTTCTTGAGTACGCCTCAATCTGTGACCGATTCATCGACATGGCACGGAGCGGTAATCCCTTTGATGCGGACGATCTTCCGAAGAAACCCTTCCCTGCAGTCCGGAATTTTGTCATTTGTCTGCTCATCGGTCTGGTTGGCGCAGGAATCATCACAGGAAAACATAAGGCGAAGCTCGTCACGGTGAGAGCGCAGGCGGCGGCAAAGAATTATACCAAACCCGGCAGTATGGATGTAACCGGGTCGAGAGAGTTTTTCCTGTATAAGACCATCACGAGGCACGAAAAATCGGACAATTCCGGTTCATCATCGACACATACCACCAAATCGGGTACCAAGGTCGGTGGCGGCGGCGGAAAATTCTGATTGCGATGCAGAAGGAGTATACAATGAACCAGAGACAAAAACGAATCGTCAGTGTAATCCTGTGTCTTCTGTTAATCCTTGGCTCGTATTCAGAGGATACTTTGCACGGCCATATGCTCGGCGGGTTTGGTCATACGGAGGCGGATACAGATCATGGGGATCATGACCACGAAGGCGCGGGTCTTGTTTTTGATGATCACGACCATGAAGACGAAGCCGTTGTTTATGAGGACCACGATCACAAAGACGAAGCGCTTGTTTACGATGAACACGCTCATAATGAGCAGGAAAAGGTTGATTTCTTGCCATCGTTAACGGATATTCTCGAATCAGTACAGACCATGTTTGTCATCCGGGCGTATGCCGGTTACGAGGACGGTGTGGAGTGCGAATATTGCGGCGGTTGGCGCTATGACGACTGGAAATGCGATAACGGCGACCACTGCGGCGAGGGAGCCGACGGCGATTGTTATGAGGAACATCATTGCGGATATTGCGGTTCTTGTGAAGAGGATAACGAATTATGTGATGACTGCGGCAACTGCCTCGAGGATCACTGCGAATGTGACGATAAATGCCGTGGGTGCTATGAGCAGGGAGGAGCGATCTGTTCCGAATGCGGAGAAAAATGCTCCGAGTGTGCCGAGTGGATCTGTGACGAATGCGAAAAATGTCCCGACTGTTCGGGGAACGAGGCGTACTGTTCCTACTGCGATATCTGTCTGGGGTGTGCTGAGTGGATCTGCTACTGCGGTGACGGCTGCTCGCGGTGTGCCATCGCATGTGAGGGCTGCTATGAAAAATGTACCAACTGCGAACCGGACGCGCTCTGCAGTAAGTGTTCGTACTGTGTTGACTGTATGGGCGGTGATGAAAACTTCTGTGAAACCTGTCAGCTATGTATAGACTGTGTGGATGCGATCTGTATTTGTGGCAACGGCTGTTCAGAATGTGTACTCGTCTGCGAGGATTGCGGAGAAAAATGCGAGGAGTGCGCCGACGGTGGTATCTGCGGCGATTGCGGTATCTGTTTCGACTGTGCGGGTGGCGACGGTAATTACTGCAACACCTGTGATAAATGTATAGATTGTGTGGACTATATCTGTATCTGCGGGGAGGGATGTGCGGAATGTGCCGAGCTCTGTCCCGAGTGCAATGAAAAATGTACGAACTGCGCCGACGATGAGCTTTGCGGCGGCTGCGGTGTGTGCTTTGAATGTGTGGGAGGCGAGGGCAGCTATTGCACCGAATGCGGTGAATGTAAAAATTGCGTAGAGTATGTCTGCTACTGTGGAGGAGGCTGCTCCAACTGTGCGGTGATCTGCAAGGAGTGCGGAGAGAAATGTGAAGCCTGCGCAGACGATCAGCTCTGTACGGAGTGTGGAACGTGCATCGACTGTGTGGGTGGAGAGAGCAATTTCTGTGCAGAGTGCGGTCTCTGTTATAACTGTGTGGATGTGATCTGTGTCTGCGGAGGAGGCTGCTCCAACTGTGCCATCATCTGTCCTGAATGCGGCGAAAAATGTGAGGCCTGTGCCGACGATGAGCTCTGCGGTGACTGTGAGACCTGCTTTGAATGTGTGGGAGGCGAGGGAAACTACTGTGCAGAGTGTGGTTTGTGCATAAACTGTGTGGAAATACTCTGTGTTTGCGGAAACGGCTGCTCGGAATGTGCCCTGATCTGCAGTGACTGCGGAGAAAAATGTGAAGCCTGTGCCGATGACCAGCTCTGCAGCGAATGTGGTATCTGTTTTGACTGCATTGGCGGAGAAGGCAATTATTGTGCGGAATGCGGCATTTGTAAAAACTGTGTGGATTACGTTTGTATATGTGGAAACGGTTGCTCCGACTGTGCCACAATCTGTCCGGATTGTGGTGAAAAATGCACCAACTGTGCCGACGAGGAGATATGCGGAGGCTGCAATATCTGTAAGGACTGTGCAGGCGGTGAGGGAAATTTCTGTGACGGCTGTGAGACCTGTAAGATGTGTTCGGAGTATATTTGTATCTGTGGAGATGGTTGCTCCGAGTGTGTGGAGGCGATCTGTCCCGAATGCAATGAGAAGTGCGAAAACTGCGCAGGAGACGAACTCTGTGCGGACTGTAACTATTGTATAGACTGCGTGGGAGAGGAAAACTTCTGCAGCGAGTGTGGCCTTTGCTACAACTGCGTGGATATGGTCTGCACCTGCGGAGGCGGCTGCACCAACTGTACCAACGTCTGCGCGGAATGCGGAGAAGCCTGTGCCAACTGCACGGATGAAATTTGTCAGGACTGTGGTACTTGCCGCGATTGTTCCGACTCCGATGGATTCTGTATAAACTGCGGCCTGTGCGGTGATTGTGGCCTTGTTTGCCCGTGTGGAGAGGGTTGTGAGCAATGTGCGGATATTTGCCCTGAATGCGAGGAGAAATGCTCCAATTGCTGCGACGAATTCTGTGCTTCCTGTGATATCTGTATCGAATGCGCTGAATCGGACGGCTTCTGCGAGGATTGCGGCCTGTGTGGAAACTGTACCGAAATCTGTGAGGAGTGCGGTATTATCTGTCAGGACTGCAGCGAAAACGTTTGTCCTGACTGCGGAAAATGTTCCGGCTGTATCAATGAATTCTGTCCTGACTGCGGTGTCTGCATCGACTGTGCTGATGCAATGTGTCAGGACTGTCATTACTGCGGCGACTGTGCGGAGGCGATCTGCGCAGACTGCGGAGATATTTGTGCAGACTGCGGAAATCTGTGTGAAGAATGTGTCACCTGCGAGGGCTGCACCGATATTTGCGATGAATGTGAGCTGTGTAAAGCATGCTGTGCCGAAAAAACAAAGGACTTTGGCTGCCAGCATGGAATCTGCATGGAAGGTGATGCGTGGAGAAAACACTACTGCACAGAGGGCAATCACTGTGCGGGGGAATCCTCCAAGATCAAGTATGATGACAAGACCCACTGGATGGAATGTGGAGAAAGCTGTTCCATGAGGCTTTTTGAGGATATTCACATTTTCGGCAGGGGAACGGTCACCAAAGAGCC
>JAZNKY010000077.1:0-4120 GCA_045578805.1 Oscillospiraceae bacterium
GTGTTCATGATAACATTAACTGCCATTGCCGTATCTCCTTTCAGAATTTTTGCAAATGGTAACATGTCCTGGTATATTTTGTCAAGGAAGAACTGTTCAACAAATTGGAATTGGCCTTATAGTAATTTGTCCAACTCTGTTGCCAATATGGTTTTCATTTCTGTCAATTCAGTATCAGATGGGCGGTTGTCAGGGCTATACATTTTCTCAATTGGATACCACCAAACAGGACCTTTGCCCTTGTTTCCATAATTCTCTAAGTCACCACTTACTCTTGGAAATAGATGCCAATGAAGGTGTGTATCTCCATTGCCTAACAATTCATAATTCATTTTTTCTGCACCAAATGCCTTAGCTACAGCTTCTGCTACGACAGACATTTCTTCTAAATACTTCATTTTAGTTGCATAGTCTAGTTGGAACAATTCCGTTTTGTGTTCTTTGCAAAGAAATATTGTGTAACCCTTAAAATGCTGATTGTCACCAATAACGACATAACCCGTTTCCAATTCTTTTACAAACCAAGGGTTGGTGTTTTCTTTAATCATCTGTATTCTATCACATATCAGGCACATAATATATTACCTCCGCCAAATTCTTATTTACTGCACACTGCAATTTTCTCTATTATACCACATCCTCCCGCAAATTGCAATAAAAAACCGCCTTTTCCAGATGGAAAAAGGCGGTTCGTTCGTTACGCAATCTCCGTCACAGTAAAATCCTTGTCCTCGACTGTCTGCCTCAGCAGTGCATTGTCCACGTCGGCTGTCAGGGTGACAACGGCAGTCCCCTCCTTGTGGCTGACCTCTGCGGATGCAACGCCTGCTACGGCTTCGAGTGCTTTCTTCACCGTTGCTTCGCAGTGCGGGCACATCATGCCCTCGATTCGGATCGTCTTTGTCATGGCTTTTTTCTCCTTTTTCCGTTTGATTTTGATGGGTTTATCATGATCGGCATCGTACATGCCGAAAAGATTCAGACGCAGGGCATTCGATACGACGCAAAAGCTCGAAAGGCTCATCGCCGCCGCCCCGAACATGGGGTTCAGTTCCCAGCCGAAAATCGGGATCCACATACCTGCCGCCAGCGGAATGCCGATGATATTGTAAATAAACGCCCAGAACAGGTTCTGCCGGATATTCCGGAGGGTCGCACGGCTCAGGCGGATGGCTGCCGGCACATCGGTCAGGCGGCTTTTCATCAGAACAATGTCCGCTGCATCCATCGCCACGTCCGTACCTGCCCCGATCGCAATGCCAATATCCGCACGGGTCAGAGCCGGCGCATCGTTGATGCCGTCACCGACCATCGCAACCTTTCCCTCTGCAGAAAGTCTGCGGATCACGGCTTCCTTGCCATCGGGCAGGACATCCGCAATCACCTCGTCCACGCCAGCCTGCTTTCCGATCGCTTCCGCAGTCCGTCGGTTATCTCCGGTCAGCATCACCACACGCAGCCCCAGATTGCGCAGTTCCTGAATCGCCTGCGGACTTTCGTGCTTGAGCCTGTCCGCAACGGCAATCATGCCAATGAACCGGTCATTTTTGCAGAAAAACAGCGGGGTTTTACCCTCTTCTGCAAGCATCTGCGCACGGGAAACAGCGGTTTCCGGCAAATTGATCCTGCTCTGGATGAATTTCATGCTGCCGCCGATCAGTGTATCATCGTCAAGTCTTGCCGAAAGACCATTTCCGGCGAGTGCCTGGAAATCAGTCACGGGCAAAGGGGCAATCCCCTTTTCCTGCGCGTAGGCGATCACCGCACCAGCAAGCGGATGCTCGCTGTGCTGTTCGAGGGAGTATGCCATTTGCAGGAGTTGTTCCTGTGTGATACTGTCCGCGGAAAGAATGTCCGTTACTGCAGGTTTCCCCTCCGTGATCGTGCCGGTCTTGTCAAGAGCGATGATCTGCGTCTGACCTGCGGCTTCGAGAGAAGATGCGGTTTTGAACAGAATGCCGTTTCTTGCGCCCTTGCCGCTGCCGACCATGATGGCAACGGGAGTCGCCAGTCCGAGCGCACAGGGACAGCTGATGACCAGAACGGAAATTGCCCTTGTGATGGAAAAGCCGATGCTTTCGCCCGCGATCAGCCAGATCACAAAGGTCACAAGCGCAATCGCAATGACTGCCGGTACAAAGATGCCTGCAACCGTATCTGCTGTCTTGGCAATGGGGGCTTTGGTTGCCGCCGCATCACTCACCATACGGATGATCTGGGAAAGGGCGGTATCTTTGCCGACCTTGACTGCCTCGCACCGCAGAAATCCGGAACGGTTGATGGTTGCGGCTGATACGGGATCACCGGCTGCTTTATCGACCGGAATGCTTTCGCCGGTCAGGGTGGATTCATCCACTGCACTATTTCCCTCCAGAACCACACCATCCACCGGAATGCTGGCACCGGGGCGGACAAGGTAAATATCGCCTTTTTTTACCTGCGAAGCCGGAATTTCGGTTTCCACACCATCCCGCAGAACAATGGCTGTTTTCGGTGCAAGCTGCATGAGGGTTTTCAGTGCATCGGTGGTTTTACCCTTGGAATGGGCTTCGAGAATCTTTCCGACCGTGATGAGCGTCAGGATCATGGCAGCAGATTCAAAATAGAAATGCGAATGCGCTGTACCTGTATGATTTGCATCCGTCAGCATGAGGAGCTGTGCAACGCTGTAAGCAAAGGATGCGGATGATCCAAGGGCAACCAGCGTGTCCATATTGGGCGCACGATGCCAGAGCGCGCGAAAGCCATTGATGAAGAATTTCTGGTTGATGACCATGACGATTCCAGCAAGGAGCATTTGCAGAATGCCCTGTGCGATGGGATTTCCATCCAGAAATGCCGGAACGGGAAATCCCCACATGCCGTATCCCATTGAAAGGTACATGAGCAGGAGCAGAAAACCAGCTGACCAGAAAAGCCGGCGTTTCAGAACGGGGGTTTCTCTGTCCTCCAGAGCATCCTGCTGTGAAGCGGCGGCATTCCCGGCTGCTGTGCCTTTTTCAGATGCGCCATAGCCCGCTGCCCGTACAGCGGATATGATGGCTTCCGGGCTGGCTGTGCCTTCCACGCCCATGGAGTTTGTCAAAAGGCTAACCGAACAGGAGGTCACGCCCTCCACGCCGGATACCGCCTTTTCAACCCGCGCAACACAGGCAGCACAACTCATGCCGGTGACTGAATATTGTTCCATTGATTTCTCCTTTTTAGTTTATCTATACATACTCTCTTAATTATATCCTGTCCGCACCGAGATTGTCAAGAAATGTTGCCTTGTACAACAAAACAGGACCTCCAATCCATGAAGGTCCTGTCAGATCACACCTTGCTTTTGACCCGTTCATCCATGAAACGGCGCACCTCCGGCTCAGAAAGCTCCAGCACGAAGCCGAACTCCTGCAGCATGAGGGTTTCTGCATTTTTCATGATGGTCTCATCCATCGCAGAGAAACGTTTTCCCTTTGCCTCGGCAGCACGCTTGCGGAAATAAAGCGAGCTGATCAAGCGCAGGATCGTCATATGGTCATCACTTTTCATGATCTGCGAATACATTTCCTTACGCTCACGGCGGTTGTCGGACCAGTACTCACTGCATTCTCCGGACTGCGGCATGGAATCGATCAGAGTCAGAATTTCTGATTCAGTCAGCAGTCTGCGCAGTTTCTCCCCCGCCTTTGCTACCGGGATGTAATAGGTGGAGCTTGCATCCGAAATCGGTTTGATCTTATAGTATAATATCGTATGCTCACCGTCCATGCTCTGTTCCTCCAGATCCACCACCTGGCAGACACCGGCGTTCCGGTATACAATATATGCCCCCTTTTGCAGTTCCATGCGATGACCTCCTTTTTATGACTATGTTATAATTATAACATATTTTTTAAAAAAATGTCATGGGGTAATTGCACAAAAAACACGAGGGATCATTTGTGAAAAAAGCCTGAAAAATGGTTTCAATAGAGTTAATCGCACATATAAAAACAAAAACCCGCTTCTAAGAAGAAGCGGATTTAAAGAAGGAGCCGGCACCGAACTAAATTCCCAGGTCGAGACCAACCAAGTATTTTCGTCGCGAAAGAGCTTAACTGCCGTGTTCGGAAAGGGAACGGGTGGGACCTCTAAG
>JAZNKY010000078.1:0-66701 GCA_045578805.1 Oscillospiraceae bacterium
ATGCCGTGAAAAAGTATCAAATCAATCTGATCGTTGTATAAAATGTGGGTATCCATTAAGGAGAAAAACGCCCTGTTTGGCTTCTATGAAACTTGACATGATTGAAAAGAATATGCAGAAACTGCAGAATTCCTTGGCAAAGGAAACAGATACTAATGACGATGAAAATCCGATTACAACTTATCTTTTCAAAATGGGAATTGTTTTCGTACTTGTATTTGTTTTTCTGGCTTTTCTATTAGCTTCAATAAAAAGTGCAATAGAAGCTTTTACAACAGATAATGTAGCAATTGCAATCAATTTCATCGTACATATATTGATAACTGGGCTCCTTGTGCTGATTTATGTTTTGTCTAAAAAACAGAATACGAACTCAAAATATGCTGAAATTGTCAGTAAAATACTCAAGGTCAGCATGATGATGATTGGATTCTACATTGCTTTAAATGCAGCATCGTGTTTTTTTGTAGAATTGTATCAGGATGGCGAATTACTGCTAAAGTATTTTACATTCCAGATGCTGTTTAGCTGTTCAGGTTTAATTTTGATCCCAATGATTCAAGAAGTATTACAAACAAAGGACAAGAATTATATCATGTCCTATATCGCACTAATTTTGACAATCGTATTTGCCGTTGTACAAAAATAAAATTTCTCAAATTAGAGCAAAGATGAATGACAAAAAGCCGTATTTCAGCTAACCACAGAATAAATCATTACAATGATTCAAACTGAAAATACAACAAATGCAACCTTCAATATATCAGAACTATACTCCAAATTTAGCCAAAGTTTTTTCACACTGTACAGCAGCTATACCTCTCTAAACCCTATCATCTCAAAAAAGGCGGTGACCCTCATAAAAATCTATCAACTCCACTTCGACAACGAACACTACGACTATTTCGTTCCAGAACAGGAGCTCCCCATCAGCGAACTCCGCACATTCGATGGCAGATCCAAAAAAAATGAGTGGACACCGCTGACTGTCCGAAGGGCGAACTGGCGTAAGGGCATGGAATTGAGTGATGCCCCCTGCTGTATCCTTCCTGTATTCCGCAGGGAGGTGCTGGATGCCCTGCGTCCGCTGATTGCAGGATCGGTGGAAGAACTGGAGCTGGTCTGTCTCGACGGCGACTACTGCGGCGTGAATGTCACTGCGGTTCTGGACGTGATCGACTACACAAAGTCCAAACGCATTTACTGCGACGAAAAGCAGAAGATTCCGGTGTTTGAAAGGTATGCGTTCAGGGATTGCCTGGAGCTGCGGCAGCATCACATTTTCAAAATTGTGGACGAGCCGCAGCGATGGGCATTTGTGTCGGATGCGTTCAAGTCGATTGTGGAATCGAAGGGGTTTACAGGTTTCATCTTTCGGCTGGTCTGGGACAGCGAAATCGGTACCATGCCATTATGAGCAGCAAAGCAAAATGCTGAACACATTGGATTGGAGGCGGACATATATCGGGGTAGGAACGGACGTAAAATTCAACTGAAGGCAATCAAATTAACCAAATCATAAGGAAACTTCATGAATGACAAGATAGAATTTGGACGGTTCATTACCAATCAAAGGCAGTGTCATTCTATGAAAAGTCAGGAACTGGCGGAGGAACTTGGCATATCTGTGGGCTATTTAAGCCAACTGGAGCATGGTCAGCGAACCAATCCCAGCCCGGAACTGCTTGAAAACCTTGCCAGCGTCCTGCTCCTGAACAAGCAGGAAACTGAAACCCTGTACGATCTGTACGCAAAGGCAAACGGGACGCTCAGCCCTGATGCAGCGGCATATGCCGCATCCCGCCCTATCGTGGTGCAGGCACTGCGAGCCGCACGGGATTTGGGTGCGACGGATGCGGACTGGATGAAATTCATAGATTGGCTGAAAAATGAACAATGATTTTGCGGTGCAGACCGCAAAATTGTTAGTCAAGTTTTAGCTGGTCAGCAAAAATGAGGATGAGGAAGATGTGACAGAGGAAAAAGAGAAAACACAATACCAGATCCGCTGTCCAGTCTGTGACGGACGGCTTTGTGATGTGGTGACGGATCAGGAATTGGCATTTTCCGCTGTATCCGCCATCGTGTGCTTTGGTAATCAAATGCTGGAAATGCCGCAAAAAAGTAAATATCGTAGTATCAATGCCGAGCCGTACAATGCCCAGAAACTGCGGAATCTGGTCAATATCGTGGCGAGCAAAGAGGACATGATCTACGATGCCTTGCAGGTCGGCATGAGCCGTGCTCACTACTGCAAGAAGGTGGACAGGAGTTTTTTGCAGAAACTGAACGTAGCGAAACCACGCACGATGGACGAAATCAAGGACATCTGGTACAACGGACGGGACGGTTCAAACTATCATTACCACGACAGTCGGTATCATCTTTTGAACCTCCACAGCGTCTTTTCAAAGGGAACAGTTGAGTTCAGAGCCTTCAATTCCACGCTCCACGCAGGTGTGATCCGCAGCTATCTTGTCTTTTGCCTTGCCATCAGCAATCAGGCGTTATCACAGAAATCCGCACAATGGAAACCGACGCATTCCCCGAACCAAAAGTACACATTCCGCACATGGCTTTTGCGGCTCGGTTTGATTGGCGAGGAATTTAAGAATTGTAGAAAACATCTGCTTTCCCATTTGGAAGGCAATATTGCTTGGCTGCATCCGGAGGATGCGATTGCACAGAGAGAACGATTAAAACAGGAACGGATTGCCGCCAGAAGTCAGCAGAGAGAACACCAAGCCCCCTGTGAGCCTGCTGTCGTCGCAGTGTGCGACGTTCAGGAGGAAGTGAGGGAAACACCCCATGAAAACTTGCAGGGCGTTGTGAGCGATTGTGAGGAGTTTGACGAAAGCGAAGAAATGAGCATGAGTATGTAACTACGAATTGAAAGGGTGAAAAACGATGAAATATAAACGAATTTACCTTGCCTACGGGAGTAACATCAACCTTGAACAAATGGCACGGCGTTGTCCGACGGCGAAGGTGCTGGAGAGCAAAATGCTGCAGGGGCATGAGCTGGAGTTCCGAGGGGTGGCAACCATCGTGCCGAAGAAAGGTGCAGAGGTTCCGGTGCTGATCTGGGAGATCGGCGAGAGGGATGAGATCGCATTAGATCGCTACGAGGGCTTCCCCAGCTTATACCGGAAAGAAATCTTCGAGATGGAGGTCGGCGGGAAGGTGCGAGAATGCATGGCATATGTCATGAACAGGGGTGAAATTGCACCGCCAAGCCAGCAGTATTACCAGACGATTCTGAACGGTTACCGTGCAAACGGCATGGATGAGCATTATCTGGAACGAGCCTTGATGCAGGCGATGACGGAGCAGGAGGAACGTATCCGGCAGGAGGAACTGGGCGAGGAAGAAGATTTTGTGATGGGATTGGAGTGAAGAAAATGAAGTACAGAGGATTTTATGTGAAGATTTCGCAGGAATCTGTTGTTAGAGTAGATAAGGACGGCAAAGTAGTACAGTGTGCAGGGTTTCTGATTGAGATATACGAGAATGAACAGTCTGCCATTCCGCTGGACAGGATTTCGGCAGCGGTGGATTTTGAGCTGCTCGAACCCAGTGTGGAGGAGGCGGAGCAGTTTGTGAAGGATTATATTGATAGTGAGAGAAAGCATTTTCATGAGTGAGCAAAAAATGATAAATGCCTATGCAAAAATCGACAGTACCATAGCACTGTCGATTTTTGAAACTGTGTACAGCCATTCTCTTCCAGCAAGTTACCAGCAAGTTAGTTTTGCATGAAACAGGAAGAAAACAAATCCGAAAAGCGGCTGAACATCGCCGAATTTGGATAAAGCATTCTTTTTTTGAACGAGATAGGCAAGCTGATCAGCAAGTTATAAGCAAGTTAAGCCCAGATTGGAATGTACTTCATGTATCTTGGTGCTGTTGTGGGATCAACCGCTTTGATCAGCCTTAATTCTACAGCGTCTTTAATCAATCTGGAAATACTTGCAGAGCCGGTGTCGCTCAATCCAAATCGCTCCCTGAGAGAACGATTGGTCAGCTGTTCACCCTGTACCTGCTTTATGCAGGCATGGAGGTAACATGCCCACAGCTTGTCTTCAGGAGCAATACTGGAAAATGGCATATCTGCAAAAAGCGTGACCTTGGTGTTTTCCTCATACAAATCAATTTTGGGTGCTGGCAGTTGGCATAATTCACAGGAAATTGTGATTTTATCCCAGCCTGTACCAAGTTCCTCACAAATGCGAAGTCGCCGCATCAAAGCCGCCAGCTTTTCATTTCTGGATTTTGGAGGATTGTCAATGATTCGTTTGATCTCAATAAGCGGAATGCCTGGATTGGTAATCTCAATTCTGTTCTGAAAAATTTCAATCACAGGTCCTGTTCCTGTAATTGTAAAATCCTGATGGATCAAAGCATTGGCGACTGCTTCTCTGATTGCAAGCAGCGGATATGCAGTTTTCTTCTCCCTACGGGCAGAGGTAATGGCTTCTTCTGAAGGAATCAGTGCTTCGATGTATTGCAGCATTTCTTCAAATGCCAAAGCATAGCCTTTTTCTATGGTTCGTTCTTTTTGAAGCTGCAAGCGGCTATTATCAAGGTACTGCACAATTCGCACTGCCTTGCGTGAAAGTTTCGAAAAGCTGTCAATTTTCTTTGCGAACAGAATTGCTCCCATATTGGTAACAGCATACAATCCGTTGTCCTGCTTCATAATAATGCCTTCTTCAAGCATATAATGTGCCACACCTTCCGCATCAGTCGGAGGTGTAATTGCCATCATATCAAAATAACTTGAAGCATCCAAAAGCTGAAGAGCATCGGTCAGCGAAAGGTCAAATTTAGCTGTCTGTTCTTCAAATTTTTCATTTCTCAGCCTATCCCAGAGCTGTGCTTGCAGTGAAGGATGATCTTTCAATTTTTTGGTATAGCTCCCTACTCTGATATAGTCAGTCTTCTCAAATGTGACCGGATGATTGACTGCTTTATATATTATGAGTAAGCCAACCTGTTTATTATTCACTTCTACAGAATGAAATTCAAAGTCTGCATGAATTGACAACAGACCACGCAGCCAGTTTTCAAGCTCCTGTTTCCCCACTTTGAGATTTTGGAGATTCTTCTGTGTGCCAATGATTTCATGAGTGGTATCATCAATCCCCCAAAGCATATATGCAGTATTTCTTTCGTACAGAGCTGCACTATTTGCCAAAGCACTGATGTCTTCTCCGATCATGCGTTCGTTATAGTTATTATGTTTAAATTCCAGCCAAGGTGTTTCACTTGGAAAGCGGCATAATTCAAGCACCAGCTTATCAAGATTGTTCACACGCATTCCCTCTTTTCATTTTGATTTTTCATTCCGGATGTTCATACACAATTATATCATATAATCGGAAAAAATGCAATGTTTTTGTGTGGACTGACATGTGTAGTAGAGTATCCCGAATCTGTAATTCATTAAAATTTAGCTCTTGACAGATTGTGAGATGTATGCTATAATGTAACTGTGCTTAAAGTTTTCTTTTCTTAATTTCAAGGGAAGAAAAGTGAAAACGCAGCATAGAAAATAGAAAAATATGACCGAATATAATGTCATCTATTTTGTCACACCTTGACAGTAAACCTCTGATGTGAAAGCATCGGAGGTTTTTTATTGCAATAGTTTGTGAAGTGTGGTATAATATAGGGGATCGGACAGACTGATAAATTAGAACAGAGAGAAACAAAAACATCGGGTTATGAGGTAATAATATGCTTTATATAAGACCATACCGAAGAAATGACAGCAAAAAAATAGCAAATTGGTGTCAGGATAAGATAACTTTTTATAAATGGAGCGAGGGACGATTAGGAGATTTCCTGTTTCGCCTGAGCGAATTGAACAAGCTGTTTCCGGAAGAATAGATAATGAAAAATATTTTCCTTTTACAGCGTTTGATGAAACCGGTGCTGTAGGATTTTTTACTCTTCGTCAGTCAGGCGATAAAACTGATGAATTAAGCTTTGGATATGTAATCCTCAGTCCTCAGGTAAGGGGAAAAGGTTACGGAAAGCAAATGTTGAAGTTAGGCATAAAATTTGCATTTGAACTTTATGGTGCTTCAAAAGTAATATTAGAAGTTTTCGAAAACAATCCGAATGCTTATTACTGTTATAAATCAGTTGGATTTAAAGAAAACAATAATATTATAAGCTATAATTTGTGTGACGAAAAATGGAAAAGCATAGAGATGGAGATCAGCCGATAAATTTCAATTTATAAAACCAAATTCGATTACATATCATTTTTCTATATCATCTATTTTATATAAGACAGACAGCAAACCTCTGATGTGAAAGCATCGGAGGTTATTTTTTGTCCATCCCTAAAAATACACCATTTCTATTGACATAGCATTCATAAAAGCGTATAATAAAACTAAGAAAGTCCACACGCTTTCACTCATTTTGTACAGATTGGAGGAATTATTATGAAACACAAACTGCTCCCACTCTTCACCGCAGGCATGATGCTGATTTCTGCATCTGCTCTACCGCCTGCATCCGCCGCCGATCAGCCCTCAATGGATTCCGCCATCGGCACACTGCCCGACTGGACACCGATGAATTTCGTCGATGCCATGCAGTTTTACAATACCTACGGCAAATCCCATGTGGAGGATAATTTCATTTGTCTGGTCAAACCCATTCGTCTGGATGAAAAAGACAACTATAAAACTTCAATTTCCGGCAGTATGGCACTGGTTAATACCCCTGCCTGCACATCCCCTGCGGTATTTGAGCTTGAAATTCCGGAACAGCCCGATCCGAATGATGCAGAAGCCCTTGCGGAATATGAAGAATACTGCAATATATTGGGTATTCCTACGGACGATTACAGCTTCTTTGAATCCTATGCAGCATCTGAAATGCAGTATGTATTTGAAGTCCAGATGTTCCGTGTGCTTGAGGGAGAGGATCTGACGGTACAATGGATGGAGGATCTTGGTGAAGATTATAAGAAAAAGATCATTGAAACATTCACCTTTGAAAATCCAAGCGGCTTTGTAGAGCAGACCGATATTTACAGCTGGCTTCCCGACTGCCCTGCTGAGTATAATTGGCTTAAAAGCTACAGTCTTAATTCTACGCTTGCTTCCAGTCGTGCTTGCGTTTATTACAACTATATCGCATACTGTGCAGATGTGAATGCAAGCACGGGAGCATCTCTGGAAATGGAGCAGAGCGGTAATGGTGCGATTGAATATGTTATGGAATCCGACTGCGACGGATTTGACCTTCTTTCAGAAGTCTATCCGGTGGATGGCGGCGGCTCTTCTTCTGTGATCGTATATGAGCCCACTGCGGACGGACTGGTCGATGTGGAATGGTCGGTCGGCAGGCAATGGTCAGATGAAGCGTCTTTTGATATAACAAACGGAAGCTATCATATAAAGAACAACTGTACCGAGATTGTTGACCTCTCAAATGGCAGCACAATCATCACATTCATAGATCAGGATACGGGTGAACTGATTGACATTCCCGAAGATGCTTCATTCTTGAAAAATACGATACAGAATAGCTCTGAAGAACCTTGTCTCAGTGAACTTTTTCCAATTGACTCCAATCCCTGCATTATTGATTCAACCAGAGCCTATGATCCCAACTGCAGCTATTCTTTCGATATCAGAACGGAAGACGGCTACTATGATTTTCATGGATTTGAGGTCACATCGGAGGAAGAACAACGCATCAGAGTGACTTGCTATCTGAGTTACAAAACAAATCCCGATCCTGTTCTTCCGGACGGTGCAACAAGAATTACACTGTATGACAAGGATACGGGTGAGCTGATTCCGAATGAAGTCGTCAAGTACCATAACTTCACTTTTGGTACGAACATCGGCATTAAGAATGACAGTGTGCCCGGCGGCTGGATGTATACAGGTCCGTTTTATACGATCAATTCGAATCCCTTTGTTCTGGAAAATGATCAGTTGGCACATTTTTACAAATATGCCGATCTGTTTGAATTCACCACCGGAGACGAGCCCGAGGTGATCTATTACAGCAACGAATCCATGGATCTGATATTCAGAATCAAAATCACCACGTCGGGCAACATCAACGGTGATCTTGAATTCAGTGTTACAGATGCAGTGACATTGCAGAAATGGCTGCTCGGAGCGGATGATGTTGAGATGTACGATTGGGCAGAAGCCGATTTTGATCTCAATAACACGCTGGATGCCTTTGATCTTTGCATCATGAAGCGAAAGCTTCTCGAAAAGACGAATTCCGCCTCTGTTGAGCAGTAACAGCTTGCGTAATACGCTGCACCACATTCCATGATAGATGAACAGTACCCCCGATGTCAAAGTATCGGGGGTTTTTGTACCCTATCCGGAAATCCTGCCCAAAATCCTCCGGTCTCTCTTGACAATCCCACAGCATAGTGTTATAATAAAGTTGCAGCATGGTCAAAATTTCCGTGCATATTACAGAAGGAGCAGAAAGATGAAAAAAACAATCAAACGTATCTTGCTGATTCTTGCGGCAATTGTCATACTGCCGTTTTTACTGTATGGAATTTTCTGGCTTGCCGTTCCGATCAGCCGGTCGGATGAAGATGTTCGTGCGTATGTGCTTCAGCAGATTCCCATGGGAACCGATTGGGATGGTGTTATTTCTGTTGCTGAAGACAAAGAATGGGAAATCAGAGAAATGAGAACTGATCGTGGCTTGCGCATCAATGATGCAGCCGGAAACGCCTCCTTTGCAAGTGAGGATGAAATGCAGAGCGGATCAGAAAACGGAGAAAAGGTGCGGATCGTGGGAGAACAGGCAATGTTTGTACGTCTCGGAGAATATCGTATGATTTTTCATACAGCCGTTTTTGCTTATCTCGCATTTGATGAAAACGGGGAACTTATTGAAGCCGCAATCCGAAGAGATATTGATGCACCATAACCATGCCCCCGATGTGAACGCATCGGGGGTTTTTGTACCCGATCCGGAAATTCTGCCCAAAATTTACCGCACGCTCTTGACAAATCCTGTAATGTGGTGTTATAATAAAGTTGCAGTATCGTCAAAACTTCCGTGCATATTACAAGTGGTAGACTGGAATACCATTTGCGTTTCGGCATACTGTAGAATTGTAAGGAGGGTCATATTATGAAAAAGAACAAGAAAAGCCGTGCTCTTGCCGGCGTACTGGCAGCAGCGTGTGCATGTGCCGCACTTCCGCTCTCTGCGGCAAGCGCAGTTGAGATCGTTCCGGGTGATGTGATCTACGAGACCGACTTTGAAGACGGCATCGTAGACAAGTTCACAGGACGCGGCGGCGTGGAGGTCATGGAGGCTGTGACGGATTATGCGAACAGCGGCGAATACTCCATGTGCGTCAGCGGCAGAGAAAAGGGCTGGCATGGTCCGCAGATCCTGCTCGATGAGATCTGCGAGCCGAACAAGGAATATACCGTCAGCGCATTTGTCCGCGCAGAATGGTACAATGACATCAAGCTCAGCCTGGAGTATACCGACGCGGATGGCGTGCGCCATTACAGCAACCTCAAGTCTGCTGTGAACCAGGGCGACGGCTGGAGCGAATTTTCCGAGGTCAAGTTCAGCTTCACCGATGATGTGAGCAAGGTTTATATTTACTTCGAGGGCAATGACGCTGCGAAGATCTGGGTGGATGATTTCTGTCTGCAGGAAGCACCGACCATCCCGATCCAGGAGGACATCCCGTCCCTGGAGGCAGTATATGACGATTATTTCAAGGTCGGAACAGCCATTATGGCATCCAATCTTGCTTCACCGTCCTTCATGGATCTGACCGAGAAGCACTTCAGCGACAGCATCACCTTTGGCAATGAGCTGAAGCCCGACGCTTGTCTGAATCAGGCGGCCTGCCAGGCATATATGGAGGAAAATGACGGCGATGATACCAACCCGCAGATCTCTCTTGCGTCCGCAAAGAGTCTCCTGAACTACTGCGCAGAGACCGGCACACCGGTCCGCGGACATACCCTTGTATGGCACAGCCAGACTCCGGACTGGTTCTTCAAGGAGGGCTATGCAGATGACGGCGAATGGGTAACCTCCGAAAAGATGCTGCTCCGTATGGAAAACTACATCAAGAACCTTATGGAAGCACTGGCAACGGAATATCCGGATGTGGAATTTTACGCATGGGACGTTGTGAATGAAGCGTGGCTTGACAGCGGTGTTCCGCGTACAGCCGGCGAACAGGGCGCAAACGGCTCGAACAATTCCGCTTGGGTACAGGTATTCGGTGATAATTCCTTCATCAAGTATGCATTCGAGTATGCAAGAAAGTATGCGCCGGAGGGCTGCAAGCTTTATTATAACGACTTCAACGAGTACATGCCCCAGAAGACCGATGCCATCATTGCCATGGCAGAGGAGCTGAAGGCAGAGGGGCTGATCGACGGTATTGGTCTGCAGTCCCATCTGGATGTCGGTTTCCCGTCCGTTTCCGTCTATGAAAAGGCAATTGCCAAGTTTGCAGAGACCGGTCTGGACATTCAGGTAACGGAGCTGGATATTACCACTTCCGACACCTCCGAAACTGGTCTGGAAACACAGGCACAGATCTACAGCGATATTTTTGATGTACTGGTGAAATATTCCGACTCCATTTCCGCTGTTGTTCTCTGGGGCGTGACTGACGACCAGAGTTGGCGTGCGGCCAGAGTGCCGCTGCTGTTCGACGGACAGTTCCAGGCAAAGCCCGCCTACTATTCGATCGTAGACGGCATGGAAGTGCCGCCGACCGAAGAAACCACAGAAGCACCGACGGAGGAAACCACGGAAGCACCGAGCGAGGACACGACAACGGATACCACAGCGACCGCTGCACCGGATGATATTGCATTCGGCGACATCAACGGTGATGCCGAGGTGAGCATCCTGGACGTTCTGACGCTGAACCGCAACCTCCTGACCGGTGAGCCGCTGTCCGCAGCGGGCGAGAAGTGCGCCGACGTTGACGGTGACGGCAAGCCCACCGCATCGGATGCACTGTATATTCTCAAGTTTACGATCGGTGTTGTGGAGGTACTGCCGATTGCATAACTGCGAACCCCTGAATCAACAACGAAGCCCGGCGAAAGCCGGGCTTCATCTTTTATTTCTGTATCACACCCACAGGACAGACCTCCGCACATGCACCGCAGCCGGTACATTTTGCGTAGTCGATCACAGCGTGGAACTCCTGCACTGTGATCGCGCCGCTGGGGCATTTCTTCTCGCAGATCTTACAGCCGATACAGCCGTTTTTGCAAGCAAGCTTTGTGTTTTTGCCGTTCGCGCCGGAAGAACATGCCGCAGTGACCGGATTGGACTTCGGGCGCAGGGAAAGCAGCCCCTTCGGACAGGCAGCCGCGCATTTCCCGCAGGCAAGACAGCGGTCTGCAATAATATGTGCAATGCCGTCCTTCAGACAGATCGCATCCTCCTCACAGACTGCCATGCAGTCGCCGAAGCCTAAGCAGCCGTAGCTGCACATGCTGCTGCCGCCGTAATTCGCCGCCGCCGCACGGCAGGTCGGCGTGCCTTTGTACTCATAATATTGACCAGCCGCATCACAGGTGCCATTACAATGCACCGCCATGACCATCGGTTCCGCCGCAGTAACCGTTCTGCCGAGGATCGCGCCGATCTTTCCGGCAGCGTCCGCACCGCCGGGGCGGCAGAGGTTCGGTTCTGCCCTGCCGTCTGCGATGGCTTCCGCATAATCCGCACAGCCCGCAAAGCCGCAGGAACCGCAGTTTGCACCGGGAAGAGCTTCTGTGATCTGCTCCTTTTTCGGATCCGTTTTCACAGCAAAGAAGGTCGAAGCCGCCGTCAGCAGAACGCCGGAGAGAAGTCCCATAGCGGCAAAGATCAGGATGGGAAGTAAAATACTCATTTCTTACCTCCTTATATCATGCCGGAAAATGCCGAAAAGCTCAGGGAAACGATGGATGCTGCAACCAGCGTAGCAGGAATGCCCTTGAAGGTTTCCGGAATATCAGCGTTTTCGAGCTTACTGCGCACACCGGCGAAGATGATGAGCGAGAGCGTAAAGCCCATTCCTACACAGACCGCATTCCAGACAGACAGTCCGAAGCTGTAGCCGTCGTCAATATTGTTGAGCGTTACGCCCAGCACTGCGCAGTTGGTCGTGATCAGCGGCAGATACACGCCCAGAGCCTTGTACAGCGGCGGAAGCAGCTTGCGCAGGACGATTTCTACAAGCTGCACGAACAGCGCGATGATCAGGATGAACGCCACTGTCTGGAGGTAGGCAAGATCCAGGTATACCAGCAGCTGATAGACCGGATAGGTCACAGCCGCCGCACATGCCATAACAAAGATGACCGCTGCCCCCATGCCAAGGCTGGAGGAGAGCTTCTTGGAAACGCCTAAAAACGGGCAGATGCCCATGAATTTGGAAAGAACATAATTGTCCGTCAGAACTGCCGCCAGCATGACGGAAACCATTGTCTGCAATACTGTCATGCCTGTGCCTCCTGTTCTTCACCGCATCCGCCGTGACAGGCGGCTGCATTCGGACATCCCGCACAGCCGATATTGGCAGGTGCTTTTTTCTTTGATAGTTTGGAAACCGCCGCGATTACACAGCCCAGCACGAAGAAGCCGCCCGCCGGCAGAACAAAGATCGTCATGGTGGGGAAGGTCTCCGGAAGGGCAAGCCCCATCCAGCTGCCGGTGCCGAGGATCTCACGGATCGAGCCCATTGTGAACAGGGAGAGCGTGAAGCCCAGTCCCATGCCCAGACCGTCAAGGATGGAGGGGAGAACGGCATTCTTGCAGGCGAACATCTCCGCACGTCCCAGAATGATGCAGTTGACGGTGATGAGGGAAAGGAACGTTCCCAGCGCGTCATAGAGATCGGGGAGAAAGCCGTGCATCAGAAATTCAATGATCGTGACAAAGCCCGCAATGATAACGATATAGCAGGGAAGCTTTACCGTCTGCGGGATGACCTTCCGGAGGAGGGAGATCACGAGATTCGAACCGACCAGTACAAAGGTCGTTGCCAGTCCCATGCCCAGACCATTAACCGCCTGTGTGGTGATGGCAAGCGTCGGACACATGCCCAGCAGCCCCACAAGCGTCGGATTTTCCTTGAGCAGTCCCTTGGTAAATTCCTTCAGATAGCTTTGCTGTGCCATTATTCCGCCTCCTCAATATGTGCCATAGCATCCAGAGCCGTCTGCACTGCGGCTTCCAGACCTCTGGAAGAATAGGTCGCACCGGAGATCGCATCGGGCGCGTCCGCGGTGTCCTGAATGCCGATGAATTTAGTGAGATGTGCAGGGTCATTGATCTTTGTGCCGAGACCCGGTGTTTCTGCAAGGGATACAATGCCGATGTCCGCCACTGTACCATCCGGATTCACACCGATCAGTGCGCGGATGCCGCCCTTGGCATAGCCGTCCGCTGTGATGTCAAAAATGTACATGCCGGCAGAATTTTCATACACTGCGGTCACTTCTTCGGAATCAAACGCAATTTCTGTATAGGTGCCCTCACCGAACACCGCCGCAAGGCTTTTCTGCACCTTGTCAGCCTCCGCCTGTACGATCTTATCCTTTGTGACGGCATTTGCTGCCGCAAGCAGTCCGCAGACGATCGCGCAGACGAGCATCAGAACGAGGGAAGGAAGAACTTTCTGCATCACTTCGCCTCCTTCTTGGTAACTGCACCGAACGGGCACGGCATGGTGAACTTGTCAATGTACGGCGTGAGGATGTTCATCAGCAGGATGGCAAAGGATACACCCTCCGGATAGCTTCCATAGAACCGGATGAGAAACGTCAGCAGACCGCATCCGATGCCGAAAATGAGCTTGCCCTTTGCGGTGATGGGCGTGGTCACATAGTCCGTCGCCATGAAGAACGCACCCAACATCAGACCGCCGGAAAGCAGGTGATAGAAAACATCATTCACATTTCCGGTCGCAATGAATACGGAAACTGCCACCGTGCCAAGGAACGCAAGCGGTGTGACGGGGGAGATGATGCCCATGAATATGAGGAACAGTCCTCCGAACAGGATCGCCGCCGCGCAGGTCTCGCCCAGACATCCGCCCGTACTGCCCCAGAACAGCTCGGTAATGGATGCTGTGCCGGACACAAGGGGCGTTGCCGAGGAAACGGCATCATAGGTAAAGGCATCCCCTGCCGCTGTTTTCGGGAGGATCCAGTTGGTCATGGAAGGTGTGAGCGATACCATCAGCACGATTCTTGCGGTGATGGCAGGATTTGCAAAATTCTGCCCCAGACCACCGAACAGCTGCTTGACAATGACGATCGCAATGAAGCAGCCGAGAGCCGCCTGCCAGAGCGGCAGTGTGACCGGCAGATTCATCGCCAGCAAAAGCCCCGTCAGCGCGGCACTGCCGTCCGCAATGGTCTGCTCTCGCTTCATGACCTGACGGCAGACCCCTTCACATGCCATGGAGAACAGCGTGCAGAACAGCAGCAGCACCAGTGCGCGCCAGCCGAAATGGATGACGGATGCCACAGCCGCCGGCATCAGCGCGGCAATGACGAGGATCATGATCTTCTGTGTGGACATTTCGTCCCGGATATGGGGCGAAGTCGCAATATGTAATAATTTCATCGTTCCCCCTCCTTATTTCTGCCGCAGAAATTCTCTTGCCAGCCGGTGGCTCTCCACCAGCGGACGATTTGCAGGACAGACGTAGCTGCAGCAGCCGCAGAGCATACACAGGCTCATATGGAGCTTTTCCAGCTCTTCCTTGTCGCGTCTGCGGTATGCCTGCTCCATAGCTGTCGGCGTGAGCTTCAGCGGACAGACGCGCAGGCATCTGCCGCAGCGGATACATGCCGTTGTCACGGCAGGCTTGTCATTGGTAAATGCAAGGATCGCGTTGTTGGTCTTGGTTACGGGCAGATCAAATTCCGGAAGTCCCGCGCCCATCATGGGGCCGCCGCCGATCAGCCGGCGCACCTCATCAAAGCGGCACTCCGCATACGCAAGCACCTCCCGGATGGAGATACCCACCGGTACCGTCACGTTGCAGGGCTTTCCCACCGCGTCGCCGTCAATGGTCAGGCTGCGGGATACCAGCGGCATTCCCGTGCGGAAGTACTCCTCCAGAAATGCCATTGTGGATACGTTCAGCACGATCACGCCCTGATCCGAGGGGAGCTGTCCCTCCTGTACAGTACGTCCGGTGATATTGTAGATCAGCACCTTTTCCGCGCCCTGCGGATAAACGGGCGGCAGGGGAACGATGGTGATGGCATCATCCTGCGCGGTGCATTCGCTGAGAATTTTGATCGCCTGCGGCTTATTGTCCTCCACGCCGATAAAGCATTCGGGGATGTCAAGGAACTGCATCACGCGCCGGATGCTGGCAATGATCTCCTCCTGCTTTTCCTGCATCGTGCGGTCGTCGGAGGTGATGTACGGCTCACATTCTGCCGCGTTGATGATGAGAAATTCGATTTTGTTTTTGGGAGTGAGCTTGAAATGTGTCGGGAAGCCCGCACCGCCAAGACCCACTGCACCGCTTCTGCGGACGGCGGCAAGAAATTCCTCACGGTTTGTACATGCCGGCGGTTTCAGATCCGCATAGGGAGTCATCAGCCCGTCGGATTCGATCTCCACTGCTTTGCAGTACCTGCCATTCGGCATACGATAATCAGAAATTGCCGTGACCGTGCCGGAAACGCTCGCGTGGATGTCGGCAGAAAAGAAAGCGTCACTCGTACCGATGCATTCACCGACGCATACCTGCTGTTTTACCTTCACTGTCGGCTCACAGGGAACGCCCATATGCATCGACATGGGAATGCGCACCCTCTGCGGCGGCGGCAGCGTGACAAATGCACTTTCCGCTGTACGCTTTTCATGCGCCAGCCGGATACCATTCAGTTTTCGCATACTGTTACCTCCCATGGGATTGGTATAAAAAATACCCCCGCCCGTCTGGCGGGGGAAATTTTTTTTGAAAACCACTTTTCATTTTACAAAAAATGTGGTACAATAGTAGGGTACATGCTTATGCATTTCTCTTCTTATGAATGCTGTCCTCACTGATCTTGATGAGCATCAGCAGGGAAGAGGAATATTCCGGATAGGACTGGGACAGAATGGATGTTGTCAGATAGAGAATATCCGAATTTGTCACACAGTCGTTCTCACCGATCGGAATACCGCTGGATGCCGCCTTGATGTTGGCTTCGTTCATGCATACGATCGCACTGGAATCGTCATTCGCCACCACCTTCGGCACGGAGAACAGCTTCTGGTCATTGTGGGGGTTGGCATTGTACACAATGCGGAACAGCTTATACACGGACAGCATCAGATAGGAGGAAATCTCCTTGATCAGTGTAATACTATTCGCCTTCTGTGCCAGTGAGAACAGCAGACTGATGGAATTGTTGATGATCTTGCGGTTGAATGCCACGACCTCAGGACTGGGCATACTGTTGTTGCCGTCATCGTCCGGAATTTCCTCCATGGTGATGGTCTTGCCCTCCGGTTCGGGTGTTCTGCCGAGCAGATAGTCACAGGACACATTATAATAATCCGCGATCTTTACCAGAAAATCAAGACCGCATTCACGGATGCCTTTTTCATAGTGGGAGAGCAGAGCCTGTGAAATGCCAAGGTCGGCAGCAGCCTGCTTCTGGCTGATCTGGCGTTCTTTTCTCTGAAGTGCTATGATTCTTGGGAAATCTGTATTCATTAGGGAAAATCTCCTTTCCTGATGGTTTGCTCAAAATATCCTACATCTATATTATACCGTATATTATACTGATTGTAAAGTGTGAGTTTCGTGGAAAATAAAGTGTGTTTTTAAAGTTTTCTTGTGTAAAAAAACGACAAATACAAAAATTAGACATATCTTTTGTGCAAATTTAATACCATTCCAGAACTGTAAGGAGGAATTACACATGCGAGGTTATCGTATGAGCCTGATCCGCCATGGACGGACGGAGGCAAATGAAAAGGGTATTTATATCGGAAATACGGACTATTCCCTGTCCGACAAGGGAGCTGCGGAGCTTTGCAGCAAGATGGATCTGTATGAATATCCCCGCGTACAGCGCGTCTACAGCAGTCCGCTGAAACGCTGCACGGAAACGGCGGAGATCCTGTTCCCGGATACGGAGCTGTATACTGCCGAGGAGCTGCGTGAGCTGAATTTCGGCGAATTTGATGGAAAATCCGTGGATGAACTGATCCACCGCGAGGATTACAAGGAATGGCTGCGCGGCGGTTCTCCCGATGTGCGTCCGCCCGGCGGTGAAAGTGGTGCAGAGCTGTGCCTGCGCAGCTTCCAGGTACTGCACCGGATGCTGCTTGACATGATGGACTCTGACCTGGATCACTGCGCTGTGATCACCCATGCCGGTGTTATTACCAATATGCTCAGCTGCTTTGGTCTGCCCAAGATCTCTGCGCAGGAGCTGTCCTGCGAGCCGGGTGAGGGCTATGAGATCATGTTCACTGCCCAGATGTGGCAGCGGGCGCAGGCATTTGAGATTCTCGGTATGACACCGTATTCCAGAAACTGATCAGCGCGGGAGGGATCGCTTTTTACATAGGCAGATATTCTGCACTATTATAATAATGTAAGGAGCGATTTCATGAATTTCCGTGAGCTGCACGCCTGTGCAGGGCGCATTCTGCATGGCAGTTACCGTCAGGTTTTCCGTGCATCCCTGCTGTATCCATCCGTATGGCTGGTGCTTTGGATCTGTCCCTGCATCCTTGCTGCTGTCCTGATCGGAGCCGGCATCCTGACCCCGCGCGCCCTGCTGCTCGGCAGTGTGCCGCTGTGGTTTCTTATTGCCGCGCTTTGGGCAGTCCTGCGCTTCTGCATACTCCTGCCCATCCGATGCGGTACCTGGAGCTGGTTTACAGGCAGATCGGGACTTTCCCGCACGCCGGAAAAACCTGTGTTTTTCCGGAATTTCCGCAGTTATATGCAGGCTGTGCGCTATTTTTCCTGCATCGGGCTGTTCCGGCTCGGTGCTGCGCTTCCCTGCGCACTCGGTCTGCTTGGTGCGGATCATGCCTTCCGTGCCGGCATCGGTCAGTGTGAAGGCATCCTGGAGCTGTTCCTGACCGCGCAGTGCTTGTGTCTTGCGGCGGCAGGTGCGGTCTATTATGCGGATTTCTGCATCGGAGCTGCCGCTGTGCCGTTTTTGTTCACGGAACATCCGGATGGCTCTCCCATTGCGGAGCTGCGGCGTTCACGCAGCATCCTGCGCGGGCATCATGCACAGCTGCTCCATCTCCTCGTCGAATATCTTCCGGCAGCCCTGCCCGTGGTGACGATCCCGTTTCTGCTGCCGCGCCTGATGATGGAATATACGCTGTTTCTGCAGATCTGCATCCGTGAATATGAGGAGGAAGCACATGCCCATACTGCAATTTACTATGAACCGGCAGGAGCCGTGCAGGCTTGATGCCTTCCTGCGCCAGGACTGCGGTGTATCCCGCAGACAGATCAGCAGGCTGAAGCACCTGCCCGACGGCATGACCCGAAGCGGGCAGCCCATCCGGAGCATTGATATGGTGCATCCCGGCGATGTCATCCGCCTGTGCATGGAGGATACCACGACCATCCTCCCGAATCCGGAGCTGTCGGTTCCCGTCGTTTTTGAGAATGAAGATCTGCTGGTATTTGACAAGTCCGCCGGAATGCCCGTGCATCCGAGCCTCCATCACCGCATGGATACCCTCGGAAATGCCTTCGCCGCGCGGTATCCCGGACTGACCTTCCGTCCGGTCCACCGCCTTGACCGGAACACCTCCGGTCTGGTCGCAGTCGCCAGGCATCCTGTTGCCGCCGCGAATCTGCATGGACGCATCTGCAAGACCTACCTTGCCCTTGCTTGCGGCACGCTGTCGGGATCCGGTACGATCACCGCCCCCATCGGCAGGGAACCGGATTCCCTCATCAAACGCCGCATTGACCCGGACGGCAAACCGGCTGTGACGCATTACCGGGTACTGCAGTGTGGCAGATATGCCCTGACCGCGCTGCAGCTTGCAACCGGGCGCACACACCAGATCCGGGTGCATCTGTCCCATATCGGCTGTCCCCTTGCCGGGGATGACCTTTACGGCGGCAGCTGTGCCGACATCGGCAGACATGCACTCCACTGTGCGGCATTTGCCTATACGGACAGCAGCGGCACGGTACATCATATCACCTCACCGCTTCCGGCGGACATGCAGGCACTGCTGAATCTGCCGGAATCTGGTCATACAGGAAATTCCTCCCATGGCATTGTGCCGGTTTCCGGTGCATTTCCCGGAGCAGCCTTGTGCATCCCTACAGAAATCAGCCCCGATGACGCTTTTTCTGTCCCGGACGGGTTGTATTTTCCGGGTATTCTGCTATAATGATTACCATGTGTTACTGATTTGTAACCCTTTGCAGTCATTACCAAGCAGAAAGGAGTTGTATATATGAAAGAACCCAAAAAGAAACACACTCACAAACAGCACAGCGGCTTTGAACGTCTGATGGTACGGATCGGCATGATGGTCATACAGAGCCTGACATTGCTCTGGCGGATCCTCTGGCTGCTGGTCAGCGGCGTTTTCCGGATGCTCTGGTATGTCCTCTGTCAGATCGGCAGCTTTTTCCGGCTTCTGGGCAGGGCTGTCCGCAGCGGCTTTACGGCGCATAACAGCACAGCACAGACGATGCTCCGGGATGTGCGCCGCGCACGAAAGGAGGGCGCACGCGCCTTCACTGTGCAGATCCTGCGCTTTGTCGGTGTGTACATATTCGGAGAGCATGGCATCCTGCGCACGGGTTTCAATTACCTCATGCCCGTGATTTCCGTTGTATTCCTGTTCGCTGTCATCCGTTACGGTACGGGGCTTGATTACGCCATCAGTGTGGTCTGCAACGGCGAGGAGCTGGGCATCATCGAATCCGAGAGCGAATTTGAAGCCGCCGAAGCCGAGGTGCGCCAGCGCATCAGCACTGCCGGTGAGGAACCGGATGTGCATTTCAATCCCGTCTATACCCTGAAGATCGTCTCCGGCGAAGATCAGTATGTGTCCGCGCATACCATCGCCGATAAGCTCCTTGCAAATTCCAAGGAATCCCTCACAGACGCATACGGTGTCTATGTGGACGGCGAATTTATCGGTGCAGTAGCAAACTGTCAGGTCATCTCTGCAGCAATGGACAGGACGCTTGCGGAATATGCGGCGAACCTGAGCGATATGGTGACAGAGGTCTACTACACCAAGAAGATCGAATACCAGTCCGGTGTCTACCTGACGGATACCATTGCGACCCCATCCGAGATCCTGAGCATCCTCAGCGCGGAAACCGAGTCCGAGACCCGCTATACCATCCAGGCATCGGATTCCCCCCAGCTTGTTGCTGCCAAGTTCAATATGACCATGGAGGAGCTGACCGAGCTGAATCCCCACATGGACCGTAATTTTAAAGAAGGCGGAATGCTGACCGTCCTGACGACTTCGCGTTATATCCCGATCGCTCACACCAAGAGCATGACTGTTATGAGCTACATTGACTATGAAAGCGTCGAGGTGGAGACTTCTGCTCTGAATCTCGGTGCGCGGGAGGTCATTTCACGCGGTGTGATGGGCGAGAAGCACAGTGAGGTGGAGATCGTTTATATCGACGGCGTGGAGAACAGCCGTAAGGTGCTCAGCTCTGCGATCACCAAGGAGCCGGTTCCGGAGCAGATCGGCATTGGCACCTATTCCCCTCAGCCGGCAAGCGCATCCACTGTATTCACCGGCAACGGCATGTTCGGCTGGCCTGTGAACGGCGGCTATATCAGCGACGGCTATATCAGCAATCGCAACCACAAGGGCATCGACATCGCCGCACCTTACGGCACGGAGATCTATGCTTCCGAGGCGGGTACTGTGGTGGCAGCGGGCTGGAACTCCGGCGGCTACGGCAACTATGTCATTATCGAGCATCCCGACAACTACCGCACACTCTATGCACACTGCAGCGTGGTCATCGCCTACGAGGGACAGCAGGTCGAAAAGGGACAGCTCATCGCCCAAGTCGGCTCCACCGGAAATTCCACCGGCAACCACTGCCACTATGAAGTCCGCCTGAACAACATCTGCGTCAACCCCGGAAGCTTCCTGCGGGTGAATGCGGATTAAGCGCGGAACCCGCGCTGGCGTTCGCGTTTGGTGGTTTTGCTGTGAGGGAGAGTACCCGTTTCGCGAGCGAAGTCTTCCAACTGCATGACGCTTGCTGCGCAGAGCGTCATGGCTATTGATGGATTTATAGAAGAGACAAGGTTCTTGACAGCATACTTAAGGTGCAGCTGCCTCCTATAAAAGCCCCTCCCCTCGGGGAGGGGTTGGGGTGGGGCAGTTACAGGATGCCTATCCCTAAGAAAAAAGACTTCTTCTACAAACTATATCCTGGATTTGCGCTTGTTCACAAAAAATTTACAATTAAAAATGAAAAATCCCCCATAAAAGTCTTGCATTTTATGGGGGATTGTGTTATAATAGTTAAGGTCAGTGAAGAGCTGACAAAAGATATGCGTTGAAGCGAAAGGTTGCTGGCGGTATGCTGGGGAATTTTCGTGGAGTATGTCCGATTTTAAACCGGGCGGCAAGGAAAGATGACACAGTATGTGGAACACGATGCGCAGTATAGCTGTGCAGTCATGAGTTACGGATGACTGTGCGTGTATTGCAATGGATCGTGGTTCAGATACTGAAACTGCGTCCGGAATCCTGAAAACAAGCGTTTCAGATTTCGGATTTTCTATTGTGGGGCGTGCGATACACCCGGCACAGTGTCATGAATTCCTAAGATGTCCCACCTGTATTAACCCGTACAAGGAGGCGAAAAGAAATGGCAGTAAGCGAAAAGATCAGAATCAAGATCAAGGGCTATGAGCACGCAACTGTAGATGCAGCAGCAGCAAAGATTGTTGAGGCAGCTAAGAGAAGTGGCGCAAGCGTCAGCGGTCCGATTCCGTTGCCGACAGAAAAGGAGATCGTAACTATCCTGAGAGCAACACACAAGTACAAGGACAGCCGTGAGCAGTTCGAGCAGAGAACTCACAAGCGTCTGATCGACGTAATTCGTCCGACAGGCAAGACTACTGAGTCCCTGCAGAAGCTGGAACTCCCGGCAGGCGTTGACATCGTAATGGAAGTAAAGTAATTCCACACGAGGCTCTGCAACAAAATCGCGTGAAATGCGCGTCGCTGCGGATGAAGCGGATTCATCTGGTCATGTTGGCGAAAGTCAACCAATAACCTACAAGGAGGAAAACTAATGCAAAAAGGTATTATCGGCAAGAAGATCGGTATGACACAGATCTTCGACGAAAACGGCAAGGTAATCCCGGTAACAGTTGTTGAGGCTGGTCCCTGTGTAGTAGTACAGGTAAAGACTGTTGAAAACGACGGTTACGCAGCAGTTCAGCTGGGCTATGGCGACAAGAAGGCTCAGAGAATGAACAAGCCTATGAAGGGTCACTTCGACAAGGCAGGCGCAGGTTACAAGAGAACTCTGAAGGAATTCAAGTTCGATGACTGTGCAATGGAGGCTGGCAGCCTCGTAAAGGCTGATACTTTTGCTGTAGGCGACATCGTTGATGTTTCCGGTACAAGCAAGGGTAAGGGATTCCAGGGTGCGATCAAGCGTCACAACCAGTCCAGACTGAAGGAAACTCACGGTACAGGTCCTGTTCACAGACAGGCAGGTTCCATGGGTGCGTGCTCCTCTCCGTCCAGAATCTTCAAGGGCAAGGGCATGGCAGGTCAGATGGGTAATGAAAAGGTTACTGTACAGAACCTCGAGGTTGTGAAGGTTGATGCAGAAAACAACCTGATTGCAATCAAGGGTGCAATTCCGGGCCCCAAGGGCGGCATTGTTACTATCGTTGACAGTGTAAAGGCGTAAGGAAGGAGGAAACGTAAATGGCACAGGTTAAAGTATATGATATGGCTGGTAACGCAGTATCTGAAACTGAGCTTTCCGATGCAGTGTTTGGCATTGAGCCGAATGTTTCCGTTATGCACATGGTAGTGAAGAACTATCTGGCAAACCAGCGTCAGGGTACACAGTCCACACTGACCCGCACTGAAGTTAGAGGCGGCGGCAGAAAGCCCTGGAGACAGAAGGGAACAGGTCATGCAAGACAGGGTTCCACAAGAGCTCCCCAGTGGACACACGGCGGCGTAGCACTCGGCCCGAAGCCCAGAGATTACAGATATGCACTGAACAAGAAGGTTCGCAGACTGGCTATGAAGTCCGCACTTTCTACCATGGTTCAGGAGAACAACATCATTGTTCTTGATACTCTGACAATGGATGAGTACAAGACCAAGACCATTGCAGCAATGCTGAAGGCTCTCGGTGTTGAAAAGAAGGCACTGATCGTTACAGCTGAGGCTGATGCAAAGGTTTACAGAAGCGCAGCAAACATTCCCGGCGTGAAGACAGCGGCTGTCAACACCCTGAATGTATATGACATTCTCAACGGCGGCAAGTTCATCGTTGCAAAGAATGCCATTGCAAAAATTGAGGAGGTGTACGCATAATGAAAGCAGCACAGGATATTATCCTCAAGCCGGTCATTACCGAGCAGAGCATTGACAATCTGCCGAGCAACAAGTACACTTTCAAGGTAGCCAAGGACGCTAACAAGCTGGAGATCAAGGCTGCCGTTGAAGAACTGTTCAACGTAGAGGTAGTTAAGGTAAACACCATGAACTGCCGCGGCAGACAGAAGAGAATGGGCAGATTCGTCGGCACAACTTCTTCCTACAAGAAGGCAGTCGTTACTGTAAATCCGGATCCGGACAACAGCGGCAAGAAGAAGTCTGACAAGAAGAGAGGAACTATCGAGTTCTTCGAGGGTATGTTTTAATTGACCCTCTGACCCGTTCAAGTATGGGAGATTGCTCCCGCAAACAGCAAATTAAGGAGTGAAATAAATGGCAATTAAGAGCTACAAGCCCACGACTCCGTCCCGCCGTCAGATGACAGTCACAGATTATTCTGGTCTGAGCAAGACAGGTCCGGAGAAGAGCTTGCTGGAGCCGATGAAGAAGAAGAGCGGCCGCAACAGCTATGGCCGTATCACCGTTCGTCACAGAGGCGGCGGCAACAGAACAAAGTACCGTGTAATCGACTTCAAGCGTGACAAGGAAGCAATGAACGCAACCGTTATGACTCTGGAGTACGATCCGAACAGAAGCGCATTCATCGCTCTGGTTCAGTATGAGGACGGCGAGAAGCGTTACATCCTCGCACCTCACGGCCTGAAGGTTGGCGATGTGGTAAGAGCTGGCGCAGATGCAGACATCAAGCCCGGCAACGCACTGAAGCTTGCTGACATTCCGGTTGGTACTTTCATCCATGCAATTGAGCTGTATCCCGGCAAGGGCGCACAGCTGGTTAGATCCGCCGGCAACATGGCACAGCTGATGGGTAAGGAAGGCGCATATGCCCTGATCCGTCTCCCCAGCGGTGAAATGAGAAAGGTTCCGATCAACTGCAAGGCATCCATCGGTCAGGTATCCAACATCGACCATGAGAACGTAAACTACGGTAAGGCCGGCAGAAAGCGTCACATGGGCTGGAGACCTACAGTAAGAGGTTCTGTAATGAACCCGTGCGATCACCCGCATGGTGGTGGTGAGGGTAAGTCCCCGATCGGCCGTTCCGGTCCTGTTACACCTTGGGGCAAGCCTGCTCTGGGCTACAAGACAAGAAAGGCACATCACCGTACAGACAAGTATATCGTAAAGCGTCGTAACGGTAAGTAATCGGAAAGGAGGAACCGCATTATGAGCAGAAGTATTAAAAAAGGACCTTATGTGCAGGAGGTACTCCTGAAGCGCGTTATGGCAATGAACGAGGCAGGAGAGAAGAAGGTGCTCAAAACCTGGAGCCGTTCTTCCACAATCTTCCCGGACTTCGTTGGTCACACCTTCGCAGTACATGACGGCAGAAAGCATGTGCCGGTATATGTAACTGAGGACATGGTTGGTCACAAGCTCGGCGAGTTTGCACCGACAAGAACTTATAAGGGCCACGCAGGCTCCAAGACATCCAATAACGGTAAGAAGTAATAGCGGAAGGAGGAACTACAATGGAAGCAAGAGCATATCTGAGAAATGTCCGCATCTCTCCCCGTAAGGTGCAGATCGTGCTGGACCTGATCAGAAACAAGCCTACAGATGTAGCACTGGCAACGCTTCGCCTCACACCGAAGGCAGCAAGTCCGATTCTGGAAAAGCTTTTGAAGTCCGCTATTGCAAATGCAGACAACAATCACAACATGAACAAGGATAACCTTTATGTTGCTGAGTGCTTTGTGACACCCGGTCCGATTATGAAGCGTGTAATGCCCAGAGCACAGGGTAGAGCATTCCGGATTATGAAGAGAACATCGCACATCACAATCGTGCTGAGAGAAAAAGACTAATCCCAAGGAGGTTAAGTAGATGGGCCAGAAGGTAAATCCGCACGGTCTCCGTGTCGGCGTTATTAAAGATTGGGATTCTCGTTGGTATGCCAAGAAGGCAGATTTCGGCGATACTCTGGTAGAAGACTACAACGTGCGCAACTACATCCTGAAGACTCTGAAGGCTGCAGGTGTACCGCGTGTAGAGATCGAGCGTTTCGCTGAGGACAAGGTAAGAATCCACATTCACTGCGCAAAGCCGGGTATCGTAATCGGCAGAGGCGGTGCAGAGATCGAAAAGCTGCGCGTACAGCTTGAGAAGATGATGAACAAGAGTGTTGCAATCAACATTCTGGAAGTAAAGCAGCCCGACCTGGATGCACAGCTCGTAGCTGAGAGAATTGCACTGGATCTGGAGAACAGAGTATCCTTCCGCCGTGCAATGAAGCAGTGCATCGGCAGAGCAATGCGTCTGAACGCAAAGGGCATCAAGACCATGGTAAGCGGCAGACTGGGCGGTGCAGAAATCGCACGTTCTGAGAGCTATCATGAGGGTACCATCCCGCTGCAGACCATCCGTGCTGACATTGACTATGGTTTTGCTGAAGCAGACACCACATACGGCAAGCTCGGCGTTAAGGTATGGATCTACAAGGGTGAGGTTCTGAAGGGCGATGCTGCAAAGGCAGCTGCTATGAGAGAGAAGAACGACAAGAAGCGCAGAACTGACAGACCTGACAGAAAGCGCGGCGACCGTCGTGACAACCGTGATAACAAGCGTCCGTTCAACAGAGATCGTGCGCCGAGAAGAGAGGGAGGTAACAAGTAATGCTGCTTCCGAAGAGAGTAAAGTACCGTCGCGTGCACAGAGGCCGTCTGACGGGTAAGGCATACAGAGGCAATACCGTAGCATACGGTGATTTCGGTCTGCAGGCACTTGAGCCGGCATGGATCACATCCAACCAGATCGAGTCCGCCCGTATCGCAATGACACGTTATATCAAGAGAGGCGGTCAGGTTTGGATCAAGATTTTCCCTGACAAGCCGATCACAGAGAAGCCTGCTGAAACACGAATGGGTTCCGGTAAGGGTTCTCCTGAGTACTGGGTAGCTGTTGTAAAGCCGGGCAGAATCCTGTTCGAGATCAAGGGCGTACCGGAGGAAACCGCAAGAGAGGCTATGCGTCTCGCAATGCACAAGCTGCCGATCAAGTGCAAGTTTGTCACTAAGGAAGAACAGTAAGGAGGGGAGTCGTCATGAAAGCAACAGAGATCAGAGAAATGACTGTCGATGAGATGAATCAGAAGCTTGTCAGCCTGAAGGAAGAGCTTTTCGCGCTCCGCTTCCAGCTTGCAGTGAACCAGCTGGACAACACTGCAAAGGTAAAGGCTGTCAAGAAGGACATTGCACGCGTTAAGACCTGCCTGCGTGAAGCAGAGAACGCAAAGTAAGATAGGAGGAAAACGCTGTGGCTGAAAGAAATCTCAGAAAGACAAGAACCGGTATGGTTGTCAGCGACAAGATGGATAAGACCGTTGTAGTTGCAATTGCAGATAACGTAAAGCACCCGCTGTACAAGAAGATCATCAAGCGTACAGTTCGTCTGAAGGCGCACGATGAGAACAATGAGTGCAGAGTAGGCGACCGTGTAGCGGTTATGGAAACACGCCCCCTGTCCAAGGATAAGAGATGGCGCGTAGTCAACATCATTGAAAAGGCTAAGTAAGATTTAAAGCGACATGGAAACTGTGAATGCGCATAGTTTCCGAGAGGAGGAACGCACATGATTCAGATGCAGTCTTACCTGAAGGTTGCGGACAACACCGGCGCAAAAGAGCTGATGTGTATCAGAGTACTGGGCGGTACACGCAGAAGATATGCCAACATCGGTGATGTTGTCGTAGCATCAGTAAAGAAAGCAACACCCGGCGGCGTGGTAAAGAAGGGCGATGTCGTTAAGGCAGTTATCGTTCGCTCCGCAAAGGGTCTGAGAAGAGAAGACGGCACATACATCCGTTTCGACGAGAATGCAGCCGTTATCATCAAGGAAGATAAGAACCCGAGAGGCACACGTATTTTCGGGCCGGTAGCAAGAGAGCTCCGCGATAAGGAATATATGAAGATCCTGAGCCTGGCTCCGGAAGTACTGTAATGGAGGTGTCGAGATGAGTAACAAGGTTCATGTAAAAACCGGTGACACCGTAGTACTGCTGACCGGCAAGTACGAGTACAAGTACAATGACAAGAAGGATCGTCTGACAGGCAAGGTTGTAGAGGTAAGCCCGAAGGAAGGCAAGGTAATCGTTGAAGGCTTCAACATGATCACCAAGCACGTAAAGCCCACAGCAATGGGTCAGTCCGGCAGCATCTACAAGACTGAAGCACCGATCTACGCTTGCAAGGTACAGCTCGTTTGCCCGAAGTGCGGCAAGCCCACAAGAGTTGGTCACACTATTGAGGACGGCAAGAAGCTCCGTGTTTGCAAGAAGTGCGGCAAGTCTTTTGAATAATGTAAAGGAGAAACGACAATGGCAAGATTAAAGGAAATGTATGTCAGCACCGTTGCTCCCGCATTGATGCAGAAGTTCGGATACAAGAGCGTAATGCAGATTCCGAAGCTCGAAAAGGTAGTCATCAACGTTGGTGCCGGTGAGGCAAAGGATAACTCCAAGGTGATCGACGCGATCATGAATGACCTGGCAATCATCACAGGTCAGAAGCCGATCGTATGCCGCGCAAAGAAGTCCGTAGCGAACTTCAAGCTGCGTGAAGGTATGCCGATTGGTGTCAAGGTAACACTCCGTGGTGAGAGAATGTATGATTTCGTGGATAAGCTGTTCAACGTGGCTTTCCCGCGTGTTCGTGACTTCAGAGGAATCAATGGTAATTCCTTTGACGGCAAGGGCAACTATTCCACAGGTATCAAGGAACAGCTGATCTTCCCTGAGATCGAGTATGACAAGATCGACAAGGTAAGAGGCATGGACATCAACTTCATCACAACTGCTGAAACCGACGAAGAAGCTAAGGAACTGCTGAAGCTCCTCGGCGCACCGTTCGCTGGTTAATAGGAGGAAATCAAATGGCTAAGAAGGCAATGATTAACAAGCAGCAGAAGACACCGAAGTTCTCCACAAGAGCATACAGCAGATGCAAGATCTGCGGCAGACCTCATGCATATCTGAGAAAGTACGGCGTATGCCGCGTTTGCTTCAGAGAGCTGGCACATGATGGTCAGATCCCCGGTGTTAAGAAGGCAAGCTGGTAAAATAGAAAAAGGAGGTCATTGGCATGCAAATTTCTGATACAATCGCAGATCTGCTCACAAGAATCCGTAATGCAAGCACTGCGAAGCACGCCACGGTTGACATTCCCGCATCCAACGTGAAGAAGGCCATCACACAGATCCTCGCAGACGAGGGCTATATCAAGGGCTTCCAGATCGTTGATGACGGTAAGCAGGGCATTATCAGAGTAACTCTGAAGTATACAGACAGCAGAACTCCGGTAATCACAGGCTTACGCAGAGTGTCCAAGCCGGGTCTGCGTATTTATTCAAGCTGTGAGGATATGCCGAAGGTTCGTAAGGGTCTGGGCATTGCAATCGTTTCCACATCTAAGGGTATCATGACCGACAAGAAGGCTCGCGAGCTGAATGTCGGCGGTGAAGTACTCGCATACATTTGGTAAGGAGGACATCAACATGTCTAGAATTGGTAAAATGCCGATCGCCGTTCCTGCCGGAGTAGATGTAAAGATTGCAGATAATCTGGTAACGGTAAAGGGTCCGAAGGGCGAGCTGGCAAAGCAGTTCTCCAAGGAGCTGACAATTGAAATGGACGGTGCAGTGATCACTGTAACACGTCCTTCTGATGACAAGAAGCACAGATCCCTGCATGGTCTGACAAGAACACTGATCTCTAACATGATCGAGGGCGTAACCAATGGTTATTCCAAGACTCTGGAGATCGATGGTGTCGGCTATCGTGCTGCAAAGCAGGGTAACAACCTGGTGATGAACCTCGGTTTCTCCCATCAGGTAATCATGCCCGAGATTGACGGCATTACAATCGACGTACCGCAGCCGAACAAGATCATCATCAATGGTATCGACAAGCAGAAGGTTGGTCAGTTCGCAGCAGAGGTTCGCGAGAAGAGACAGCCTGAGCCTTATAAGGGCAAGGGTATCCATTACCTTGGCGAGTATATCATCCGCAAGGAAGGTAAGGCCGGTAAGGGTAAGAAGTAAGTAAAGGAGTGAAGGGCAATGATTAAGAAGTTTGATAGCAACAAAGCCAGACTTAAGAGACATCGCCGTGTTCGCACGAAGATTTCCGGAACTCCTGAGGTTCCGCGTCTGTGTGTATTCCGCAGTGCAAAGCACATCTATGCACAGATCATTGACGACGTGAACGGCGTATCACTGGCAAGCGCTTCCAGCATGGTAAAGGGCTTTGATGCAAACGGCGGCAACGTTGAGGGTGCAAAGAAGGTCGGCGAGCTGGTTGCAAAGGCTGCTCTGGAAAAGGGTATCGAAGCTGTTGTATTCGACAGAGGCGGTTATCTGTATCACGGTCGTGTACAGGCTCTGGCAGAGGCTGCACGCGAGAACGGTCTGAAGTTCTAAGAGAAGGAGGGAACACGATTGGCTAATATTGAAGCAAAGGATATGGAGCTGGTTGAGAAGGTTGTAGCAATCAACCGTGTATCCAAAACCGTAAAGGGCGGACGTATTATGAAGTTCTCCGCACTGGTAGTTGTCGGCGACGGCAATGGCACAGTGGGCTTCGGTCTCGGCAAGTCCGGTGAAGTTCCGGATGCAATCCGCAAGGGTATCGAAGATGCAAAGAAGAACATGGTAAAGGTTCCGCTGAAGGGCACTACCATTCCTCATGAAATCGTAGGCAAGTTCGGCGCAGGCGAAGTACTGATGCGTCCGGCTGCTCCTGGTACCGGTGTAATCGCCGGCGGTCCTGTTCGTGCTGTCATCGAGGTAGCAGGTATCAAGGACATCAGAACAAAGTCCCTGCGTTCCAACAACCCCTGCAATGTAGTAAGAGCTACCATCAACGGTCTGACTTCCTGCACAACTGCAGAAGAGGTTGCTGCAAAGCGCGGCAAGACTGTCAAGGAAATCCTGGGTTAAGGAGGCAGAACAATGGCAAAGAAAATCACACTCGTAAAGAGCCTCATCGGCTGCAAGAAGGATCAGATTGCCACTGCACATGCACTTGGCTTGAAGAAGATCGGCAACACAACAGTGCAGCCTGACAATGCTGCAACAAACGGCAAGATCCACAAGATCGTTCACCTCATCAAGGTGGAAGAAGCATAAGAAGGAGGTGCTGTAAATGCAGATTCATGAACTCGTACCGGCAGCTGATTCTACCAAGGCACGCAAGCGCGTAGGCCGTGGTCATGGTTCCGGTAACGGCAAGACCGCAGGCAAGGGTCACAAGGGCCAGAATGCTCGTTCCGGCGGCGGTGTAAGAATCGGTTTTGAAGGCGGTCAGATGCCTCTTGCAAGAAGAATCCCCAAGAGAGGCTTCAATAACATTTTCGCAACCACATATGCAACCGTAAATGTAGGCGATCTGAACAAGTTCGCTGATGGTACTGTTGTAGATGCAGAGCTGCTGTGCGCAAGCGGACTGGTAAAGAAGGTTTGCGACGGCGTAAAAATTCTCGGCGAGGGTGAGCTCACTGCAAAGCTGACAGTAAAGGCTGCAAAGTTTACAAAGACTGCTGCTGAGAAAATTGAAAAGGCAGGCGGGAAAGCTGAGGTGATCTGAGGTGTTTCAGACACTTAGAAACGCTTGGAGCGTACCGGAGATCCGTAAGAAGTTCCTGTACACGCTCATGATGATCATCGTCTTCAGACTCGGCAGTGCCATTACTGTTCCGTTTCTGGATATGGCAAGTGTGCAGGCGTGGATGTCCGCAAATGCAACGGACGGTAACTTCATGGAGTACCTGAACATCCTCACCGGCGGCGCACTTTCCAAGGCGACATTCTTCTCGCTTTCTATTACCCCCTATATTAACTCGTCCATCATCATTCAGCTGCTGACATACGCGCTTCCTCCGCTGGAACGACTCCAGGAGGAGGGCGAAGAGGGCAGAAAGGTGCTCAATAAGATCACTGCTTATCTGGCACTGGCACTCTCACTCTTCATGTCCATTGCCTACTATCTGACAATGCGCAACAGCATGAATGCTGTTACCTATACAAAGGGTGCTGAAGGCTGGTTTGCTGCCATCGTTATCGTGGCTTGCTTCACAGCCGGTGCTTCCCTCGTTGTATGGATGGGCAACCGTATCAATGACAAGGGTATCGGCAACGGCATCTCCATGCTCCTGTTTGCTGGTATCGTAGCAAGATTCCCCACCGACGTGGCAACACTGGTGGAACTGACCAAGACCGATCCTGCGAAGTACTTCTTCGTATCCCTCGTAATTGCAGTTGGTTTCGTTCTGATGATCGGCTTCATCGTATTCATGAATGAAGCAGAGCGCAGAATCCCGATCCAGTATGCAAAGAGAGTGGTCGGCAGAAAGCAGTTCGGCGGTCAGAATACCCACATCCCGATCAAGGTCTGCATGAGCGGTGTTATGCCGATCATCTTCGCAATGGCATTCATGTCACTGCCGAGTACCATCAGCCTGTTCGTAAAGCCTGTAGAAGCGATCACAGAGGATACCGCATGGCATCAGGAATTCTACTTCCACTTTGTGAACTTCTTCAAGACAACAAGCGGCTGGTATGCAGCCATCTATCTCGTACTGATCGTAGCATTCAATTACTTCTATGTTGCAATGCAGTACAACCCGATTGAAATTGCCAACCAGCTTCGTCAGAACAACGGCGGCATTCCCGGCATCAGACCCGGTAAGCCCACATCCGATTATATCCAGCGCGTCCTCTCCAAGATCACTCTTGTGGGTGCGATCTTCCTGGGTTTCATCGCGATCCTGCCGATTGCTCTGTCGTGGTATGATTCGTCGCTCGCATCCCTGTCCATGGGTGGTACTTCCATCCTGATCGTGGTAAGCGTTGCGCTGGAAACTGTTCGTACTCTGGAATCCCAGATGATGATGCGTCATCATAAGGGCTTCTTAGGATAAGGAGGGGCAAGTATGAATCTGATTTTACTCGGTGCGCCGGGTGCCGGCAAGGGCACACAGGCAGAAGTCATTTCTGAAGCACTCAACATTCCGCAGATCTCTACAGGCAACATGCTGCGTGAGGCTGTTAAGAACGGTACTGAATACGGTCTGAAGGCTAAGGCAGCAATGGACAGCGGTGCTCTGGTATCCGATGACATCGTGATCGGTATCCTGAAGGATCGTATTGCAGCAGAGGACTGCCAGAATGGTTTCATCCTCGACGGTTTCCCCAGAACAGTACCGCAGGCTGAGGCACTCGATGAAATGGGTGTCCGCATTGACAAGGTACTGGAGATCTTCGTTGATGACGAGACCATCAAGACACGTGTATCCGGCAGAAGAGTTTGCGAAGGCTGCGGTGCAACCTACCACATCCAGTACAAGCCCTCCAAGGTAGAAGGTACATGTGACAAGTGCGGTGCAAATACCATCATCCGTAAGGATGACCAGCCGGAAACGGTTCTGGATCGTCTGGCTGTATATCACAAGCAGACTGCTCCGCTCAAGGATTATTATGAAAAGCAGGGCAAGCTCGATACTGTCATCGGACAGGAAGAGGTTGCTGACACGGTGAAGCTGACACTCAAGGCAGTGGGGGCTGACTCCGAATGAGTATCACCATTAAATCTAAGACAGATCTAATGAAAATGCGTGAAGCCGGAAGGATTGCCGGCAGAGCTTTACAGCTTGCAGGGCAGTCCGTTCAGCCCGGCATGACAACTCTGGAGCTTGACAAAATCGTGCATGACTTTATCGTCGGCTGCGGTGCATATCCGTCCTTCCTGGGGCTTTACGGCTTTCCCGGAAGTGCGTGTATCTCCGTCAATGACGAGGTCATTCACGGAATCCCGAGTGCCAAGCGGAAGCTGAAGGCGGGGGACATTGTAAGCGTGGACTTAGGTGCACAGTACAATGGCTTCCATTCCGACACCTGCGCGACCTTCGCAGTGGGTAAGATCTCCGCAGAAGCACAGGCATTGCTCGATGTGACACAGGCTTCGCTGTATGCCGGCATTGCACAAGCAGTTGTGGATGCAAGGATCAGCGACATCTCCGGCGCAGTGGAACAGTATTGCGTTTCACGCGGCTACGGCGTTGTCAGAGAATACTGCGGTCACGGCATCGGCAGAGAGGTGCATGAAGCACCGGAAGTTCCTAATTATATCACCCCCGGCAGAAAGGGTGTGCGCCTCCAGGCGGGTATGGTCATCTGTATTGAACCGATGATCAACGCCGGCAAGGCTGCCATCCGCCAGTGTAAGGACGGCTGGACGGTAAGAACCCGTGACGGCAGTCTCTCCGCACACTTTGAACACGAGATCGCGATCACGCCCGATGGGCCGGTGATCATGACGGACCCCACATGATGCAGATCAGAACGGGTATGGTGGTTTGTGCGGCTGCCGGAAAAGAAAAGGACAATTTCTATCTCGTCACCAGTGTGGACGGCAGGTTCGTGACGCTGGCAGACGGAAAGCACAGAACGCTGGAAAAGCCGAAGCGCAAGAGTGTAAAGCACATCCGCCCGACCGCAGAGGTCTGGGATCCGGAAGGGCTGAGCAACAAGGAGCTGCGCAGACGGCTGAGAGAACGCAATGCAGAACTGGGAGGTAATTGATTTGTCTAAAGAAGATTTGATTGAAGTAGAAGGTATCGTGCAGGAAGCACTGCCGAATGCAATGTTCCGCGTAGAGCTGCCGAACAAGCACGTTATCCTGGCTCATGTATCGGGAAAGCTGAGAATGAACTACATTCGTATCGTTCCCGGTGATAAGGTGAAGATTGAAATGTCACCCTATGATTTGACAAAGGGCCGAATCACATGGAGAGCCAAGTAATTGGCGGATAGAAAGGCGCAGTGAAAGCTGCAAAACCTGCAAGGAGGTAATTTCAATGAAAGTAAGACCTTCCGTAAAACCCATTTGCGAAAAATGCAAGGTCATCAAGCGCAAGGGCAAGATCATGGTTATCTGTGAGAATCCCAAGCACAAGCAGCGTCAGGGCTAAGCCCGACAGCATTGGAGGTGTAATTCATCAATGGCAAGAATTTCAGGTATTGACCTTCCGAAGGACAAGAGAGTTGAGATCGGTCTGACATACATCTATGGTATCGGCCGTCCGACAGCAACCAAGATCCTTGAGGCAACAGGTGTGGATCCGGACATTCGTGTAAAGGATCTGAGCGAAGAGGACGTAGCTAAGCTGCGTGACTATATCGACGCAAACATCACTGTTGAGGGCGATCTTCGCCGTGAAGTTGCTCTGAACATCAAGAGACTGATTGAAATCGGCTGCTACAGAGGCGTTCGCCACAGAAAGGGTCTGCCGGTAAGAGGTCAGCGTACAAAGACCAACGCAAGAACACGCAAGGGTCCGGTTAAGACAATTGCTAACAAGAAGAAGTAAGGAGGGCGAGTACTTTGGCACAGCAGAAGGGTAAAAAGGTAACGACTGTACGCCGCCGCAGAGAGCGCAAGAACATCGAAAGCGGTGCAGTGCATATTCAGTCCACTTTTAACAACACAATTGTGACAATCACAGATACACAGGGCAATGCCATTTCTTGGGCAAGTGCCGGCGGTCTGGGTTTCCGCGGTTCCAGAAAGTCCACTCCGTTTGCAGCACAGACTGCAGCTGAAACAGCAGCAAAGGCTGCTATGGAGCATGGTCTGAAGACCGTTGAAGTATATGTAAAGGGTCCTGGCAGCGGCCGTGAAGCAGCGATCCGTGCACTGCAGACAGTAGGTCTGGAGGTTCGCATGATCAAGGATGTCACACCGATCCCGCACAATGGTTGTCGTCCGCCTAAGAGACGCCGCGTCTAATTGGAGGTACAAGAAAATGGCAGTAAATAAGGATCCGATTCTGAAGAGATGCAGATACCTCGGCATCAGCCCGATGGTAATGGGCATCAACAAGCAGTCCAACCGCAATCCGAACGCTAACAGCCGTAAGAAGGTTTCCGAATACGGCACACAGCTGAAGGAAAAGCAGAAGCTGAAGTTCATCTATGGCGTAATGGAAACGCCGTTCCGTCACTATTTCGAGCTGGCTTCCAAGATGGAAGGCAAGGCTGGTGACAACCTCATCGCAGTTCTGGAGTCCAGACTGGATAATGTTGCATACCGCATGGGCATGGCTCTGACAAGACGTGAAGCAAGACAGCTCGTAACACACGGTCACTTCGCAGTAAACGGCAAGAGAGTGGACATCCCGTCCTATCGTGTTGCTGTAGGCGACGAGATCACAGTATGTGAGAAGAGCAGAAGCACAACCAAGTTCAAGGAACTGGGTGAGCAGACACAGGGCAGAACTGTTCCGCTCTGGCTGGATGTCAACAAGGATGCTTTCTCTGCGAAGGTAACAAGAATGGCCACTCCGGAGGATCTTGATTACGAGGCAGAAACACACCTGATTGTCGAGCTGTACTCCAAGTAATGCGTAATTGCTTGCGGACGCTTTAGAACAACGAACAAAAGTAATTGCGAAATAGGAGGGTTTACATGCTTGAAAAGATTGAGAAGCCGGAAATCGAAACCGTCGAGCTGAGAGCAGACGGAAAGTACGGTAAATTCGTTTTGGCACCGCTGGAACGCGGCTACGGCACAACGCTCGGCAACAGTCTCAGAAGAGTTCTCCTTTCCTCATTACCCGGTGTGGCTGTCAATTATGTCAAGATTGATGGTGTGCATCACGAGCTTTCCACGATTCCGGGCGTAAAAGAGGACGTGACAGAAATCATCCTGAGCCTGAAGGGTCTGACTGCTAAGCTGTACGGCGAAGGTCCGAAGACCATTTCAATTGATGCTGAGGGCGAGTGCGAGGTCACAGCCGGCGATATTAAGGCAGATTCCGAAGTGAACATTCTCGATCCCGGTATGCATATCGCAACACTGGGCAAGGATGCTAAGCTTCGTATGGAAATTACCATCGACAAGGGCAGAGGCTATGTATCTGCAGAGCGCAACAAGCAGCAGATGCCGGATATGCCGATCGATGTAATTGCCGTAGACAGCATTTATACTCCTGTTTTGAAGGTGAACTATATCGTAGAGAATACCCGTCTCGGACAGGTCACCGACTATGATAAGCTGACAATGGAAGTATGGACTGACGGTACAATTTCCGCAAAGGAAGCATTATCACAGGCAGCCAATCTCCTCAACGAGCATCTGAAACTCTTCGTGGATCTTTCCGACGAAGCGTGTATTGCAGAAGTCCTGGTAGAAAAGGACGACAAGGGTAAGGAAAAAATCCTTGAGATGACCATTGAGGAACTTGACTTGTCAGTACGTTCCTTCAACTGTTTGAAGCGTGCTGGCATCAACACTGTTGACGACTTGATCAATAAGTCTGAGGAAGAAATGATGAAGGTGCGTAACCTCGGTAAGAAGTCCTTCGACGAGGTAAAGGAGAAGCTCCAGTCTCTGGGCTTCGACCTTTCCTCCGAGGAAGACTAAGCGCATCTGAATACAATAGGATACCCGATGGGGCGAAGCCTCTCTCGGTTTGAGTAAAGGAGTGAATTACAATGCCGGGTACAAGAAAGTTGGGCAGAACAACTGCACACAGAACAGCAATGCTCAGAGCAATGGTAACTTTCCTGCTGGAGAACGGTCAGGTTGAGACCACTGTTACCAGAGCGAAGGAAGTTCGCGCTGTTGCTGAGAAGATGATCACACTGGGCAAGAATGCTGACCTGCACAGCAAGCGTCAGGTATATGCATATATCACAAAGGAAGACGTTGCGAAGAAGCTGTTTGACGAGATTTCTCCGAAGTATGCTGATCGCAAGGGCGGCTACACACAGATCATCAAGACTGGTCCCCGCCGCGGTGATGCTGCTGAGATGGCAATCATCAAGCTGGTTGACTAATTGAATTTCTCAGGATCCCCTGTCCGGTTGGATGGGGGGTCTTTTTTATGGGGAATACTGACAACTTTGGGGAAGTTGTGGAAAGATGCCACGCTCCTCCTTCCCAAGGGGACAATGTATCAACTTTAGGAAAGTTGTGCAAAGCTTGCCCCCCCCCCTGCCCCCTCCCGGAGGGAGGGGGATTTGGGGGCGGGGGCTGCGCCGCCTCTACCGCCCAAGGGACTGCCGCCCCTTGGAACCCCGCTTAAAACTATTTCTGCTGCCTTGACAATTACCTAAAAAAACACTATAATTAAGATACCAAAGCAAAAGGAGGATGCTTATGAAACAGGAATACCTTGACATCTACGACAGCCGCCGGCAGCTGACCGGGAGGACGGCTCTGCGGGGAACGCCCCTGCCGCCGGATGAATTTTATCTCGTCGTGCATATGCTTATTTTCAATCGATCCGGAAAATTCCTCATCCAGAAGCGTGTTCCAACAAAGGCGAGCTGGTGTGATATGTGGGATATTTCCCTCGGTGGTATGGCACAGGCAGGGGATACCTCCGCATCCGCTGCGGAACGTGAGGCACTCGAAGAGCTGGGGCTGACCGTTGATCTCCAGCATACTTCTCCCGTGTTTTCCTTCCGTGCGGACGGCGTATATGACGACTACTGGATGGTGCAGCTTGATTCCGATGATGTTCCCATCCGCATCCAAGAGGAGGAGGTTGCCGAGTACCGCTGGGTCGATCAGCAGGAATGGGAAGCCATGATCGCACAGCGGCAGGTCATCCCCTATACCTTCCAGTACCAGCTGTTTGACCTCTATCGCAGGAATTTCCCCGGAACACGCCTGTTTCCGTTCGGTGATCCGGCAGTGATCCGCGGCGCGCTCTTCGATCAGGACGGTCTCCTGCTGGATACGGAAGCCGTGGTATGCCGCGCATGGGATGCCGCCGCAAAGCAGATGGGTTTTCCCGATGTGGATAAGGTCAAGCCCGCCTGCCTCGGACTGAACCGCGCAGGCACAGAAGCCTATTTTGCGCGGTATTATGGGGATTCCTTCGATTATATCGCCTTTCTGGAGCTGGCGCGCCGGCTTGCGCATGAGGAACTGGATGTCCATGTTCCTGTGAAGGAGGGAGCAGCCGAACTCCTGGAGATGCTCCGGGCGCAGGGGATCCGTCTTGCCGTTGCAAGCTCTACAAGGGAAGTGACCGTGCGCGATCTGCTCAGCCGTGCCGGACTTCTGCAATACTTTGATGCTGTCATTACCGGTGATATGGTCACCAATGGCAAACCCCACCCGGAGATCTTCTGTAAGGCTGCCGATGCGCTTGGTCTGCCGCCGCAGGAATGCATTGCGTTCGAGGATTCCAAAAACGGCATCCGCAGTGCCTACCGTGCCGGTACCTACCCCATCCAGATCCCCGATCTGGTACCGGCGGCAACTGAAACGCTTGCACTTTCATGGAAGTGTTTCCCCACCTTAACACAGGCTCGTATTTTTCTTCAGGATTGGATTACTTCAATTTAAGTATTAAAATTATATGAATAACTTAAATAACAGTTTTATTAAACGAAATATTTACTCTTTGTATTCTGGGATATTTTCCAAAAACCATTGACATAAAATGAGAAAATATGTATAATTAAAATAGCGACATATATCGCTGATCGTTTATTTTGAAATGCAATATGATGCTGAAATGCGCAAAAAATGCAGAAAAACGCAGAATGCAAAGCATGATATTGCCACACATTTTGAGGGGGAAATGAGTATGAAACACAGAACTTTCGCAAAATTCGCAGCGATTGCAGCAGCGGCTGCATTGACTGTGACTGCTGCAAACTGCCTTCCGGAGATGGAAGCAGACGCAGCAGGTCTGACCGGACTGGGCGCACGCGACATCACATCCCAGATGACCATCGGCTGGAATCTGGGCAACACGCTGGACGCACATTCTTCGTCCATCAGTGATCCGGCAAAGTCCGCTATGTGCTGGGGCAACCCGGAGCCGACCAAGGAACTGTTTGAAACTGTCAAGGCAGGCGGCTTCAACACCGTCCGCATCCCGACCACCTGGTATCCGCACATTGAGTACAATGAGGCAGAGCAGAGATGGGACGTGGATGACGAGTGGATGGACTATGTTAAAATGACCGTTGACTATGCCTATGAGCTGGATATGTTCATCATCCTGAACGTACACCATGAGAACTGGGTCAATGTTGCAGAGTTCAATGACCAGACTGAAGCCGAAGCAGCTGCTAAGCTGGAGGGCATCTGGACCGAGGTTGCAGAAGTATTTGCAGACTATGACCAGCACCTGATCTTCGAGGGCATGAACGAGCCTCGTCAGACAGGTCTCGGCGGTTCCGTAGAGTGGGGTTCCGGCGATGACAGCTCCCGCGGCTACATCAACCGCCTGAATGCAGTATTTGTCAACACCATCAGAAATCAGGGTTCTTCCGCAAATGCAGAGCGTCTGCTGATGCTGCCGGGCTACTGCGCATCCTCCGATGTAAACGCCATCCGCGGCATTGAGATCCCCGCAAACGGCGGTAACGTGGCACTTTCCGTACATGCCTATGCACCGTACTTCTTCACAATGGATACTTCCGATAAGGCAAACCACACCTTCCCGGGTTCCAGCGGCTGGGGCGAGGACTATGAGTACCATCTGACCAATCTGTTCAGCAATCTCAAGAGCGTATCCGATGAAAAGGGCGCACCGATCATCATCGGCGAGTTCAGCGCATCCGACTTTGAGAATACCGATTCCAGAGTAGCATGGGCAAAGTCCTATCTGGGCAACGCAAAGAATGCCGGCATTCCGTGCGTTCTTTGGGATAACAACATTTCCGCAGACGGCACAGGTGAGGCACACGGTTATGTATACCGTCTGACCAATACCTGGTATCCGAACTCCGCACCGGTCATCGAAGCGATGATGGGCGTATATGGCATCACTCCTACACTGCCGGAGTACAAGGAATATGTACCGCCCACGTTTGACTGGTCCAACCTCCCGATCGGTGACAACTGGATCGAGGTTTACAAGCAGGAGGACGGCAAGACACTGGATGCATGGGACAACATCTGTGACAATGCCATCGGCGAGTACATGAACGAGAACTATGAGCTGGTTCTGGTATATGATTCCGCAACCGATCCCTACCTGGTAATGCAGGACACCTCCGTGGAGGATGGCTGGCATCCGGTATATGCAAGTGCACTGGCTGAGGATTTCATGCTGAAGTTTACCTATGATGACATTCAGGGTACACTGACCAATATCGGCAAGACCATGGATGATATGGATAACTTCTTCATCAGCGCATCCTCCGGCGAAATGACCGTTTATGGTCTGTATGCAATTCCGCTGAATGCAGAGCAGCCGACAAGCGAACCCGATACCAGCGGCGATCAGTTCCCGATGGGTGATGCTAACCTTGACATGCAGGTAAGTGTTCTGGATATTATCAAGGTTCAGAAGTACCTGCTCGGACAGGATGGCCTGATCAACATGCAGGCATACTATGCAGACGTGATCGACGACGATGTTGTCAATGCATTCGACCTTGCAGCAATCAAGAAGCTGGTAACAAACCAGAACGTATAATCACAAAATCCCCTGTTCCATTTGGAGCAGGGGATTTTTGGTTATTGCGCCGCCGCTTGTCCGCAGGACATAAGGCGGAGAATGTCAGCGGCGACCCGCCGCCCCCTTTCCTGTGGAGAGGGGGATTTTTGTATACAGGGAAATTACCAAAGCTTTGTTATTTGAGCAGATACTCCGGCTTTTCAGAGAGTCTCCAGCCGAGACCTTCTACTGCCTGTGCGGTGTAGTAATTCGTGCGGTCTTCCAGTGTTGTATAGGGGAACTGCACGGCAGGATCATCGGATGCAACCGCACGGAATGTGCAGATATTGCCTGTCTCAGCTTCCGTCATGGTGTCAACGGTAATGGAAAATTCGCTCCAGTCTACCAGCGGACCCTGGATATAGGCTGCCTTTTCCACGTCCAGATACAGCTTTCCATCCACGCCCTTGAAGATGGAATCGTTCAGCACCCATTCTGCGGTTTCAGGGGTAAAGGTATCATACAGATATGACTCAAAGGTCGGATAATCCCAGTAACAAGATTCCGGATTCACCCAGTTTTCAAAATCTACCTCATACAGGGAGGTGCCGGGCAGAGCCTCGCCCTTGGTCGGGTAATCGGAGCAAAGCTGCATTGCATTTTGTACCAGCAAAGTAAGAGCTTCCTCCAACGCAGAACCATTCGTATCCGGCTTTTCCGGCAGCTCCTGCTCCACCTTTTCATAGCCGTACAGCTTTTCCAGTCTCCAGCCGTCCGCTTCACGGATCGCCTTGCAGGTGTAGGAAACGGTTTCGCCGGAATCGTAGATCGTGTCTGCAGTGACATCAAATGCGATCGTATTTTCATCCACAGCAGCAGGATTGGAGATCCGATAGCCTGCCCAGATGATCTCATAGCTCAGACCGCCCAGCGCGTACCAGGTGTCCATGCAGAGCTTTCCGTCATATTCCAGATACATCGGACCGTTCAGCGGGAAATTGGTGAGAAGCTGATTGGCAGTGCTGTCAGTGTAGGTGGAATATACAAAGCTCTCCAGTTCCGCAAAGCTTCCATACTCAGAGGATGCGACCTCATAAATATAGGCACCATCCAGAGCTTCGTTCTGTGTTCCAAGACCTGTCAGCACAAAATGCTCCAGGCAACGGACATTTCTGTCAAACAGTTCACGAAGCTGCTCCGTACTCAGTTCCAGAGAAGCAGCCGGAGCTGTTTCCTCCGTCTGCACAGCAGTGACCGTTTCAGTGGATGCGGTCGTTTTCGCAGAGACAGCGGTCGTCGTTTCTGTGCTGAACCCAGAGATCACTGTTTCTGTGACTGTGACCACAGTTGCCAGCTCCTCCGCTGTGGCATTTGTCTCGGTGCCGTTTGTTTCCGTACTCTCCGCAGCTGCCGCAGTCGTATCCTCATTACCGCTGTTGACAGGGGGCTGGGGATTCTGTGTGGGCATTCCGCCGCCCAGCAGCATCATGCCGCCGACACCTGCCGCAAGTACCAGACACGCCGCTGCCGTCATAACCGGGCGGAACCACTGGGTTCTGGTGATATTCTGAACATTGCCTGCATAAACCATGCCTTCGTTATTTGTATTCATCTCTCTCAACCTCAACTTTTCTTCACATAATGTTGTAATGCGATCCTTTGCAGCGTCATCCAGCACCGGGATGTTCTCTGCAATCTCCTCTACTGTACCGTCTTCCATATTCCGGAACAACTCCTCGAAATGATCCTTTCTCACAGAACCTCCCCCTTTCTGCTGTATACATCCTCCTGCTGGAGGAGTTCCTTCATTCTGGCTCTTGCCCGGATACTCCGCTTCTGTACGGCAGCGGCAGTCATGGAGAGTGCCTTGGCGATCTCCTTTGCCGACTGGTCATAGAAATACTGCCGTATGATGATGGAGGTATCCGGTTCGCCCAGATCCTTTACGATCTGCCAGAGCCGCTGCTTCTGTGTTTTCCGGAGCAGTGTCTGTGCCGGATCCTCCTCATGGGAGGAAAGCTCCATTTCGGAATCCTCCAGGTGATCCGTGCAGCCGTTCCGGTAGGTCAGCCGCCGCCATGCGTCAATGGCAGTGCGCTTGGCGATCGTACTGATAAAGGATTTCAGCGAGCCGGCGGATGCGGAAAAATCCCCCTCCGCTTCAAACACTGCCACAAACACATCACTCACGCAGTCCTCGATATCCTCACGGCTGGCGCAGTCCTTGAGCTTATTCAGCACGATGGCATACACCAGATTGCCATATTGGTCGATCAATGCCCTGCGTCCCTCGCGGGGAGCTGTCCGCATGAGTGCGTACCATTCGGTATCCGTCATATTCCCTTCCTCCTATCCTCTGTTTTTGAACCGGTTCATTACATACATTCGCTTGAGAAATGAAAATCGGACATGAAAATACAAATTTTTTCAAAAAAAAATTTAAAATGCAAAATGCCCCGCATAGCACGGGGCATTTCGATCAGAATCTCCATTCCTTGAAAATTCTGAAATTCTCCTTTGGCTCGCCCTTTTTGGCTCTTTCATCCGCACGCCGTACAGCGTATTCATAATAAAATGCAATGCCCAGCAGCAGCGCGCCTGCAAGAAACAGGTAAATGCCCCAGTGCAGGGACTTCCAGAATTCCCATGTCAGCTTCACTGTCATCAGGAACAGCACGGAAAAACCAAGAATGAACCAGCGCAGACGCTTCACAAAGAAGCTGCCGATCAGGATGATAAGGCTGAATACCGCCAGGAAGATGCCGTCTTCCGCACGGTTGAAGCTGAGGCTTGCCATAAGAATGGTGAACATCGTGAAGCAGTACATAAAGAACCGCGCCATATGTACACCGCTGCTGCAGCGTTTCGGCAGGATCAGCAGCATGGAGCCAATGAACACATGCATCGGCAGGAGATAGAGCAGGATCTGTGGTGTCTTGAAATCCGCGTCATGCCAGATTTCCAGGATGCCGAATGGATCGTGGACATTATGGAAGAAGATCGTCAGACAGCCGAAAGCAGCTGCCAGGAGCAACGGGATAAAACGTGTTTTCACACGTCCGATATAGAGCAGGGAATACACGGACAGCAGCAGACAGCACAGAATGGACGGATACCAGTCAATGGCGGATGCAGCACCAATGATCGGACATACCGCTGCAAGCAGTCCCCAGTCCAGCTGGACGTATTTGCCTTCACTGCGGCAGAAACCATGCGGCAGGAGCAGCCGTCCCATTCCTGCAAAGAGCAGGAGCATCAGCAGATAGCCGCTGACCTGCAGCCCCGTTACCCAGCCGTCGTTCAGCTTCGGGATGTTTTCCAGTGCCATGAGCAGCTCGCGCAGTGCAAAGAACAGATAGAGCATCATCGGTAGTGCGGTCAGATTGACAGTGCGGCGCAGAGTTCCGGCAACAAGGACTGCAAGTGAAAGGGAAAGCGGTACAAACCAGCCGATGGTGATGCCGGCATTGCCCGTGATGCTTTTTACCAATACGAAAATACCGGAAAATACGGCAAGATCCAGACACAGACTGCTGAGATACACCGCATTGGGCTGCTTCCTGAGAATCGTGGCGGATACGAGATACACCAGAGCCAGCAGTGCAAAGGTCAGGACCCATGCGCGGGGCATGGTCAGGTGGAGCATGGAAATATCACAGCATACCATCAGCAGGAACGGCACAGCCGTCAGGATGCAGCCGCGTTCCAGTACGGGATGCTTTTCAAGGTGCGCATAGATCATGCCGCAGAGCAGAGCGACCGCACACAGGCAGTTGATCGAAATGTGACTGTACGGCAGATAGGTCAGTGCAACTGCACCGAAGGTACAGATGGAGAGCGAGAGCGTCCAGAGACGGCGCGTCAGGAAGAACTGCAGCAGCAGGAGCAGTGCCGCCGCCAGCAGAAGCTGGAGCAGGGGATCGTAAGCAGGATCCTGTTCCTGCATGATGCTGATGAGGTAGAGGAGTACGGCAGAGATCGTGAAATACGGTGTATCCGCCGTCATCGGGTGCTTAGGAGAAGCCGCAAAACGAACAAGGGCGATCGCCAGCGGTACAAAGAGGAACAGCAGCCAGCTGCCTGTATGTTCAAGCTCAAGCAGCGTGGAGATCATGGCATCAAACAGGGCAGGTATGCTGAGGATCATTGCAGAAATTCTCATCGTACTGCGTGTTTCTGCGCGGAACTTCGGCAGGACAGCCGCTGTCAGTAGCAGGAATGCGGCTCCGCCGGTGACAAAAATGAAAAATACAGACGAAGGACAGGAGCTGAATATATCCGTATCATGGAGCGCATAGAGCGCAGTCATCAGACCACAGGCAGAACCGAACACACCGGGATGGAGCTTTCCGACAATGAAGCGTTCGTTGAGGAACAGCACTGCCATGATCAGCGCGCCAAGACCGCCGACAGCGGGCGCGTCATTGATGATAATGAGCATCATCAGCAGCCAGACTGCATTCTGTGCATAGAGGTAGGGGATCCATGCCTTGGAAAGCGGCGTTGTTCCTTGGGGGTTCCTGCGCAGACTGCGTTCTGCAAGATAGCTCATGCCCCCTGCAAAACCGGCAAGCAGAACCGCATATACAGCCAGCACCGGCACCATGGGAACATCAAGGCTGTGTTCGCAGAAGTCCACAAGGAAGAGGCACAGCATCATCCAGGCACCGCCCAGACCGGTCAGCCCAAGACCTGACAGAACGGCACTTTTATAATTACTTTGCCCAAGAAAGCAGGTCGCGGACACACTGCCGCACATCAATGCGCCCAGCAGACATCTGCCGCCGCCGGAGAAGGAGAACCATTCACCCAGCAGGGAGAATGCGCCGATGCCGCCCAGGGCAAGCGGCAGGAACACCGCGCCGAGAATGTAGAAGGCAAGACCTGTTTTCGGGAGCTTCAGCACACGCTCAGCAAGTACATGGATGCCGAAGGCAAGCGCACTCACGGAGAGCAGAGCCGCCGCACGCATGGCATCTGCCAGCACATCCCATGTGCTTGTCAGGAAGATGATGCCGCCCAGAAACAGGAAAATGATGCCTGCCATCTGCAGGAACAGGATCGGGGAGAATGTTTTTTTCGGTGCGGCAGGCTTCGGCGGTGGAGCTGCCGGCACAGCGGGGACAGCCTCCTGCACAGCGGGCGCGGGTGCCTGCAGCGGGGGTGAGCTTTGAGGTGCCGCTCCCTGCGTTGTTCCCGGCGGTGTGCCGTAGAGGCGCATATAGTCACTTTTTGATTGATCGGAGCCGGAACTGCCGGCATCATCATGTTTGCCTGTGAATTTCAGAATCACAAGGACGATCACCAGCATAACGAGTGAAACGATCAAAAAATACAGAATTTCCATAAGATCCCTTCTTTCAGAAAATATTGATGCAGCAGATGTATGCTGTTATACAGTTAGTACGTTTTAGCACAATAAAAATTACGAAGAAATCTGCACAAAATTTCCTGCTGTAATTTGTCGTATCCGACAAAAATCCCCTGCCGCAAGGCAGGGGATTAGATTCTTATTCATGGATCACAACCGGGATCCCGTTCTCTGTGGAGTAATAGAGGTCTTCTGCAAACCACAGCGGCAGGTTGATACAGCCGTGGGAGCCGTTTCCGGTCAGATAGCGTGAGCCGCCGAACGAGCTCTGCCATACCGCGTCATGCAGTCCGACACCTGTATAGTTGACGGGCATCCAGTAATTGACAAAAGTTTCATAGCCCTCATCGTCCATCTGTCCGAGGACGCGCCCCTTCTCTCTTGACCAGATCTCAAAGATGCCGCGGGGGGTTCTGCGCTCAGGATTGGTATCAATACCGGTCACGCAGTCGGTCTCCATCTGTACCACACCGTTCTTGTAGAACCAGACATGCTGCGCAGAGATGTCCACCTCAATATAGGTACTTCCGATGTCGTTTTCTGCACGGGTGTAGCCATATCCCCATCCGGTATAGATCGGTTCCACAGTCGCGGATTCGCAGGCTTCCAGCAGACTGTAGAGCTGTTCCACGGTTTTCTCCTGGTTGATCTGCCAGCCGTAATTGCTCGTGGATGTCCACGGTACCGTAATCCAGCCGTCAAGCGTGGATTTGAAGGTGCGGTCACGTCCGTAGGTATCGTATTTGTCCGCCATGGCAGCAACAAAGTTTTCCAGTTCACCGCGGTTGAAGGTGATCTCGCTGTTTTCATCAAGGATTACCCAGTCCGCAATGGTCGAACCCTCAAGGACTTCCGTTCTGTCGTAGAAATCATAGGTAATGGTACACTGCGCAAATTTGTTGCAGATCTCCAGCTTTTCCTGCAGATCCTCCGCCTGTACCTCCGCTGCGAATGCGTCATAGCAGCCGGATTCCTCCATGTTCACCATGAATTTTCCGACTGCGAGCTGCTCCGTCACGAAATTCATCAGCTTGTTCTTGTCGAACTGATTGCCCGTGGTGGCAGGCACGATCTCATACATGCCATCCGCACCGCGCTGGATGTAGGCGTTCTGGGAAGTTTCATTACCCCAGTCGTGGGAAACCACCAGCTCACGCAGCTCATCCTCGGAATAGCTGAAATCGTATTCCATGGTGTATTCAGAGTTGGAAAAGAGCTTCCTGATCCAGAGGAACTTATTCTCGGAGAAAGCCATGTCCATCGCGCCGTCGGGGATGGAATATTCCGCATTGTATGTATTCGCCTTGAAATTCACCTGATCGCCCTGTGCCGTCACCAGCACAAGGTCATCCGTCTTGACCTTGGAGAGCAGTACATCGCTTGCCTCCTGCATGGTCATATTGCCGACCGGCACATCATTGATGAAGGTGTTCGGCAGGAACTTATCATGAAAGAAGAACACCATCACCGCATAGGCGATCACCAGCGCACCAACAGCGGAACCGCCAAGGATCGCGGAGATCTTGCCGATGGACGGTGCTTTCTTCTCTGCAGCGGGCTTTGCAGCTTCTGTTTTCTTCTCCGGTGCAGGCTTCTTTTCTGCTGCCGTCTTCTTCTCTGTGACGGGCTTTGCAGCCGGAACAGCGGCGGGCTTGCGGTTCTCCTGCTTTTTCTTTTCCGGAGCCTTTGCCGCAGGTTTCTCCGTCTTTGCGGGGGCTTCTGCTTTTTTCTGCGGATTGGGTGCGGGGACGACCATGGTCTCCGCTGCCGCATTGCTGACTGCCTTTCCCTTGGTGCCTGCTTTTTTCAGCGGCGGAAGAGCCGCAGGCTTTTGCGGTGCAGGAGCTGTATTCTTCTGCGGTGCAGTATCCTGTTTCGGTGCAGCTTCTGTCTTGGGAGCTGTTCCCTTCTTGGGGGCAGGTGCGGGCTTGGCAGCAGATTTTGTTTTCTGCTGTACCGGAGGCGGCGTTTTTTTCGGCGGATACGGCGTTACTACGGTTTCCGCTGCCGCATTCCGGCGAACCGCGCTCTTGGAGCCTTTTTTCTTCAGCGGCGGCAGACTGCCCTTCTTTGCAGGTGTTGGCTGGGGTGCTGCAGCGGGCTTTTCCACCATGGCAAGAGCCTCGCGGATCTGCGCGAGCTTCTGCGCCCGCGTAGCCTCAGAACCCTGTTCTGCAGGCGGATTATCTGCAACAGAAACATCCAGCATCTGTGTTTTTGTCTGCTTTTTGGGTGTTCTGGAGCTGCTGCCGTCCATATTTGCCATTGTCTGACGGATGCGGTCCGCCCGTTCGCGCGTCTCCTGTTCCTCCTGCCCAGCCGGAGTCTGGAGCTTCGGATCGTTCTGGTTTGGCAAATCGTTTCATTCCTTTCTGAGTTATACCTAATTATATCAGCGGGATGAAGCCGAAGCGGCGCATCCCCGTAATTCCCCTGAATATAATAAACCATACTAAGTATACCACACTTTCACCCCCGATGTAAATAAACAAAAGGTTACATTTCGAAAACAAAGAGTTTTTCTGCAATTTTGACGAAACAGCGCGTAAATTGAAAAACATAATTGACAATTGTATCAAAATGTGCTATACTGGTTACAGAATTATAAAAGGGGCATCTCTAAAACCTCCCTCACGGCAGAATTTCTATGACTGGCATCATCTGCTGCGTCAGAAAATCTTGTAATACATCAAGTATTACTGCGATTTCCTTCCTTGCATCTGATACCAGTCATGTACGAAATTCTGCTCGTGTTCCGGTTTTAGATATGCCCCCAAATTGATATTTTCTGTCGTTTCATAACTAATCCCCCAAGCTATTATAGACAAAATCGGTTTCAAAAGGCGACAGCCTTTGGCGGGTCGCGGGGGCGCAGCCCCCGCCCTAATCCCCCTCCCTCCGGGAGGGGGCAGGGGGTGGGGCAAATTAAAGTTGTCTATAGGGGGTTAGGGGATTAGTATCATGGCTCAAACACAGCGGCAGAATGCATTATTTTAGGAAAGGTGTGTCATCATCATGCAGACAATTTTTACAGCAGCCGATATTCTTCTGCCGGACTTCACGGAAACAGATGCCGCAAAGTGGAGCGTCATTGCCTGTGACCAGTTTACAGGTGAGCCGTCCTATTGGGAGAAGGCAGCCGAAACAGCGGACGGTGCGCCGTCCACGCTGAACCTGATCCTGCCGGAGGTCTATCTGGAGGAGCCGGATGTGGAAGACCGCATTGCTGCCATCCGTGCGAATATGGCGGATTATCTCGACCGGGGTATCCTGAAGACCTATGAGAATGCAATGGTCTATGTGGAGCGCGTACAGGGCAACGGCGTACTGCGCACCGGTGTCATCGGCAAGCTCGACCTCGAAGCCTATGACTACAACAAGGGCAGCGTATCCCCCGTCCGCGCGACGGAGGCAACCGTTCTGGAGCGTATTCCTCCGAGAATGCGCGTGCGTGAGGGCGCACCGCTGGAGCTGCCCCATATCATGGTGCTGATCGACGATCCGCAGGATGCTGTTATCGGCGGCTGCACGGCGGCAAAGGATGCCATGCAGAAGCTTTACAGCACGGAGCTGATGGCAGGCGGCGGCAGCATTGACGGCTATCTGATGGGCGAAGCGGAGCAGAATGCTTTCCAGAATGCGCTCACCGCACTTCTCGACGGCAGGGAGCTGCAGTTTGCCATGGGCGACGGCAACCACTCTCTTGCAACCGCAAAGGCTTGCTATGAAGCCCTGAAGCAGCAGAATCCGGATCAGGATTTTTCCGCACATCCGGCAAGATATGCCCTCGTGGAGGTTGTGAACCTGCACAGCGAAGCACTGCAGTTTGAAGCCATCCACCGCATCGTGGAGCAGACCGACACTGCCAAGCTCATGGCAGACCTGACAGAGGTGCTGGGTCTGTCCGAAGCAGAATCCGACCAGCCTGTGACCGTTGTGGAAAACGGCATCGGACGGACGCTTTACATCCACAAGCCCACCTCCAACCTGGCAGTGGGCAGCCTCCAGAATGCGCTGGATGCATGGCTGAAGGAGAATGCCGGAAAGATCGACTATATTCACGGCACGGAAACGATCGAACGCCTGACCGCCAAGCCGGACAGCATCGGTTTCCTCCTGCCCGACATGCACAAGAGCCTGCTGTTCCCGAGCGTCCAGAAGGACGGTGTGCTTCCCCGCAAGACCTTCTCCATGGGTCATGCAGAGGATAAGAGATACTACATGGAGTGCCGCAGAATCAAATAAATGATGACGAAAGAAAGTTTTTTTCTGAAAAAACTGGGTTTTTTGAAAAAAGGGCTTGATTTCCGGTTTGAAGTGTGGTATAATATTTGTATCATCATGTAAAGTCAAAAGACCGGAGCAATCCGGTCTTTCGTTTTGCCTGTGTTATCTTAGAGCGTGTTTAGTATCTGTAGATAGCTGGATTTTTGAGCAGATTTGTGCCGTGTCACAGCGCGAAAGCCGCAGCAATACAGGCTTATATCCAATGCCTGCATACCACTTATGCTCGGACAAAATCTCGACTCGCATTCGGGCATACTGTATGTATTGCAATGGGTTTGGGCAAAGACACGGTGCAAAGATGCCGAAAAGACGGCTATTGGAAGATACTAAACAGGCTCTTACGAAGAAAGGAAGGAACAATGCAATGAAACTGAAGAAATTCGGCAGCACCGAGCAGCGTGTCTATGAGTTGGCAGCCCCCATCGTAACGGAGCTGGGCTATCTTGTCTGGGACATCCGCTACGAGAAGGAAGGCGCGAACTGGTACCTGCGCGTATTCATTGACAGCGAGACAGAGACCATCAGCATCAATGACTGCGAAAAGGTGACCGGTCCCATCAGCGATATGCTCGATGAAAAGGATCCCATCGCACAGAGCTACATCCTGGAGATCAGCTCTGCCGGACTGGAGGCGGATCTGATCCGCGAGAGCCATTTTGATGCCTGCATCGGCAGCAAGGTGCGTGCAAGACTCATCCGTCCGATGGAGGGTGTGCGCGAGGTGATCGGCGAGCTGGTCAGCTGGAACAAGGAACAGATCGTGCTGGAAACGGAAACCGGAAGTGCCGAGCTGCCTTTCTCCGCACTGGCATTTGTAAAGCTGTATTTTGAATTTGAATAAATTGGAGGCGTAAAACAATGAACAACGAATTCTTTGAAGCACTGGCGGATCTGGGTGCAGAGAACAGTGTGGATGCCGATGTCATGATCGAAAAGGTCAAGAGCGCGATGCAGAAGGCTGCACAGCGTATCTATCCCGATTGCAAGGAAAATATCCGTGTGGACATCGTTCCGGAACGAAAGATCTTCAACGTGTACCTGCTGCAGGAGGTTGTTGACGAGGAACCGATCAATGCCACACAGATCCATATCGACGTGGCAAGAACCATCGACCCGAATACCTATGTCGGCGCGATCCTGGAGAAGCGTCTGGACATCTCCAAGTTCGGCAGAGCGTCTGCACAGTCCGCAAAGCAGTCCATTAAGGGCGACCTGCGCGACATCAACCGTGACCGCCTGCTGGAAAAGTTTGCAGATAAGGAGAACGACATCCTCACTGCGACCATCACACAGGTAGAGCCGGGCAGAGGCTCCGCAACACTGCTCTACGATAAGACGGAGCTGTATCTCCTGCGTTCCGAGCAGATCCCCGGCGAGGTGCTCCAGGAGGGCATGTCCATCAAGGTTTATGTGACCGGCATTGCCAATAAGAGCAAGAAGCCCATTGTCAAGGTATCCCGTGTACACAGAGATCTCGTCAAGCGTCTGTTTGAGCTGGAGGTCACAGAGATCCAGGACGGCACTGTAGAGGTCAAGGCGATTTCCCGTGAAGCAGGCTCCCGTTCCAAGATCGCAGTGGTTTCCCATGACCCGAACGTGGATGCCATCGGCTCCTGTATCGGTCCGAAGCGTTCCAGAATCTCTGCCATCGTCCGTGAGCTGAACGGCGAAAAGATCGACATCATCCCCTACAGCGAGGATCCGGCAGAGTTCATCGCCCATGCCCTTTCTCCGGCAAAGGTACTGAGCGTGACCATCCTCGACGAGGAGGAGAGAACCTGCATGGCGATCGTGCCGAACGACCAGCTCTCCCTTGCTATCGGCAACCGCGGTCAGAATGCAAAGCTTGCTGCGAAGCTGACAGGCTTCAAGATCGACATCAAGTCCGATCAGGATGCCGCTGCAATGTCCGTTCCCGCACCGAAGACCGAGGAGCCGGCAGAAGCAGAGGCGGAAGCACCCGCAGAAGAAGCGGAGACAGCCGCAGAAGAAATTGCTGCTGAAGAGACCGCAGCAGAATAATTGTCAGCGGGAGGTGTCCGTATGGCGAAGAAGATCCCGATGCGCATGTGTATCGGATGCGGAGAAATGAGACCCAAAAAAGAACTGATCCGCGTGGTAAAATCCCCGGAGGATGAGATCTCGCTGGACTTCACCGGCAAAAAGGCGGGACGCGGTGCCTACCTTTGCCGCAGCCGTGACTGCCTCAGCAGTGCACAGAAGAGCCGGCGGTTGGAAAAAAGCTTTTCCTGCCGGGTACAGCCCGAAGTATACGAGGTGATGATGAATGCATTATCAGAAGCTGACGGGGCTGATTAGTATCTGCCGCAAGGCGGGAAGGATGGTAGTGGGCTTTGATCCCGCGCTGGAAGCGATCAGCAGCGGCAAGGCGTGCGGCATCGTGACCGCACAGGATATATCCCCGAAAACATATAAGGAAATCTGTTTCCATTGTCAGAAAAAGGAGCTTCCCGTCCGCCCCCTGCCCATGACGCAGGAACAGCTTGCGCTTGTCATCGGGCGCAGGGCGGCAGTGATCGCGATCCTTGACAAGGGATTTTTCGATAGTATGCAGAAGCTGTGCAGCGAAGCACAGCAGCAGTGACCGATCCCGCGGCAGCAGTGCGGCGGTGTGTTGAGATAGGAGGTTTATGCCTATGGCAAAGAAAATCAAGCTGACCGATGCAGCAAAGGATCTGCAGATGCCCGTTCAGGAGCTGGCAGAATTTTTTGAGAAGCACGGTGACGGTAAGAAGAAGAGCGGTTCTTCCATTACAGAACAGGAGATGAATCTGGCACTGGAATACTTCAGTCAGAAGCATCGTGTGAAGGATTTTTCCGAATATTTTGCAACCAAAAATCAGCCGAAGCCCGTACCGGCAGAAAAGGAACCGAAAAAGCCTGTGAAGAAGACGAAGAATGATACCACGGAAAAGAATGTGAAGAGCATGAAGAATGAGAAGAATGACAAGGCTGCCAAGCCTGAGAACAAGGAAGCCCCCAAGGCGGCAGAGCCTGTAAAGCCCGCAGCACCGGAAAAGCAGGAGACTGCAAAGCAGCCGGAACGCCGCAAGGAAGAAAAGAAAAAGAAGCAGCCCCAGGTACACGGTGAAAAGACCCGTCTGGGCGGCGTGATGACGACTGACCGCAGCGACCGTATGGAGAATACCGAAAAACGCCGCACAGTCGATACCAGAGGCAGCTATGTGGATCTCGACAAGTACAACGAGCGTTATGAGCAGATCGCACCGGCTGACCGTCATAAGGATAACTATTCCACCAAGAAGCAGAAGATCAACCAGAAGTCCGCACAGCGCGGCAAGCAGCGTTCCGGCAAGAAGGAGACCGAGGCACAGCGTCTGAGCCGTCTGGAGCTGGAGCGCGCAAGAAAGCAGCAGCTCAAGGTGCGCATCCCCGACAGCATCAGTGTCAGCGATCTGGCAGCAAGACTGAAGGTGACCGTTTCCAAGGTTATCGGCAAGCTGATGGGTCTGGGCGTGATGGCAAGCATCAATGAGGAGATCGACTTCGATACCGCATCCCTCGTTGCAGAGGAGCTGGGCGCAAAGGTAGAGAAGGAAGTCATCATGACCATTGAGGAGCGTCTGATCGAGGAGGATCACGACGACGAGACCAATATGCTTCCCCGTTCTCCCGTTGTTGTGGTTATGGGTCACGTTGACCACGGTAAGACCTCCATCCTCGACCGCATCCGCAATGCAAAGGTAACTGCATCCGAGGCGGGCGGCATCACACAGCACATCGGCGCATACCAGGTGAACTACGAGGGCAAGACCATCACCTTCCTCGACACCCCCGGACATGAGGCATTCACCTCCATGCGTGCAAGAGGTGCAAATATTACTGACATTGCGATCCTTGTTGTTGCAGCGGACGACGGCATCATGCCGCAGACCGTTGAGTCCATCAACCATGCAAAGGCAGCCGGCGTATCCGTTATCGTTGCCATCAACAAGATGGATAAGGAAACTGCCAACCCCGACCGTGTACGCCAGGAGCTGACAGAATACGGTCTGGTCTGCGAAGAATGGGGTGGCGACACGATCTGTGTTCCTGTTTCCGCGCTGACCGGCGAGGGCATCGACAATCTGCTTGAAAATGTCCTGCTCGTAGCAGAATTTAAGGAGCTGACAGCCAACCCCGACCGTATGGCACAGGGTACTGTCATCGAGGCAAGACTTGACAAGGGCAGAGGTCCGATCGCAACCATGCTCGTACAGAAGGGTACACTGCATACCGGCGACATCATCATTGCCGGCTCCACCGTGGGCAAGGTGCGCGTGATGACCAATTACAAGGGTGCAGTCGTGAAGAAGGCAGGTCCCTCCGTGCCGGTTGAGATCACCGGTATGGACGAAGTGCCGAGCGCAGGCGATATTTTCAACGCCGTTGAGGATGAGCGTCTGGCAAGAGCACTCGTGGAGCAGAGAAAGCACGAAGCAAAGCAGGCGATGTTCCAGAGTACTCAGAAGCTGACCCTTGACAACCTGTTCAGCCAGATGGCAGAGGGTGAGATCAAGGAACTGCCGATCATCGTCAAGGCAGACGTACAGGGCAGTGCGGAAGCTGTCAAGGCATCCCTGGAGAAGCTCTCCAATGAGGAAGTGCGCGTGCGCGTGATCCACAGTGCCGTTGGTGCGGTCAAGGAGAGCGACGTAATGCTGGCGAATGCTTCCAATGCGATCATCGTCGGCTTCAATGTGCGCCCCGATAACGGCGCGGCTGAGAGTGCCGCAAGAGACGGCGTAGATGTACGTCTGTACCGTATCATCTATGATGCGATCGAGGAAATTTCCACTGCCATGAAGGGTATGCTCGCGCCGAAGTTCCGCGAAGTCATCCTCGGCAAGGCAGAGGTGCGCGAGGTCTTCAAGATCTCCAGCGTCGGCACCGTTGCCGGCAGCTATGTCCTCAGCGGCAAGCTGACCAGACAGTGCCAGATCAGAATCGTGCGTGACGGCATCATCATCGCGGACGACCACATTGCAGGTCTCCAGCGTTTCAAGGATTCCGTCAAGGAAGTCGCAAGCGGCTACGAATGCGGTATTAGCCTCGAAAAGTTCAACGATCTCAAGGTCGGCGATATTTTCGAAGCGTATATCATGGAAGAGTACAGACCGGAGTAATTGCAGGGGGACGCTGTCCCCCTGCACCCCCTGCCAAAGGGATGTCATCCCTTTGGAATCCCAAGTCGTTCTGCTGCCGCCCCATCGGGGCAGCAGCAGAACGCTAAGATTGCAAAGCAATCATTTCTTGGTGGGAATGCAGAGAGGATAGTACTTCCTGCATGACACGGCTGCATCCATCTATATTATGAGAGGTAAGAAAATCACATGGAATACAACAGAATGAGTACCCAGGACATGCTCCAGTACTGCGAAGAAGCACTGGCGTGGGAGGAGTTCGGTCCTGTGGATATTTTCTTCTTTGAGTCCGTCAAGCGGATCCTGCTCGGACAGTGTCCCGCGATCGAACATCCGGAAACGGACGAGCTGGCAGATGTCAGCTGTCCGGTTTCTGCGGAGGAGCTGCTCAGCCTTGATGAAAATAAGAAGGCGATCAGCGCATGTCTGGAAAATGACGGCTTTTTCTCCGAGGGAACGGATTATACCATGACGGACAGAAAGGCAGGTATCTGATGCCAAGCTATAAGAACAACCGGATGTCCGAGGACATCCACAGAGAGCTGCCCGATATTATCCGACAGCTCAAGGATCCCAGAATCAGCTCCATGCTGACCGTTGTCCGCGTGGATCTTGCGGGTGACGGCTCCCACTGCAAGGTGTATATCTCCAGCCTGCTCGGCGAGGAGGATGCAAAGCAGTCCGTCAAGGGTCTGCGCTCTGCCGCAGGCTTTGTCAGACGGGAGCTGTTCGCGCGTCTGAAAATGCGCAAGAGTCCCGAAATTCAGTTCATTGCGGATAATTCCATCGCTAAGGGCGCGGAGATCACCAGAAAGCTCCAGAGCCTTGCCGCCGAGGAGAACGTGACGGAGGAGCCGGATGCAGACGTTTGATTTTGCGCAGACAGCCGCATTTTTGAACGGCTGTGAGGATGTGTACATCCTTATCCACCAGAGCCCCGACGGCGATTGTATCGGTTCGGGCTATTCCCTGCAGGCAGTTCTGCGGCAGATGGGCAAGCGCGCAAAGGTACTCTGCTCCGATCCCATCCCGCCCCGCTTCGGCTTTCTTCTGCCGGACGAACCGGAGGAGGATTTCGAGCCGCAGTGCGTGATTGCCGTGGATGTTGCCGATCCCAAGCTGTTCGGCAGCTATTGTGAACAGTACCGTGATAAGGTCGATCTCTGCATTGACCATCATATCTCCAACCTGCACTACGCGGCGCGTACACTGCTGCATCCCCATGCGGCAGCTGCCTGTGAGGTGCTGTACGGTCTGTACCGCCATATGGGCGTGCAGTTCACAGAGCAGATCGCAAAATGCCTGTACACCGGCATTGCCACAGATACAGGCTGCTTTAAATTCGATAACACCACAGCGGAGACCCATCTCTGCGCCGCAGAGATCATGCGGGAATTTCCGGAGATCCGTTACGGACTGATCAACCGCGCGATGTTCGATGTCAAGTCCCCCGAACGCATGAAGGCAGAATGTGCCATGATCCAGGCGATGGAATATTATCTTGATGGTAAATGCGCCATGATCTGCGTGTCACAGGAGCTGATCGAACGCACCGGCATGAATCCGGAGGATACCGACGGCATGGCAAATCTCCCCCTCCAGCCGGAGGGCGTGGAGGTCGGCATCACCATGCGTGAGCGTGAGCCGGAGGTCTGGAAGATCTCCATGCGCTCCGCAAATGAGGTGAATGTATCTGCCATCTGTCAGACGCTTGGCGGCGGCGGGCATATCAAGGCGGCGGGCTGTCTGCTCAAGGGCAGTCCGGAGGAAGTCAAGACAGTCCTGCTTGGGGCTGTCCGGAAAGGAATGGAACAGGCGTGAACGGAATCATCTGCATTGACAAGCCGCAGGGCTTCACATCCTTTGATGTGATCGGTAAGCTGCGCGGCATTCTGAAAATGCGCCGCCTCGGACACAGCGGTACGCTCGATCCCATGGCGACCGGCGTACTGCCCGTCTTTGTCGGCTTTGCCACCAAGGCGTGCGGCATCCTCCCCGATGAACGGAAGGTCTATATTGCGGACTTCCGTCTGGGACAGGTGAGCGATACGCAGGACAGCACCGGCACGATCCTGGAGGAACACGATGCCTCCCATATCACGGAGGAAATGCTCCACACCGCACTGCCGCAGTTTATCGGCGATATTGCCCAGATCCCGCCCATGTATTCTGCGGTTTCCGTGGACGGCAAGCGGCTCTATGAGCTTGCCCGTGAGGGAAAGACTGTCGAGCGCAAGGCAAGACAGGTACATGTGGAGCAGATCACACTGACCGCATTCGATGCGGAAAGGGGAGAGGGAACGTTGGAGATCCAATGCGGCACCGGTGTGTATGTCCGCACCATCCTGCATGATCTCGGACAGGCACTCGGCTGCGGCGCAGTCATGACGGGTCTGCGGCGCACCATGTCCAATGGTCTGCCCATTGAGAAATGCTTTACCTTTGCCCAGATCCAGCAGCTTGCGGACGAGGGCAGACTTGCAGAAGCGGTCACCCCCATTGCGGAGGTCTTTTCCTCCCTGCCGGAGATCCGGCTGAATGCAAAGCAGACGCAGCACTATAGAAACGGCGTAAAGCTGGGACTTTCCCAGTTCAAGGGACAGATCACGGACGCGGAACGCTATGCCGTATACGGTGAGTCGGACGGCTTCCTCGGCACGGCACTTGCGGACAGGGACGAGAACTGTCTGCGCGTGGAGCGCAATCTCTGTGAACCAAAAGCGTGAGGAGGAGCTGTGAGTCATATTTCACTTGTACCGACTGCCGCGGCGCTCGGACTGTTTGACGGGGTGCATCTCGGACACAGGCGCGTGCTTGCACTTGCCCGTGCACAGGCGGCGAACGGACTGAAGCCCTGTGCGTTTACTTTTGAAGCCGGCTCTCTCTGCACAAAGCAGGGGACGGCGTTGGAATATCTCTACCCCACCGCGCAGAAATGCAGCCTTCTGAAGGAATGCGGCATGGAGCGCGTGTACCATCCGCCCTTTGCGGAGATCCGCGAAATGGACGGTGAGGAATTTGTGCAGAAGCTTCTGCTGCACCGCTTTTCCGCGCAGTATGTCTGCTGCGGAGAGGATTTCCGTTTCGGCAGGAATGCCGCATGGAATGCGCAGGACCTGCAAAATTTCGGGGCGCAGTACGGCTTTGCGGTGGAGATCGCAGAGGATGTCTGCGCGGACGGTCAGCGTGTTTCTTCTACGCGCATCCGTCAGCTTTTACAAAGCGGTGAGATCGGACAGGCAAATGCTCTGCTCGGCGCACCCTATACCATTGTACAAACCGTCACCCACGGCGCACAGCTCGGACGCACCATTGGCTTTCCAACCATCAATCAGGTCTTTGCCGAAGGACAGCTCGTGCCGAAATTCGGCGTGTATGCGTCAGAAACGAACGTGGACGGCGTGATCTATCCGTCACTGACCAATGTCGGCAGAAAGCCCACGGTGCAGTATGACGGAATGCCGCTTGCAGAAACCTATATTATCGGTTATGCAGGCGATTTGTATGGAATACAATTACCGGTTTCTCTGCGGCGGTTTCTCCGTCCGGAAATGAAGTTCGATTCCATTGAAGCCCTGACTGCGCAGATGCAGAAAGACTTGCAGGAATGCCGGTAATACAATAAGGAGTATCTTATGGAAAAGAAAAGAGTCAGAACCCGATTTGCCCCCAGCCCGACGGGCTATATGCACATCGGCAATCTTCGTACTGCACTGTATACCTACCTGATCGCCAAGCAGAACGGCGGCGATTTCATCCTCCGTATCGAGGACACCGACCAGGGACGTTATGTCGAGGGTGCGGTGGATGTCATCTATTCCACACTGCGCAAGGCAGGACTGAACTGGGATGAAGGTCCCGACATCGGCGGCCCCGTAGGTCCCTATGTCCAGTCCGAGCGCATGGGCATGTTCAAGGAATATGCTGAGAAGCTGGTGGAGACCGGTCATGCCTACTACTGCTTCTGCGACAAGGAGCGTCTGGAGGAAATGCGCAGGGCAAATGAAGGCTCCAAGGATGTGCTGGCATATGACCGCCACTGCCGCGATCTTCCCAGAGAGGAAGTAGAGGCAAAGCTTGCCGCAGGTGTTCCCTATGTCATTCGCCAGAAAATGCCCATCGAGGGAACGACCACATTCCATGACGAGGTGTACGGCGATATTACCGTGGACAATGCCGAGCTGGATGACCAGATCCTCATCAAGACCGACGGTATGCCGACCTATAATTTCGCAAACGTTGTCGATGACCACACCATGGGCATCACCCATGTGGTAAGAGGCAATGAGTACCTGTCCTCCGCACCGAAGTACAATCTTCTGTACGAGGCATTCGGCTGGGATGTGCCAACCTATATCCACTGCTCTCCGGTCATGCGCGACCAGCAGCATAAGCTCTCCAAGCGTGACGGCGACGCTTCCTTTGAAGATCTCATGGCAAAGGGCTGTGTGGCAGAGGCAGTCGTGAATTTCATTGCACTCCTCGGCTGGGCACCCAAGGGTGAGCAGGAGATCTATTCTCTGGAGGAGCTGGTGCAGGAGTTCGACATCCACGGCATCAGCAAATCCCCCGCGATCTTCGATCCCATGAAGCTCAAAGCGATCAATGCGGCATACATCCGCAATATGACTCCGGAGCAGTTCTCCGCCGCTGTCCGCCCCTATCTGGAAGAAGCCCTCACACGCCGCGACATTGATTTTGATGTGCTGGCACAGGTGCTTCAGAACAGAACGGAGCTGTTCACAGATGTCGCAGAGCAGGTGGATTTCATTGATGCACTGCCGGAATATGACATTGAGATGTACCGTCACAAGAAGATGAAGACCACACCCGAAACTGCACTGGAAGCCCTGAACCTGGTACTTCCCGTGCTGGAATCCCTGGAGGATTGGAACGTGGATTCCATCCACAAGGCGATCTTCGATCTGATTGCAGAAAAGGAAGTCAAGAACGGCCGGATGCTCTGGCCCGTTCGTACTGCAGTTGCCGGCAAGCAGGTAACACCCGGCGGCGGCGTAGAGCTTTGCGCAATTCTGGGCAAGGAAGACACCCTCGCAAGAATCCGCAAGGGCATTGAGAAGCTGTCCTGATTTTTAAAGTATTGTCACACAACTGACACATAGTATTGCTATACTGATTGAAAGTGGTATGTGCTGAAGTGTTCCTGTCACCCGTGCTGATTCAGGGGGTTAGGGGGACGAAGTCCCCCAAAATCGCCGCAGGCGAAACAGGGGTGCAGGGGCGAAGCCCCTGCTTCTGGTCCCCCTCCCCAAGGGGAGGGGGCAGGGAGAGGGGGCAGTTTCGCAGTACCCCTCATGAGTACATACCAAACAACCGAAAAAACACAAAGGAGGTCACTTCGCATGATCGAAGTCAGAAACCTGACGAAGCACTACGGCGACAAAAAAGCCGTAAACGACATCAGCTTCACGGTGGAGGACGGCGAAATTCTGGGATTTCTCGGACCGAACGGCGCGGGTAAATCCACAACCATGAACATGCTCACAGGCTACATCTCCTCCACATCCGGTCAGGCACTCATCAACGGCGTGGATGTACTGGAGGATCCCATCAAGGCAAAGGCGCAGATCGGCTACCTGCCGGAGATCCCGCCGCTGTACCTGGACATGACCGTCAAGGCATATCTGAATTTCGTCTACGACCTGAAGAAATGCAAGCTCCCCAGACGCTCCCACCTCAAGGATGTCTGCACGCTCTGCAAGATCAAGGACGTGGAAAACCGCCTCATCAAGAACCTTTCCAAGGGCTACAAGCAGCGCGTGGGACTGGCACAGGCACTCGTGGGCAATCCCCCCGTACTGATCCTGGACGAGCCGACCGTAGGTCTTGACCCGAAGCAGATCATCGACATCCGCACGCTCATCAAGCGTCTGGGCAAGAACCATACTGTCATCCTTTCCTCCCACATCCTGTCCGAGATCCAGGCAGTCTGTGACCGCGTGATCATCATCAACAAGGGCGTTGTCGCTGCGGATGATACCGCAACCAACCTTTCCAACAAGGTGACCACCGACCACCGCGTCATCGTCCGCATTGACGGCGACAAGGCAGAGGTGCTGCAGGCGATCCGCGCACTGGACGGCATCAAGTATGTCCGTGCCGATATGGAACGCGAGGCTGGCATCTATGAGTACGAGATCGAGGCAGAGCCGGGTGTGGACATCCGCCGTGAGATCAACCGCGTCGTGCGCGAGAACGGCTGGAACATCCTCCTGCTGCGCACCATGGAAATGACGCTCGAGGACATCTTCCTCAAGATCACCATGGGCGAGAACATTCTGACCAACACCGCTGACAAGAAGGAGGAACAGGCATAATGGGTGCGATCTACAGACGTGAAATAGGCGCGTTCTTTTCTTCCGGCATCGCCTATGTATTCCTTGCAGTTTTCTTTGTATTTGCCGGATATTTCTTTTCCATCAACACGCTGGCAGTCGGCACCACCAATATGTCCGGCATGTTCGCAAATCTCTTTCTGATCATCATTTTCCTCATCCCGATCCTGACCATGCGTCTGTTCAGTGAGGAAAAGAAGCAGAAGACCGAACAGGGACTGCTCACAGCCCCCGTTTCCCTGACATCCATCGTGCTGGGCAAGTATTTTGCTGCACTGACCCTGTTCACCATCGGCATCAGCATCGTGTTCGTGTACGGCTTCATCCTGAGCCTGTTCGGCACAGTGGCATGGCTGACGCTCGTGTCCAATTTCCTTGCCCTGTTCCTGCTCGGCGCAGCGTTCAGCGCAGTGGGCGTGTTCATTTCCTCCCTGACGGAAAATCAGGTCATTGCTGCTGTCGGCGGCTTTGTCTGCCTGATGATGCTCTACATGATCGACGTGATCGCATCCTCCGTCAATGTGACATGGCTGCAGAGCTTCCTCTATGACATGTCCTTCTATTCCCGTTATTACGAATTTACCTGCGGTATTTTCAACCTCTCCAGCGTACTGTTCTATCTGAGCACAGCCGTGCTGTTCAATTTCTTCACGGTGAGAGTGTTTGAAAAGAGACGCTGGAGCTAAGGAGGCAGTACAATGGCTGATAAAGAAAAAGAACTGCATCAGGAAGCCGCTGCTTCCGGAAACGCGGCAGAAACCTCCGCACCTGCTGAGAATACTGCTGCATCTGCAAAAGAAGAAAAGCCCGCAAAGGAGAAAAAGTCCCGCAAGATGAGCGCGGCAGCCCGCAAGAAGTTCAAGTACGGCGGACTTGCCACTGCAGTGACCTGCGTTGTCGTTGCCATCGTTGTCGTTGTGAATGTGCTGGTAAGCACCCTTGTGGAAAAATACCCCGTCAAGCTCGACCTGACCGAAAGCGCAATGTTCGAGATCTCCGATGATACCATTGAGTATGTCAGAAATCTTGAGCAGGATGTGAAGTTCACCGTCCTCATGGACGAGAGCAATTTCCAGACCAGCGGCACCTATCTGAAGATGGTGCATGAGATCCTGGAACGCTATACCCAGTATTCCGATAAGATCAGCCTGACCTATGTTGATCCGACCACCAATCCCGATGTGGTCAGCCAGTATCAGGAACACTACAGCGGCACACTGACCACAGGTGATGTGGTGGTTTCCAATGCAGCGGATCCCTCCAAGCTGCGCGTGGTCAATGTGGACAAGATGTTCACCTATGACGATGAGAAGTATTACTACTACATGTACTACGGCTACTACACGCTGGAGGACTGCATCACTGCCTTCACAGGTGAGCAGGATCTGACCTCTGCACTGCTGTATGTCACCGATGCAAACCCTGTAAAGGTCGGATTGATCACACTTGCCAACGGTGAGATGATCTACAATCCCGGCAATGCGTATTCCGTAGCAATCTTCGCGCAGACGCTGACGAAGAACGGCTATGATATTGCAGAGATCGATCTGTACAAGGATAACCTGGATCCCGCAGAATATGACATGCTCGTTCTTCCGGCACCGGTGAATGATCTGAGCGAGGGTGCAGTAGAGAAGATCTCCGAGTTCCTCTACAACGACGGCAAGTATGAGCATGACCTGATTTACTTTGCAGACATCTCTCAGTCCACTACCCCCCGTCTGGATGCACTGCTGCAGACATGGGGCATTACTGTCAGCAGGGATGTGGTCATTGCTGAGGAGGATAATGCCCAGATCGTCAGCGTCGTATCCGGCGGACAGACCGTTCAGATCGGCGCACCGACTGCAGCAGTCAGCGATGAGAATTATGCGGCAGGCATGGCAAGCCAGAGCCTCCCGATCCCCGCACCGCTCTGCCGCCCGATCATTCTGGAGTGGGAGTCCAAGACCGGCGGCATCACCTCCGCCCTGCTGAAGACCTCCGAGGAGAACGTCAAGATGCGTCCGATCGGCGGCAAGGAGGGAGAGGAGGTATACTCCGACGAAGCACAGACGCTCATGGCTGTGAGCAAGCGCAGAACCGGCGATACTGTGGATACACTCGTAGAGAGCAATATCATGGTCATCGGTTCCATGATGCTGTCCGATTACTATATCATGCAGGATTCCGCATATAACAACGCGGAGTATCTCATGAGCGCAGTCAATGCCATGACCGGCAAGGGCAGCGGACTGATCGTCGCACAGAAGGATCTGTCCAAGTCCACCATCACCATTGAACAGGGACAGCTGAATGCCGTCAACGTGGTGATCTATGCCATTCCGTTCATCGTTGTCGTGATCGGCATCGTGGTATTTGTAAGGAGAAGAAACAAATGATGGATGATGAGAAGCAGAACCTGACAGAACAGGAGGAGCTGCAGCAGGCAGGTCTGGATACCTTCTTTGCAGATGCTGCTCCCGCGCAGGAAAAGCCTGCAAAGACCGGCGGCATGTCCAAGGGTATCAAGGGTCTGATCGCCGGTGTATCCGCACTGGTGCTGCTCGGCGGCGGTCTGACCGCTGCCCTGCTGCTCGGCGGCGATGAGGAACCCGGCACCGACGGGAACGGCGGCACCGGTTCTGCGGCGGATACGACCGAGGCTGCGGAGATGATCACACTCAACGCCTCCCTTGCAGAGGATGTTACCAAGGTCGAGATCCGCAGTACCGAGGCATTCACTGCCTACCGCAGTCAGGAAGCCACCGAGGAGACCGATGCTGTTTACAGCATCGAAGGTTTTGAGGAGATCCCGCTGAATGCCAACCTCCTGTCCACGATCGTGAAAAACGCAAGCTCCCTTTCTGCCAACCAGCTCGTAGAAGCAGATGCGGCGGATCTTGCCAAGTATGGTCTTGCCGATCCGGGCGCAGAGGTGACGATGCATTATGCGGACGGCAGCAGCTTCCGCTTTGCAGTCGGCACCAATGCCCCCATGGACAGTACCATGACCTACTGCGAGGTGGACGGCGATGTCTATCTGGTCAAGTCCACACTTATGGACAATTACAAGTGCGCACCGACCTTCTTTGTATCCAACAAGGTACTGGAGGAGCCGGCGGAGGAGGACTATCCCATTGTCAATTCCGTCCGTGTACAGCGCACAGATCTGGAATATGACATTTATCTCGAATATGCGGATGACGGCGAAGCCAGCGGCGGCACAGCCGCAGCGCATGTGATGCGTGAGCCGATCTTCGCTTACCTGAATCCGGAGAAATCCGTGGATGTGACCAACAGCATGTTCGGTCTGACCGCGCAGGAGATCGCCGCAGTGCATCCGACGGATGCAGAGCTGCAGGAAGCAGGTATTCTGGATCCTCTCTGTACTGTCATCATGGACTGTGATGACGGCAATACCTACACGCTGTATCTCGGTACCAGCTACACCGCGAAAAGCGGCAGTACCTGCTATTATGCATACCGTGACGGCGTGGATGTGCTCTACGGCATTTCTGAGGACAGCGCAGTCTGGGCAGTCATGCAGCCCGGCGATGTGACCTCTGCCAACATTTTCGGCACCATGGTCTGGGATATTGCCACGCTGGAGGTAACAGCAGATGGCCAGACGCTGCTCTTTGAGGGTGAGGGCGAGGATGCGGACACCTATGTGGTCACCAAGAACGGCGAGGCTTGCGACACGGAGCGTTTCCGTCTGCTCTACCGCTTCATCCTGAGCATTTACGGCGAGGAACTGTGTCTGGATGAGGAGATCCCCGCACGCGACCCGGATGCCTCCGTGCATGTTGTCACACAGGACGGTGATGAGGACTATACGGTGGACTTCTACGCACTGGACAATCTGAATATGATGGTGGCAGTGGACGGTCAGCCGAGCTACAAGATCCGTTCCTCCTGTCTCGATGCGATCAGGCACAATATCGAAATATTTGACACCGAAGAAGAATTTACGTTGACATGGCGGTAATACGCCGCCGCAATGCAGCAATGCAGAAAGGAACGTACATGGAACAGTTTATGACATACAAGGGCTACCCGCTGGTACGCACAGAGAATGAGCTTTATCTTGGCTATATGAGTGATGAGTATGTTGTCTGGATGCAGATCGACAAGAAGCACAACGAGGGCGGCATTGACGTTTCCAAGAAGGTGCGTCTGTACCAGATGTCCACCGACGACAAGCTCAGCCCGATTGATGCCATCGTCAAAAGCTCCGAGCGCGACAGCCTCTACGACGCGCTGGACGTGGCAGTGACATGGCTGGAGAGAGCGAACAAGAAGTAATACCGATTCCCCTGTTCAGAACACACTCTGAACAGGGGGATTTTTCGTATGATAGCCTTCGGCAGCGGCTTGGGGCAAGGCAGTGTAAATAACTTAATCCAAAGGATTTCACTTTGCGACCCTCGTTAAAATCGACAAAGGGGGTGGGGTGACAGAAGGTGTGACTCCC
>JAZNKY010000079.1:0-13383 GCA_045578805.1 Oscillospiraceae bacterium
GGCGGGGGTCAGGGGGCAGAGCCCCCTGCACAATGACAGCTATGCCCCTAATCTAATTCATGTATCTGCTGGTAAATATCCTGCATACGCAGGTCGGTCATAGAAATGATTTCGGCGCATTCCTTCAGTTCCTCCTTGAGAGAAAGCGGCACCTCACAGCTTGTCTTATAATGCAGCTGGTGTTCGAGTGCCGCCCAGAAATCCATTGCAATGGTGCGGATCTGGATCTCCACCGGCACGCGCTTCTTGGTCGCTGCCATGTACACAGGCACAGTAATGACCATGTGGAAGCTCCGGTAGCCGCTGGGCTTGGGGTTCTTGATATAGTCCTTCACCTTCACCAGCTTGAACTCATCATGCCGCGTCAGAAGCTCCGCGATGGCATAAATATCATCTATGTAGTAACAGATGACGCGCACGCCTGCAATATCCATCAGATGCTGCTCCGCGGACTTTGCAGAGACCGGATGCCCCTTTTTCTGGAGCTTGCCCACGATGCTCTGCGGCGACTTGATGCGGCTTTTGATATTGTGAATAGGATTGCGCTGGAATTTCATGCTAAATTCATTGTCATAAATGCTGAGCTGCGTCTTCACGATCTCCGCAGCGGATTCATACAGATGCTCCAGCTCCAGGAACTCGTAGAACGCCGCTGCGATCTGTTCTCGCTGTGCCGGAACGATCTGTCCGATCGTGTCAAGATAAAAGTTTTGTTCGTCCATCTCTGTACCTTCTTTCTGAATCAGACGGCAATGGGTCGGTAAATACACTTTACTACATTATACCATAGTTTCACTCTGATTTCAAGTGCTTTTGCACAAATTTCATGGATATTTTCATGGATTTTCACTAATTTTTCCAAAAACGCAAAATACCCCTTGACTTAGTAGCGAAAATATACTATAATGAGAACGTAGTAAGTAGTAACAATATACCAACTAAAGGAAAGCCGGTCATATGGCTGAAAGGAGCAGTAAAATAATGTATGCACAGGTAAAAACAAGCGGCGGCATCAACCTTGTACCGCTGGAGACTCGTTTGCTCGGAGAGCGCAAGGTATTCATCGAGGGAGAGATCAATCAGGAAAGGGCGTGTGAATTTGCCAAGCAGATCATGCTGCTTTGCCGCGAGGATGCGGTAAAGACGATTGATGTGATCATCAATTCCCCCGGCGGTGAGATCAGTGCCGGAATGCTGATGTACGACTGCATTCAGGGCTGCACCGCGCCGATCCGGATGTTCTGCATGGGAAGTGCGTACAGTATGGCGGCAGTGCTTTTTGCCTGCGGCAGTCACGGGCGGTATATGCTCCCGCACAGTGAGCTGATGATCCATGAGCCGCTGCTTGCGAGCCGCATCGGGGGCAACGCGTCCTCCATCCGTTCGATCTCCGAAAGCCTGATGGAAACGCGGCGCAAAATGAACCAGCTCCTTGCCGCACACACGGGCAGAACGGAACAGGAGATCGAAGAAGCGGCAGGCTATGACCACTATTTCAACGCACAGGAAAGCGTTGAGTTCGGTCTGGCGGATGAAGTCGCAGGGTTTGAGAAAATGATGGAGGAAGCGAATTATGATTAAAGACAGAATGATCCTTGGCAGGAACGCGGATTTCAGTATGGATAGCAACGTCACCGGCGTGAACAATAATGTGCTGGTGGTTGCAGGTTCGGGCGCGGGCAAAACAATGTCCATCATCGAGCCGCGTCTGCTCGCAGCAGAGGATATGAGCCTGATTGTCAAGGTTTCCAAGCGTTCGCTTGTTGACAAATACAAAGCTATGTTCGAAAAGAAAGGCTATCGGTTTCTGGATCTGAATTTTGTCAGACCTGCGGAAAGTCCGGTCTGCTTTGATCCGCTGGATTATCTGGAGAATGACATGGACATCCGTTTTCTGGCAGAATCCATCGTCAAAGCCAATCCGAGCAAGGAGAATACCAATACCGATCCCTACTGGGACGATTCTGCTGTCAGCCTGCTGTGCGCGGAGATCAGCTATGTTCTGGGCACAGTGAATAAACCGACAATGGCGCATGTCATCGGACTGAACAACCGCCTCACGGTCACACCGAACGGTGACGGGATCACAACATCGCTCGATGAGGAGTTTGAAGCGTTCCGGAAAAAGACAGGGAACACCTTTTTCCATAACAACTGGGGCACATTCTCCGTGCTTCCGGCGAGAACTGCCGGCTGTATTCTGGGCGTACTGAACACCACGCTCAGTATGGTATTCAGCGCGGAGCTGCAGAAAATGTTCACCTGCGGAGAAAAGCTCTGTCTGGAAGATATCGCAAAGCAGAAAACCATCCTCTTTATTTCCGCATCTGCGGTCAACCCTGCGCTGAATTACTTCATCAACATCTTCTTTGCCCAGATGTTCAAGGTGCTGTTTGAATACGCCGAGGATCAGCCAGACGGCAGACTCCCGATTCCGGTCAGCGTCCTCTGTGATGATTTTGCAGTCGGTGCAAGGATCCAGAATTTTCCGGAATATATCTCCATTTTCAGAGAAAAGCAGATCTCTGTCACGCTTCTGGTGCAGTCCGAATCCCAGATCGAATCCATCTACGACACACAGGACAGCATCACCATCATCAACAACTGCGATACCTATGTTTTCATGGGCAGTATGGATCTGCAAACTGCACGCAATATCTCCCTGCGGCTCAATGCTCCGCTGGATGATGTACTGTACATGCCCATCGGTCAGGAATTCATTTTCCGCCGCGGACAAAGACCGCTGATCACACAGAGATACGATATTCTGAAGGATGAACGCTATCAGGAGGTCACGAAGGCGTATGAAAAGCGCATCCGTGAACAGAAAACGGTGCGGGTCAGGAAAGAACGGACGGGAAATCCGCTGTATCGGCGTGCTGAAATGCAAAAAAACATCATAAACGTACAGAAAACAGAGGACACGGCAGAAAAACAGGAGCCGGAACGCCTTGACAAATGGCTGGCGAATTTCTTTGATACCGAAGAAACGGCAGTATAAAACTGAAAGGAGCATTATCATGAAATACAAACTCGGACTTTACGGCGGCAGCTTCAATCCGCTGCATATGGGGCATGTGGAATGTATCATCCGCAGTGCGAATCAATGTGAACGGCTGATCGTGGTCATCAGCCACGGCATGAACCGGAATGAAATTGATGTGCGTGAACGTTACCGCTGGATCTATCAACTCACAAAACATATCGGCAATGTGCGGATCATGATTCTGGAAGATACGGCGGCAACCAAGGCGGAGTATGACTGCGAGGAATACTGGATGGCGGATGCGCAGAAGGTCAAGGAATTTGCCGGTGAGCCGATCGACGTGGTATTCTGCGGCAGTGACTACACGGACGACAGCTTCTGGGCGAAGTGCTATCCGGAGGCGAATCTTGTGATCTACCCGAGGAACGGCATTTCTTCCACGCAGATCAGGGAAAATCCCTATCGGTGCTGGGAGATGATCCCGAATGTGGCAAGACCGCATTATGTGAAGAAGGTACTTCTGATCGGTGCGGAAAGCACGGGCAAATCTACGCTGACGGAGAATCTGGCGAATTATTTCAACACGAATTTTCTGGAGGAGGTCGGTCGTGAAATTTCCGAACGTTCCGGCACGGATGTCCTGATGCTGCCGGAGGATTTCACGGATATTCTGCTGACGCATAAGCTGCGGGAGCGTGAAGCGGTGAAGCACAGCCGGATGGTGCTGTTTGAGGATACGGACTGTCTGATTACCCGCTTCTTTCTGGAATTTCTGGAGGGAAAGGATAAGGAACGGAATATCGCCCTTGCCAATGCCATTGCCGCGCTCAATGACTATGATCTGATCCTGTTCTTGGAGCCGGATGTGAAATTCGTGCAGGACGGCGACCGGAGCGAGGTCATTGCGGCGGATCGGGAATATTACAGCACGACGATCAAGAATCTCTATCGGGAGCATGGTTTTGATTTCGTGGAAGTGCGCGGGGATTATGAGGAACGCTTCCGCAAGGCGGTGGCACTGACGAAGGAAATGCTGAATATCTGACAGGAGGAACCTCTATGAACACACTCAAAAAATTAGCCGCCTACATGACTCCATTCCAATGGTTTGAGGTACTGGGCGTGATCGGATTTACCATTTATTTTGCAGTGATTGACAAAGAAAGCCCGATATGGTATACTATCATCAGTTCCATTGCGGCGATCGCCGGCATTTTCTGCGTGGTACTCTGCGCCGCCGGAAGACGCTCGCAGTATTACTGGGGCTTTGCGAATATTATCGGCTACATCATCGTTTCGTGGATGATGCGGTTCTACGGCGAAGTGATGCTGAATGCCCTGTACTATCTGCCGACGCAGTTCATCGGGCTGTATCTGTGGAAGAAGAATGCGGCTGACGGTGACGGTGATCTGGTGAAATGCCGGAAGCTCTCCCCGCTCTGGACAGTCGCCCTGCTGATCGCATCGGCTCTGGGCATCTGGGGATATAAGATGATTCTGACGGCACTGGGCGGCAATGCGGCATGGCTGGACAGCACGAGCACGGTATTCTCGGTGATTGCCAATGCACTGATGGTACTGCGATTCCGTGAGCAGTGGCTGCTGTGGATCATCGTGGATGCAGTGACAGTCGTGATGTGGTTCGGTACGGGGGATTATATCATGACCGCAATGTGGGCGTTTTATCTGCTGAATGCGGTGTATGGGTTTATTACTTGGACAAAGCGGAGCGAAGTCTAAAAGGGGGTATGGGGGAAAAGCAACGCCTTTGCCCGGAATGACTGAGCGAAGCGAAGGAATGGACAAGCAGATGCCCAGCGAGGCACGAGCACAGGCAGTCGCTTATGCACAGCAGAGGCAAACCTCCTGCGTTGCTTGTCCCCCATTTTAAAGGGGGTATGGGGGAAAGCACTGCCCTTGCCCGGAACGACTGAGCTTGCGAGGGAGTGGAGAGGCAAGCCTTTCTGCAGTGCGTCCCCCATTTTAGAAAGGAGTCTTTTTCGTATGAAATACAAACTCGCCATCTTCGACCTTGACGGTACGATTCTTGATACATTGGAAGATCTCACGGATGGGGTGAATTATGCCCTCTCCGAATGCGGCTATCCTGTCCGGACGATCGACGAAGTCCGCAGTTTTGTGGGCAACGGCATCCGCAGGCTGATCGAGCGTGCGCTTCCCTCCGGTACATCGGAAGCGGAGATCGACCGTGTGCATGGGATCTTTTCGCCGTACTACAAGGAAAACTGCGATGTGAAGACAAAGCCCTATGACGGCATTCCTGCAATGCTGCAATCCCTCCGTGATGCCGGTGTTCTGACGGCTGTCCTCTCGAATAAGGGGGATTTTGCCGTGCAGCCACTGATCCGGCAGTATTTCCCGGATCTCTTCACCATTGCATTCGGGGAGCGTGCCGGAATCCCCCGCAAGCCTGCGCCGGATGCGGTGTTTGAAATTCTGGAACGGATGGGCGTGGACAAATCCGATGCCGTCTACATCGGGGATTCGGGTGTGGATATTGAGACCGCACGGAATGCAGGTCTCCCCTGCATCTGCGTGGACTGGGGATTCCGTGAGCGTGAACAGCTCATTGCTGCCGGTGCGGAGAGGATCGTTTCTTCGCCGGGAGAATTGCTTCGGATGCTGTTACAATAGTATTTTACATTTGCGCCAACTACGTAAAACTCTTTTACCTTTATTTACATTGTAAAAATATCCATTTGATTTATTCAATATGATTGTGCATTCTGCGAATTGACGGATTTGTCGTATCGTGCTATAATATGGATATACTGCAAACAGCAGTAAATAACAAAAAAGAGGTTGAACGATGAAACATAGAATGATAATGGCTGGGATTCTTTCCATGGCACTGGTACTGACCGGATGCGGTCAGGCTGCGGGTACCTCCTCCACAGAGGAAACCACTCCTGTACAGACAACTGCAGAAACAGAAGCGGAAACTGAGGCAGAGACCGAAGCTGAAACCGAGGGGGAAAACGCAGAAGCAACGGGCGAAGAGCCGGCAAGCGCGGACGAGCTGGCAGAGGTACAGGCAGCGATCGACGGCTATCTGAAGGCAAGCGAAGAAGCGGATTATGCAAGTCTGGTAAAGTACTATGACGTTGATCTGGTATACTATATGAGCGAGGGCAAGCTGGCAACTGAGGAAGAGCTGATCGCAGAGCTGAAGCGCATGGTAAATGACGGCGAAATAACCGTGGGCGAATCCGCAGTAGAGGGTGAATTTGGTGCACCGGTCTGCTGCAATTCCGAGGCACAGATGTACAATGATTTTCTGGCAAGCGATATCTTCTCCGAAATAGAGCGCGAGGACGGCACAACCTACACTCTGAATATGGCTGAGAATTTTGTGATCGACGGTGTGTATACATTCAACTATTCCGCAGCCGGTGTTGAAGATGGCATGAGCTTTGACATTTCCATGGATATGACAGTTCTGCGCATCAACGGCGAATGGAAGGTGGACAATATACTCTCCCTGATGATGGCATTTTCTTCTATGATGGAAGATATGGATCTTGAGGGTATGGAGTAAGATACAGCTATAATAGAAGCGGCGGCTCTGCAAATGAGCCGCCGCTTTGTTATATCCGGATCTTCCACCCCGCCTGAATATAGTCCCGTGTCATGCCGGGGTATTTTGTGCGGTTGTTTTCCACAAGGTCATTTACGGTAGTGGAATATCTGCGTGCGATCTCCGTCAGGGTATCGCCGTACTGTATGGTGTACTGCCTGTCAGCCGGTCTGCCGCCGGTGTTTTTGTCAAACCGTGTCAGGTCATACGCTTCGATCAGCCGCATGAGCTTGGCATCGTAGCACGGATCGGTCGCATAGCCGGCGGCTTTGAGGGCAGTACATGCCATGCGGTAATCTGTTTCCCCGACCACATTCCGATAGCGCGGCAGTCCGCAGAGAAATGCACCGTGATCGGCAATGCTTTCTGTCCAGCTCCCATAAGCCCGGAAGCAGGCGGTTTCTGTGGTCATATGCACACCGTCATAGCATTCCTGCGTTTTGCAGGAATAGATTCTGCCCTTCCATTCCCTGCCCGCTTTGATCCCGAACAGCGCATTTCCCCTTCTTGCCAGCAGGGAGTTGCCCCACCCCGATTCCAGAATTGCCTGCGCCACCGTCACACTGGGCAAAAGTCTATCTGCGTAGCTGTCCTGCTGTGCGAGCGTACCCACCGTTTCAATGAATTGCTTCTGCATCTCAGTCATCCTGTTCCCCCTTCTGTTTGAGCAGGTCGATGGCATTCCGTACTGCCTCTGGCACGGGTACGCCCATCAGACCGGCATTTTCAATGATGGAAATCAACTCGTTTGCCATGAAAGCTGCACACACGCCATCGCGGATGCAGTAGATGTCCAGCACCACATCCAGCCGGTGCGCCAGCAGAACGAACAGAAGCATCATGCACTTGCGCACAAGCCCCTGAAAGCCCGCTTCCGAGCTGAGACCGCCGCCCTTGGTTTTCGGTGAACGCCAGAAAATCCCTGCCGCCGCCAGTCCTGTCAGATAGTCCGCCGCCATAAACACCAGCAGCGTCTGCAAAGCCGCGTCCCATCCTCCGAACAGCCACGACAGAAAGCTCCCGCATACGCCGACCGCCGCGGAAAACCTGCTGTCCATAACATCACCTCCTATAAAAGGGGAAAAAACAGAAAAAGTTGTACGTTTTGGTACAACTTTTTCAGAGTTCATGAAAATTTTACAAATTGAGAGGGGACGGGATACCGGAAATGTCGATCTCCCCGTCATATACATGTGTCGCGGGACCCGTCATCATGACAGTACCGTCGGAACGGTAGGTGATCTTCAGGTCGCCGCCGAGCAGGTGAACTGTGACCTCCGTGTCATGCTTGCAGTATCCGTTGAGGACGGCTGCGACAACACACGCACAGGCACCGGTTCCGCAGGCGTAGGTCTCACCGCTGCCGCGCTCCCAGACGCGCATATTCAGCGTGGTCTCGTCGATCACCTGTAAAAATTCGGTGTTGATGCGTTCCGGGAAGAGCGCGTGGTTCTCGAAATACGGTCCGATCTGTTCCAGCGCGATGTCCTTCGGATCCTCGCAGAACACGATGCAGTGGGGGTTACCCATGGATACGCAGGTGACCGTGTAGTCCTCCCCGTTTACGGAGATGGTACGGGCAACAAAGTCCCCCCCTTCTGCCTTCACCGGAATGTCAACAGGCTTCAGAATTGCCTTGCCCATATCGACAGTCGCCGCAACTGCCACGCCGTCGTTGATTTCCAGGGTGATGTATTTGATGCCGGACTTGGTTTCAACAGAAAGCTCCGGCTTTGTGACGATGCCGTTGTCATAGGCAAATTTCCCCACACAGCGGATGCCGTTGCCGCACATCATGCCCTCGGAGCCGTCCGCATTGAACATACGCATACGGCAGTCGGCAACTTCTGACGGCAGGATCATGATGAGACCATCTGAGCCGATGCCGCAGCGGCGGTCGCTGACAAATTTAGAAACAGAATTGGGATCACCAATCGTTTCTGTGAAGCCGTTGACATAGACATAATCGTTGCTGATGCCGTGCATTTTACTGAATTTCATGTAGTTTCTCCTTTTGGCAAATACCAGTATATTATCGAAATGCGCCGATCTCTCGGCGCATTTTCGTTTCAGGGATTTCTTATGCAAGACCATTCTGCTTCTTCATCGCAGTCAATGTATTCTTCATCAGCATGGCAATGGTCATCGGACCTGCGCCGCCGGGAACGGGGGTGATCCAGGATGCCTTCGGCTCTACTGCTGCAAAATCCACGTCGCCGCAGAGCTTACCGTTGTCCAGACGGTTGATGCCCACGTCAATGACAACTGCGCCCTCCTTGACCATATCCGCAGTCACGAAATTTGCTCTGCCGACTGCTGCGACCAGAATATCTGCTTCACGGGTCACAGAGGGAAGATCCTGTGTTCTGCTGTGGCAGATGGTTACAGTGCCGCTTCTGTGCAGGAGCAGCATTGCCATGGGCTTGCCCACGATATTGCTTCTGCCGATGACCACGCACTTTTTGCCGGCGATCTCCACGCCAGTGGAGTCGATCAGCTCCATCACGCCTGCCGGTGTGCAGGGCAGGAATGCGTAATCGCCGATCATGATCCTGCCGACGTTCTCCGGATGGAATGCGTCAACGTCCTTTTCCGGTGCAATTGCGTTGATAATTGCCGTATCATCGATCTGCTTCGGAACGGGGAGCTGCACCAGGATGCCGTTCACCTTGGGGTCATTGTTCAGAGTCTCCACCAGCTCCAGCAGCTCCTCCTGTGTTGTCTCCTCCGGCAGTGCATACTCGAAGGACTGGAAGCCCACGGCTTCACATGCCTTCTTCTTGTTGTTGACATACACGCGGGATGCGGGATCATTGCCCACGATCACCACTGCGAGTCCTGCCTTGATGCCGTGCTTCTCATAGATCGCCTGTGCCTCTTCGCGCACCTGCTCCTTGACCTGTGCGGATACCAGTTTGCCGTCAATCAGCTTTGCCATTGTTCTCGTCCTCCTGTTTGTCAGTAGTTTCATTATCTTCATCCGGAAGGATCTTTTCCTCCGGCTGTGTTCTGTTCTTTCTGGCTTTCCTTGCCATTTCCTTCTGGTAGAATGCCTCTGCCCGTTCTTCTGCTTCTGCAAACAGTGCCTTTGATTCCTTGGAATTGCAGTAGAGCACATAATCCCTGCCCATACGCTTGACCTTGGAACCGCACACGAGCAGCATCACCACGGAAAATACCACACAGAGAGCTGCCAGCACCTGAGAAACGCGAAGTGTGCCGATCATCAGGCTGTCCGTGCGCAGACCCTCAATGAAGAATCTGCCCAGACCGTACCAGCCGATGTACATCAGGAATACCTGTCCGTCGAATTTCCGCCATTTCTTCATCACCAGTGCCAGCAGGACAAAGCCGAGCAGGCACCATACGGATTCATAGAGGAAGCATGGATGCACGGCATAGTTCGGATTCAGCGAAGTATCCCCTACTGCCGTGTAATTGCTCTCGATCCAGCTCTGGATACGTCCGCCCGTCATACAGAACAGACTGTCCGTATTGGAGCCGAATGCCTCCTGATTGACAAAATTACCCCATCTGCCGATACCCTGTCCGATGAGAAAGCCAACGCCGACAATATCCAGCAGCGGGAAGAGCCGCACCCTGCGGAGCTTTGCCACGATGCCGCCGAAAAGCAGCGCACCGATGATGCCGCCCTAGATCGCCAGACCGCCGCCCCGTGTGTTGAAAATGGAAAGCAGGTCGTCTTCAAATTCGTGCCAGTTGAAGATCACATAGTAGGCTCTCGCGCCGACGATACCGCCGATGATGCCGCCGATGACGGCATCAATCGCTCTGTCGGGGTCAATCCCGACACGCGTCATGTTACGGAAACCATAGATCAGAGCCAGCAGCAGTCCGAAGGTGATAATCAGCCCGTACCATTGGATGTCGATCCCGAACAGCGTGAACGCCGTCGGGTCGATCTTTACATCAATGCCGAGATGCGGGAACACGATCTGGTAATAATCCAGCTCGCTGCATCCCAGTTCCTGTACTGTTGACATATACGCCCTCCTTATCAGCTGCGGATAATGGAAAGCGCAGCATTGTCCGTGTCGATCTCCTCACGCAGGAATGCCAGTGCCTCCTCATAGGTGATGGACGCGAGAATATCTGCCGCAGCAAACGGACGGATGCCTGCCATGAAAGCGTTGATCATTCTGGTGGCATTGACCTCCACGCTCTCACAGCCGCGGATCATGCTGCCGTAGCCAACCCGGCGGATCAGCTCAAAGCCCTCGCGGTCAAAGCCGTTCTGCTGTGCCTCGCGGATGACCTCAATAATGCGGTCGCGCACGGCTTCGGGGTCACGGGATTCGCCGCCGCAGGTCACTGCAAAATAGCCTTCGCCGGTGAACGGTGCATCCACGGAAAATTCAGAATTGATCAGACCCTTTTCCGTCATCTCCTGATAGAATGCGGAGCTGGAGTCAAACAGCGTCTGCATGGTCATGGAGGCGAGGTATTCTGCCCTGACAAGCTCCAGACCGCTTCGCGGCTTGAGCTTGAAGCCGAGGTTGAAGATGGGTGCGCCGGTGGGGAGTGTATCCGTTACCAGCTTGTCCTTGACTGCATACGGCTCCTCCGGGAACACCTGCTCCAATCCCTGATCCTCGCAGGGCTTGAGGAGTCTGTCGCAGATCTCCAGCACCTCCTCAGCGTTCACATTGCCCGCAACGGAAAGCGTCATGTTGTGGAGGTTATAGAACGTGTAGTAGCAGCGGTAGAGCAGATCTGCGTCGATCTGGGCAATGCTCTCCTTGGTGCCGGCAATGTCGATCCTGACCGGATGATTGTGATACATTGCACGGAGCAGATTGAAGAAGACTCTCCAGGAAGGCTCGTCATCATACATCTGGATCTCCTGTCCGATGATGCCCTGTTCCTTGTCCACATTCTCCTTAGTGAAATAGGGAGCCTGGACGAAGGAAAGGAGGATCTCCAGCGACTGCGCGAAATTGTCCGAGCAGCTGAACAGGTAGCAGGTGCGGTCAAAGGACGTATAGGCATTGGCATCCGCACCGGTCTTGGCATACTGTGCAAATGCGTCGCAGTCCTCATTCTCAAACAGCTTATGCTCCAGGAAATGGGCAATGCCGTTGGGGACCTCTGCATAATCCGCCTCGCCGTTCAGGCGGAACTGCGTATTGATGGAACCGTAGCGTGTACCAAACAGCGCGTGGCAGGTATGGTAGCCGGGCATTTCCATGATATAAATATCCAGACCGCTGGGATGCTTGACATGCTTGCAGCTCTCACCGGTCACCTCTGAACGGATGATCTCAATCTCTCTCATCATTTCCTGCCTCCTGCTGCATCAGATAAATGGTGTCCACACGCAGTGCGTTTGCCGCGTCAATGACATCCTGACGGGTCAGCTTCTGGTATGCTTCGTTCATTTCCGGAAGACCGTCATGATCCTCATCGCAATATCTGTGATGGCTCCAGAGAATGCAGGACATCGGGGTATCGCCCGCGCCGTGCAGACCATTGAGCAGGCTGCGGCGTGCGTCCTCCAGCATATCGTCTGTAAACTCGCCGCGGCGGATGGCTTCAAGCTGTTCGAGAACAGCATCACAGGTCTTTTCCGCATTTTCCAGCTCTACGCCGCTGCTGATGAACATGGACTTCTTGACACCGGCAAGCCGGCTGGAGCAGTAATAACACAGACTCAGCTTTTCACGCACATTCATGAACAGCATGGAGAACGGCGAAGAACCGAACATCACATTCATCAGGTTCATGGCGTATTTTTTCGGTGCATCGCCCTTGAGTACCATGACGAGCTTGGACTGGTTCACGGGCATCGGCTCTGTCACGCGCTGCATCTCTGCCTTGCAGGGGCTGGGGCTGCGGAAGGTCAGCGGCACAGGGCGGCGGGGCATTCCGGCAAAGGCTGCTTTCAGGCGTTCACCGATCTGCGGTGCATGTTCGGGACCCACATGATAGATGCGGATCACTGCCTCCTCCAGCAGCTTCCGGTAAGCCTGGTAAACAGATTCCGGTGTGAGCAGTTCCACATCCTCCTTGGTGCCGTCCGTCGGATAGGCAAACGGCTCGCCCTCAAATGCCGCCGCCGTAGCGCGGGTCAGGGCGTAGGAACGCTTATCATTGATCTCTGCTTCGATCGCATCGAGCAGATCCTGCTTTTCAATGCGGAAGGACTGCTCGGAGAAGGCACCGTTTTCTGCATTCGGCGCAAACAGACAGCCGAGCAGAAGCTCCGCCGCCTCGGCAAGCAGATCCTCCCGGTTCAGTGCATAGCGGTTATCAATTACGCAGACAGAAAGCGTGATCTGCATCATATCGCCGTATTTTCCGCTTGTACCCTTGAGGGAAGCACCGTACATGCTGCTGAGCTTGCGGCTCATGGCATTGATGGTGGGGTATGCGCTGCTGGTGGATGTCAGCAGTGCCTGGAGCAGAGAATAGGCGGCATTGTATGCCCTGCCAGCGGGCATCATAAAGATCATTTCAATGGTATTGGTTTTGAATTTCGGCTCGGCAATGGTAATATAATCAATGCCTTCGCCGATGTTCATTTCTTTTTCATTCAAAGACATTCGCTCCTTTCATGCAGTCGTTATCATTTATTATACCATGAATCCCTGAATAATGCAAGAGCCTGTTCACATAAAATGAATATGCAGATTTTCGAGCATAAATTTTACGCAGGCAAGGCAAAAAATCGCAGGCATACAGGCTTATATCCATTGCCTGCATACCATTCATGCTCGAACGGCATCCTATCTCACATTCAGGCATACTGACGTATGTCAAGATTTTTTAACGCAGACTG
>JAZNKY010000080.1:0-18637 GCA_045578805.1 Oscillospiraceae bacterium
CACTAAAACCCCCTCCCCTCGGGGAGGGGGCAGGGGGTGGGGGAATCTTTGCATAGCTTTCCTAAAGCTGATGCTATTCCCTGCATAAAATCCATCTCATGCGCGCTTCCCGCGATTTTTGCGAGCGGCGCGCATTTGTGAACTTTTCAGAAAAGCACTTGACAAATTCAAGAAAATAATGTACCATTATAATGTAGCATGTTTGCCGCGTCCATTGATTCTTCGGTATAATTTTCTTAACACGGTGCATAATATTGTATCAGCAGAATTGTGGAAGATGCATAAAATCCCAGCCGATTTCGGAGTAAAAAAAGGCTGTTAGCGTGTGCAAAAATCCATTGACAAAAATATAACAATGTGCTACAATAAAGATGGTGACGGGGAACACCGTTCCAGCAAGATGATTCCTGAACACTTTAGAATGGAGAGGAAAAATTTATGAACGATGCGAATACAGCTGCCAAGAATGAAACTCTGGTAGACAGTGTGGAAACACTGATGGTAAAGATAGAAGAGATCCGCGCTGCACAGGCAAAATTTGCGGAATACACCCAGGAACAGGTGGATCGGATCTTCAAGGCTGCAGCAATTGCCGCCAACCATGCAAGAATCCCGCTTGCCAAGATGGCAGTGGAGGAGACCGGCATGGGCGTTGTTGAGGACAAGGTCATCAAGAACAATTATGCAGCAGAACACATCTATAATGCATTCAAGAATACCAAGACCTGCGGCGTGATCGAGGAGGATAAGGTATTCGGCACTACTACGATCGCTGAGCCGATCGGCGTGGTAGCAGCAGTTATCCCGACCACCAACCCGACTTCTACTGCAATTTTCAAGTGCCTGATCTCTCTGAAAACCAGAAACGGCATTATCATCAGCCCCCATCCGAGAGCAAAGAAGTCCACGATCGCAGCAGCAAAGATCGTTCTGGAAGCTGCTGTGAAGGCTGGCGCACCGGAGGGCATCATCGGCTGGATCGATGTACCTTCTCTGGAAATGACAAATACTGTCATGAAGGAGTCCGACATCATCCTGGCAACCGGCGGTCCCGGCATGGTAAAGGCTGCGTATTCCAGCGGCAAGCCCGCACTGGGCGTAGGTGCCGGCAATACCCCTGCAATTATTGATAAGTCCGCGGACATTCAGCTCGCAGTCAACTCCATCATCCATTCCAAGACCTTCGACAACGGCATGATCTGCGCATCCGAGCAGTCCGTGATCGTTGACAAGAGCATCTACAAGGAGGTCAAGAAGGAATTTGAGAAGCGCGGCTGCTACTTCCTGACCGCAGAGGAGACCGAAAAGGTTCGCAAGACCATCATCATCAACGGTGCACTGAATGCGAAGATCGTAGGTCAGCCCGCTGCAAAGATCGCAGAGCTGGCAGGCGTGACTGTTGATCCTGATACCAAAATCATCATCGGCGAGGTAACTAACGTTTCCATTGACGAAGAATTTGCACACGAGAAGCTTTCTCCGGTTCTGGCAATGTACAAGTCCGAGAGCTTTGAGGATGCCATTGAAAAGGCTGACAGACTCGTACAGGACGGCGGCTATGGTCATACTTCTTCCCTGTATGTGGATGTGACCACCGGCAAGGATAAGATCGAGGCATTCGGCGCAAGAATGAAGACCTGCCGTATTCTGGTGAATACACCTTCCTCTCACGGCGGTATCGGCGACCTGTACAACTTCAACCTCGCTCCCTCCCTGACACTGGGCTGCGGCTCCTGGGGCGGCAACTCCGTATCTGAAAACGTAGGTGTTAAGCACCTGATCAATATCAAGACAGTAGCTGAGAGGAGAGAGAATATGCTGTGGTTCAGAACACCCCAGAAGGTATACTTCAAGAAGGGCTGTCTGCCGATCGCACTCGATGAGCTGAGCAATGTACTGGGCAAGAAGCGTGTATTCCTCGTAACTGACAGCTTCCTGTACAAGAACGGCTATACCAAGTGCATTACCGATAAGCTCGATGCTATGGGCATCGCACACACCACCTTTGCAGATGTAGAACCCGATCCGACCCTGCTCTCCGCACAGAAGGGCGCAGAGGCAATGGCAAAGTTCGAACCTGACTGCATTATCGCACTCGGCGGCGGTTCCGCAATGGACGCAGCGAAGATCATGTGGGTACTCTATGAGCATCCGGATGCAGACTTCCTCGACATGGCAATGCGTTTTATCGACATCCGCAAGAGAGTCTATACTTTCCCGAAGATGGGCGAAAAGGCATATTTCATCGCCGTTCCCACATCCTCCGGTACCGGCTCCGAGGTAACGCCTTTCGCAGTTATCACTGACCAGAACACCGGTATCAAGTACCCGCTGGCAGACTATGAGCTGCTCCCGAACATGGCGATCATCGACACTGATCTAATGATGAGCGCACCCAAGGGTCTGACCTCCGCATCCGGTATCGACGCACTGACTCACTCTCTGGAGGCTTATGCATCTGTCATGGCAACCGACTATACCGACGGTCTGGCACTCAAGGCAATGAAGAACATCTTCGAGTACCTGCCGGCTGCCTATGAGAATGGCGATGATGTGATCGCCCGTGAGAAGATGGCAAATGCGTCCACAATGGCTGGTATGGCGTTTGCAAATGCATTCCTCGGCGTATGTCACTCCATGGCGCATAAGCTCGGCGCATATCACCACCTGCCGCACGGTGTAGCAAACGCGCTCCTGATCACAGAGGTAATGCGCTTCAACATTGCAGCAGCTCCCAGAAAAATGGGTACCTTCTCCCAGTACCAGTATCCGCAGGCACTGGAGCGTTACGCAGAGTGCGCAAGATTCTGCGGCGTAAGCGGCAAGAACGATATGGATGTATTCGAGAAGTTCTGCGATAAGATCGAAGAGCTGAAGGCAGCCATCGGCATCAAGAAGTGCATCAAGGACTACGGTATTGAAGAATCTGCATTCCTTGAGAATCTCGATGAAATGGTAGAGCAGGCATTCGATGACCAGTGCACCGGCGCAAATCCGAGATACCCGCTGATGAAGGAGATCAAGGAAATGTACCTGAAGGCTTACTACGGCGAATAATTCATGTTCCAATTTCGTGTCCCTGCCGGAGTACCGGCAGGGGAGCGTTAAAAATATCACACTGAGAGGAGAAATGAATCATGGAAGTACTTGCACAGCGTCTGACCAAGGTCGTGTATCGTGAGGGTGACTATGCAGTCAAGGAATTCAATGAGGACTATTCCAAGGCGGATGTGCTGAACGAGGCACTGAATCAGGCAAGAGTGGAGGAGACCGGTCTGCCGATCCCGAAGCTGGTTGAGGTTAAGAAGATCGACAACAAGTGGGCGATCGTCCTCGAATATGTGGAAGGCAAGACCATCGCACAGCTCATCGACGAGAATCCTGAAAAGACGGACGAATATCTGGAGAAGTTCGTGGATGTACAGCTTTCCATTCATGAGAAGCGCGCCCCCCTGCTGAACAAGCTCAAGGATAAGATGAACCGCAAGATCTCAGAGACCAAGCTGGATGCGACTACCCGCTACGAGCTGCACACCCGTCTGGAGGGTATGCCGAAGCACAACAAGGTATGCCACGGCGATCTCTCTCTGTCCGATGTGATCATCACAGAGTCCGGCGAAGCGTTTATCATCGACTGGGCACATGCCACACAGGGCAATGCTGCAGCAGATGCCGCACGCTGCTATCTGAAGTTCTGCCTGGAAGGCAAGGAAGAAATGGGTAAGAAATATCTGGCTCTCTACTGCAAAAAGAGCGATACTGCAATGCAGTATGTACAGAGATGGATGCCCATCGTTGCTGCCTCCCAGACCGTCAAGGGCAAGGAAGAAGAACTGGAATTCCTTCTGCGCTGGGTCAATGTCGTAGAATACGAATAAGTATAACAAGAAACTCCCGACCGGCTGGTCGGGAGTTTTTACGTTTTATGAAGGGAAGCATCACTTCCGGTTCTTCTTCCTTCTCACCTTATTCTCATACATCCGCGCATCCGCTTCATCCAGGATCGTCTGCAGATCATCCTCCTCCGTAACCGTCCGGCACACATAGCCGAAGCTTGCGCCGACCTCATAGGGTTTGTCGGAGGTGGAATTGTATCGCGTCAGATATTGTTCCATACGTCTGAGATACTGCGCGATCATCTTATCCGTATATTCCGCACAGCCGACTGCGACAAATTCATCGCCGCCCGTCCGTGCACAGATCTCGTCATTGTCCAGACAGGTGTGCATTGCATTGGCAACCACCGAAATGGCATTATCGCCCTCCAGATGTCCGTAATTATCATTGATGGGCTTCAGACAGTCCAGATCCGCCGCAATGACAAGGAATTTCTTGCCCGTGTTGATGGCTTTGGCAAACTGCTCCTTGGAATACCGCTTGAACCCCTTGCGGTTGAAGATACCGGTCAGCGTATCACGGATGGATGCCATATAGAGCCGCTGGTGCATACTGTTGTAGATGTTGCGCATCCGGACAAATTCCAGTGCATTGTTGATGTTGCGCGACCATGCGTGATAGATCTGGTCAAATGCCAGCGGCTGGTCAGCGTATCCGAGAGCTGCATAGCCGAAGCAGCGTTCATTGAAATGCAGCGGTGTGAAATACCAGACGCGCGGCACATCGGAATCTTCATACATCGCCGGCAGGAGAAGCGAACGGTCAAACGATTCGTCCACGATCCTTGCCTCGTGATCCCTGGAATGGATCCGCAGCCGCATGGTATCCGTGTACTCACGGTAATCATTGCCGTTTACCGCAGTTCGCTCAGGATCATCCCACTGCTCACAGAGACAGAGATCATAATCACGCACACCATAGATCAGATAGAGATAATTGATGATCCTTTCAAGACACACATTCAGCGTCTGTGCAGAGTTGAGCGATTCTGCCATGTGACAGCCGTTGAACAGATCCTGATAGATATTGACAGTATGCAGTACCTTCTGATGCTCTGCGAAGCGGCGCGTATTATCCATGCCGCATCCGCAGGACTCTGCCGGAACAAGATAGCCCTCATCCACTGTCACCGGCTCACAGTCCTCATTGGTAATGAGCTTGTGTGCAAGCATCACAGCATTGATGCCCATGCCGTACAGCGGCCGGAAATAGCTGGTAATGGTGGGAACGTTTTCCATGCCCTCGATCACTGCGTCAAAACCAACGACCACCATATCCTCCGGTACCCGGAACCCAAGCTCGATCAGCCGGTTGCAGAGCGTTACAGCAACATGGTCGCTGACACATGCGATCGCTTCCGGGCATTCCAGTTCACCGCTTGCAATGCGCTGTGCGAGCTTCAGTGCAGCCGCATCCCAGAAATCACCATAGATCATGTAATCTTCACGAAGCGGAAGTCCGTGGGAGCGCATCGCCTTGCGATAACCTGCAAGACGTGCTTCTGCCTGGAGATTGTCCTGATACCCCGTCAGACAGAGAATTTTTTTCAGCCCGTGCGCCTCGATCAGGTGGGAGATCAGATGGTAATATGCTGTTTTATCATCCACGACCACTGTGTGGTAATCCGGATGCTCAAACTCCAGTGCAACGATCGGCACTTTGCACTTTGCTTTCAGGTCTTTTTCAAAAAACTCCCGCAAAGCACGCTTGCCAATGGAGCAGGGAACATAGATCACCGCATCAAACAGCTCATAATTGATGTTCTTGAAGATATTGTTTTCGCCATACTGGTAATCCGTTTCTTCATCGACATTCATGAACATGGTAAACACAGCTACATCATAATTCAGTGCATGTGCCTGCTCAATGATGCCTTTCAGGATCCGCTGCTGGCAGGTATGATGGACATCACAGATGATGACCGCGATCCTTTTGCGATTTTTCATAATATTCCTAATATAGGTGCTGAAGCACCCTTTCTCCCTGTATATTCACAGATTTTGTCGAAACATCTGATTATCATTCATTGTAGCAGATACCGCAGTGCAAATCAAGAGATTTTTTCTGAACATTACGGTATATACAACAAAATATATTCCACTTTTTTATGCAAATCAACGAAGCGTTACGACTGTTACGCCTTCTTCGCCCTCGCCGTAAAGACCATTGCGGAATTCCTTGACGCATTTCATCTGCTTGAGCCTTTGCTGTACCGCCTTGCGCAGAAGTCCCGTTCCCTTGCCGTGGATAATGGTCACAGTACCGATACCGGACAGCACCGCACCGTCAATGAAACGCTCCATTTCGTATACGCCCTCATCGCAGGCACGACCGCGGATATCCAGCTCCATGGAACCCTTGCGCTCCACCTTTGCAGATACGCCGCCTTTTTTGCGCTGCTGCTTCTTTTTGTCGTTCTCCGCCGCCTTCTTCTTGTCAAGCAGGCGCAGGCGGGAGATCTGGATCTTCATCTTCATCAGTCCCATCTGCACGAATGCAAACTCAGACTGTCCCGGCGGTTCTGTGATGGTGCCCTCCTGGTCAAGATCGGCGATCAGCACGCGGTCGCCCTTCTGCAGGGGACGTGGGAGAACGTAGTCCCCGTTTTCATCCGTGCTGCCCAGCACGGGATTGGCATTCTTGTACATGGTGCGCAGACGCTGTGTGCTGTCGGATTTGGCAGCGGACACGCGGTTTGCAAAATCCGCCTTTTCTTTGTCCTTGCGCAGCTGTTCCAGCTCGTCGAGCAGAGCATTGGTCTGTGCCTTGGCAGATTCCACAATGCGGCTTGCCTGTGCCGCCGCACGTTCCATGGTCTCTTTTTCCTCCGCAGCCATGCCGTCGCGCTTCTCCTGCCATTCCGCTTTGAGCTGTTCCGCCTCCTCGCGCAGACGCTGTGCAGCCTCGCGCTCCTGTTCCAGCTCCTTGCGCGCCTCGTCAAAACGCGCAATGACATTCTCAAAGTGCCGGTTCTCCTCACTGATGAGGGATTCTGCATGGCGCAGAATGGACTGCGGCATACCGAGCTGTCCGGAGATGGCGAATGCATTCGATTTGCCCGGAGAGCCGATGATCAGCCGGTAGGTCGGGCGAAGGCTTGCTGTATCAAATTCACAGGATGCGTTGATGACATCCGGTGTATCTGCCGCATAGAGCTTCAGCTCCTGGTAATGCGTTGTCACCATAAGCTTGGCACCGAGCTGCTTGAGATAGTCAATGACCGAGATCGCCAGAGCCGCACCTTCCACAGGGTCGGTACCGGATCCAAGCTCGTCAAGCAGGACGAGCGTGCTGTCATCGGCAGTTTCCAGGATTTCCACCACATTCAGCGTGTGGGAGGAGAAGGTGGACAGACTCTGCTCAATGCTCTGGCTGTCGCCGATGTCCGCCAGGATATGCCGGAATACAGAGATACGGCTGCCGTCCGTAACAGGGATCAGAAAGCCGCACATGGTCATTGCCGTGAGCAGACCTGCTGTTTTCAGCGCGACCGTCTTACCGCCGGTATTGGGACCGGTTACGATCAGCGCATTATGCTCCTCACCGAGCGCAAGGGTGATGGGAACTGCTTTTTTCTGATCGAGCAGGGGATGACGCGCCTTTCTCAGATCAAGAACACCGTCATCACTGATCTCCGGCTTGACAGCGCGCAGGGATGCGGCATAATTTGCCTTGGCAAAATAATAATTCAGCTCTGCGCAGGTATCATGCATCCGCCGCAGTGCCGGAGCCTGTGCGCCGACAGCGGCACAGAGCTTCTGCATGATGCGGTCGATCTCCTCCAGCTCGCGGCTTTCGAGCAGACGGATGTCGTTGTTCGCCTCCACGATCTGCATCGGTTCAATGAAGATCGTCTGTCCGCTGGAGGAGGTATCATGGATCAGACCCGCTACCTGTCCGCGGTATTCATTCTTGACCGGCAGTACAAAACGCCCGTCACGCATGGTCACAGTGGTTTCCTGCAAATATTTCTGCATGGACTTGGAACGCACCATATGATCCAGCGTTTCACGCAGATGGGCGCGGGAACGCTGCAGCTTGCGGCGGATCTCCGCAAGTGAGGGGCTTGCCGCGTCCGCGATCTCCTCCTCGGACACAATGGAACGCTCCAGCGTGGCGAGCAGTGCGTCGTCCGGTACGACAAGCGAAAATAAGTAGTCCAGTGAGGTTGCCGATTCGCTGCAGTGCCCGTACCAGCTGTACAGAGCCTGCGCCTGCCGGAGCAGATCGGCAACATCCAGCAGATCGCGCAGGGACAGCCTTGCACCGGATGCCGCGCGCGTCACAGAATTGCAGATATTTTTGAAGCCGTAAAACGGCGGTGTACCAAACTGCAGCGCGAGCTGCAGGGCATCGTCCGTTTTCTGCACCTCACTGCGCACCTCCGCCAGGTCGCAGCTCGGCTTGCAGGCAAGGATCATGCCGCGGCTGGTTTCATTCGAGGTGAAAGCCGCCGCCTGCAGGAGTACCTTGTCCAGCTCTAACACTTGTTCAAAAGACTTCATAAAGCCTCCTTTATAATGGGTTCCGGATTGCTTTGTAGTACTGCAATGCGGAACATGTATGGTCGATATGATATTGTAAAAACTGCTCCGCGAATGCCGACAGTGTTTTCTGCGCATCCTCCTGCAGCCGGAAGGCAAAGAGCCGTTCCATATCCTGAAGAACGATGTGGCGCACCGCCTGCAGAACAGCAGCGGACATCTCCACGCCTTCCTCCGAGGCACCGCCACATTCTGCACAGCAGAAGCTGCCGGCTTCGATGGAAAACCGCAGTGATGCCGGCAGATATGCCCCGCAGCTCCTGCACATCACGACATCCGGCATGAAGCCGAGCAGGGAAGCCATGCGAAGCTCAAAAATACTTTTCAGAAATGCCTCCGGGTATGTCTGCTCCGAAAGAAAATGCAGACAATTGAGCAGGAGCCGCTGGATCTCGCGGTGACTGTTCTGCGGCAGCACCGCATACAGGATGACCTGCGAAAAATAGGAAGCCAGTGCGACCGCCGTCACGGAATGACGGAGATCGTAGAAAATGCGGATGGGGGAAACGCTGTCCAGTATGTAGCCGCGTTTTCCCTTACGCAGACAAAAGGCGGAATATGCGAACAACTGTGCCGCACATCCGCTTTTGCTGTTGATTTTGCCGGCACCCTTGACCAGAACCTCAAGAACGCCCAGCTCATCCGTCAGTATATCAATAAATCTATCCTGTTCACCGACCGGCTTCTGGGTCAGTACAACACCCTTCACTGTCAGCAGCACGATGCATTCCTTTCCCGGCAGCATACTGCAGATAATCCGCAATACTGCCGCTTGCCGCAAATTGCTCCCAGAGCTGTTCCTGTTGCATAAGCATCCCTCCGGTGATAGTATGCACCGGAGGATGCCGGAATATCGCTGGGAGGTTATTCCTCTGACAATCCGAAGCTGCGGATCAGTCCTTCCTTGTTGCGCCAGCCCTCCTTGACCTTGACGAAGCACTGGAGATTCACCTGGATCTCAAAGAACCGTTCCAGATCACGTCGCGCAGAGCTTGCGATCTTCTTCAGCATACTGCCGCCCTTGCCAATGATGATGCCCTTATGAGAATCGCGTTCGCAGTAGATGACCGCCGAAATATCCAGCAGATCCTTATCCTGCCGTTCCGTCATGGACTCCACCGTCACTGCGATGCCGTGCGGCACCTCCTCGTTCAAAAGACGGAGCAGCTTCTCGCGGATCATTTCCGCCGCCAGCACGCGCTCCGGCTGGTCGGTGAAGGAATCATCGGGGAAGAAATGTACGGAGGGCTTTGCCAGCTCCTCAGCCGCCGTCATGATCTCGTTGATGCCATCCTGTTCCGATGCACTGACCGGAATAATGGCATGGGGCTTGTATTCGTTGTTCAGCCGCAGCAGAAGCGGCATCATTGCAGATTTGTCCTGCAGCAGGTCGATTTTGTTGACAACGATGATGCAGGCGATCTTTTTGTCGCGGATGCTTTTCAGCATGGCTTCATCCTGCTCATGCAGCTTCTTTGTGCAGTCGATGACATACAGCACCGCATCCGCATCCGCCGCAGAAGCTTCCGCCGTCTTGAGCATATGCGTGCTCAGCTTGTTCTTCGGCTTGTGCAGACCGGGCGTATCAATGAAAACATACTGCGTTTCCCCGCGCGTCAGGATGCCGGTAATGCGTGTGCGCGTCGTCTGGGATTTGCTGCTGACTGCCGCGATCTTTTCACCGATCAGCGCGTTGAGCAGTGTGGATTTTCCGGCGTTCGTTCTGCCGGAAAGCGTCAGAAATATTGTTTTTGACATAGTGCTTCCTTCCGTTATTCCGTTACAAAGGTCATATCCCTGGAAATGCCGAGCTTCTCCAGAACGGCTTCCTCCTTTTCGCGCATGATGCGCTCATCAAGCTTGCTTGTCTCGTGATCGTAGCCAAGCAGATGGAGCATGGAATGCACAGTCAGGAAGCCGATCTCACGATCCAGAGAATGACCGTAGATATTCGCCTGCTTGACAGCGGTCTCAATACAAATGACAATATCACCGAGCAGGACATGACCTGTCTCGGAATTGGTCTCCATCGTGCCGTCGGAATCCGTCAGCGGGAAGGAAAGCACATCTGTTACGCTGTCCTTATTGCGGTATACCTTATTCAGGCTGCGGATCTCACTGCCCGAAACAAAGGAAACGCTGACCTCTGCATTCTGTGTAAAGCCCTCAGATACCAGCACCGCATGGCAGCAGCGTCTGATGAGCAGACGGATTCCGGAAGGAATCTTGACACTGTTCTGACTGTTTTTCACATATACCTTTAATTTACCTGTTTGCTGCATTAGAATTTTCTCCCTTCCTTGTGGTAGGCTTCATACGCCTTGATAATATCCTGTACAATTTTATGACGTACAACGTCCTTATCTGAGAAGCGGATGGTGGCAATATCATCCACATTCTTCAGTACCTTCATCGCCTCGATCAGACCGGATTTCCGTTTCTCCGGCAAGTCGATCTGCGTGATGTCGCCGGTGATGACCATTTTGCTTCCCTCGCCGAGTCGTGTCAGACACATCTTGATCTGCTCGGAGGTGGTGTTCTGCGCTTCATCCAGAATGATGAATGCATTGTCCAGCGTGCGTCCGCGCATGTAGGCAAGCGGCGCAACTTCAATGACATTCTTCTCCATATGCCGTGCAAAGGTCTCCGCACCGAACATATCAAACAATGCATCGTACAAAGGACGCAGGTACGGATCGACCTTTTCCTGCAGATCACCCGGCAGGAAGCCGAGCTTCTCGCCCGCTTCCACAGCAGGGCGTGTCAGAATGATCTTCTGGATCTCATGCGCCCGGAACGCCTTGACAGCCAGCGCGACCGCAAGGTAGGTCTTGCCGGTTCCGGCGGGTCCAACGCCGAGGACGATGGTGTTTTTTGCAATCGCATCCACATATTTGCGCTGCCCGACCGTTTTGGGGCGGACCACCTTTCCGCTTGTGGTAATGCAGATGCCGTCCCCGTTAAATTCCCGCAGTGCCTGCGCCTCGCCGTCAGTCACCATGGAAATGACATAGCGCACAGTCTGCTCGGTCAGATGCTGCCCCTTTTCTGCAAGCTCCATCAGGAGCCGGACGGCATTGGCAGCCTTTTCCGCCCGTTCAGGTTCGCCGCTGATATGGACATCCGCCCCGCGGCAGAAGAAGATGACATCAAATTCCCGCTGGATGGCATTGAGATTTTCATCACAGCTGCCAAGCAGCTCGGGAAGCTTTGCCGGATTCTGAAGATTAACAATGATCTCTGACATGGATTCACCTGTTTTTCCAAATTTGATAGGGTACAAATCATACGAATCAATTTCCAATAAATAATTGCAAAGGCAGCCGCTTTCTGCGGATTGCAGGGCACAGCCCCAAAAGCGGGGTTCAAAGGGGTGTAAGCCCCTTTGGCGGGTCGCGGGGGCGCAGCACCCGCTCCAAGTCCCCCTCCCTTCGGGAGGGGGCAGGGGGTGGGCAAGCTTTGCACAACCTTCCCAAAGTTGTTGTACTCCCCGATAAAGAAATTGATTCACATGGGTACAAATACCTCTTGTAATACATTATAACACATTTTGACCGCAAATTGCAATAGCTAAATGCTATTTTCAGCAGAATAATCTATAAATTGTTTGAAAAATTCAGAGTGATGAAAAAAATCTGACTTTTTTCAAAAAAACACTTGACAAATCCTGAAACATGCGCTATAATATAATACGAAAACAAAGCAGACACATGTATGTGGCTCACCGTTTGACCCGATGCAGTCGATTGCCGAAACGGTCAATATGTTATATTCCCGCTGTGCGGAACGTGCGGCAGGGGAATAATGTATGGTGAGTGCAGACGAGTGTCAGCACTCATTTTTGTTTTAAATTTTAATGCTTGGGGGTGCCCGCAATAAGTAAGCAGGACATGCAGATCAATGAAATGATCAGGGACAAGGAAGTTTTGGTCATTGACGCTGACGGCTCTAAACTGGGCGAAATGTCAGCAAAGGATGCGCAGAAGCTCGCCTATGAAAAGAACCTTGACCTTGTAAAGATCGCACCGCAGGCCAAGCCGCCGGTGTGCAGAATTCTGGATTACGGTAAATACTGCTATGAGCAGCAGAAGCGTGAGAAGGAAGCAAGGAAGAATCAGAAGGTAATGAGCATCAAGGAAATCAGAATGTTTTCCGCAATTGATGATCACGACTTTGAAACCAAGGTAAATCAGGCAATCAAATTCCTGAGTTCGGGTGATAAGCTGAAGGTTTCCGTCAGATTCCGAAAGCGCGCGATCGCACATCCGCAGATCGGTGAGGAACTGCTGGCGCGGTTCAAGGATGCATGTGCCGAAGTCGGAACGGTGGAAAAGCCCGCGAAGATGGAAGGACGCAGCATTGTAATGTTCATATCCCCGAAGGCATCCAAGTAAAAAGGAGGAACTACTCATGGCAAAGGTGAAAGTAAAAACACATTCCGGTGCAAAGAAGCGTTTCAAGCTGACAGCAAACGGCAAGGTAAAGTATCAGCACACCAACAAGCGTCACAGACTGACACAGAAGGACACCAAGCGCAAGAGAATCGCAAGAGGCGCAGGCGTAGCTGACGTAACAAACGCACCGACCATCAAGAAGCTCGTTCCCTATCTGTAAGCCGAACGGCGCGGACAGGAAATATTGTCGGAATGAAGAAAAAATCAAATATACGGAGGTAGATGACAATGGCACGTATTAAGGGTGCAATGATGACTCGTAAGAGAAGAAATAAGACTCTGAAGCTGGCTAAGGGCTATTTCGGCGCAAAGAGCAAGCATTTCAAGATGGCTAAGCAGGCTGTCATGAAGTCCGGTCAGTACGCATACATCGGCAGAAAGCAGAAGAAGAGAAACTTCAGACAGCTCTGGATCACCAGAATTTCCGCAGCAGCTAAGATGAACGGTATGAACTATTCCACATTCATGAACGGCTGCAAGAAGGCAGGCATCACACTGAACAGAAAGATGCTCTCCGAAATCGCAATCAACGATGCAGCAGGCTTTGCAGCGATCGCTGAAAAGGCAAAGGCAGCTCTTTGATTTTGATCAGAACACGCTCTTGATTGTGAAAGAGCGTGTTTTGTTATACACTACAGTTTTATGGATCATATGAATCCTCTTAACTCCGATAGACAAACTTAATTTGTTCCTGCTTCTTTACGGAGAGAGCAATGTTGTCAACTTTAGGAAGGTTGTGCAAAGCTTGCCCACCCCCTGCCCCCTCCCGGAGGGAGAGGGATTTAGGGCGGGGGCTGCGCCCACGCGACCCGCTTTTGACTATTATGGTGAGAGGATTCATGAAGACGAAAGATCGGAACAGGAGGCGGCATATGCGGGAAGATGTCAGAATTACGGCAAAGGATAATCCGGCAGTCAAGCACTACAAGCGTCTGCGCGACCAGAAAAAAGCGCGGCGTACAGAGGGCTTGTTTGTGGCAGAGGGACTGCGCATCGTCTGCGATGCATTGCAGCAGACCGGACGTGTACAGCAGCTCTTCGTCACAGATACCGCATGGGAGAAGCATGGTGCAGTCCTCACCGGGCTGATGCAGGAGACCGGAAAGCTCCTGCGCGTTTCCGATGCCGTCGGCGGAACCATGACGGATACCGAGCATACCCAGGGCGTTTTTGCCGTGTGCCGCATCCCCCAGCAGCGCGCGCTTTCTGCCGCTCTCAGAAGCGGCGGCAAGTATCTCGTGCTGTGCCAGCTCCAGGATCCCGGCAACATGGGCATGATCCTGCGGACTGCTGATGCACTCGGCGTGGAGGCTGTGCTGACCACTGGATGCTGTGAGCTTTACAGCCCGAAGACCATCCGTGCAACGATGGGCTCCGTGTTCCGCGTGCCGGTGTATGACAGTGCGGATCCGCTGGAACTTCTGGAACAGCTCCATGCGTCCGGGATCTCTGCCTATGCTGCCGTGCCTGCAAAACATGCCGTACCGCTTCCCGAATGCCGCTTTTCCGGCGGTGCAGCTGTCTGGATCGGCAACGAGGGCAACGGTCTGCCGGAGGAGATCATTGCTGCCTGTGATACTGCTGTGACCATTCCGATGCAGGGCGGTCCGGAGTCCCTGAATGCAGCAATGGCAGCGGGTATCCTGATGTGGGAAATGAAACGAAGCGGGGAGTGACAGAGATGGAACAAAACAGCAATATGAAATACTGGCTGTGGCTCGTGATGGTATTCGGCACCGCAAATCCCAGAACGCTGGAGATCGTCCGGCTTCACAGCACACCGAAGGAATTGTATTATGTCCTGCATGATCCGGATTGCAGTCTGCTCGGAGAAAAGGAACGTCAGAATGTACGGAAGATCCGTCTGGAACAGGCGGAGAGCGTCATGGCGTACTGCGAGAAGAACGGAATCGGAATCATGACATGGGACAGCGATCTGTACCCGGAAGCCCTGCGGCATATCTTCAATCCGCCGCTCGTGCTGTTCTACAAGGGTGATCCTGCCATTCTCAGCGGCGAAATGCTGCTGACCGTTGTAGGAACACGCCGCCCGTCCGACTACAGCCGGCGTGTGGCAGAATGGCTCTGCCGCGATCTGGCAAGATGCAATATCGTCCTGGTCAGCGGCTGTGCCGTTGGTCTGGATGCCGCTGCACACCGCGCAGCGATCGAAGCAGATACCCCCACCATCGCCGTACTCGGCTGCGGTGTGGATTATGACTATCCCCGCGAGAACCGTGAGCTGAAGCAGAAGATCGTGCAGAACGGTCTGCTTCTGACCGAGTATTTTCCCGGCACACCGCCGAACGCCTACCATTTCCCGGTGCGCAACCGCATTCTGGCAGGCATCAGCGAGGCGGCACTTGTATTGGAAGCCGGTGCGCACAGCGGCTCACTCATCACGGCAAACCTTGCCTGTGAGCAGGGAAAGCAGGTCTTCTGCGTACCGCCGGCGGATCTGTTCGATGCCCGCTACAGCGGCGTAGCAAGCTTTCTGCGGGATGGTGCCTATCCGGTTTTCAATTATCTGGATATTCTCTACACATATTATCTCAGATACCCGCACAAACTAACAATGTACGATGAGGAGGATGCGACCCGCACACAGGATTCCCTCATCTTTGATGAAGCAAAGCCTGAAGCCGCACGCAAAAAGGCTGCCCCGCGCAGACAGGTGCGGGCGGTTCCCATCGTTGAGAAGGAACCCGAGGCAGAAACCGCACCGGCAGAGATCCCCGACTGGATGACACCGGAGCATCTGACCATCCTCAGCCTGCTCGGCAGGGAAAGCGCAAATATCAACGACATCTGCAACCAGCTTGGCAAGAGCTTCCAGGAAGCCTCCGTATTGACGCTGGAGCTGGAGCTGCAGGGCTATATCACCAACACACAGAGCAGCAGATTTGAACTCACAGAGGCAGCAAGGGCTGTCAACGATCAGAAAGGAGGGTGCGTCATCGGATAGATGACGGATCTATGGCAAATTTAGTAATTGTGGAGTCGCCTGCAAAGGCAAAGACCATCCAGAAATATCTCGGCAGCAATTTTGAAGTCATCGCCTCTATGGGGCATGTACGCGACCTGCCGAAGTCCAAGATCGGCGTAGATGTGGAAAACGGCTTTACGCCGCAGTATCTGGACATGAAGGGCAAGGAGGATGTCATTCGCGAGCTGAAAAAACGCGCAAAGAAAAGCGACTGCGTCTACCTTGCAACTGACCCGGACCGCGAGGGCGAAGCGATCTCATGGCATCTGGCACAGATGCTGGGACTGGATATGAACGCCAACAACCGTGTGGCATTCAATGAGATCACAAAGACCGGTGTACAGAACGGCATGGCAAATCCCCACAGGATCGACCTGGATCTGGTCAACGCCCAGCAGGCACGCCGCATCCTTGACAGACTGGTGGGTTATAAGCTCAGCCCCTTCCTCTGGAAGAAAGTCAAGCGCGGATTGTCTGCCGGACGTGTGCAGTCCGTTGCCGTCCGTCTGATCGTGGACAGGGAAGAGGAGATCCGCGCCTTCGTGCCGAAGGAATACTGGAGCATTGATGCCAAACTCCGTTCCCCGCACAGTGCCAAGCAGTTCATGGCAAAGCTTGCCGCTGTGGACGGCGAAAAGATCGAGATCGCAAACGAAGCGCAGGCACAGATGCTGCTCCAGCGTCTGGAGCAGGCGAATTTCGTAGTCACCGGCATCAGAAAGCGCGTGACAAAGAAGCAGCCCGCGCCGCCCTTCATCACCTCCACACTGCAGCAGGAAGCCTCCAAGCGGCTCGGCTTCCAGTCCAAGCGCACCATGAAGGCAGCACAGGAGCTGTACGAGGGTGTTGATCTGGATGATATGGGCGCAGTCGGTCTGATCACCTATATGAGAACCGACAGCCTCCGCATTTCTGCGGATGCACAGGCAGCAGCGGCGGAATACATCAAAGGCGAATACGGCGAGAACTACCTGCCCGAAAAGCCCCGCGTATTCAAATCCAAGAAGGGTGCACAGGATGCCCACGAGGCGATCCGTCCCACCATGCCGGAAATGTCGCCGGATAAGGTGAAGAACAGCCTGACCAGCGACCAGTATAAGCTCTACAAGCTCATTTGGGAGCGTTTCATTGCCAGCCAGATGGCAAATGCTCTGCTCGACACCGTTTCTGTGGACATTGACGCTGGCGGCTGTCTGTTCAAGGCATCCGGCTATTCCGTGCGCTTTGACGGCTTCACCATTCTCTATGAGGAAAAGAGCGAGAACGAGGAAGAAAATCAGAAGATGCTGCCCCTCCTGTCCGTGGATGATGTACTGAAGGTACTTGCACTGGACGGCAATCAGCATTTTACCCAGCCGCCCGCACGTTTTTCCGAAGCGACCCTTATCAAGTCTCTGGAGGAAAACGGCATCGGCAGACCAAGTACCTACGCCCCCACCATCACCACCATCCTTGCCAGAATGTATGTGGAGCGTGAGGGCAAGCAGCTCCGTCCCACAGCCCTCGGTGAGGTCATCACACAGCTCATGAAGGAGCATTTTGAGCATATCGTGGACACTGCCTTCACTGCCAAGATGGAGACCGACCTCGATAACGTGGAGCAGGGAACTGCCGACTGGGTGGCGACCCTTGATTCCTTCTATCAGGATTTTGCCAAGACCCTCGAACAGGCGGAGAAAGCCATGGAGGGCAAGCATGTGAAGGTGCCGGACGAGGAGACCGACGAGGTCTGCGAGCAGTGCGGCAGCCCCATGGTCATCAAGATCGGCAGATTCGGTAAATTCCTTGCCTGCTCCGGCTTCCCGGACTGCAAGAACACCCGCAAGATTGTGCAGGAGACCAGCGGAGTCTGCCCGCTCTGCAAGGAAAAGATCGTACTGAAGAAATCCAAGCGCGGCAGAAGCTTCTATGGCTGCAGCGGCTATCCGGAGTGCAATTTCATGACCTGGAATATCCCCGTGGAGGAGACCTGCCCCCAGTGCAGCTCCACCCTGTTCCAGAAGGGCGGAAAATCCGGGAAGCTCGTCTGCGAGAAGCCGGAATGCGGCTATGAACGGAGTCTGAAATAATGACAGAAGATGTAATTGTTGTTGGCGGCGGTCTTGCCGGATGCGAAGCTGCATGGCAGCTGGCAAATGCCGGGATCGCTGTGAAACTATACGAAATGAAGCCACGCCGCTACAGCCCCGCGCATCATCATGAGGGGCTGGCGGAGCTGGTCTGCTCCAATTCCCTGAAGGCATCCCGCTTAGGCTCTGCCGGGGGACTTCTGAAAACCGAAATGGAAATGCAGGGTTCTCTGCTCGTTCGGTGTGCCAAGGCATGTGCGGTCGCAGCAGGCGGTGCGCTTGCCGTGGACAGGGAGCAGTTTTCTGCACTGGTCACCAAGGAGATCGTGGAGCATCCCCTGATCACCGTCATTCGTGAGGAGCTGACGGAGCTGCCGCAGAAAAATGCGGTCATTGCTACAGGTCCCCTGACCTCGGATGCACTTTCCGCGAAGATCGAACAGCTCTGCGGCAGCCGTCTGAGCTTCTTCGATGCTGCCGCGCCCGTTGTGGCAGCGGACAGCCTGAATATGGAGCTTGTCTTTGCGCAGTCCAGATATGACCGTGGCGATGCGGATTATCTCAACTGCCCGATGAATAAGGAAGAATATGAAGCCTTCTGGAACGCGCTGGTCAATGCGGAAAAAGCCCCTCTGCATGAGCATGATAAGGCGGCATTCCGTGTCTATGAGGGCTGTATGCCCGTGG
>JAZNKY010000081.1:0-4846 GCA_045578805.1 Oscillospiraceae bacterium
CAAAGGGATGTGATCCCTTTGGAATCCCAAATCGTTTTCCCAATCTCCCCCTACGGGGGAGATTGGGAAAACGTCAGGATTGCAAGGAAACATTTCTTTTGGCAGGAGCAGTGGAAAACAGCATTGCCGCAATACAATTCCTGTCAATTTCAGCAGGACATGCGCCGAACTGTCGGGAATTATCGGTTTTATTTCTCTGCAAATGATAAGGAGGAGTTTTATGTATAATGATGTAAAGCTGGAAAAGGGTATGTATCATCTCGCAAACAAGAGCTTTCTGCAGGCTCTGGAGGAGGCGGATCCTGCTTCCCAGTATGCGCAGACACCGCTTGCAAAGCTCGATGCCTATGAGCGTCAGCTCAAGCGTTTTGACATCCGCGTCAGCGGTGCGTGCTGTGACAGGGTGGAGAAATTCTTCACAACGACGGAAAGCGCGGTGCTGTTTCCGGAATTTGTGCGCCGCGCGGTGATGCAGGGCATGGGGGAGACGGTGCTTTCTGAGATTACGGCGGTGGTATCGCGCAGTGAATCCAATCGTTATCAGGGCTGTGAGCTGACGGACACGGCGGAATACAAGGTCACTGCGGCGGGTGGGGAGCTGCCGGCATCGGAGATCATGGAATGCGCCGAGCCGGTAACGCTGGTCAAGTATGGCAGGTTGATCAAGGCATCCTATGAGGCGGTACGCCAGCAGAGACTGGATGTGTTTGCGCTGATGCTGCGCCGTGTGGGCAGACGGCTTGCGGAAAGCGTGGTCAGCGGGGCGATGGATGTTCTCCGTCTGGCGGCGGCGGATGATCCTCTGACCAAGGCGGGCAGCACGCTGGCATATGCCGATCTTGCGGCGTTGTACGGCAGATTCAAGGGCTGCAGTCTGACCACGGTGCTGGCATCCCCGGCAGTGGCAGCGGAGATCCTGGTCATGAGCCAGATGCAGGAGGCTTCTTCCAAGGAGGTGACGGAGATCCGTCTGCCCTTCGGTGCAAAACTCATCAAATGCGCACAGCTTGATGATGCGGCGGTGCTTGGTCTGGACAGGGATTTTGCACTGGAGCAGATCCAGAGCAGTGATGTGGTACTGGAGACGGATAAGCTCATTGACCGTCAGCTCGACTGCATTGCGATCTCCGTCAACATCGGCTTCCGCACCCTGATCCCCGGCGCAGTGCAGATGCTCACGCTGTGATGGGGGACGCTGTCCCCAAGCAGGGTTCCAAAGGGCGGCAGCCCCTTGGGCGGTGGAGGCGGCACAGCCGCCTCCTATAAAAGCCCCTCCCCTCGGGGAGGGGTTGGGGTGGGGTGAGTTTTGCAGAACTTTCTCTAAAAGTTGATCAGATTCGGCAGAGAAGCAGATTTTTACCGAAAGAAGGTAACAACATGGACGAGAAGCTCAGAAAACTCAACCGTTTCACACGCAGGGAGCATACGGAGGAAGAAGTCTATCTTTTTGATGCTGTACTGTGTGATAATGATATTGACAGGGATATGGAGTGCTTTTCCGAGGCGGCACTTGCGCAGCTGCAGAAGCTGTTTATCGGAAAGACCGGTATTTTTGACCATGATCCGCGAAGCCGCGGGCAGACGGCGCGGATCTATGATACGCAGCTCGTGTACGATGCGCAGAAGAAAACAGCGGACGGCAGACCCTATATCTGCCTGAAGGCGCAGGCGTACATGGTGCGTACCTCTGCCAATGCCGACCTCATCCGGGAGATCGAGGGCGGCATCAAGAAGGCGGTCAGTGTATCCTGCAGTGCCGGCAGACAGATCTGTTCCGTTTGCGGTGCGGACAGGCGCGAGAGTGTCTGCGGTCATGTGAAGGGCAGGACCTATGGTGACAAGACCTGTCATACCATCCTGGAGGATATAAAGGATGCCTATGAATGGAGCTTTGTGGCTGTTCCTGCACAGGTGCAGGCAGGTGTGACAAAGCATTTTCACGCAAAGGAGGATGCGGGAATGGATCTTGAACAGAAATATGCACAGCAGGCGGAGCTGCTTTCTAAAGTGGAGACACAGCTGCGCGCGGAGGTACTGCAGCTCTGTGCCAGGGAGAAAAACGGTACTGTTTCCAGAATGCTCCGTCTTGCGGCAGAAAAACTGGAGCTGTCGGAGCTGTTCGAATGCAAGCGGGAGCTGCTTGCACAGAAAACAGGTGTGCCGCAGGTACAGCTTGCGGGGGATCTGACGGCGCAGGTGGAGGATTACCACTGCTGACGGATGAGGAGGGGTGCTTATGAATATGGAGATGATCGTTTCGCTTTTCCGGCTTTTTTCCGGTGAGCAGGACACAGAGCTGCACATGCCGCTGCTGGTCACGGCGGTGCATGAGGTCACAGCCAGACTGCGCACGGAGGCGGATACTTCGGAAGCGCGGCTCTGCTATCTGGCGGCGGCGGTGGCGAATCTGCGCTATACCCAGATGTACGGCGCGAGGGACAGGGCATTGGCGACCTATGCCGGCACGATTGCAAGGCAGTCGGATGCATCACAGCAGCTGGATTTTGCGGTGCAGCTGGTGCGTTCCTACTACGGGCTTTGCAGTGATCTGCTGCGGGATGACGCTTTTGTATTTGCCGGTGTATAGGAGGTAGGGATGGAGGAGCTGTATGCATTGCTTGCCGGAAGGCTCAGAAATGCCAGGATCACGGAGGTGTATCCCGGCTTTGATGCCGTACCGGTGCAGAAAAAATCCGCTGTGCAGTTTGTGATCCTTTCCGTGCAGGAGATCCGTTTCGGGGAAACGCGCTGCGTACAGGGCGGAACGGTGCATCCGTTTTCAGCGGCTGTCCGTGCGGATCTGCATCTGCCCATGACTGCGCAGGCACAGGCAGCGGCGGCATATTTTTATGAACGCCTTGTTCCTGCCTTGCTTCAGGACGAATGCCAGTGCCGGAGCTTTGCCGTCCAGCCGCCCCATGGGGATGCAAAGCTGCAGAAGCTGGTGTTCGGCGGTGAATTTCGGTTTGATGGGGTGCTTTGTGTATCGGGAGAGGAGGAAACCTCATGACGGAGGTCATTTTGCAGGCTGTCCGGAGCTATCCGGTGGAGATTGGTGGTGTGGTGCTGCATCTTTCTGCATGGAAGGCAGTCGGGATGCAGGTGCTGTCCGAACAGGGAACAGCGGCGGGGGAAACCATCCTCACAGCGTCACACCCCAGGGGAACGCGGCTGACGCTGGAAGGAAAGCTTGCACCCGCACAGGATGCGGGGGTCGTGACTGCCGTTCTTGCGGCACAGCTGCAGGCGGGCGTGCAGGAGGATGTACAGCTGCGCGGTTTGGTCTTTCCGGCGGCAAGGCTCTGCGGCTATACGGTATCGGAAGCACAGGGCGCGGCGGAGCTGATCCTCCAGCTGTATACCCTGCAGTGTCCGGTGCGTGCGGAGGAGGGAACAGCGGATGTGTGATCTTACGCTTGTACTGCATATCGGTGACGCAGAGATACCGTATACGCACTGCCTTTCTGCTGCGCTCGAAGCGGAGGCGTACACGCCGTATGCATGTCTGACGGCGGTGTATGCCGCACAGGCGGCAGTATCCGGCACGGTCAGCGGGATCTCGCTGTATGCGGACGGCAGCCAGGTCTTTTTCGGCATTGCCGACAGTGTGCAGCAGATCCGGCGCGGCGGCGGCTGGCTTGTGCGGGTGCGGTCGCGCAGCTTTACCTCGGTGCTGGCGCAGAATGAGCTTGTGCCAGGTCTGCATACGGACATGACGCTGGAACGGCTGATGACGGGCTTTTATGAGTTTCCGCATGTGGCATATGAGCCGTATGCGGGGAGCGGGTATATTTATGTGAAGGACGGTACGAGCCTCTGGGACAGCATTGTGCATTTCGGGTACAAGCTGACAGGGCGTTATCCCTATATCCGGGGAAATACCGTCCGTCTGACGCTCCCGGACGAGCCGCTGACGGTCGCGCCGCCTGCGGAAAGCGTGCTGGAATACGGCATTGTGCAGAACACGGAGAAGCTCATCAGCACCTATCATATGGCGGACATCAGCGAGAATTATGATGCCTATCAGCTTGACAATGCGGCGGCGGCAGAGGTGCAGATCGTCCGGCACAGACAGCTGCTGCTCGATCGGCAGTATGTCTATGATCCGGAGCAGGCACTGCAGTTCCGGTGCCGCTATTCCTGCCGCGGCTGGCAGGCGGATACCATGACCTACAGCGGCTATTCCGGCGAGCAGCTCGGAGACAGGATGAGCTTCGGGGATGTGCAGAACGCCCCCATCTGCCGTCTGCGGATGCAAGCTGGAAAGGACGGCATACGAACGACCCTCTGGAGCTACCGCGACGGCTTCTACAGCGCGGCAACGTGACATTTTTGCCCGCTTGGCATATAATAAGGTAAGCCCCTATTACAAGAGGGAAAAGGGGTTCAAAGGGGCGGCAGCCCCTTTGGCGGTGCAGCCGCCTCCTATAAAAGCCCCTCCCCCGCTGGGGGAGGGGCTGGGGTGGGAGCAGAACGAACACAAGGAGCAGTTATGAACCAGAAACCACAGACCCTCGCCGCATTGCAGGAGGGCGAACATGCCAGAGTGCAGGCTCTCCGGATGTCGGGCGCAGTCCGTGCAAGGCTTCAGGACATCGGGCTGATACCGGGGACGGAGGTCGAATGCGTCCTCGTCAGTCCCGCCGGTGATCCCAAAGCCTACCGCATCCGCGGTGCCGTGATCGCACTGCGGATGCAGGATGCCGGAAATGTTGACATAGATAGAGATTAGAGCCTGTTCACATAAAATGAATATGCAGATTTTCGAGCATAAATTTTACGCAGGCAAGGCAAAAAATCGCAGGCATACTGACGTATGTCAAGATTTTTTAACGCAGACTGCGTG
>JAZNKY010000082.1:0-25077 GCA_045578805.1 Oscillospiraceae bacterium
ACTATTCTTCTTTCAATGTGTCGCTTTTTCGCCATGGTTCGAGGTTTTTACCGCTTTCGCGTCTCTCGCCTGACGACTTATTTATTATATCACACTTTCGACGGTTTGTCAACACCTTTGCGTGTAGAAGGATATAGAAAATTTCAGCCTTATTTTGTGCAGCTTGTCTACAGTGGGTTTTCCACAGTTTTTATTACTCCAGCAATTATATATAGATTCCTTTTCTGGGGGTAGTACTCCGAAACTGTCCCCACCCCAACCCCTCCCCGAGGGGAGGGGCTATATTTGGAGGGTGCTGCGCACCCTCCACCGCCGAAGGGGGTGGCGCCCCTTGGGACCCCGCCTCGGGACTTCGACCCCTTGCCCCGCCTAAGTTGATGACATCGACGGGGTGGGGAGATGCTGAACGAAGTGAGGCAGAGGGGACGGGAGCCTGTTAGGCTGCGCCCCCGCTACCCGCCAAAGACTATCGCCTTTTGAAATCGAATTTGTCTATTATAGTTTGAGGAATTAGTATCAATACTCCGCTGTCAGATACTCTCCAAATTCTGTGTGCAAAGATTCCGGCGTGTACCCTTGCAGGATCATATCGTCCGCAAGCGTCAGCACCCACTCCTCGCTGTAAAGCTCGGGAGATGCACAGATATAGCAGCTCCAGCCGTCTTTGATAAAGGCAAGAAGCAGCCATTCTCCACGATGCCCGTACAGCTCTACGCCGTGCCGTTCCTTGCCCGGTTCTTCCGTGATCACACCATCCGGGTAGTACCACTCGCTCTCTCCGATGACAATGAATGCGTCCTCCATAAAGATGTTCGCCAGCACGGGATCGCCATTGTCATAAGATATATCACAGATCCAGTCTGTTTTTTCTTCATCCGCTATTGAGGGAAACAGCAGCTCGGGCTGTGTCAGCTGGAGCCGTTTGAACGCTTTATCGTATGTGACAGTGTCAAAAGCAACTGATTCCGTACATCCGAAATAGCTTGCAGGATCTTCGGTGTTGTTTGTCGGCGTTACGGTTTCTGCCGCAAAGGAAATTCCCTTTGCTGTCAGCTTTTCTTTGAATACCGCCGCAACCATCTGCTCCGTTTCATCCGCAGCATAACCAGTTGCATCCACAACAACACTTGTACCATCCAGTGTATAGCAAAAACGATGATGATTGTCAGAAACCGCCAGCCCCAGAAGCACGGGCTTTCCGTATTCCTCCGAAAGTGTCATGCAGGAAAGCGAACCGGAAGGACTCATGGACGGATGCTCTGCGTCGTAGATCTTGAGCTTGATGCTTCCCTTTTTCATCTTATACTCCAGATAGACCGCAAAGGGCTTATTTTCCGTGTCGCGATACAAAATTCCTGCGAAATCCGTATAGGTTCCCATATCAAACGGCAGCTGGGGAGCCTTGATCCTTGTGCTGTTGTCGTATGTTCTTTCTGAAGCGTCATCCGGTTCAGCCAATTGCACATACGCAACCGGACCACGATCCCAGACCAGCAGATAATCCCCACGGTCATGGATCTCACGGTCACTCACCGTTTCCGAAGCGGAAGCCGCTGTCGGCTTGTCGCGCAGGAGGATTCCTGCATAGGCAAGTGTTTCCTCCGCTGTGCAGTTGTAGGTGATCATGGAGACCGCCGTTCCGGGATACTGGAAATACAGCTCATGAACGGTCAGTCCTGTGGAATCCTTTGCTTCTGTGATGTGGATGACCGGTTTGTCGGAATCTTCATCGCCGCTTGTGTCGGCATCGAGATATTGCAGATAGAATTCCTCTGCATCGCTCAGGGTGTAGAATACCTGCTTATTGCCGATCGTTGTTCGTACCAGAATATTCACAGGTGTGCCGTTCTTGTCACGGTAGATGTATCCCGATACACTGTCCGCCGGAAATGCAATGTCTCCTGTGCCGAATATATCATACTTTCCGCCGGCATTGCAGTTCGGTGTGGCAGGTGTCTTTCTGGCTGTTTCCCATTCAACAGTATAGGCTTCTTTCTCCGGAATTGCCGTCTTTTCCAGCAGCAGCTGCAGGCTGATACCCGCATCCATGATCTGCCGTGCAATGTTCAGCACCCGATCCTCCGGCAGCTTGTGACATACCATGCTGCAGCCCATGCCCTCCTTGGTGAGGAAGTACAGTTCCTTCCGGTCGGGATCTGCCGCATCCGAGAAGCCATAGACCATGACACCGTTGAACCGTCTGCCGTCCGCTTCTCCTGTGATTGGGAAATCCGAACCCATGTCGCCGTGTGCATTGAGGTAAATATTCGCCGAGCCGTTCTCATCGCCATACTCGAAAAGTGCAAACTGTGCCATGCCGTCCCCCGTGGCGTAAATGCGCGGACTGGTCAGCGTCAGCGGAATATTCAGCTCCGGCTCTTCAATAGGCACTTCATGCAGTCCGTTCCACACCTGATCCAGACGGTGCGAGGTGATCTCCGATACATCACGGAAGAAATACGCATGTGCAGGCTGCTCGATCCCGGCGATCGTTTTCAGCGTCATTGCAATGTCGTCATAGAAGCAGATCACTTCATCATTGCTCATGCCGCGGCAGGTGATCTGGCAGTCCCAGCCATTGAAGCTGAATTTTGTTTCACCATTATCAACGATCTCAATGCGATTGGCATTGAAGCTCAGCACGGTGCTGCCGTCTTCCGCGGTACTGCCGAACAGCGTCACGCCGTCACGTTCCACGCCGCCCTCTGCTTCCAGCTGTCCGTGGGCGTACATTTTGCCGGTGTTGCTGATGATGACTTCCGCATTCTGCGTTTTATCCTGATTGCTATAGGAAAGCAGGATATTCGCCGCCGAACCATCCTCACGCAGATAATAGCTGCCCTCAAAATAGGTCGGTCCGAAGGGCGTTACAATAAAGAATGGCGATTCCTCTCCCACCAGCGCAGTACCGCCGGTCGATTCCATCGTAAAATCCGCGGAGACAATGATGGGACTTTCCAGTGCAAAATAGCGGCTGGGGTCGTTTTCGGCAAACAACCCAGCGCAGGTCTGATTCAGGAACGATGCGGCAATCTGCTCCGCCTCCTGCAAGGGGATGCCGTCGCATTCCATCGAAAAGCCCACGCCGTTCCAGATGAAATACAGCTCAAAGGACTGTTTGGCGGTATCCTCACCATAGAAATTTGTTGTTTCGTAGATGTGAATTGCGGGCTTCTCACGTCCTGCATCCGCAGAAAGATCCACATGGAAATTGGCAGGGAATAAATATCCCTTTTCGTGCAGTGTGATCTGAATTGTATTATCACCGCCGCCGCCATGCACGATCAGATACATATTTTCCGGCGTGCCGTTTGCGTCTAAATTGAAATGTGCCTCACGAATGGAATAGGCATCCGCCGCAAAGGGCAGAGCCGGATTTGTCACCTTGACCGATTCGCCGCCTGCATCCCATGTATAGTCAATGCAGGCATCGTTCTCCGGCGTTTCCCAGATCAGATCATACGCCTCATGCTCCTCGATCCTTGTGTCCGTGCTTGTGCCGACGGAAACGGATGGACTCTGGGATGCCTGGGAGGAAGTCTCCGGCATATCCTGCACGCCGCCCAGGAGCAGACCGCCGCCAACGGTGCAGATGCACACTGCCGCCGCAATTGCCGCCCAGCCTGCAAAGCGTCCTGCGCGTCGGGGGGCGGGAGCGGCTTCATAGGTCATTTCTTCCGCGTCAATGATCTCGGCAATATACTGCTCGTCCACCTGTGAAAGCATTCGTTTCAGTTCTTCGCGTTTCATTCCAGATACCCTCTTTCCTTTAAATATGTATGCAGCTTCTTGCGTGTGCGGAACAGAATGGATTCCGTCTTGCTTTTACTGAAGCCGCAGAGCTGTGTGATCTCGTCGATACTGCACGCCTGCCAGTAGCGCAGGAGGAATATACGGCGGTGTTCCGCTTTGAGTGTGCCGAGAAATGCATTGATGGTCTCACGCAGTTCGCTGTCCTCATAAGAATTGGCAGCAGTGTCACTGCAAAGGCTTTCTGCCAGCTCCTCAAAGGAAACTGCTGCTTCCGGACTGCGCTTTTCCGCGTGAAGGTACGCATATCGTTTATACGCCAGGTTCCGCGCGATCACAGCAAGGTACGCCTTCAGACTCTGAGGACGATTCGGCGGGATCGCATTCCACGCGTGAAAATAGGTGTCATTCTCGCACTCATCCGTATCCTCCTGATTTTTCAGAATACCGGCAATGATATGCCGGATCAGCTTGCCGTACTGCTCTCTGGTACAGCGGATCGCCTGTTCAGAACGATCAAAGTACAGGGAAATAATGTCTGCATCTTTCATTCGCACGACCTCCTTTCACTCTATCAGAACGATTTCAGCGGGAAAAGCTTGCAGAAAACTGAGGATTTTGTGATATTGTCCAAAAAGAAAAGGGGTGATTTGGTGATCCTGTCGGGGATGGGGTAGTTGCGCCCTACCTTATTATAATAGAAAAAAGTCACCGCGTCAACATTTCACAAAAACAACGCCAACTCGTGGAAAATAATCCAAAATGCAATAAAGCCACTAAGAAATGCAATTGTAATTTTCTGTAAAATCATGTATAATATATGAAAGAGATAAGAACAAGCCCGTATTCACATGTTGTTCAAAAAGCAAAAAGGGGGAACTTTTATGCAGTTATTTCACAAGACAAAGGGCAGACTCCGCAGACTGCTCAGCGGCGTGACAGCGTCCGCACTCGCCTTTTCCGCACTTGCGGGAATCCCGGAGATCGCGCCCATACGCGCAGAGGCTGCCACAGCCAACTGGAAATTTGACCTCGGCGGCGCAGGTACAGCAAGCGGCTACACAGGCGTTTCCGCAGGTACCAGCTACAGCGCATCCACCGGCTACGGCTTTTCCGGCAGTGTGTCCGATGTGACCGCCGGCGGCTCGGGAGCTTTGAGTGACGCAGTACGCTTCACCGGCGGCGAATTTCAGGTAGATCTGCCGACTGGTCTGTATCAGGTCACTGTTACCACCGGCAACAGCCCGCGTACTACCATCAAGATGGAAGGTATGCTCCAGATGATCAACCTCTGCGGCAACAATGCGGTGGAGAGCATCCAGATCCCGGTTACGGACGGTCAGCTCAATATCTCCGCCGTTGCTGGTATGAACAATGCACAGTATACCATCTCTGCCATTGAAATCACACAGCTCAATACAACTGGCGAGATGAAACCGACAGTCTGGCTCTGCGGTGACTCGACGGTTGCCAACTACTACAACCAGCCCGACACTTCCCAGCATGGATGGGGTCAGTACCTGAAGGATTACATCAATACCAATGTATTTGAAGTCCGCAACATGGCGGCAAGCGGTCAGTATGCGAAGGGCTTCTATGACGGCGGTCAGTTCGATGCGATCAAGACCTATGGCAAGGCTGGTGACTACTATGTCATCTCCATCGGCATTAACGACACCAATTATTCCAATAAGGATGAATATTATACCGTTGTCACCGAGATGGTCGAAATTGCGAAGTCCAAGGGCATGAATGTTATCCTGGTCAAGCAGCAGGGCAGACACAGTGACCTGAACAGAGAAACCCTCCTCGGCGGCAGATGGTTCGGCGGTCAGCTGGATACCATCGGTCAGGAGCAGAATGTACAGGTGGTTGACCTGTTCACCGCATGGCAGAACTACGGTCTGAGCATCGGCGGCTATGACGCAATGACGGATTACTATGCAGCAAATGATGATCTCCATCAGAGCAAGCTCGGCGCACAGAAGAATGCGGAGCTGGTACAGGGTCTGATGAAGATCGGCGACACCGCAATGGACACCAGTGTTTACTATACCTTCAAGAATACCAACAGCGGCATGGTGATGGATATTGAAGGAGGTACAATGGCGGACGGCACCAATGTCCAGCAGTGGGGTTCCGGTGATATGACCAACCAGCAGTGGCAGCTCAAGCCCTTTGCAAATGGTGCCACCTATTATTATGTGCATTCCGTGGCTGACCCGAACTATGTACTCAAGGCAATGGATGGTTCGGACGGCGGTAATATTCAGATCGTTCCCTATGCAACCAATGACAGCATGATGCTGTTCCAGTTCACAAAGGTGGGCGATGGTTCCTACTACATTTCTACACGTTCCTCCAGAGATGCGTGCTTTGTAGAGGTTGCCGGCGCAAGCACCGCAAGCGGCGCGAATGTACAGCAGTGGAGCTGGACCTACAGCAAGTGCCAGAACTGGCAGGCAGAGAAGATTGAGATCCCGGCTACAGAGCCGACAACGGAACCCACGACAGAGCCTCCCACGGAGCAGACTACTGAGCCGCCTGCAGAGCAGCCGACCGATCCGGAAGAACCGGATACTGAGGATGACATCATCATGGGCGACTTCAACAAGGACGGCAGAGTGGATGCATTCGACCTGGCGATGCTGAAAAAGTATATGCGCACCGGCGAGGGCTTCGATGAGGATCAGCGCAGAGCAGCGGATGTATCCGGTGACGGCAATGTGGACATTTCCGATACCAAAATGGTACGCGACTTCACCCATGCAAGGGATGTGCATTTTGCAAAACCCGCAGCACGTTATGAATCCGTATATTATGCAGTGGATCAGGTATGGGAGGACGGCGTAACTGAAACCTCCAATACCGGCTACACAAAGGAAGAGGGCTATGTCAACCTCGGCAATAACGACACCAGCAATATCACATTTACAGTCAAGGTGGCAGAAGCCGGCAATTATATGACGCATATCCGTTTTGCAAACGGTTCCACGGTTGACAGAAAGATGGCAGTCTATGTCAACGGCAATACACAGGATTACTGGATGCAGTCCTTCCCCGGCACGGGCGCATGGACAACATGGACGGAGATCGGTATTGTTCTGCCGCTGAATGCAGGTGAAAATACCATCAAGTTCCAGTCGGCAGTTGCGGATGCAGGCGCACCGAACCTTGACTATATTGATCTGACCCTGACGGATGAACCGTATGCGGAGACCTATATTCCCGAAGTAAATGAGGATATTTCCACCGATACAAAGCCCACACTCTTTATTCTGGGCGACTCCACCGTACAGTCCTACCGTGCAAGCTATGCACCGCAGCAGGGCTGGGGCTACTACATGGCGGATTATTTCACCGATGGCATCAACGTGGACAATCGTTCCATGGCTGGCAGAAGTACGAAGAAAGCCTATGACGAGGGCAGATGGCAGAGCCTTGCAGACAGCCTGAAGGCGGGCGACTATGTGATGATCCAGTTTGCCATCAACGATTCCGGTGCTTCCAATGCGGACAGATACGCGCCGACCTGCGGCAACGTGGATAATCCGACAGAAGGCTCCTACGAATGGTACATGACCCAGTTCATCAACGATGCAAAGGCAAAGGGTGCAACGCCGATTCTGGTAACAACGGTTATCGGCATGAAGGCATATAACAGCTCCACCGGTCAGTTCACCAACAGCTATTCCAACTACTGCGATGCCTGCAAGAATCTGGCATCCAAGTACAGCATTCCCTGCATCGACCTGAACACGATCATGAAGGATCACTACAATTCCGTAGGCTACGATACCGCAAAGTCCTATCACCTGATGGGTGCTGTGGAAGGCTCTACGGATGGCACACATTTCTGTGAGACCGGTGCCAATGTGGTGGCAGGTCTTGTGGCAAACGCTGTGAAGAGCCAGAAGATCGCTGGTCTGTCCGGCTACGCAAAATAATTCCTTCGCAAACAACATTCTCTCATAACCAAAACGGTTCTGCGGAATTACTCCGCAGAACCGTTTTGCTGTATATCATCGGATCATCTCTCTGATCTCCTGCTCCGTCTGTGCGATCTCACGCCGGAACTCCTCTGCCGATACACGATATGCGCCATTGCCGAGGATGATGATCTGCTCCAGACCGTCCGAGGTCGCAACTCTTACACGCGCATCTTTACAGAGCTTGTGCGTCACGCGCTCAATATACATGTCCGCCGTTTCGGCTTCCTTTGTATAGACAATGCTCACGCCGTTCTCCTCCAGGATGCTTTCCCTGCCGCCCTTGACCTTGTAGGCATCGAATACCACGATCATACGGCATTTCCGGAAGCCCTGGTAATTCGCCAGAATATCAATGAGCCGCTGCCTTGCAGATTCCAGGCTGTCCCGCGCAATGGTCTTCAGCTCATCCCATGCAAAAATGATATTGTAGCCATCCACCAGCAGATACTCCGGACCCTTGGGAACGGAGACGGGCTTGCGGGAGGGCTTGGGCGGCTGCTTTTCCGTGTGCATGGCATGGCGTTCCTCGCGCTGGATCGCGCCGTAGGTCTGCTCAAAGATCTTCATCAGCTCCGCATCCTGTGCGGCACTGCCGGTGTACTTCGTCCGTTCGGGCAGCCTCTGCGGAGCGGTATATTCCTCCGTATCCGGATGCAGACAGCTCTCCGTATGCATGTAGCTTGCCACCTCGTCCCATTTCACGAGGAAGCCGGCACCATGCGCACAGAAAACGGAATCGGGGGAATTGTCCGTGTCCGCTTCCGGCTGGTAGCCGATTTTGGCAATGACCTCCTCCGCATCCGCACAGGGCGCATAGCCAGCCGAGGTGCAGGAAATTCGCCCCCTGCCGCGTGTGTACTCCATGACTGTACTCTGGTAGGTCATCATGGCAGCGGCGGGAGCCTTGCCGCGCAGGAGCGTCATTTCTCCCAGCGTTTCCGGTGCATCAAAGCTGCCGTGCATGAGCTGGAGATCCGTGATCGCCCTGCCCACGCATTCCGCCGGCACCTCCAGACGGAAATGATACCACGGTTCGAGCAGGACGCTCTCCGCCTGCATCAGACCCTGACGGACGGCGCGGTAGGTCGCCTGCCGGAAATCGCCGCCCTCCGTGTGCTTCTTATGCGCTCTGCCTGCGGCAAGGGAGATCTTCACATCCGTCAGCGGTGAGCCGGTCAGCACGCCGAGATGCGGCTTTTCCTGCAAATGCGTCAGGATCAGCCGCTGCCAGTTGCGGTCGAGTGCATCCTCACGGCAGATACTGCTGAACTTCATGCCGCTGCCCGGCGGCAGGGGTTCCAGAATGAGCCGCACCTCCGCATAATGCCGGAGAGGTTCATAATGTCCCATGCCCTCGACCCTGCCTGCAATGGTTTCCTTATAGGCAACGCCGCCGGGGGTAAATTCTGCATGGATGCCGAAACGCTCGCCGAGAACATGGCGCAGAACTGCCATCTGGATCTCGCCCATGAGCAGGACGTGGATCTCCTGTAATTGGGGCAGATAGGTGACCTGCAACTGGGGATCCTCCTCCTCCAGCTTCCGGAGGGCGGAAAGTGCCGTGTGCACATCAATTTCCTGCGGCAGTACGACCGCATAGCGGAGAACCGGTTCAAGACGGGGACTGCCGGTATCCTGTGCGGCACCAAGTCCCTGCCCGGCATAGGTATGCGTCAGACCCGTCACCGCGCAGACAGTACCGGCGGGGGCATCGTCCGCGGGCTGGAATTTCGCGCCGGAATACAGGCGGATCTGATTGACCTTCTCCTGCCACGGCTCGCCGTCCGCGGCTGTTCCCTCCAGAATATCGCGTACATGGAGCGTACCGCCCGTGATCTTCATATGGGTAAGCCTGCGCCCCTGTTCATCCTCGGTGATCTTGTAGACCTTCGCGGCAAATTCCGGCAGAGCAGGACGGGGATGCGCAAACTCCTCCAGCAGCCGCAGAAATTCCTCCACACCCTGTCCCTTCAGCGCGGAGCCGAACATACAGGGGAACACATGCCGTCCCGCGATCGCCTGGGCAATGGTTTCCGACTGCAGCCCGCCCTGTTCAAGCAGCTCCTGCATGAGAGCCTCATCACAGACTGCAAGATTTTCTGCAAACGCCTCCGACTGCATATCAGAAAAATCCACACAATTGCCATGCAGACGCAAGGTAAGCATGTCCATCAGCTCTGCACGGCTTTGCAGGGAGAGATCCATTTTATTGACAAAAAGAAACGTTGGTACGCCGCTGTGTTCGAGGAGCTTCCAGAGTGTTTCTGTGTGGCTCTGCACACCCTCCGAACCGCTGATGACAAGCACTGCGCAGTCAAGTACCTGGAGCGTTCGTTCCATCTCGGCGGAAAAATCCACATGTCCGGGCGTATCCAGCAGGGTGAACTCCGTTTCTCCCGTATGCAGGCGCGCCTGCTTGGAGAAGATCGTAATGCCCCGGTCACGCTCCAGGCTGTGGGTATCGAGGAACGCATCCCCATGATCCACCCGCCCCATACGCCGCAGTTCTCCTGCAGCAAACAGTAATCCCTCTGAGAGGGTAGTCTTTCCGGAATCGACGTGAGCAAGAATGCCGAGGGTAATGCGTTTCATGAGGGAGTTCTCCTTTTCGTGGTGTAGTATCTTTATACTATTCCCATTTCAAAATCATGAAAGAATTTCATGATTTTGATAGCCGCCGCAGGCGGCGTATGGGAATGCATGAGACGGATTTTCACCCTCAGCTCGTTCGGATTGGTTCGAGCTGAGGGCATGTCGGCACTGGATTTTTGCCGCCAGTCATTTTGCGTCACAAAATGGCGGGTGCATCAGCACACGCCTCAAATCAAACGATTTCAATTGTTTGATTTGAGGTTAGTATTATTATAGCATATTTGGGTGGGGATGGCAATATTGCTCGCGAAAAAACTCCAACCTGCGGTGTGCAGGTTGGAGACTTTTTGTTAGTTATTGATTATCTCAACTGTTTCTGTTTGATTCTTCTGGTTGAAGTAGTTAATAATGTGGTCATACAGATTTCCAAAGATTTTCTGCAGTCCTTGTGTGATCACGCGCTTCATGACTACCATATCAAAAGAATCCACAATGTTATCGCCCGTCAGGTCAAGAACACTTATATCAATAGAATCCGGAAGCTCATAACCGAGCAGATAGTGACGCATCGCAATCAGATCAATGATGCCAAAAGCATAACCGTCGCCGTTTGCATCGCCGATCTTACGGTCAGTGGGATTCTTAGTTGTAACAGTCGTTGTAATTTCTGGCTTGTCTGTTTCTGTTGCAGTAGTAGTGGTGGTTGTTGCTTCTGTAGTGGTGGTGGTGGTAGTGGTTGTCGTCGCTTCAGTAGTAGTTGTGGTAGTAGTTGTCGTTGTTTCTGTGGTAGTGGTTGTAGTTGTCGTTGTTGTTGTTTCTGTAGTAGTAGTGGTAGTTTCAGCAACAAGTTCACCCTCGCCCGGAATTGCATTCGTTGCATCGTCGCCCTTCCAGGGCATTCCCTTGTCAGCACTTGTCTGAATAATGAGCTTGCCGTTCTCATCAACAAACATACCGAAAATCTGCTCTACGCCCTTCTTGTCGTCAGTCAGGTAGCAAAATTCCTTCTTGACATACTCGCCGCTTTCCAGTTTTCTGAGGATCCAGACGCTCTCCGGATAGGTAAAAATCAGATCGTCGTTGTAGTTCTGCAGAACGGAGAAATTACCTCTGTAGCAGTTTGCTGCACGTGTCTGATTTTCATAATCATACTTATACCACTGAGGTGTATCATCGTGCAGAACTTCTACTGTATATTCTACGTTATCCTCGCCGTCATCTTCGATATCCCAAAGGATCCATTCGCCGCCGGAATAATTACCATTTACTTCGCTGTAATAAGAACGAGCCATTGCCCATTTGCCGTCAAAAGGAACGATTCTGGATCTGATCGGTGTTTTTACATAATCACTGAACCAGATCGCATCCATGTACTTGGTACCGGACTTGGGGATATTATCCTTTTCGCCTGTCAGGAGCTTCATGGTCAGAGTGTTAAATTCATCTGCTCTGGTTTCAAGAATACCGGAGCTGACAAGGAAGAAATTATAATTCACAAGACCGCGATTCTCACCAAACGCATCACCATAGGCGACATCCACATGGTACCAGCTATCATCTACCTTGACATAATTCCACATATGTCCGCTCTGATTACTCAGGATCGGAAGATATTCGATACCTGCACGATGCAGCAGCAACCCATACAGCCATGTATAACCCTCGCAAAGCGTTACCTTATTGTAGAGTGCCTGATACAGTGTACCTTTTTGGGTTTTGTCATAAACACAGTAATCTGTTACAACACCATAAAGATACATCGCCTTTTCAGTCTCGGACCAGCTTTCATCCATACCAGCAGTCATAGCGTCGAGCTTGGCAATTGTCTGGTCATAAAGCTCAAAGTAAGCTTCGTCACTCAGCCCGGCTGCCTCTTCCACATAATTTGCTTTTATACCGAGAATCATGCCATACGGACCCTCTACACCACCGGAATGTCTGTTTGCCAGGACACCTGCATCACTGAGCATTACCACATTTGTGTAAATCGCTTCCAGTGCATCAGCGTTCTGCTGATTTGTCGGCATTACCGGAACGGTGGAGCGATCAAATGTGATCATCTCATCGTGTTTGCGGAGACCAGTATAGATTGCTTCAGCAATCGCCTTTGTCTGCGACTCTGTGAACGGTGTAACCTTACCAAGAATGGAAAAATCAGGCATATTCTCATCTACCTGTACCTGGTTCAGTTCTGTCTCTGTTTCCTCAGTGGCTCCGACCGGGAGCATTGCTGCCTGTGTAAATGCGGTACACGCTGCCATACACAATGCAACCTTCTTGATTATACTATTTGTCATATAGACCACTCCTTTTGCAAACTGTCATTCTACATTTTTCTATGTTTTTACCACTTTTGTACCCTTATTATACCATTTTTATGGTGTTTTGTCAATATATTCCTGTTCTTTTCTACTTTTTGCATATACAAACGGTATATGTTTTCAGCATTCTGCCATAGAAATATGAGCAATCTATGTCCAAATATGAACCAGCTATTTACAATTATTTCCAACCGCGCAGAGTGATACGCATAAAAAACGACATCCCCGCGGTGTGCGGGGATGTTCGGTGGAGTTTAGGGTTATTCTGCGTGCTGTTCCAGAAGCTGACGCTTCAGAATGGCGAGATCAAATGCGTCAATCACGCCGTCGCCTGTCACGTCATATTCCTCGGATGCTCCGCCTTCGCCGACCAGAAAACGCTGCAGGGCAACTACGTCGATCACGCTGATGGTATCATCAGCCTCTTCGTCAGGAGCCTGTGTCGTTGTTTCCGTGGGAACAGTAGTCGGTTCGGTAGTTGTTTCCACCGGTTCAGTGGTCGTTTCTGTGGGTTCAGTAGTCTCCTCGGTTGCCGGTGCATCCTGCAGCTTGCCAGCAGCGGCGGTGAGCTGTGCCTGGAGGTCAGCAATGTTCACGGAGTATTCTCCGGTGTAGGTGATGGAGTTTGCATTTTCAGCAATGTAATAATACAGCATACCGTCCTTGACACACATACCGTAGATACACAAGCCCTGTGCCTTCTGCTCCTCGGTCAGACCAAACAGCCAGACAACCTGACCATTTCTCACGCCCATAACATTCTGCGGTGTTGTGTAGTAAATATCGCCCTCATACAAATCGGTAACGATATAGGTGCCGTCATACCACGCGCCGTTCGGATCATTCGGCACATACCAGCGATCAGAGAGGGTCAGGAAGATCTCCTTTTCTGCGGAGCCGTCTTCAGGATCAACAGTACACTTTGCAAACATGCCTGTTGACGCATCATTTTCTGCGGAGTATATGCCGAGCCATCTGCCGTCGGGCAGAGCTTCGATAGTGGTCGTGCTGCCGTTCCAGAAGCCGTTGTCATACTTGTCCGATACAGGAAGATCATACGCGGACATGCCGCTGCTGATCAAATTCCAGTCAGTAGCATCATGACCGGATGCGCGGATCGCCTGATCGCCCTTGAGGAAGCTGTCGTGCTTCACTCTGCCGGGCATCGCACCGAATACATCATCAAAAGTAAGATCCACATGGTACCAGCTGCCGTCGATCTCGATCATGTTCCAGGCATGATTCAGCTGCAAACTGGATACGATCACAGAATTGATTCCCACGCGCTGCATGAGTATATGATAGAGTTCTGCATAACCCTCACATACGCCCATCTTCCGCTGGAGCATTCCATAGGCAGTACACGCCAGTTTTTTTTCCACCGTGCCATCTTCATAGATGGTATTGTCATAGCTGAAATGATCCGCTACATATTCATGGAGATAAAGAGCCTTTTCCATATCCGACCAGGAATCTTGTACGCCGGCAGTGATCTCGTCGATCATTGCAATCGTTTCGTTGTATTCCTGCTCATAGCTTGCATCATCAGCAAAATACTTGATGTTGCCAATCTTTGCGATATAATCACCGGAGGATGCATATCCGAACTTAGCGTCGTTGACCAGCATACAAGCTTCCGTATCGGCGACTGCGTATGCGATCTTGGCGATGGAGCCGCTTTCAGTCTTCGGAATCTGCGGCATGTCATCCCCCGCCAGCACGATCACACTGCTGTGTGATACAAAGCCTCGGTAGATCTGCTCCGCGATCTTCTGTGTTTCTTCCGCTGTGAAACTGCCGACTGCACCAAGAACAGAAAAATCCGGCACTTCTGTTGTTTCTGCAGATGCCGGAAGCAATGCAGTCTGCATGAACGCCATACATGCGGCTGCAAACGCCGCAAGCTTTCTTTTTATACTATTTGTCATAATCTCAACCCCTTATCCAAAACTACCATGCTGTTCAGACCAGCACATTTACGATACTTACACATACATTATAGCATTTTCTGGAGAAAATGTCAATGATTTCCTGAAATTTCTACTTTTTTCATATACAATTAGTAATCGTTTTAGGCATACTGCATGTATTGTGAGCGAATTATGAACACGCAGAACCAAGCCCCGCAGCTGCGGGGCTTTGAAGGTTAAACATTTTTCTGATTCAAAAGCGCACGCTTGAGCAGTGCAAGGTCAAATGCATCCACTCTGCCGTCACGGGTCAGATCAGAATTCCAATAATTCTTTGCATCCAGCTTTTCGCCGAGCAGATACCGCTGCAGTGCGATCACATCCAGCACATTGATTGCATTATCACCATTCGTATCGCCCATAACCAGCTCAGGCTCCGTCGTTGTCGTTGTTGTAGTTTCAGTCTGGGTTGCTTCAGAAGCTGTGGTGTTCTTCTTGGTGGTAGTGGTTTCTTCGGTTGTGGTGGCTTCTTCCGTTGTAGTAGTTTCTTCGGTTGTGGTGGTTTCTTCGGTCGTAGTAGTTTCTTCGGTCGTAGTAGTTTCTTCTGTTGTGGTGGTTTCTTCAGTTGTAGTAGTTTCCGGAGTTACCGCAGGTCCTGCCTGACTGTCGATCTGCGCCTGGTATGCGGAGATGTCGATCGCATACTCCGTCGGTGTGGATGCAACATTGGCAGCGGTGGAATAATACATCACGCCGTCATCAATGTACATGCCATAGATATACACTTCCTCTGCCTGCTGCTCCTCGGTCAGACCGAACAGCCAGACAACGACGTTATTTCTCAGCACGAATACATTCTGCGGAGTAGTATAATAGAGGTCATTATTGTACATCTCTGTCACGATGTAGGACTTTCCGTAATACTTGGAACAGTTCGTACCGGGTACATACCAGCGTTCTGACAGAGAAAGGAAGACGCTTCCCTCAGCCTCGCCGGTCTCAGGATCAAAGGTACACTTGGTAAATTCACCGGTAGTCAAGTCGTTGGATGCAGGATAAACAGCGATCCATGTGCCGTCATTGCAGTATTCCAGTGTTGTGAGGGATTCGTTCCAGAAGCCGTCATCATAACGGTTGGAAACCGGCAGATCGGAAATAGGCGTACCGCTGGTCGTTACCCAGTCGGTGGAATTGTGACCCGATTCTGTCATAGCCGCGTCACTCTTGAGGAAGCTGGTGTGCTGTACCTGTCCGGGAAGCATTTTATAATTGTCGTCCCAGGTAACATCCACATGGTACCAGCTGCCGTCAATCTCCAGCAGATTCCACGCATGGCAGAGAGATTCACTCAGAACCATGGTGGATTCTACGCCCACACGGCGCAGGAGCAGACCATAGAGCCATGCATAGCCCTCGCATACGGCAATATCCCTTGTCAGCATACCATAGGCAGTATGACGGAGATATAATTCATCAGCAGTTTCATATTCCACATAATCATAATTATAATGCTCCGACATCCACTCATGGATGTACAGTGCCTTTTCTGCCTTCGTCATGGAGTCATCCACATCGGCAACAATGTCGTCCATCATGCCGGTAATGCGCTCGTACTCCGCGTCATACACATCATCCTCGACCAGGTAATTCGGTGCAACTGCAACAATACCGCTGCTGCTCATTGCATACGGCATACTGTTCTTGACAGTCAGAACACCGACATCCCAGCCAGCCACAACACTGCGGAAAATATTGCCGAGCGCATCCACATCCTCCGCACTCACGCCGATAGAAGGCATTCCTCTGCCATCCAGGGAGATGTAGGACGAATGTTCTTCGAGACCTTCATAGATCGTTTCGGCGATCTTGACAGTCTCCTCCTCCGTGAACACACCTACCGCACCGAGTACGGAAAAATCAGGTGTTTCCTCTGTGGCACTTGCGGGGAGCAGCATTCCCTGTGCCATTGTCATGCATACCGCCGCTGCTGCTGCAGCCACTCTCTTTATACTATTAGTCATAAACTCAACTCCTTATTCAATTTGTCATTCTACCACAGACTCATTTAAACCAATTCTTTACTCATATTTTAGCACTTACTGTGCAAAATGTCAAGAGATTCAGGATGTTTTTGACATTTTGCATATACAAGCGGTAAAGTTTTTTACATTTTGAATTGAAACGTTTTAAGAAACCGCTTTAAAGCAGAGAAGTGTTAATGAATTGTACACAGAAAATACAAAAACCGCCCGAAATCGGGCGGTTTCAGTCTGTCGAAAAACCTCAATAGGATCAAAGGGCTTTGCCCTTTGGCGGGTGGAGGGTGCGCAGCGCCCTCCAAATATAGCCCCTCCCCTCGGGGAGGGGTTGGGGTGGGGGCAGTTACAGAATGCCTATTCCTAAGAAAAAGGACTTTTTCTACAAGCTGAAACCGCCCGAAATTGGGCGGTTTGGGAATATCCTGGGGTACAGGAATCACTTCTGTTCAGCCTGTGCCTTGAGAAAGTCTCTGATCTCAGTGAGCAGCTCCTCTTCCTTGGTAGGCTTGGGCGGCTCGGCGGGCTTTTCCTCTTCCTTGCGCTTGAATGCATTGAGAGTCTTGATGATAGTGAACAGACAGAGTGCGGTCAGCAGGAAGGTGATGACATTCTGGATGAAGCTGCCGAAATTGATGTACGGGTTGTTGCCCCACGGAATGGTAATGCCGAGGTCATTGAAGTTCACGCCTACCAGCAGTGTGCCGATCAGGGGGGTGAAAATATCGGCTACCAGAGAATTGACGATCGCTGTGAAGGCACCGCCGATGATCACACCGACTGCCATATCCACAACATTGCCTCTGGAAATAAACGCCTTAAACTCCTTCATTACGCTGCCGGCGTTCTTCGCCTGCTTTGCTGCTGCATCCTTTGCGGTCTGCATTGTGGTTTTTTCTTCTGCCATGGTTATGTATTCCTTTCTTTAAATATTGGGGGCTGTATTATTATCCTGTGCAAGTATCGCCTGTGCTGCGGCGGAAACGCTCGGATCTTCCACAGCGGCTTGGGCATCGAGTGTGTTATCCGCTGCCTGCATGGAACGCTTGGACTTCTTGTGGCCCTCCGCTTCAAGTGCAGCGATCTGCGCTTCCAGTGCTTCGTCATCCTCGATCATAGGCGTATCCACATTCATTTTCTTCATCCGCTGCGCAGCGGGGCTGGTATCTCCGAAAAATTCATCCGGCGACACGATACGCTGAGGCGGCTTTTTCACGGGCGGCTCCGCATTCTTGGCTTCCTTTGTCTTCTGCTTCTTTGGCGGGGACGCAGGCTCTTCATCCCTGACGCTCGTGATCTCACTTGCAGAAAGGCTGATGGAGAAGGTCTGCGCACTCGGCTTGGTACCAACGCTCATCGTATTATGACGCGGGCTGGTACTGAAGATCTGGTCAAGCAGCTCTGTCTCATCCGGAAGCTGTACGGAGGGATCCGTTTCCTCATCCTCATGCATCAGGGATTCCGCGCTGACCGGTACCTCCGCATAGGATGCCACCTGCATGGTGACCTCTGCAGGAGGGGGCGGCGGTGCCTGCGGCATGGGGGCTGCCTGCATCGGCTGCATCTGCGGCATTGCCGGGTTCTGCGGCATCATGCCCATCTGGGGCTGCATCATGCCCTGCATCTGCGGCATTCCGTAGGTCTGCACAGGAACCATTGTGTACATGGGATTTCCGTAAGCATCATAGCCTACCACCTGCGGCACCATCTGCATATAGATCGGAATGCCGTTCGGGTCGTAGCCCATAAACTGTGTCTGCGGCATCATGCCCATCATCTGGGGCTGCATCATACCCATCATCTGCGGCTGCATCATGCCCATCATCTGGGGCTGTATCATACCCTGGGACGCAGGATTCTGCATCATCTGCGGATTCTGTGCATTCTCCGGCTGTGCGGGACTCTGCATCATCTGCGGGTTCTGCGGCATCATGCCCTGGGGGACGGGGTTCTGCATCATCTGCGGATTCTGCGGCATCATGCCCTGAGGGACGGGACTTTGCATCATCTGCGGATTCTGCGGCATCATGCCCTGAGGGGCGGGACTTTGCATCATCTGCGGATTCTGCGGCATCATGCCCTGAGGGGCGGGACTCTGCATCATCTGCGGATTCTGCGGCATCATGCCCTGGGGGGCAGGACTTTGCACTGTCGGCTGCACCGGCTTCTGTGCGGGCGGTACAGCGGGCTGCTTCGGAGCAGCGGATTTTGGCTGCGGCGCAGCGGCACGGGCAGTAGGAGCCTTCGCAGACTTGGCACCGCCCTTCATAGGTGCGCCGCATTTCACGCAGTACATAAACTTGTTATCATTCTGTTCTCCACAATTCGGACAGATCAAGAATCATCACCGACTTTCTACCATTGTATATCTCCCAATTCAATTCCTCTGTATATCTCCCAATTCAACTCATCACATACCTATTATAGCACAGGGCTGAAAAAATAGCAAGATATTTTCTGTTTTTGTACATCCTCGTTACAAACACGGTGTCGGTTTTGTGCATTCTGCATATTCTGATTATTCTGCATCCTCCGCATCGTCAGTGGCATCCGCTTCTGTGGTCTCTGTCGGTGCGTCCGTGGAGATCACCGGGGCATCCCCAGTTTCGCCGGTGTCTACCGTTACAATAAAGCCGTCGGAATTATTGCCGGATACTTCATAATTAAGCTTGCCCGGAACAGGTACCATCGTTGTGCTGAAATCCGTGGATGCCGGCACATAGTAGACCTCATAGATCTTTCCGTCATAATTGGTAATGGTGAGATGCTCGCCGTCGTAGGGATATTCGCGGAGCATTTCGATATACTCCTCAAGGCAGAGCCTGCCGCTGGTCATATAATAAGCATGGGGCTGACCGACATAGCGGTAATGCCACGGCTCGTACTGGATCTCGGTGATCACGGTCTTTTCCTCCGGATAGCGGAGAATGAAGCCGTATTCGTAGCAGTGTTCGTCGATCCAGGAATACACACCAGTGCCGTCATATTCCTCATCGCCGAGCAGGGTCAGATCCACGCAGTAGCCTGTCTGATGCTCACTGTAGCCCGCCTTGGCTACGCGCTCAGAGGTCTCCTCGCCGGTCTGCTCCAGATCCTCCTCGTACAGCTCCTGCTGGCGTTCCTTGGAACGATGACCGCTGATAACAAGGAGATTGTCGTCATAGGTTGCCTCGAAGAAATCGTCGAACATGGCAACCAGATGATCCGCAGCGATCTGGCGCACGAACAGCTCCGCATCACGGACAGAAAAGCTGTGGCTTTCCGCGCCGAGCTTGACCTCGTAGAGACTCACCAGGTCATTTTCCGTACCGCGGAACGGCTCACTGTTGTTGACGAGCATAAGGGGACCGTTATAGACCTCCAGATTCAGGTATTCCTCGTTCTGGTAAATGGTCTTGGGTTCGGTCGTTGCTTCCTCGGTGGGCTGAGCCTCCTCATCTGCGGGGGTATAAAGAGTCGTCTGGTCGATCGGACTGGTATTGCTTACAACGTGATAGAAGCAGAAGCCGACTGCACCGACCAGCGCAGCAGAAAGGATCACATCAAGGATGCGCTGCTGGGTGGTGGTCATTTCTTTTTTCGGCTTTTTCTGCGTTTTTCCCATATGGTTACACTCCGTTTCTTTGGTGGTTTTTGCATATATAGTTCTATTATACCACAAAAGAACGAAGAATGGAAGTCTTTTTTTGATTTTTTCGCCGCAGATGCTTCCCGCCGGATGATTTTTGGACATATCCGTGAAGCACTATGCATAAGCTTTGAGCAGCGAAGGGAGGGCTGTCCATGAGAGGACTGTATATCTGTCTGGCGGCAGGGCTTATGCTGCTCAGCGGCTGCCGGGCGCAGACAGGGACGGAAACAGAGAGCTATTACATACAGGAGGTGGCACATCTGCAGCCGTTTGCTGCAATTCCGGAGGCGGTCACGGAGCCGCAGGAGGATGCACCACTGAATTATGAGGAGGTACGCGCGGTCTGGATCCCTGTGATGCAGTACGAGGAATGGATGCTCGGAAAAAGCGAGGCGGCGTTCCGGGAGGCAGTGGAGGACGCATTCCGGAACTGCACGGAGCTTGGCATCAACACCGTCTACGTCCATGTACGCGCCTACGGGGACGCATATTATGACTCCGCACTGTTTCCGGCTGGAAGTTATCTGGATGGTGATTATGATCCGCTTGCCGTCATGACGGAGGCGGCACATGCGCAGAATCTGTCCATTCATGCGTGGATCAATCCCATGCGCTGTACATCCGCGGACAGGCTTGCCGCCGCGGGAACGGCATACCCGCTGGGAGAATGGTATCAGGATCCCGGAAAGAACGGCACATGGCTCGTGCAGTCGGGGTCGCTGTACTATCTCAATCCCGCCTACCCGGAGGTGCGGCAGCTCATTGCGGATGGTGTTACGGAAATTCTCACACAGTATGAGGTGGACGGCATCCATATTGACGATTTCTTCTACCCGACACAGGATCCCGGCTTTGATGCACAGGCGTTTGCAGAAAGCGGTGCGGCAGACCTGGCGGCATGGCGGCGCGGGAACTGCGATACCATGGTGCAGGAGCTGTACCGTGCCGTAAAGGCACAGGACGAACGACTGCTGTTCGGCATCAGTCCGCAGGGCAATATGCGGACAAATTATGAAACGCTCTATGCGGATGCCGCACGTTGGTGCAGTGAGGAGGGCTTCTGTGATTACATCATACCGCAGATCTACTACGGCTTCGGGAACAGTACCTGCCCCTTTGCGGAGACCGCGCAGCTCTGGGCGGAAACGGCATCCTCCGCCCGGCTCATCCTCGGACTTGCGCCGTATAAGATCGGGCAGACGGATCCCTGGGCAGGTGCCGGTACAGAGGAATGGCGCACCGATCCCGAAACACTCTCCAGACAGGCGGCATTCGCAGAATCGCTGGAAAACGTCAGCGGCACAGCATTCTACAGCTACGCCTCCCTCTTTGCACCGGAGGAAACTGCCGCCGCGATGGTGCAGGCAGAGACGGCACGCATCGGGGAGCTATGGGATACGGAGTCATAGTAATTGGATATTCTGCATAGTTTTCATTCTTCTTTTTGTGCATTTCGCCGATTCGCAAGTTTTTTTGCAAAATTCTCCAATCTTTTTCTGCGAGCGTTGTTTTATAAGCAAAAGGCAGTGATACACTGCCCAAGAGAACATGTTCCACAACCGTCAGCAACAAAGCTCAGGAAAGGAAGGAATTTATTATGACAAACTACAGACGTATACTGGCTTTTGCAGCCGCAGCAGTGATGATCTTTGGTGCAAATACAGCACCGTTCGCCCCCATACAGACAGCTTCCATGTTCACAGCATCTGCGGAGGATACCACATATACGGAGGGTACATATGAACAGCTGATCTACCGAAATTACGGAAATTTCGTCACCATCGCAGGCGTGACGGACACACCGACAAATCCCAATATCGTCATTCCGGCTGAAATTGACGGTGTGGCAGTGACTGCAATCGAGGAACGTGCATTTGAAGAATGCCAGTGGATCTATACCGTGAACATTCCTTCGGATGTAGCAAGCATTGGTGCTTATGCGTTCTCCGGATGCACGGGTCTGACAGAAATCAATATTCAGGGCAATCACGTCACCCTCGGCAATGGGGCATTCATGAGATGCATCGGTCTGACTACACTGGTGATTCCGGCGGCTATTGAAAGCATCCCCTACCTGTGCTTTGCCAGCTGCTATAGCCTGCAAAGTGTTGTCATTGAAAACGGTGTCACCGCCATTCACGATAATGCGTTCGCGGGCTGCTCCGACCTGACTTCCGTTGCCATCCCCTCCACGGTCACCAGCATCGGCTATGGCGCATTCAACGGCTCGGCAGTCCATGACGTGTACTACACTGGCAGTGAATCCGATTGGGATGCCATTACGATCGACTCCAACAACACCATCCTGCTGACAGCAGATGTACATTACACGATCATTTCAGAGGGCACCTATAACGGTATGCACTATCAGAGCTTCGGTGCTTACATCCAGATCTCCGGCGCAGAGGAGGGACTCACCACCGCTGAGATTCCCGAAACCATCGACGGTCTGCCGGTCAAATCCATTGGCGCGCTTGCATTTGCAGACTGTACAACTCTCCAGAGTGTGACACTCCCCGATACCCTTGAGAGTATCGAGGACAGCGCATTCAATGGCTGTATCGCTCTGACCTCGGTCGTGATTCCGGATTCTGTGAGCAGATTACAGGGCTACGCATTCACTGGCTGTGATGCACTGATGGATGTTGTAATCGGAAATGGCGTTACATCGCTCAACTCCTATCTGTTCGGTGGCTGCGACAATCTGACCAATGTGACGCTGCCGGAGGGTCTGACCAGAATCCACATGGGCGCGTTCAGCGGATGCTCCAGCCTGAAGTCCATCATCCTGCCGGATACGCTGGAATCCATTTCGCACGGTGCGTTCATGTATTGTACAGCTCTGGAATCCATCACCATTCCGCAGAATGTAACGATAATCAATGATGACGCATTCGGCGGCTGTGACAGCCTGACAACAGTAACCATTTCGGCATCCGTGGAGCACCTTGGCAACAGGGCTTTCTACGGCAAGAACCTGTCCAATATCAATGTGGACGAAAACAACATCCATTTCAAGAGTATTGACGGCGTTCTGTTCAAGAAGGACGGCAAGACGCTGCTCTGCTATCCGAGCGGCAGAACCGGCGCATACACTGTTCCGGACGGCACTGTGATCATTGATACAGGAGCTTTCATCGGCGCAGCAGGTCTGACGGGCATCGCCCTTCCCGAAACCATGGTCACAATCATGAACGATGCATTTGACAATTGCTCTGCTTTGACTGCACTGCACATTCCGGCAAGTCTCCAGTCCATCCGCTCCAGTGCATTCACCGACTGTGACAGCATCGCGGAAGTGACTGTTGCAGAAGGAAACACCTATTTTTCCGCACACGACAACATGCTCACATACCTCAAGAATAACACCCTCGTTTACTGCCCGACCACACTCAGCGGTACAGTGACCATTCCGGAGTATGTGAAGATCATCGGCGGCGGCGTGTTTGAAAATTGTGAAGGCATTACAGAGGTCATTATCCCCGAGGGCATAACAATGATCTCCGGCGGCGCATTCGAGAACTGTACGAATCTGGAAACAGTGACCCTGCCGACTACACTGGAGACTCTGCTGAACGAGGCGTTCTATGGCTGCACTGCACTGACCTCCATCGACATTCCCGAGGGTGTGACCATTGTGAATGACCGCGCATTCTACGGCTGCACTGCGCTGACAGAAGTCACTCTGCCTGGATCCACCTCATCCCTTGGCTTTGACGCATTCCTTAACTGCAACTCCATCACTACGGTCAACTACGCAGGCACGGAGGAAATGTGGAACGAGGTCTTCATCCGTGCTGGCAATGATGCGATCCTGAACGCAGAACTGGTATTCTCCGGTCTGAATGACAGTACTACCGCACCTCCCACAGAGGATGCGAATACACTGGGCGATCCTGACGGCAGCGGCGAGATCAACGCCAGTGACGCAGCAATGCTCCTGGTTGCTTCTGCGGCAGAGGGCAGCGGCGGCACCAGCGGCATGTCCGACGCGCAGAGAGCAAGCTGCGACGTGAACGGCGATGGTACATTCGACGCATCCGATGCCGCACTCATCCTGCAGTACGCCGCATACACCGGCTCCGGCGGTACGGATTCTATCGAGACCTATATTGCAAACAAGTAATCGCCATATATAACCCAAAAAGGACAGTACCCGCGCGGTACTGTCCTTTTCTGTATAAAATAAAAACTCCCGACCAGAATGTCGGAAGTTTTCATAAAGAGGAAGGTAAAAAATGTACAGCTTAATTTTATGAGAATACCTCATCTGCACTGAAAGCTGTTACTTTGAAAAATCAAATCATTTCAACTGGGATCTGACTCCCGCTGCGCTTAGTTAAAAGATTTAATTTTTCAACAACAATTCTTTATCCGAGAAGTTTTCTGAAGCCATGAGAGGGGGAAGCTTCATGAAAGCCTTCGCACGTTTCGGATCAGTGTTTTGCTGTTTTCTCTATTTTACCCGATTTGCCCTCTTCTTTCAATACACAATTATCTTTAAAACTAAATTTTTGCATCTGATTTTTTTCGTTTTTTCGCAGTTTTTACGAAAACGTGTAAATTTTAGTGAATTAAATATGAAATCACATTTTATTAAAATCAATACATATTTTGTACATCTAAATGATAGATGATTTCAGTGTGGTAAAAAGCCCCATCAGAGAGCTTCTGCTTGTCGAGAGATCCTTTTTCTTGAGATAAGTTTCCTATTGCTCCCCCATCTCAACCCCTCCCCAAGGGGAGGGGCTTTTATAGGAGGCGGCTACGCCGCCTCCACCGCCCAAGGGGCGAAGCCCCTTGGAACCCCGTTTGGGGGCTTCGCCCCCTTGCCCCCGTTTAAGT
>JAZNKY010000083.1:0-4157 GCA_045578805.1 Oscillospiraceae bacterium
GGGTGGAAGCAGTTACAGGCTGCCTATTCCTAAGAAAAAAGGACTTTTTCTACAAGCTGTGAGCCGGTGCTCCGCACCGGCTCCGGCAAGGGCTTCGCCCTTTGAACCCGTTTAAGTTGATGACATTGCCAAAGGCGGTACAACTCACTTTTCAAATATACTTGCATTTCTTCTTGAAATATGGTACAATAGAACTAATGGAGGTGATACCATGCTGACAAAGCTTCTGAGCCGTGCAACCTGTGCGGACTGTCAGCTCTGCTGTGTCTTTGATCGGTACGATGTCTGGGAAACGCCTGTTTTGTCCGCGGAGATCCGCGACAGAGCAGCACAGCTTCTGCCGGAGGCGGAATTTGTTTCCAAGGGTGCAGAATCCTATCTGTTCCGTATCCGTGAATTTGATGAGGAAGGGCTGTTCCGCTGTCCCCTGCTCGACCCTGCCAAGGGCTGTATGCTGGGTACGGAGAAACCCTTTGACTGTCAGATCTGGCCGTTCCGCATCATGGAGCTGGAGGGCAGGCAAGCCATTACCATTGCGCCCATCTGTGAAGCCATGACAGCACAGCCCATCGGGGTGCTGCTCGATTTCCTGAAAACGGAGCTTGCAGATGTGATCTTTGACTATGCGCAGGAGCATCCGGATGTGGTAAAGCCCTATGATCCTATGTACCCCATATTATTATGGCGTGACAACAATTTTTAATGACAAGGAGAAAGCAATTATGTCCAACATGAGTTATGAATCCCCCTTCTGCACACGATATGCCAGCAAGGAGATGCAGTATCTGTTCTCTGCTGACAAGAAGTTCACCACATGGAGAAAGCTCTGGGTGGCTCTTGCCCGTGCAGAAATGAAGCTCGGTCTGCCCGTAACACAGGAGCAGGTGGATGAGCTGGAAGCACATATCAATGATATTGACTATGCAATGGCAGCGGAGGAAGAAAAGGCTGTCCGTCATGATGTGATGGCGCATGTACACACCTACGGTCATATCTGCCCGAAGGCTGCCGGCATCATCCATCTGGGTGCGACCTCCTGCTACGTTGGTGACAACACGGATGTCATCATCATGCGTGACGCGCTGCAGGTTGTCAAGAGAAAGCTGGTCAAGGTCATTGCACAGCTGGCAAAGTTTGCAGATACCTACAAATCCCTCCCCTGTCTGGCATATACCCACCTGCAGCCCGCACAGCTGACCACCATCGGCAAGCGTGCAACACTGTGGTGCAATGAGCTGCTGATGGATCTGGAGGATCTCGATTTCCGCATTGATTCCCTGAAGCTCCTCGGCTCCAAGGGTACGACCGGTACACAGGCTTCTTTCATGGAGCTGTTCGAGGGTGATACTGACAAGATCAAGGCACTGGAGCAGATGATTGCCGAGGAAATGGGCTTTGACGCTGTGGTTCCGGTTTCCGGTCAGACCTATTCCAGAAAGGTGGACTATCAGGTATGCTCCGTACTGGCAGGTATTGCACAGTCCGCAAGCAAGTTCTCCAACGACATCCGTCTGATGCAGAGCTTCAAGGAAATGGAAGAGCCGTTTGAGAAGAGCCAGATCGGTTCCTCTGCAATGGCTTACAAGCGCAACCCGATGCGTGATGAAAGAATCACTTCTCTTGCAAGATATGTCATGGTGGATGTGCTGAATCCGGCATTTACCGCTGGTACACAGTGGTTTGAAAGAACTCTGGATGACTCTGCAAACAAGAGAATCTCTGTTGCTGAGGCATTCCTCGGCGTGGATGCGATCCTGAACATCATGCTCAATGTCACCGATCCGGAAAATGGCTTTGTGGTTTATGACAAGATCATCACCCGCCGCGTGATGGCAGAGCTGCCGTTCATGGCGACCGAGAATATCATGATGAGTGCCGTAAAGAAGGGCGGCAACCGTCAGGAGCTGCATGAAAAGATCCGTCAGTACTCCATGCAGGCTGGCGCAAGAGTGAAGCGCGAGGGTCTGGACAACAATCTGTGCGAGCTGATCCTGGCTGACCCGATGTTCATGATCACCAAGGAAGAAATGGATGCGATCATGAAGCCGGAAAACTTCATCGGCAGATGCCCGCAGCAGGTGGACGAGTTCATTGCAAACTGCGTGAACCCTGTGCTGGAGAAGAATGGCGTTTCTGACGATAAAGCAGAAATCAACGTATAAACGCATAGCCCGCGCTGGCGTTACGCGTGAGAAAGTTTTCATATTACGGAAGTTTCCCACTCGCGACGGTAGTTAATGCAACACAATGCCCCCGATGCTGTGCAAAGGGGGCATTGCTCTATCATTCTTTCGGCGAAAATTTAGCAAGACACGCATCCAGCTGCTTCTGATTTTTGACAACGATCACTTTCTGCGGATACTTTGCGATCACATTGCGGTAGCGTTCCTTAGCCTGTCCGGTTCTTCCGTCATGCAGGATCCACTTGATGAACGCCCAGTCCAGTTTTTCATTGCAGCCAGCCGCCATATCCGGACGGGTGGTGTTTTTATAGTTCCGGTAGCGTTTCGCCGCACGGTACAGGCAGGAAAATCGGTTGAACAGAAGCAGGATAATGACATCCGCCTCCTCCAGGCGGCGTTCGTAAGAGAGCTTGGAATAATTTCCGTCAATGATCCATGCATCGTGGGTGTTCATAAATTCCTCTGTGATGCGTTCTTTTTCCTCCCTGCTGCGGATGACCCAATCCGGCAGAAAATGGACCGTATCGAAATGCAGCACATCCGCCCCATAAATTTCTCCCAGTTTTCTTGCAAGCGTCGATTTCCCAGAACCGCTGTAGCCCATAATTGCAATTTTCATGACACACTCCTTTCCCAAGAGACAAGAAGCCGCTGTTCGCAGGAACAGCGGCTTTGACTATCTTCAATAGCGATGTGCGGACACGCACTTAGTTGTTATTCTTCTTTGCAGCAATATCAGCCAGTGCTTCCTTGCGGGAGAGGTTGATTCTGCCCTGCTTGTCGATCTCAACGACCTTGACAACGACTTCGTCACCGATGGCAACGACATCCTCCACCTTCTCAACACGACGGTTGTCCAGCTGGGAGATGTGTACCAGACCATCCTTGCCGGGAGCGATCTCAACAAATGCACCGAAGTTCATCAGACGAACGACCTTACCCTTGTAGATAGCGCCAACCTCAGGATCATTTGCAATGGTCTCAACAATCTGGATCGCCTTCTTTGCGTTCTCCATGTTGATGCCGCTGACAAATACATTGCCCTCTTCGTTGATGTCGATCTTCACATCGCACTCAGCACAGATCTTCTGGATGACCTTGCCGCCCTGACCAATGACCTCGCGGATCTTGTCCACCGGTACCTTGGTCTGGAGCATCTTAGGTGCGTAGGTGTTTACGGTCTCTCTGGGAGCCGGAATTGCCTTGAGCATGATCTCATCGAGGATATACAGACGACCCTTTCTGGTCTTTTCAAAAGCTTCTGCAATAATTGCCGGTGTCAGACCGTCAACCTTGATGTCCACCTGGATGGCAGTGATACCCTTATGTGTACCGCCTACCTTGAAGTCCATATCGCCGAAGAAGTCTTCCAGACCCTGGATGTCCACCATGGTCATGAAATCATCGCTGTCGGGCAGTGTGATCAGACCGCAGGAGATACCTGCAACCGGTGCCTTGATCGGAACGCCGGCATCCATCAGAGCCAGTGTGGAGCCGCAGATGGAACCCTGGGATGTGGAACCGTTGGAGGACAGAACCTCGGATACGGTACGGATCGCATAGGGGAACTCCTCAACGGAGGGGAGTACAGGGATAAGGGATCTCTCAGCGAGAGCACCGTGACCGATCTCGCGGCGTCCGGGGCTTCTGCTTGCCTTCGCCTCACCTACAGAGTAGCCGGGGAAGTTGTAGTGGTGCATGTATCTCTTCTCTGTCTCCTCGGAGATGCCGTCGAGCATCTGAGCCTCAGAGATGGTACCGAGAGTTGCAATGGTCATAACCTGAGTCTGACCTCTTGTGAACATACCGCTTCCGTGTACTCTGTTAAAGAGTCCTACTTCAGCCGCAAGGGGTCTGATCTGATCCATTCTGCGTCCGTCTACGCGCTTCTTGTCGTCAAGGAGCCAACGGCGAACGATCTTCTTCTGGATCTTGTAGATGAGCTCGGGGTAGATTGTCTCGAGATCGGGATAC
>JAZNKY010000084.1:0-11387 GCA_045578805.1 Oscillospiraceae bacterium
ATCTCAACTTGTAGAAAAAGTCTATTTTCTGGGGTAATACTAATCCCCTTAACCCCAATAGACAACTTTAATTTGCCCCACCCCCTGCCCCCTCCCGGAGGGAGGGGGATTTAGGGGCGGTGCTGCGCACCGCCTCCGCCAAAGGCTATCGACTTTTGAAACCGTTATCAACCTTTCATTGGCAGAGTAATATAACTATCTTTCGGCTTTTTCTTTGATTTCACGCAGGAACTCACTGGCATCCTCCGGGGTGCGGAAAAACTGTGCATGGTCGCCGTCAAAGCGGAATGTGGTATCTCGCTCGTTCACGTCAATGACTTCAAGCAGGCGGCAGTACTCCCCTGCTTTGCATTTCAGACCGAAGTCACAGTCCGCGCCTCTCGGACACCAGCAGGCTGCCATATAGCGGTTCTCTGCATTGCGGAGCTGCAGATGCACCGCGCCGGAGGCATAGTATGTCCTCTCACGCACACGGCGGTATTCCTGCATCACACTGTCCATGAACAGGGGCTTGTCCTCCGCACTGCCCGTCATGGGTACAATGACAAGGCTGATCTCGTCAATGAGGTTTTCGCGCTGGAAGGCACCATTGATGATGCTGCCGCCCTCCAGGAGCATCCGGCGGATGCCGAACAGGCGGTGCAGCTTTTCCAGCGCAAGGGGCAGATCCATCTCGGATGCACCTGCAATAATATAGGAAACGCCGATACTTCGCAGGTAGGCAAGGTAGGCTTGAGGCACATCTTCGCAGACCACCTCGATGATATGGCAGTCGTCATATCCCGGATCTTCATCATGGATGCAGGCATCCGTCCAGCCGACACTGCCGCGGCGGTCAAAGGATACTGCATAGCAGGGGTGTTTTCGTGCAATGTAGTCCCCTGCCGGAACCTGTGCATCCGCAAAGGCGGACAGATCGGGCTTATGCCCGCCGGTGAAGCTGGATTCCATGGTGATTCTTCCGCAGGCAAAGGCATCCCCTTTCAGACGGCGGTTGATCTCGTAATAGGTTTCCGACGCGGCAAGTCCGGCGGAGGAATACAGGAAATCTCCGGTCACCTTGCCGTCGATCGAGGACAGCATGTGACAAATGATATAGGGTCGGTTCATAGTGTTTTCTCCTCTTATTCCGCACTGCCGTTCAGCAGCATACGCTTCATGACGCAGAGGTCAAAGGCATCCAATCTGCCGTCGGCGGACAGATCGGCTGCTGCCCATTCTGCAAGCGGTGTGCTGGCATCCAGCAGATATTTCTGGAGCTGTACGGCATCTGTAACACTGAAGATACCGTCACCGCTGACATCGCCGGGAAGCTCCGGGATCGGGACAAAGGTTCTGCCGTATTTTTCTGCATATGCCTGTGCGGTGGAGCCTGCATAGCCATGGATCACGGTATTGCCGTTCATGGTTTCCGTTGTCAGGATGCCATATTCTGTATCGCTTCCGGGAACCTGAAATGCATCATTATCCCATACCTGGATATTGTATGCATATTGGGCGGGAATCGTCTTTTCGCTGTCGAAGATCTCACAGTCGGGGTCATAGATGTAGAAGTCAGTTGTATTTTTAGCTATAGCAAGTGTTTTCTCTGCAATTTTACCTGCTCTGTAATGAACCACAGATAACTTGCTCTCAGAACCGCCAGCCATCAAAACAGCGGGAGTTCTGACAGAAGAAGGGACATCCAGCAGTGTCAGTTCCTTCCTGAATAAAAACGCCATCTCAGAAATGCCCACAGTCCCCTCCGGGATCACAGCACGGGTCACATCTTCATCACTCCCGACTACCCAGTTTCCGAGATAATGAACGCCATTCACATTTTCAATGCAGCCGGACTCCTGAAAGGCACTGCAGCCGATAAAGGTCACGGTTTCGGGAAGGGTAAAATCCGTCAGTGCGGTGCATCTTCCGAATGCACCATAGCCGATTTTTTCAATTTTCCCCTTGAAAGTGACCTCGGAAAGGCTTTCGCATATCCAGAAGGTATCACCGGCAATCAGTGTGATGCTTTCAGGCAGTTCTGCCTTGGTCAGACCCGTACATCCGGCAAAGGCACCGTTGCAGATATGCTGGATCTGTTCCGGAATGACCGCAGTCTCCAGCGCATAGCAGACGGTAAAGGCATAATCGCCGATGGTTTCCGTCTGCTCGGAAATGCGCACCTCCGTCAGACCCAGAGCAGGCGGACAGCCGACCAGGGTCTTCATGTCCTTGGTGTAGAGAAGCCCGTCCGACACGGTATAATAGGGATTCGTTTCAGAGACAACAATCTCCGCAACGGAGGGCATGGGGTTCGTGTCGCTGCTGCCCAGTCTGACAGACGGAACGACAAGATCCTGCCATTCAAAATACTGCACAGTATCGGGCAGGACAATGGTTTTCAGGCTCCGGCAGAAACCGAATACATTGTTCGTGATACCGATGACCGGAAGCCCTTTCACCTCGGCTGGGATGATGGCTTCGGTGATGGTGCGGTCTTTACAGCCGGAGAGACAGGCGAAATCGTCATAGAGATAAAATTCATAAAGTCCGTCCGAATATCTTTCATTGTACGCCTCAAAATCCGGTGTGGTTTCTTTTTCTTCTGCAATCTGCTGGTTGTAATCATCCATACCTGCGGCTTCCATTGCCCTGACAGGCAGGGAGCATACAGCGGCAGTGCTGCACAGGAATGTGACAAGGGTGAGAAGTGCGATCATTTTTTTCATGGGATGACCTCCTTGTGTTTTTGTATCTGGAATAGTATTATTTCAGCAATTAAATATAGATACTTTTTCTGAGGTTAGCATTCCAAGACTGCCCCACCCCCTGCCCCCTCCCTCCGGGAGGGGGAGCTTGAGCCGGTGCTCCGCACCGGCTCCGGCAAAGGCTACCGCCTTTTGAATCCATTATTGAACTTTAATTGCCAGAACAATAACATTATATCATTCTGTGACGAAATTGTCAACGTTCTATGAAAAACAGCACATCCGCCGCAATTAGCAGATGTGCTGTGAGATTACTTATTTTCAGAAGTTTCTGCGGTCTTTTCTGCAAGCTCGGCGGAGGATTTCCTTGCGCCGAGGAACTGAATGCCGAAAATGATCGCGCCGCCGATGAGGAAGAACAGCCAGTTGAAGGTGCTGAATGTCATCGGGTCTTTGGGTTCATCCAGCGTTGCGGGGCCCATCACAACAGAATATAGAGAGCCGAGCATCAGACCGATGATGAGATAGACCATCATACTGCGGTGCTTTTCCAGCGCACGGCGGATGATTCTTACTATGGAAACAAGACCGGTAATGACACCAAGGCCGAATACCACCAGAATCGGGAAGTACTCAAAATTCAGGTGCATCAGCTCCTTGATGCCATTGATAATGGATATGTACAGGCCAAAGATCAGGAGCAGGGTCGAGCCGGAGATGCCCGGAAGTACCATGGCACAGATTGCAATTGCACCGGCGAAGAATACATAAATATAGGTACCGATGGAGGGCGCATCAATGCTCACGGAATTACCGGAGCCGCCGATGGTGAAGAAGGTCAGAGCCACAACAACCGCCGCACCGATGAGCAGGGCGATGGAGGCAAGGGGCTTTTCCTTCAGGCATTTTTTCTCCTCCATGATGACCACGGGGATCGCAAAAAGGATGAAGCCGATGAACAGCGATGAAATCGCATAAATATGGGATTCAAAGACCGCTGTCAGAACAAGCACCGACAAGCCGAAGCCGATGACCCAGCCTGCGCCGAGCTTGACCAGATAAGTCAGGGCTTTCTTCTTCTTGTCCATTTTACCCAGCAGCAGATCTTCCGTCGAACCGATGAAATCATCGAAAAATCCCAGCAGGAACGCGATCGTACCACCGGAAACGCCCGGCACGCTGTCCGCAAGTGCCATGCAGAAGCCATGGAACATGGTTGTGATCAGTTTTTTCAAAAATCATACACTCCTTTTCTGCCGTTCCCGGTGCCTGCGTGGGGACTGCGGGATGGCTTTCATTTATTTTGCAGCAATGCACAAAGATCATCCATTACTGCATAGTCATATTTTTCGTCAGGTCGCACGAGGAGTTCATAGCCCGTACTGCCGTATGACACTGATTTCGTGCAAGATGACGCAAAAGATGCATGTAAAATATTTGCAAATGCGTTACTTCTCCGACAGTACCTCGGCAAGTTTGTCCTCCGCTTCTTCCTCAGGACAGGGAATGTCAGGCTCAATGAACTTCTCCGGGGTGTCGGTGTCTATCCTGTACCATTTCGCAGTTGAGACAATCAGCATAAGCCCTGAATCCGGCAGTCTGAATCTTGTGACTTCTCCGTATCCATAGGGATCGTTCAGCGATGCCTCACCTACTATTTTCCCAAGCCCATTGTCTTTGATATACATTGCAAAATCCATTGCCGAACTGTATGTATCACCCGAAGTCAGGACATATACATTGCCGTCAAAGGTGAGATCGGCGTATTTCTTGTTGGTAAACTCTGTCGCACTGAAATGCAGATACAGGAAACCAAATCTGCGGTCAGCCGCCCAGTCCATATAGCTGTCCACGGGAAGATACTTTAAAAATTCTGTTCCTACCATGCTGCTGCCGCCGCCGTTTGAACGAAGATCAACCGCCACATTTCTGATACCCTTTTCCTTAACCTCGCTGAACATATCATGCAGTACGCTGCAGTATTCCTCGTCGTAGGTACAGCTGTTCAGCGTCAGCATGGCAAGGCTTTTTTCCTCATCCACTGCGTAGCTCACAAAAGAGCTTTCCGTAGGATCCGGTTCGATTTTGTTGTACGCATAGTACTCATCAATTGTCAGGAAATCCTCATCATGGGCAGTAACATCCTCCGTACTGCCGTCGGGATGTGCAAAGGTATACACAACACCATCCTCAATATCAATGCCGAGCAGAGCAAGTCCATCGGGACGGGTTATTATAGTGCGAAAATGGCTGTACCCATAATCATCCGCGCCGCTGTCGAAGCTGAAATACTGCTTATTCTGCTCATAAAGCTCCCTTTGCTCCGTGCCGTTCACCGCTATCAGCCTGTCGCCGGCTTGATTGTGGCTGTACACATATTTCAGATGGCGGTATTCAGGATATTTTCCGTAGACCATTGTATGACCATCATGAAAAAGCGCAGCTGCGGAGCACAGCATTCTTTCAAGAGAATACACGGTCATCCCATCCTGCGAACGGATCTCCTCTTCTATCTCGTCAAACCTTGCGCTGACTTCCTGCGGCAGACCGTCCTTTGCGGCAGGATGCACCTTCGCAAGATACTTTCTGGCGCATTCGACATCGCGCAAAGCCTGTTCGGGGGTCAGCATCTCTGAGCCGTCCATGGTCTGCGGAACATGATTCAGATATGTACAGGAATTCCAGTAAGGGATACAGTAGGTCGAAATGATACCGAAACACACAGTCAGCAGGCTCAGTGATGAAACGATGATTTTCGGTGCTTTTCTGCCTTTGGCTCTGAACAGAAAAATGTTCAGGACGAGCATCAGAACGCCGAAGAGCACGCTGACCCATTCGGGGATATAGATGCTGATACAGTAAAAATTACATAGTATCAGCCCGATGAACAATGCTGAAAGCACAATAGCAGTGATAATGATTCTTTTCACTTAACAGTTCCTCTCTTTTGTATTCCCGCATGGACAGATCATTACATCCTTTTGCGGTAGTACTTTTATGCTGTAACGCATTATTTACAGTATACCACATATTTCGGCAAATGTCCAGCGGAAATTCAAAAAAGAGGCACGATTTAACATAGATTTAGCATTCAATCCGGGCTACTCCCCGTCCGAATGGAAGATCGCATACATGGTTGTGAAAAGATTGCTGTTGAGTTCCGCGGCGGCAGTGAAATTCTTGTCGTCGGTCGTGGTCGCGTAATCTATAAAGTTCAGCGTATAGTGGGGCGCGGTTACATTCTTCCGGTACAGCACCGCCTTGTAGGAGGAGATCTTTTTGCCGCTTTCAATGTTCTCCTGCAGCTCGTCATCCTTCCCTCTCTGAATCCTTCCTGTTACCTTGCCGTCCGTCTTGATCTCGAACCGGAGGATCTCCGCATAGGGAATGCAGGTGAACTCCACCTTCTCCACGTTCTGGCTGATATAGAGTTTCTTTGCCTTGGCATCAATGACAAATCTGATGAATTTCTTATTCGGTGCAATGCACCATTCATAGACCTTATCCGCGCTGACACCCTGTTCCTTCAGGTATTCGTCCTGCTTTGCCTTCAGGATCTTGATGGGATCCGTCTCCGGCGGCTCTGAACAAAAACAACCGACCAATACAGCAAGCAGCACAATGAGAATCACAGCTTCCATACCCAACACTCCTTTCGGGAACCGCTCCGGGGAACGGTTCATCGCCTGACCAGCAGAGCCTGTCCAGCGGCTTTGCTGACCCACTCTTACACCAACGCCCCTTCCGCTGGCTGTCTTGCTACCCCGACAGTACGGCAGAAAATGGGGTGATTATATTATAACATATGGAGGGGATTTGGTCAAGGGGGACATCTTGATTACAAAACTGATAGATTTATGCCATTTGCTCTTTTATAGTTGGTATTAAAGAACGATCTGCCGGTAACCACTCAACAGAATTTAGTGCATCTTTGGCAAGCCATCTTGATGATTCTGCTTCCAAAAGTCGTAATTCACCTTCAAGTACTTCACACCAGAAACAATCCATTGATAAATGAAATGTTGGATAATCATATTCGACAGTTTCAATCAACTCCCCGACTATAATATGTGTATCCAGTTCTTCCTGTATTTCTCTTACAAGAGCCTGTCGAGGTGTTTCATTCGGTTCGATCTTGCCACCTGGAAACTCCCATAACCCCTTAAATTCGCCGTAACCTCTTTCTGTAGCAAAGATTGAATGCTTCTCCTGCAGCGAATCACAGATTACCGCAGCAACAACTTTGATTATTTTCATAGCATGACATTATAGGAATTCAAGCATGTTGTTCTTTATGCAAAATTCATAGCTTATCTTCTTTATTCCCACTTTTTCAAACTCAATATCAATTTTTGTTTCATCTATCGAAATGATTGTTCCGAGTCCGAAAAAACTATGCTTTACTTTCTTCCCAAGAATATCAGCAGGAATTACAACTGCTGGCTCTGGCTTATTTTCTTTAATATTAGCCGCTGCCGTAGGTCGGGTAGTAACTGTGTTATTTTGCTTCTTTTTTTCAGCAAGATGTTTTGCGTATTCACTATCGACGTTTTTTCCACGAGTTCTATAATCCTCCATATCTGAAAATACAAACATAGAGGGCTTTTTAACATCATTATCAGGGACTGGTCGAATTGGAAACATCCAAACCCGCCTGTTGATACCATCTTCGCCCGGTTGTATTTCTGTATAAGGTTTGTCTACCAATTCAATACGTCCACAATAGATGTATTCTCCGGCGTCTATCACTTCAAACAAATGAACATCTATACTGTTACGACCGCATTCAGCAAGTGTCGCATTCTGGGACCGATTAATATCTTGATCGCCTGACTTTCCCATTCCTGTATAATGGAGAACACCGCCAATCCATTTATCGTGGTAAAGTCCTTTAGTATAGTCAGAAACAAGTACCAACGTATTAGTTGTTCTGGAACGTCGCATTCCACCCATGTTACCACATTTGAAGGTATGTACAACATCGTCGTTTTTTAGTATTTGACCGATTTTTAGTTTTGGATCAAACATTTTTATTCCCTCCATTTGATTTTTGATATGAAGTATAAACGATTCTAAAAAAGTAGCGTCTACCTAGGGCAATCGCTTTTTGAAACCAATTTTTGAAAATTGATTTGCATATTTGAGAGTGTATTCAATCGCAAATATTTCTGAAATTTCGTTTCACTTCCCCCTCGTCAAAACCACCACACACTCCACATGCTTCGTATGCGGGAACATGTCCACGGGCTGGATCTTCCGGGCGGAATAGCCCAGCTTCTGGAGGAGCAGGAGGTCGCGTTCCAGGCTTTCAATACCGCAGGAGATGTACACCACGCGGCGCGGTGCAAGCTTTGCGAGACTTTCCAGAAAGCGTCTGTCGCTCCCCGTCCGCGGCGGATCAGTGAAGACCACATCCGCAGTGGCACCGCATTTTGCCATCTGTTCCATGAATCTGCCGGAATCCTCGTTGACGAACTGAATATTGGTGCAGCCGTTCTGTGCGGCGTTGCGTTCCGCATCGGCGGATGCGCTGGTGTTCAGCTCCACACCGATGACCTCCTGGCAGTAATCGGCGGCAATGATGCCGATCGTGCCGGTTCCGCAGTAGCAGTCCAGCACTCTGTCTGTTTTGCGCAGTCCGGCAAGCTCCATTGCCGTCCGGTACAGGATCTCAGTCTGCACAGGATTGACCTGATAGAAGGAACGTGCTGAAATTTTAAACCGCTTTCCGCACAACGTATCCTCAATATAGCCCTTGCCATGCAGGACAAACTCCTGTTCCCCCATGGTCAGCGGCATGGGATTTGTACAGACATTCTGCACAATGGTCGTAATATAGGGATGCGCCTTCAGGAGCGCGCTGACGAAATTCTTCTTTGACGGGAAGGCTGCCTTGGTCGTGATGATGCAGACAAGGTACTCTCCGCTGTGGTGTCCCTTACGGATCATGACATGACGGATGAAGCCCTTGTCCGTATTCGGGTTGTACGGGAAGAGCTTGAACGACCGCATCAGGATGCGGATGGTGGTGATGATCTTGTCCGCCTGCACATCTTCGAGCATACAGGTTTCACATGGAACAATTTTCCCGCTTCCCGACTGGTAGATGCCGGAAATGATCTGCCGCTTGGGGTTTGTGTAGAAGCCGTGCTGTACCTTGTTGCGGTAGTGATACGGCTCCTTCATGCCGATGATCTTTTCACATTTCGCAAATTTGGACAGAAGCCGCTCCGTCTTTGCCTGCTTCCACTGAAGCTGTTCGCGGTAGCTCTCCCGGAGCTGACAGCCGCCGCATCGTTTGAATAATTTGCAGTTTTTTTCTTGCATGGGGGTCTCCTTTAAATCTCAGAAATGCTTATAAATAAATCGCTTTTCATCAAACAAAGCATTATTTCATGACTAACGATTGACGATACTGTTCAGCTTCAGGTTCATCAATCCATTCCACTGTCTTATCAAAATTATTTCGTACAACAGTTTTAATTTCATCCAGTGATACTCGAAAAAATTCACGGCGGTGATTAATTTTATTCACTTTTCTGCTTTCAAACGCACTGTGCAGAGCAGATTCAAGTTTTGGGGCATCTTCCGTAAAAATCATCGCATGTACATCGAATCCGAATGGTACAGACGCATCTCCAAGTTCATTTACTCTATCCATTGGATCAAGCCGGCGAGTCATTCCAATTTTATAAACGCCCTCACCAAATGCACCAATATTACTAATTATATATACATAGCCAGCACGCTTGTTAGCTTCACGATAATCCACGTCTGCAATTGCTTTTTGCGTTTCAGAAATTCCAGTCTCTAATTCTGCTTTCTTTGCAATTAAATCAGGATTATCAGGATCTGTAGCTAATTGCAGAGAAAGTGTTTTTAATGCATTTTGATAGTGTGCTTGCTCTTTCTCAAGTCGCTTGCGTGCTTCTGCAATTTCTTTTTGCGCCTTTGCTTCTTCGCGTTCTTGGGCTCGCAGTTCTCTAAGTCGCTCCTTCTCTTCTTCTTTCTTTTGAGCAAAATCAAGTGCCAAATTCAATTCACGGATTTTTAAATCAACATAGTCTTGTGTAATTGTGATCTGCATAATCTTTCCAAGCTTGGATATAGAATCACATATTGAATGTATTCTTTTTCTTGCCCTCTCCTGATTAGATACCTTAACATGTGCAACAATATCATCACATTCAGAATTAAACGCACGAAGCAAAAGCTTTTGCATGTCATTTACCATCTTTCTTCCCTGTGCAACGCTACCATTCACCTGCCAAGTTGTTAAACCGGTACAAGCTTTTTGATGTTTTATCATATCTTTCTGTTGTTGCCTAACCTTAGCAAGCTCATCCTTATAATGATCAGAATTTGCAAAGACATATGTTGGTCTGTATACTCCATAATCAAGCATGTTGATTTCTTCGTCAAGACTGCATAACTGCTGACGACAATTTGAAATACGTTTTTCTAAACTCTCTACCTCTGCCTTTTTGATTGTGATGCTCTGGTTCTTATTGTTTGCTTCAACCTGTAAATTTTTCAAATCTTCTCGTAACGCTTCAATGGATCGTTCTAAAAAATTGATTTCCTGTTGTTCTGGCGTAAGCTGTTTCTGCAATTGTAATATTTCTAAATTCAGCTGTTCAATTTGCTTATCTTTCTTGCTTTTACCAAAAAGCCCCATAGTTTAACCTCCAATTACTTCGTTGGAAACAAATGTACTTTGGTTTCCTCTTTGCATCTATTATACACTGAACAGAGTAAAATGTCAATGAGGACCCAAAACAGTCCGTCCTCCACTCCCCTGCTCAATCTGCCGCAGAAAAGAACATGGAATTACATTCATTGTGTATTTTCAACAAATTCCGAATTATAAATTTGAAAACTTACTACACAAAAAGTGCTTGACAAATGTCATATTCCGTGGTATAATAATAAAGCAGTCAGCGAGAGCGACTAAAACAAATGCGAGTGTGCTGGAATAGGCAGACAGGCTAGCTTGAGGTGCTAGTGTTGGAAACGACGTGTGGGTTCAAGTCCCGTCACTCGCACCATGCTTTCTCTTTGAGACTGCACAATTGAATACGGATGGACAGATGGCTGAGCTGGTCTAAGGCGCACGACTGGAACTCGTGTATACGTTAATAGCGTATCGAGGGTTCGAATCCCTCTCTGTCCGCCATCTTGGTGTTACAAAAAAGATGACACCACAAAAAAGCCCGATTCGTCGGGCTTTTTTGCTACCCGAACGCCGAAATTTTTTAGTGTAAAACCATAGATGACATTGGGGGTTGAACCGGATTCGAACCCTTTTTGAAAGCCCGAAAAGCGGCTTTGGGAGAGTTTCCGGAGAGTGCAGAAGAAAAAACGCCCTCAAAGCTCAAAAATTTTACAAAAAATCATTCACAAACTTTGTAAGCTGATTTTGTTGGTATCTCACAATGATGAGATGCCAAGAAAGTCAGCTTTTTTTGTTGCCCGGAGAAAGGAGAGATGCATATGAAGAAACTGAAACTCAACTGTCCTCTGCACCATAAAGCGTACAGCCATGATACAGTGCAGGTTGAGGTCGAAAAGGTCATCACGCTGTACGGCAGCCGCTTCCAGCAGATGCGGGATCACCCGCTGGAGGACTGTCCGGAGATTGCTCAGCACAAGGATCTGATGTACATGGCGGAGGGCGTGGCACACTGTCTGCTGTTCATC
>JAZNKY010000085.1:0-2895 GCA_045578805.1 Oscillospiraceae bacterium
ATCGATCTCGGCGCGGAACTTCGCAAGTCCGATGAAAGCGGCGTGATCATCTACCTCACCACCTCGCCGGATTTCGCACTGCAAGGATATTCGGTCAAGGCGGCCTCCTATCTGCTCAAGCCTGTGCAGGAGGACGAACTGTTTCGCGCGCTGGATGACGCATTCAAAGCGATCACGAACCGCCGCGAACAGAGCATTATGGTAAAGACCGCAGACGGTATGAGCCGACTGCTTTTGGATCACATCCTCTATGTGGAACAGAAAGAGCGTGCGCCCCATTATCATCTGAAAGACGGGAGCTGCGTCGTCGGTCTTACCATACAGACCTCTTTTCAGGATATTATGCAGCCGCTTTTGGCGGACAAGCGGTTTTATCTGTGCGGCGCGAGCTTTGTGCTGAATCTCCACTGCATCAAAAGCATCAACAAAGCGGATGTCCTCTTTGTCGGAGGACAGCAGACAACTGTGCCGAGGAGGGCTGCCGCCGAGCTAAATACGGCGTGGATACACTACTGGCTGGAGGGAGGGCATCAACTGTGACTTTACTGGATTGGTCAACTGTGTGGTCATTGATCCACGTATTTGTGCTGAACGCACTTTTATATGAGCCCCGCCTGCCAAAGAAAAAGGCTCTGATCCTTACCATTGCTCTGATGGGGCCGCTGGCCGCTTACAACGCATGGTTTTTCGTGCACTTCGGCAACGAACTGGCGGGACAGTTGGTACTGTTTAACTGCACCATCCCCAGCCTCATTTTCTTTATGCTTATGGCAAAGCACCGCAACGGACGGCTGCTGTTCACCTTCTGCCTGTCGGACACGATCTCTCTGGAGATCATCTGCATCACCCGCCTGATCGACGATGCCATTGGACTGCCCGATTTCTGGGTGCTGTTTATTCTGCGGCTAATCGTCTGGCCGGTGCTGGAGTTCGTAGTTATCAAATGGCTTCGTAAGCCCTATCTCGTCCTTCAGAATGCAGTGCAGAAAGGCTGGGGCGGGTTCGCCGCCATCACACTGCTGTTTTATGTGATCCTGGTGGTCATGTCCAGCTATCCCACTGTCATTCAGAACCGTTTGGAGGAGTTGCCTGCTCTGCTGCTGGTCATGGCTCTGATGCCGCTGATCTACTGGAATATCCTGACAACATTGTTCCGGCAGCAGGAACTCCACGAAACAAAGCAGAAGGAACAGCTTTTACAGGTGCAAACTGCAATGCTGAAGCAGCGTATTGAACAAACCTTGGAAGCGGAAAATCAAATCTCTATCCATCGCCATGACCTGCACCATCAGTTGCAAGTCATCAAGACGATGCTGGAGAGCGGCGAGATCCATGAGGCGCAGGATTATATTGAGGCATCGCAGGAAACGCTGAACGGTACGAAAAGCAGACATTGGTGCCTGCATCCGGTATTGGATGCCGTATTTTCCGCCTATTTCCAGCAGGCAGATTCGAAAGGGATCAAAGTCGAGGCAGACATAGACATTCCTGCCGATATTCCGGTCAATGCTGTTGAACTGTCCACGGTCTTTGCCAATGCACTGGAAAATGCGATCCATGCGGTCAGCGATCTCCCGCAGGAGCACCGGGTGATCCGCTGCCGGTGCATCTGGCAGCCGCAGCTTATGTTCTATGTCTCCAATCCATACGCCGGCGAAGTGCGGTTTGACGAAAATGACCGGCCCGTTGCGGAAAGCACGATGCACGGCATCGGTACACGCTCCATCGCCGCCTACTGTGAAAAGTACGGCGCGGTCTGCCGATACAGCGCGGAGGACGGGTGGTTTAGCATCAAAATTGCGCAAACGATATGGACGGAGTAAAACCAATATATTTTTCGACGGCGCACCGGAATGGTGCGCCGTTGTTTCTTATGGTGTATCTGGCTTTTCCAGCCGCGCAAGATTTGTAACGGAAATCAATCCTCTGGCTTCCCGCTTTCGGGCATACTCCACGATCTGACCGGAGCCGCCGAGGTAATGCCATGCGTAGGTGATCAGATAGTCGCAGTCGTTGACGCCGAAGGCGTCCAGCGCGTGCTCTTTTGATGTAGAGAAAAAGATGATGCGGCTTTTATCGCCCTGCTCACGAAGCCACCGGGCAAGGTCGATGCCGTTTAAGCGCTCCATATAGATGTTGAGAAACACGAGGTCGTATTCCGCAATACGCGCCAGCACCGCAAGAATGGCCTGGGCCTCGGAGTATGCGTCAATTTCAACGCGCAGACTTTTCTCCCGCGCATAACGTTCGATATGGTTCTTCAGCGTGTTTGCTTCTGTGGTCAGATCATCACAAATGGCAAATTTCAGCACAGCGGACGGCCTCCTTTCGGCGTGGAATACCTTTAGAAGAATTATAGCATGATTGTTGGCGTATTTCTGCAAGTTTCAATCGCTGACGTTGATGCACGAATCACAAAAACCATCCTCGGACAAAATATACACACAAAAACAGACACGAGTCATCATTTCTGATAACTCGTGTCTATTTCGTTCCGTACCGATTGCCCTCGGTTCACATTGTTTCCCTATGCGACCGTGGACTTGTGCCCCAACGCTTTTCCTTTGTTTCCAGTAGTGACAGCCTGGATTGGAAAGATCTTTCTGCGGCGGATATCACCCGGCGAGTGCTGTCCAAAGCTCAGGCGGGGTCCATAGCCCTGTTCCACAACGCGGCGAAGAACACCCCTGCGGCGCTGCCGGGGGTGATCGAAGTCGGAGGCCAAGCGGTCTTAAGGAAGACAAAGTGGCCAAACAACTCCTTGGCTCACAGAACGACATGGCTACGATCCGACTTATATCACCCGGCGAGTGCTGTCCAAAGCTCAGGCGGGGTCCATAGCCCTGTTCCACAACGCGGCGAAGAACACCCCTGCGGCGCTGCCGGGGGTGATCG
>JAZNKY010000086.1:0-18661 GCA_045578805.1 Oscillospiraceae bacterium
GGGGTTCTTTGATTTCTAACATTTTCAAAATACCCCCATCGGGGGTATTTTGAAAATGACATGGGATTCCAAAGGGATCACATCCCTTTGGCAGGGGGTGCAGGGGGACAGAGTCCCCCTGCGAAACCGCCGTTTTACAGACCAATTGCAAATAATACTGAAGTCGGATCGTAGCCATGTCGTTCTGTGAGCCAAGGAGTTGTTTGGCCACTTTGTCTTCCTAAGCCCGCTTGGCCCCCCGACTTATTCCAAAGGGACCACATCCCTTTGGCAGGGGGTGCAGGGGGACAGAGTCCCCCTGCGAAACCGCCGTTTTACAGACCAATTGCAAATAATACTGAGAACCAATGCAGTACACTTCCGCCGACCACAAAAATATGCCAGATGGAGTGCATGTAGCGGATATTTTTCTTCGCATAGAAGATCACGCCCAGGGAATACAGCACGCCGCCTATGATGAGTGTAACCAGGCTGAAGGTCGGTATTCCTTCATAGAGGGGCTTGACCGCAAGGATGATGCCCCAGCCCATGAGGATATAGCAGAATGTCGAGATCTTGCGGAATTTCTCCAGATTGATGGAACTCATCACAATGCCGAAGACTGCCGCACCCCAGATACAGCCGAAGATTGTCCAGCCCAGCCACATCGGCTTGATGCAGCAGAGGCAGAACGGCGTATAGGTTCCCGCAATCAGCAGGAAGATCGTGTTATGATCGAGGATCTGAAAAACCTTTTTTGCCACCGGGGGAACGAGCGCGTGATAGAGCGTGGACATGGTGTAGAGAATGATCAGTGATGCCCCGTAGATCGAAGCGGAAACGACCTCGATCGCGCCGCCGTTGATGGCACTGAACACGATCAAGATGACGCAGCCCGCAGTGGACAGCAGCGCACCCACGCCATGTGTGACGGAATTGAAGATTTCCTCACCGAGCGTATAGGTACGGCGAGGTTTTTTGACCGGTTGTGTTTGCTTGCTCATTGAAAAACCTCCATAAATATGCGCAGAGGGTTCGGCTATTTATCCTGCAGCCAGGTCTGCGCGCCTAAGCGGCGTTCAAATTCGTCCGCCGGCATGGGCTTGCCGTACAGATAGCCCTGTACATAATCACAGCCCATATTCCGCAGGATCTCCGCCTGTCCCTCAAATTCCACGCCCTCGGCAATGGTTTCAATATGCATGGACTTTGCGATTTTGATGACCGCGGAAACGATCTCCTGTGCAACGAGATCCTGCTCGATCTCCACGATGAAGGAACGGTCGAGCTTCAGCAGTGTCAGCGGAAGCTTCTGAAGATAACTCAGGGAGGAATAGCCGGTGCCGAAATCATCCATTGCCAGCAGGATGCCCATCTGACGGAGCATATTCATCTGCTGTACTGTGAAGTTCACATCGCCCAGTGCCAGACGTTCCGTCAGTTCCAGCTCCAGCCATCTGGATTCCATGCCGACGCGCACCAGCACATCCTGAATGGATTCGCAGATATTCTTCTGATAGAAGTCACCGGAAGCGAAATTGATGGACATCACGATCGGTGTGAGCTGTTCCTTCTGCCAGAGTGCGTTCTGCGCACAGGCTTCTTCCAGCACATAACGGCTGATCTCTGAGATCAGACCCGTTCGTTCCGCGATCGGAATGAAGATATTCGGAGAAACCATCGTGCCGTCCTCCTTGATCCAACGGATCAGAGCCTCCGCACCGATGATCTTTTTGGTGTGGATATCCACCTTGGGCTGGTAGTAGAGCACAAATTCGCGCTTAGTGATCGCCGCAGCCAGCTCCTTTTCCAGCTCGCCCTGGCTGACGATCTCCTGATGCACACTTGCATCATAGCCCATCAGATAGGAAAGCTCACCCTTGCCCATGGCAAGCGCAAATTCCGCGTGCTCCAGTGCCTGCGTGAAGCTGTCGCCGTCCTTCGGAATACGGGCAAAGCCAGCAGAGCAGGTGAGTGCGAGAGAATTAAATTCCTCGTCCGTCAGCGCAGCCATATCCCTGCGGATATGCTCGATCGTGCGGATGGGAAGCTCCTCATCGCCGAAATCACTGTAATCACGCACGATCAGCGCGAAATTATCCGCACTGATCCTGGCAGCAAAACCGCCGGAGGAGGCGTATTTGCAGAGAATATGCGCAAAATTGCGCAGGATCTTGTCACCATTTTCATAGCCGGTGCTGTCGTTGATGATGTGGAAGCGGTCAATGTCCAGGATGATGACCCAGTAGGTGAGCTGCATGTCCAGACAGAGCTGAAAGAGAGCCTCACCCTCCTGCATCAGCTTGTTGCGGTTGGCGATCTCTGTGATCTCATCCAGGAACGCCAGACGTTCAATGGTCGCGTCCTTCTGCTTTTCCGTCGTAATGTCGATCAGCGCACCGCCGATGATGGGCTTGCCGGTCGCATACAGCAGGTTTTCGTGGTAATGGTAGGAATACCAGGTGTACGGCTTGCCAGCCTCCGGACGAATGCGCAGCTCCATGGAGCGCGGTTTGACGGAATGAGGCTTGCCGGAAGCCTGGGTATTCTTGATCTTGTTCAGGTAGTCGTCAAAGGGGAGCTGGTCATCCGGATGCAGCTTTGCCCGGAAATCAGCAAATGAGATCTCATTTGCCGTAATGCCCAGAAACGCCTTCGCTTCGTCGGAAACATAGTACACATCATGGATGCTCTCGCAGAGCAGAATACCAATGCCCGAGAGCTTCATGGACAGCGCGTAGCGTTTTTCAGAGGCAGCCAGATCCTGCGCGTAGCTCGTCAGACTCTGCTTTGCCTCCACCAGCTCCGTGGTTTCAAAGCCGATGGTAAAATACAGTGTACCATTCTGGTTCTGCTTCAGAACCGTGGTGCACCAGCTGATATAGCGGTTCTTGCTGTTGCTTTCATGAATGACGCTGCGGAAGGTTCTGCCATCGAGTGCAGCAGGTGCTTCACGCGGTGTCAGTCCCATTTTGTAGAATAAGGAATTGAGCAGAACGGCACTGTCACCGGGATCCTCGCTCTCGCTGATGCCGAGGATCTCATCCATTGCCTGGTTGGTGTAGAGCGTGGAAAGGTCGTTCGCCCAGATGAATGCCGGAACGTCCAGATTCAGCACCATTGCACAGATGCGGTACAGCTCCACGGAGCTGTGCCGTTTGCGGTAGGAACGGACGAGCAGAACAAAAATAAAGGTTCCCAGCAGCAGGAAAAACAGGAAGAAATTGAACAGCAGATGTGCGTCCTCGGAATGCTTTGCCGTAAAGCGGAAAACCTGGTAGCAGACGAGAGCGAAAATCAGCTCAGAATACAGGGAAATGTCTTTTTTCATATCGCGGCACCGCGGCGGGTGCATTCCTCCTTTCTTCGGAAATGCGCATTTCTGCAAAGCCTTTATTACAGTTTCCGGCACCCTGGAACACCGGAACGGAATTATAAGGATTACCTTTATATTATACCTTTTTTTATCAGAAAAGTCAATGGGGCATTTCTATTTTGAATGGAATTTGGTAAAATGTCATATTTTTGTGCGGAAAATGCAAGCTCCCTGCACAAAGGCAGGGAGCTGGGATCATACGGGTGATGCGAGATGATTATGAATGTCACGAAGCAGGGATACGACCTGATGGGGCATCGCGCCGAGCATGACGGGCTTTACTACATAGGGGAATCCTTTCGGCAGCAGACCCATCTTGCGGAAGCCCTGATAGCGGAGTACCATTTCATCCACACGATAGTTCATGGCAATGCGGTGCTGATCCGTACTGTAGCAGTATGTATACAGATTCTCCTGAATATTTGCACCGCGGAAGCCCTTGGAGTACATATCCATGAACAGGTCATAATCCTCCGTGCGGTTTGTCCAGCGGCATACGCGGTAGCAGTAGGATGCGTTCAGGCAGGAACGGCGGAACATCAGTGAGCCGTGGATAAAGGGTGAGTTGAACAGGAAATCCTTCGGCTGTGGAAATTCCGTCATGAAACGCTGGTCAAAAACGCCCTTATCGGGCGCATACAGCGCACAGTTGGAACCCACGAAGTCGATCTTGTGATGTTTCTCCAGAAAGCGGAGCTGCTTTTCAAAACGCGTCGGATCGGAAATATCATCCGCATCCTGTCTGGCAAGAAACTCACCCTGCGCCACCTTAATGCAGTCGTTCAGGGAAGTGGCAAGCCGCTTGTTTTCCGTATGAGTGATCAGGCGGATGCGCTTGTCACGGGCGGCATACTGGCGCAGCCAGAGGGACGTGCCGTTGTTGGAAGCATCATCACAGATGATGAATTCAAAGTCCTCAAAGGTCTGCGTAAGAATGGAATTGATCGCCAGTGCCAGGAGTTTTTCATCGGCGTTATAAACGCCCATGATGACTGAGATTTTCGGTTTTTTCATTTGTTACCCCTCCGATATGTTGATTATCGCCTCAGCAGTTCCAGCAGGCAGCGCAGGACATCCCAGAGCCGGAGTGCAGACCGGCGCAGGGGCTGCATCTGCAGTCCGCTGACAGCGAGCGTGCCGTAGCTCCAGAAAAGCTCGGCAGATGGCTTCTGTCCGCGCAGCCGCAGCAGCAGGCGAACAGGAAACATGTGTTCATGCAGTGCCTGGCGGCAGTCATGCTGTACCAGGGATGCGCTGTAGGCTTCTGTTACATCATCACAGAACCGGAACACTGCAAAGGCTTCCGCTTCCGCAGCGGAGGGACTGTACATCAGCCGCTGCATCAGGCGGCAGCTGATGGAATGCATCGTGTCCGCCGGAAGCTCCTGATAGGAGATCAGCGGCGCACAATGTCGCGCGAACGCTTTGCAGAGGGAGATCTGTGTTTCCACAGCCTCCGTCATAGGGGAGTGGGGGGCAGCGGGTTTGCAGACAGGCACCATCCGTCCCTGTGCATCCCGCTGATACCCGGTCGTCATGCCGTGCGGCGCAGCACAGAGGCATTCGAACAGGTTGTTATTGAATTTCGTGCGGAGGCTGATACTGCTGTCCGCAGAGAAATACCATGTATCATATACGCCGTCCTGCTCGGAGCGCGGACGTGCGAACATACCGAAATAAAATCCAGTGATCGGGGGAATGTCCTCGGAAAGCTGCCGCAGGCTTCTCTGCATTGAGCCGGTCCAGCCGGTGTCTGCAATGCCGAACGGTGTGCCGTCAGTCAGTCCCTCCTGTGAAAAATATGCCATTGCATCCGCATGGGCAGTACGGGAGTTTTCCAGTACAGCCTCCTTAAAAATCGCAGAATTGCGCAGTTTTTGGCATAGGGCTACGAAATCGTTTTCGACAAGCGGCGCAAGGACATTGGGCGACCCCAGCTCCTGCAGCACAGCATTCAGCTGTGCAGGGGAGAGGTTCGCTCTGTCCAGAATATGCTGCACTGTGAGGTTGGTGCCCCTGTGGAGCAGCAGGTCAAGCATTTCCTCCTCCGCGATGCGGTGATAGGAAGGCATCCGCAGAGAGGCGCGGGAGCAGTACAGATAGCGAAGCTCCAGCGGAATGGGATGCACCTTTGCGATCTCCCGCGCAATTTCGAGCATCACATAGCCGTCACGCGCCAGGAAATACAGCCGCTTCAGTCCGCGGCGTTCGGCTTCACGCAGGATATGCCACACATAGGCAAACAGCACGGGGGCAGTGACCTGCACCGTTAGCTGTGCATGTGTCGTGTCCGCCTGCGGAAGCAGTGTTTCGGCGGTCTGCGCAAAGGGAGGAAAGTTCCCCAGCGCAGCCGCATAGTTTCGATCCAAGCTTTACAGCTCCACGCCGTTCAGGCGGAGCAATTCGCGGGCAGTTTCCACAGAATCCACACCCTCTGCGTTCTTGACCGGTGCAAATTCGCGCTGTCTGTCCACTTCAAAGGACAGGCACTGTTCCTGCATGTGGATCATGTCGAGTACCAGCGTTTCAAATTTATAGGCATTCGGCTCCCCGGGCTTGATGAGGTCGCCGTTTTCGTCAATATACGGCACTTTCTTGTTCACGACATGGATCGGCATACTGCTGCCTGCAATACGCTCCAGATGATCCAAGCGGAACAGGTAGTTCAGGATCACGCCGTAGTTATAGGAAAGTGTGCCGTCCGGCTCACGGCTGGTGATCATTTCCTTCGTCATTTCATAATATTCTACAATGGAGGGCGTGCCGTCCTCCAGGCAGAGAACACCGATCTTCTCCTGCGGCTCCGCCTTGCGGACCACCTTGCTGCCGGAGGTCGCGCCGGAAAGGATGGTCGCGCCCACAAATGCCGGGTCAGCAATGCGCTGGAGTACATTGTCCACCGCAAAGACATTCAGCCACTCGATGCCTTCCTTTTTCAGGAGGGGGAGCAGTCCTGCACCAATCATGGAGGAGAACCAGCCGCCGTTGCCGTTGGGAGAGGTAGCGATCCTTCCCTTTTCTTCCAGCAGGATCTTTCCGTTTTTATCCACTGCGGGAGCCATCTCCTGAATGAAGAAATGCACATATTCCGCATTATAGCCGAAATAATTCATTTCCTGGAAGAAGGCGCGGGTATCCTCATCGTTCTTTTCACTGGTCATGATGAACAGCGGAACATATGCCCCCGCCCGGTCAACGACCTCAAGCAGGTTGCGGATGAGGCATTCAAAAATGTAAAGTGTCTTGTTCACGCCGATATTGTACATGCCCTTGGGCTTGTCGGAGCCGAGTCTTGTACCCATGCCGCCCGCAAGCAGCACTGCGCCGACCTTTCCCTGACGAATGGCATCCAGACCGGCAGCATCAAATTTTGCCTGATTCACTGCGATCTCAGGAAGCGTGAGTGCGCCCAGCGGTGCCAGAGTGCCGCGCTGTGCCTCACCGGAGCCGCGAAATTCTGCAAACACATCCAGAAGTGACAGATCCAGCTCCTCGATCTGTGCGAGCAGAGCCTCCTGCTCACGTTCTGTCAGTGTATCAAACCATTTCAGAAGGTGCGTCTGACCGCAAGCGGTCAGCTTTTCGGTTGCCTGTGTCAGATCCATGTTCATTCTCCTTTTAGTGTCAGAGCCTGTTCAGCACATGCCCTCAGATTTCTGTCCTTCCATATCCACCTGAAGTTTCAGGAATATAGGTTGTTACCTACTATTATACCACAACGCAGAGTAAAATGCAATGGTAAATATTACAGGAAACGACCTGTTTTCTATGGCTATTTTGACAATATCCGTTTTGAAAAACGCCTCTTTTGCCTGATTTTGGCAAAAGAGGCGAGGAATTATTCTGCAACTGCATACAGATTGGTTTCCCATGCGGGAATGTAGAGTCTGTGACGGATATAGAGCTTATAGCGCGGGTTGAGTCTCTTGACCAGCAGGGGCAGCTCAAAAATATCCTCATTGCGGTGGTACATTGCCACCACGAGCTTGGGGGCATGGCGGGTAATGGTTCTGGAGGCACCCCAGAGAGCCTCACGCTCAAAGCCCTCCACATCCATTTTCAGGATGGTTGCGGGCTGGTTCTGGAGGATGCTGTCCACGCTGCGGACGGTCATGAGCTGACCATTGGGGGCAAAAACGGACTGTCTGCCGGATTTTGCGCTGAAGGGCAGCTCGGTATCGGTACACCATGCGGCGCACTGGTACGCGCTGATGCGCTTCATGTCATTGTCTTCAATATAAGCGCGGAGCTTCTTGAAATTCTTTTTATCCGGCTCCATTGCGTGAACGGCATAGTATTTGCCGCCGGTATGGGAGAGCAGCTCACGGATGGTATCGCCGTTGTACGCACCGAGATCCACAAAGGTCTCATTGCGGTTGGGCTTGAGGATCTGGCGGTAGATATCGTCAGGCTCCTCGGTCACAGCGTCGAGATAGCTGATATTGCCGCTGATCTTGAACTGGATGACATTGAGGAAAACGCGGCGGGACTCATCGTCTGCCAGACTTCTGTAAACTGCATTCAGCTCCTGAAGATGCTCCATGCAGTATTCGTAGGTGAACAGACCGGGACCGATCACGGGAACATCCGGCACATAGAGGGTATGCTTTCTGGAAAGTGAACGGATATACTCCACCAGCTCCGGATAGCCCGCTGCAAATGCCAGCACGATGACAAAATCCTCCACCATTTCTTCCACCTCGGAGAGCTTGTGGACGCGGTAGCCTGCAAAGGAATGTCCTCTGACAAAATCATCACTTGCAAAGATACCTGCGACAGCGATCCCGTACTGACGGAATACTGCCATGATCTTCATTGCGCCGTCGCCCATGCCATAGATAAAGATAGGGCGTTTTTCCGCCTTCAGACGTTCCCAGCAGGATTTTTTTTCTGTGATCAGGCTCTCAAGACCTGCCCCCTTGGGGGGAAATGCAGTGACATTCATAGATGCAGATTCCTTTCTTTGTGTCGGTATGATTATTCGGTGCCGGACTCACAGTCACAGTCAGAAATATTCAGCATATCGCGGCCGCGGATCGCATAGCGGTCACGCTGCTCGAATACATACTGATCGAACAGATCAGAAAATTCACGCGGATTCTTGATGCTCCACACCGGCTTTTCCGGTTCATCCGTATCACGGCTGAAGATCGTAACCGTACCGCAGCCGAACATGCGCTGCCAGAACGGGAGGGTGATTTTCTTGTCAGTCACCTTATACAGGTCGATTTCCTCCTCTGTGATATTGAGGAAACCAACACGGCTGATGAATTTCGTAGGTGTCAGGAAGTAACGGGTAAAGGAGATGGGCAATCCGAAGATCGTCCGCTTCTTGTCCGTCCATACACAATCTTTAATACCATAGTCTGCCATAGTTGTAACTCCTTTCCGCTACTTGTTTCGTATAATTAGGATGGTTTATCTGCTTTAGGAAAGCAGGACAAAAATTGCCCCCACCCCCTGCCCCCTCCCCGAGGTGGGGGGGATTTAGGGGCGGTGCTGCGCCCCGCCTCCGCCAAGGGCTGCCGCCCTTTGAACCCTGTCAATTACAATGTTGCTTCTGTTACACCATTACCCATAGTTACGGACTTATCCGTTCCTGCTACGGATACGGTGAAGGTCTTATTGGTTTCGGATGCAGTTACCTTGATGGTATCGCCGCATCTTTCTGCCTTGATGGTCACTGCAAGTTCTGCATTGCTGTCGTAGATGGAAGCCTCAGCACACTTGCCGTCCTCCAGATTGTAGATCACAGCGTTTGCACCCTGTACATAGTCATAAACGACATTCTGCTCAAACTGACCATAGGTCACGATGGAATTGGGCTTTGCCAGGATCGGCATTTCGAGGAAATTGCAGGTTCTTCTGATATATCTGCCGCCCTCATAGGTTTCGCCCGTGATAATATCCGTCCACTTGCCCTCCGGCAGGTAAACATCCGCAGTACCCTCGGCATTCATGACCGGAGCGCACAGCAGGTTATCACCGAGCATATACTGCTTGTCGAGATACAGGCAGGCAGGATCATTTGCATAGTCGATCACCATGGCACGCATCATCGGCACACCAACTGTCGAAGTTTTCACAGCCTGTGCATACAGATACGGCATCAGTCTGCCCTTGAGCTTGGTGAAGAAACGCAGCACTGCACATGCATTCTCCGGATTATCCGGTGTATCCTCTTCATATGCCCACGGCACTCTGTAGGAGGTAGAACCATGCAGACGGCTATGGCTGGACATCAGACCGAATGCGCACCAACGCTTGTAAACGTCCGGAGAAGCTGTCTGCTCGAAACCGCCGATGTCATGGCTGAAGTAGCCGAAACCGGATGCACACAGGGACAGACCGCCGCGGAGTGTTTCTGCGATGGAGGTAAATTCTGCGGAGCAGTCGCCGCCCCAGTGTACGGGGAACTTCTGACCGCCGACAGTGGCAGATCTTGCGAACAGGCAAGCCTTGCCCTTGCCGTGTACATCCTCGATTGCCTCGAAAACGCATTTATTATACAGATAGGTGTAGTAGTTATGCATTGCGATCGGGGCGGAGCCGTCGAAATACTTGACATTGGTCGGGATTCTCTCGCCGAAGTCCGTCTTGATGGCATCCACGCCCATGCGGCAGAGCTTGCGGACATAATCGCCGAACCACTGGTATGCAGCCGGGTTTGTGAAGTCCACGATCGCCATACCGGACTGCCAGAGGTCCGTCTGAAATACGCTGCCGTCCGGATTCTTGATGAGATAGCCGTTTTCCATACCCTCGCGGAACAGCTTGGAACGCTGTGCAATATAGGGATTGATCCAGCAGCAAACGCCCAGACCCTTGCCGTGCAGACGGGAGAGCTGACCCTCCGGATCCGGGAAGCTTTCCTTATCCCACTCGAAGTTTGTCCATTCGTAGCCCTTCATCCAGAAGCAGTCGAAATGGAACATCTGCAGCGGAATATCTCTTTCAAACATGCCGTCAATGAAGCTGTTGACAGTTTCCTCATTGTACTCAGTGGTGAAAGAGGTGGACAGCCACAGACCGAAGGTGTTTGCCGGCGGCAGTGCGGGCTTGCCGGTCAGGTCGGTGTAGTTCTTCAGAACAGCCTGGAGATTCTCACCGCCGAAGAAATAATACTCCAGCTCCTCGCCCGGAATGGTCATGGATACCTTGGAAACGGTATCGGATGCGACCTCATAGGAAACCTTATCGGAGCTGTTCACCAGCACACCATAGCCCTTGGAGGAGATGTAGAACGGGATGCTCTTGTAGCTCTGTTCGGAGCATGTGCCGCCGTCAGAGTTCCATGTTTCCACATTCTGACCATTTTTTACAAAGGTGGTGAACTTTTCGCCGAAGCCGTAGATGCACTCGCCCACATCCAGGGAGAGCTGCTCACGGATATATGTAGAACGGGGGTCAGCCGGATAGTTGAAGAACTGGTCATCCGCCATACCCTCAAGACGATTCTTGGTGAGGAACTTGTTCTCCTCAATATAAGAAGTGGAACGCCATGCGCCGCCAGTCAGACGCTTGCCGTCATAGGAAAATTCCACATCCCAGTCGAACGACTTCTTGATGCGTACCTTGGTTTTGCCGGCAGTCATTTCTACGAAACCGTCCCCTTCGGTAATCGCAGCGGTATAGCCAGCAGGTTCGTTCAGCTCGAATTTCGGCTGATTGTGCAGCGCACCCTTGAAATGAGCGATGCTTACCTTGATCACATCATCTGCCACTGCAGTGTAGGTGATCTCAAGCGTTACGCCGCCGAGTGTCATTGCACGGTTGTACACAGCATTGGCAGTCGCCAGCACTGTGACGGAGTTGTCAGTGTGGGTGATCTCATAAGCCTGCGTTGCATAGTGCACTGCATAGCCCTTCTTGTTCAGCCACAGTCCATCAGAGAACTTCATAATTAACCTCCTGCGCAGATTTTAAAAATCTGCAAATTGTCATTTGTAACTTTATTCTAACATATTCACATAAAAAAGTCAATCGGGTTTGCAGAAGTTTCCGCAGAAATATTTGCGGAACAGTGTGAAAGGTTTCTATTTTGCCGATGCTGTTGTTTTTGCCGCATCCCCCTTGCAATTCCTGATGATATGGTGTATAATGGTAGCATAGTTATCCTTATCGTAAATTCCGGGATAACAGAAAGGACGAATGTATGATGAAATTGACACGAAAAAGCGTTGCAGCACTGACAGCAAGCCTGATGCTCTGCGGTATGCTGCCCTGTCTCCCCGCCGCTGCGGAGGAGCTGACCTACGGCGATCTGACCTACGAGAATTACGGTGTCTACCTTGCGATCACCGGATGCAGCAAGGAAGCAGTAACCGTGGAGATCCCCGCAGAGATCGACGGTATCCCCGTTACCTATATCGAAGACTCGGCATTCAAGTATTGTGAAAATATCACCGCGATCACACTTCCGGATACAATGGGCTACATCGGAAGCAATGCATTCGACAGCTGTACTTCTCTGACAGAGATCACGATCCCGGCAAGTGTTTACGGCATGGGAGCAGATGTCTTTGATGACTGCGACTCCCTGCAAAGCATTGTTGTTGAGGAAGGCTGCGAAAACTTCCGCAGCGTGGACGGTGTGCTGTACTCTCAGGATCTTGTACATATGTACTGCTATCCGAATGCAAAAACGGATACTTCCTACAGCTTCCCGGCAGAGACAACGGATTCTGCAGATATTGAAAATGAATACCTGACCAGCATTACCCTTTCTGCTGGAATGGAAATGGATGAGCGTTCAGCGTCCGGATTTATCTACTGCCCCTCCCTGACGGAGCTCAATGTAGATGCTGGCAATACTACCCTGAAGAGTGTTGACGGTGTGGTTTATTCTATGGATGGTACGATCCTGTACAGTTATCCGGCGGGCAGAGAGGCGGAAACCTATGCCGTACCTGACGGCGTGACCACGATCGCGGCTTATGCGTTCTGCAATAACAAACAGGTGCTTTCTGTGACGCTTCCCGACAGCGTGAAAACCATCGGAATGAATGCATTTTATGACTGCCGGAAGCTGCAGAGCGTCCAGCTTTCCGACGGTCTGGAATCCATCGGCGACAGTGCATTCGGTTTCTGCTATGCCCTGACCGATGTGCGCATTCCTGACACAGTGACAGAGCTTGAAGGCTGGGCGTTTATCTATTGCACAAGTCTTTCAGCAATTGCCATTCCGGAGACGATTACAGAGATCAATGCCGGTATGTTCCAGGGCTGTTCCGGGCTGAAGAACGTTGACCTGCCTGAAGGTCTGAAAACGATTGATATGTATACCTTTTACGACTGCACCGGTCTGGAGGAGCTGTACATCCCCGCAGGACTGACCTCCATCGGTCTCAGCGCATTTAAGGGCTGTACGGCACTGACAGATATATATTATGCAGGCTCCGAAACAGAATGGAGCAATGTTTCCGTTGATATGGAGAACGACAGCTTCCTCAATGCGACGGTGCACTTCGCCGGTACAGCACCGGTCATCATACCCTCCCTTGCTGACCTCAACGCCGACAACACCGTCAACGCCTCCGACGCAGCCCTGCTCCTGACCGCTGCCGCTGCTGCAGGTACGGGCGGTGCCTCCGGTCTGACGGAAGCCCAGGAAGCTGCCGCCGACCTCAACGCGGACGGCGCATTCGATGCCAAGGATGCCGCGCTGATCCTCCAGTATGCAGCATATACCGGCTCCGGCGGTACGGATACGATCACGGATTATATTGCGAAGCTTGTGTAAGAGCCTGTTTGTTAATCGGCAATGAAAGGTCGATAACGGTTTCAAAAAGCGATAGCCTTTGGCGGCGGCGGTGCGCAGCACCGCCCTTGAATCCCCCTCCCTCCGGGAGGGGGCAGGGGGTGGGGCAGTTATGGTGTACCAACCCCAGAAAAAGACCTTTTCTACAAGCGATTTCTCCCATGTTCTGCATGGGGGAAATTTTTTTAGAAAAAAGCTTGCTTTTTTCGCAGAATATGTTATAATGGTGTAACACGGCAAAATACATTGCCGAAAATTGACAATAAAGGAGAATGTATCATGAACAAGATGACAAGAAGAACACTCAGCGGTCTGACCGCATTGACCATGCTGTTCAGCGGCGGCGCAGTGATGCCCGACGCACTTGCAGACGGCATGGAGCTGACCGCAGTCGCAGCATCCTACACCGAGGGTACGCTCGATTCCCTGACCTATCACAATTATGGTGATTATGTGCAGATCTACACCTGCGCTTCCACAGCGACAGAGGTAACGATCCCCGCAGAGATCGATGGTCTGCCCGTTACTTCCATCGCAGGCAGTGCCTTCAAGGGCTGCAAGTCCCTCAAGACTGTAACCATCCCGGACAGCGTGGTAACAGTGGGACAGTATGTATTCCAGGACTGCATTTCCCTGAGCAGTGTCACACTTTCTGCAGGCATGACCGAAATTCCCCGCGATATGTTTGACGGCTGTATCAGTCTGGAGAGCATCACTGTTCCGGCAGGTGTACAGACCATCGGCTACAGAGCGTTTGCGGACTGCACAAGCCTTGCTTCTGTGGATCTGGGCAGCGGCGTGACCACCATCGGCGAGTATGCCTTCACAGGCTGTACTGCACTGACCGGCATTCACATTCCTGCAAGTGTCATGACCGTTGATGGCTATGCATTCAACGGCTGCAAGAAGCTTGCAACGCTGACCTTTGACGAGGGTGTTATCGAGATGGGCGGCTATGTATTCCAGAACTGCACAAGCCTTACCGCTGTCGTACTTCCTGATTCACTGAAAACCATGGGCTGGAACGTATTCGGCGGCTGTACATCCCTGAAGTCTGCAACTCTCTCCAACAATCTGAGCGAACTGCCGAGAGAGACATTCACCGGCTGTACTGCACTGACCTCTATCACCGTTCCGGCAAGTGCGGAAAGCATCGGCTACAGGGCATTTGACGGCTGTACCTCTCTGACAGAGGCTGTCATCGAAAATGGTGTGGTTACGATCGGCGAGTATGCCTTCATCGGCTGTACTTCTCTGGCGAGCCTGCACATTCCGGCAAGCGTGACCACCATTGAGGGCTATGCCTTCAACGGCTGCAAGAAGATCGCGACGCTCACCTTTGATGAGGGTCTGATCGAAATGGGCGGTTATGTATTCCAGGGCTGTTCCAGCCTTTCCAGCGTTGTTCTTCCCGATTCCCTGAAGACCATGGGCTGGGAGGTGTTCGGCAACTGCACATCCCTGACCTCTGCGAAGCTCTCCGATACCCTGACAGAGCTGCCGAGAGAGACCTTTGCAGGCTGTACTGCACTCGAATCCATCGTTGTTCCGGCAAGTGCAGAGAGCATCGGCTACAAGGCATTTGACGGCTGTGAGAGCCTGACAAGTGCAGAGATCGGAAACGGCGTGGTTACGATCGGTGAGTATGCTTTCATCGGCTGTACTTCCCTGGCGGGTATCCACATTCCGGCAAGCGTGACCACCATTGAGGGCTACGCCTTCAACGGCTGCAAGAAGATCGCATCGCTGACCTTTGACGAGGGTCTGGTAGAAATGGGCGGCTATGTATTCCAGGGCTGTTCCAGCCTTTCCAGCGTTGTTCTTCCCGATTCCCTGAAGACCATGGGCTGGGAGGTATTCGGCAACTGCACATCCCTGACCTCTGCAACGCTCTCCAATACCCTGACAGAGCTGCCGAGAGAGACCTTTGCAGGCTGCACCTCTCTGACAAGCATCTATGTTCCCGGCAGCGTGGAGAGCATCGGCTATAAGGCATTCGATGGCTGTACAGCTCTGACCGAGGCAGTAATTGCGGAGGGTGCGACCACAGTGGGCGAATACGCATTTGTAAACTGTACCGATCTGACTGCACTGTACATTCCCAAGACCGTGAACACCATCGGGGGCTATGCGTCCAACGGCTGTGCGGCTCTGACGGATGTATATTACACCGGTACAGAAGCCGACTGGAGCAGCATCACGCTCAGCGAAAACGGCAACGATCCGCTCCTGAATGCAGTAATGCACTATGAAGCTGTACTGCCGGGTGCACCTGAGACCCCTGAAACTCCCGACGAGCCGGAGACCACCAAGGTAACGGGCGACGTGAACGGCGACGGCGTTGCAAACGCCTCCGACGCAGCCATCATCCTCCAGTATGCCGCATATGTCGGCGCAGGCGGCACGGACTCCATTGATGATTTCGTGGCAAACAAGAACTAAGATTTCCGCTGTCAATAACAAATCCCCCTTCGCAGAGCGTTGGGGGATTTCTGTTTGCTGTTACGTTCCCTGCCACATCTTCCGGAACTCGCCGGGTGAAGTCCCCTCCACCTTCCGGAACACGCGGGAGAAATAGTTGGCATCCGTCATGCCGCATTCCTGGCTGATGCTCTCAATGGGCATATCCGTAAAGCGCAGGAGCTGTTTGGCATGGGTGATGCGCACCTGCGTCAGGTAGTTCACGATGGAAACGCCGTACTGCTTTTTGAAAATGCGCGTCATGTAGAATTTGTTCACATAGAAGGCATCCGCCAGCAGATCAAGCGAGATCTTCTCCTGATAATTCGTTTCCAGATACTGCTTGATGGGGGTCATGTCCCGGATGCTGCGGTCAAGCTCATTTTCCTGCTCCTGCAGGCGGCTTTCCTCCGTGAGCATCACGAGCAGGGACACGAGCTTTTCATACAGCCGCATATCCCCGAAGCCGTCATCCACGGAAGCAATGCGGAAGATCTGGGAGAGCAGATCGCTGTAGGCAAGGAATTTCATTGACTGAAAAACGGACTTTCCGCCGTTCTGCAGATAATTCTCATAAATTTCCCGCACATTGCCGCCGCTGAAATGCACCCATTTGAGCGACCAGCGTTCATCCAGCGGCGTATGGCTGTACTCGTTCGTACAGTCGAGGAAGATACAGTCGCCCGCCCGCGCCGTATGCTCCCTGCCCTTGTAGTGGACCCGCCCCGTGCCGTCGAGAACCACCATGAACAGATAGGACTGCAGATAATCTCTCTGGCTGATGTGCTTGCGGTTTGCGCAGATCTCACCGGTCTCCTGCAGGTAGATCAGATTCTTCTTGGCAAATGCTGTTGGCGTGTAAAGGATTCGTTCATCCGTTTCAACACCCATGTACCCGCGTGAAAATTCCATAAAAACACCTCACAACAAAAAAGACTTTTTGTTTTATTATACACCATCTTTTTGATAAAGTCAAGATTGTACTGAAAAATTTCAATATTCCCACTTGTGAAAGTATGAAAAATCTGTTAAAATAAATATGTCATTTGAAACAACTGCATATCTGAGGTTTTCCGATGGTTTGCATTCCCCACTATATGTGCAGACCCTTCGGAAACCAACGATAGCAAAAAACTCCTGTTTGAACCGGAGAAACGGCTCCGGAATTGATTCTGACATCTCCCAAAGGGCGGAACGCTGACTCCTCCGTCCTCCATTCTACCATAGACAGCACAAACTGTTTTTCTACGTTGCACGGCGTGAAAAGACACCAGTTTGGGCTGTCTTTCTTTTTTCGGCGGCGCAGAGCCTGCGCCGGCAGTACGCGCGGGGGAGTAAAGTAGTGACGAAGGTTCAGTGCACGCGACGAGAGTGGAGCGAACCGCATGATTCCTTTTGCGCTGTCGCCTCCTACAAAAGCCCCTCCCCTTGGGGAGGGGTTGGGGGGGAATCTTTGCACAACTTTCCTAAAGTTGATGATATTGGTTGAGGTGGGGCAGTCTTGGAGTGTTAACCTCAGAAATTAGAAGAATCCACCAAAAAGCAGCAGGCGTATTTATACAAAAAATAGAATATCCGGAAAATTCCCAATCTTTTCTTTCTAGTTGTGTTATAATAAGTGTAAGTCCCTCAGCAGAGGGAAAATTGACCTCCTCGGGAACTGGAAAAGTGCCGGATTCCGCAGGATATTTCGTGTCTGACAAAGAGACTCGACCGCAGCAATACTTGATGTATTGCAAGGGAGAGGCTCAAAGTCAGGCGCGGAAGAGACAAGGAAGACGGTGCTTTGTAAGTTTCCGAGGAGGTCTAATACAGGAAAGGAGTCTTACCTATGAAAAAAAGAGTGATTGCAGCCATGCTGACTGCCGCGCTTTGCGTGCCGCTTACTGCATCTGCGGCATATTGTGCGGGCGATGTGGATGGAAGCGGGGTTCTGGATGCGTTCGACCTTGCCATGCTCAAGCGCGATTTCATGGCAGCAAGCTGGGAAAAGCAGTTTGACGGCGATGTGGACGGCAGCGGCAAGACCACGGTCAATGACCTGACCATGATGCAGGATTACCTGCTGGGAAGGACATCTGCGCTCAGTCCGCAGCTTTCGGAGAGCAGTGTACAGCTTGGTGCAGATCTGCAGCGTCCGACTGCGGGCGGGGTGATGAATGCCGAGGATTACACCACCATGCACATGGATTTTGCAGAACGGCTCTTCAGGCAGACGGCACAGAATGAGCAAAACACCATGATCTCCCCGCTTTCTGTGATGACGGCACTTTCCATGACAGCCAACGGCGCGGACGAGCAGACCCTTGCGGAGATGGAGGAAGTACTGGGCGGCGGCATGGGCATGGACGAGCTGAACGGCTGGCTGATGTACTACACCGCGGGACTGAGCAACGAGCTGAATGCAGCCAATTCCATCTGGTTCAGGGACACAGAGCGTTTTACCGTGTCCGAGGAATTTTTGCAGACGAACATCAATTTCTATGATGCGGAGATCTACAAGGCTCCATTCAACCAGCAGACCCTGAGCGACATCAACCTCTGGACAAAGAAAAACACGGACGGCATGATCCCGGAAATCCTTGAACGGTTGAATGATGGGGATCTGATGGTGCTCATCAATGCCATTGCGTTCGATGCCAGCTGGGAGGAGCAGTATTCGTCTTATCAGGTGCAGGACGGCACCTTCACTTCGGTCAGCGGTGTACAGCAGGAAGCTGAAATGATGCACTCCGAGGAAACGATCTATTATGATTTCGGCAATGCACAGGGCTTCGGCAAGGATTATGACGGGTACGGCTATCGTTTTGTGGCAATTCTCCCCGAGGAAGGCATGACCGTTTCCGAATGGATCGCACAGATGGACGGCGACGCAGTGCTTGCAGAGCTGAAGGACAGTGAATATGCGACCGTCATTGCACAGCTTCCGAAATTCAAGTGTGAAACTAGAGCCTGTTCACATTAAAATCTCATACGCATCTTTTCGGCAAAATTTCACACAGTCTGCGTTAAAAAATCTTGACATACGTCAGTATGCCTGCGATTTTTTGCCTTGCCTGCGTAAAATTTATGCTCGAAAATCTGCA
>JAZNKY010000087.1:0-1613 GCA_045578805.1 Oscillospiraceae bacterium
ACCGAGGAGATGAAGATGCAGAATGAGGGCCGCAAGATCATGCACCTGCCCGAGCTTAAGGTAAGCTGCACCTGTATCCGTGTACCTGTGGTTCGTTCCCATTCCATTTCCGTTACTGTTCGCACCGAGAGACCCATCTCCGTTGAAGAGGCTCGCGAGGCGATCGCAAAGGCGAAGGGCTGCCGTCTGGTTGACAGTCTGGCGGCTAAGGAATATCCGATGCCTCTGGACACCAGCGATCAGGATATCGTATTTGTAGGACGTATCCGACCCGACCTGACCGATGATCACGGTCTGAACCTGTGGTGCTGCGGCGATCAGGTGAGAAAGGGTGCTGCGACCAATGCAGTGCAGATTGCAGAGCTGTTGGTTGAGGAGTGATCCCGCAGATCCGTTTGCAGGACATATTGATAAGAAAGAATAGATATTGACTGTATGCGCGTTTTGTGATACAGTTTATGCAAGAAACACCATGATAGAGGTGCATCGCATCATTAGTACCGCTTGTTAAAAGGGCCTTCGCAGGGCAGACAGACGGGAAAGGGGTCGTTGCCGAAGACAGTCGAGGCGAAAGACTGCATCTGGCTTCACGGAGAATATCCGTGTGGTTGTCGCATATGCGGAGAGCTATCTGTGGGCAAGCGATAGGATATTTTGCAAGCTTTCAGAGGGTCGATGTGTATGCATCGACCCTTTTGTGCGCGGCCGAGATGAAGCGGAGCGGTATCGAGGTGCACGATACAAGGCATACATACCATATTAAATAAAAATCATATTAATCAGGAGGATAGATCATGAGAACAAACCCCATTTTTGAAGGAGCAGCAACAGCACTGGTGACTCCCATTAACGAGTCCGGCGTAAATTACGCGCAGTTGGAGAGACTGATTAACTGGCAGATCGATGAAGGAATAAATGCACTGGTCATCTGTGGAACTACCGGAGAGGCTTCTACGCTGACCGACGAGGAACATCGTGAAGTGATTCGTTTCTCGGTGGAGGTGGCAGCAGGCCGTGTGCCGATCATTGCCGGAACCGGCTCCAATGACACCGCCTATGCGGTGGATCTGACCAAGTTTAGCTGTGACGCCGGCGCAGACGGTATGCTTGTGGTCACCCCCTATTACAATAAGGCTACCCAGAACGGACTGATCAAGATGTTCGAGACCATTGCGGACAACAGCACCAAGCCCCTGATTCTCTACAACGTTCCCTCCAGAACCGGCGTGAATATTCTGCCCTCCACTTACGCAAAACTGGCGGATCATCCCATGATCGCCGGCATCAAGGAAGCTAATGGAAATATCTCCAGCGTGGTGGAGACAGCGTCTCTGGTGGGCGATAAGCTGGATATCTACTCCGGAAACGACGATCAGATCGTGCCGATCATGTCCATGGGCGGCAAGGGTGTGATCTCCGTGCTGTCCAATGTTCTTCCCGCAAAGACTGTGGAGCTCTGTCAGAAGATGCTGAAAGGTGACGTGAAGGGTGCGGCAGCCATGCAGATGGAGATGCTTCCCTTGATCAATGCACTGTTCAGTGAGGTGAACCCTATCCCGGTGAAGGCTGCCATGGCAGCCATGGGATACTGCGAGGATTACCTGAGACTGCCG
>JAZNKY010000088.1:0-2824 GCA_045578805.1 Oscillospiraceae bacterium
CGTACCCTCCACCCGCCAAAGGGCAAAGCCCTTTAAACCTATTAAGGTTTTTCGACAGACTGAAGGTATTATTACTCTGACAATTACATATAGATACTTTTTTCTGGGATTAGCACCCCAAGACTGCCCCGCCCCCTGCCGGGATTTTATAGGAGACGGCTGCGCCGCCTCCACCGCCCAAGGGGCTGCCGCCCCTTGGAACCCCGCTTTCCGCCTGACGGCAGGAGTTGGAAGGCTTTGTTCCATTGTCCTCAGAAGAGAATGATTCAGGGGCGGTGCTGTTGACCGCCCCTTTGCTGCTATTGTTTTATCCTCGCTCAGGTGCAGATCATGCGAAGCTGACGGTAATGTCCTGTTCGTTGGCGGTGACGGTGATCTCGCTGAGTTTTCTGCCCTCGTCGATCATGGCATGGGCGATCGCGTCCTCTACCTTTTCGCGGATGATGCGGCGGATATCACGCGCACCATAACGCTTGCCGAAGGCTTCTGCAGCGATCTTCTGCAAGGCTGCCTCATCATAGGTGAAGCGGATGCCCTTTTCTGCCAGCGGGTCGCGCATTTCTTCCATCATCAGACCAGCGATCTTTGCAAATTCCGGTTCGCCGAGCGGATGGAATACAATGATCTCATCAATACGGCTGATAAACTCCGGACGCAGGAAATCGCGCAGTGCCTTCATTGCCTTATCCTTGGAGATCTCCTCCACGCTGCGGTTGAAGCCCACGCCGGTCGTCTTATCCGTGGAGCCGGCATTGGAGGTCATGCAGATAACAGTATGGGAGAAATTCACCGTTCTGCCCTGGGCATCCTCGATCTGTCCTTCATCCAGGATCTGCATGAGGATGTTCATCACATCGGGGTGTGCCTTTTCGATCTCATCAAACAGGATCACAGAATAGGGATTGCGGCGCACCTTTTCCGTCAGCTGTCCGGCTTCATCGTAGCCGACATAACCGGGAGGTGAACCGATCATTCTGGCAACAGCATGTTTCTCCATAAACTCCGTCATATCGAGGCGGATCAGCGGATCTGCCGCATCGAACAGCTCGGCAGCAAGCACCTTGACCAGCTCTGTCTTGCCGACACCGGTCGGTCCTACGAAAATAAAGGATGCCGGACGGATGCGCTTGCTCAGCTGGACGCGGGTGCGCTTGATGGCGTTTGCCAGTGCATCCACGGCTTCATCCTGTCCCACAACTCTGGTTTTCAGGCGGTCTGCAAGATTGCGCATTCTGGAAAGCTCGGTTTCCTCGATCTTATTTGCAGGGATCCCCGTCCACAGCTCAATGACAGCGGCAAGGTCGGATTCCTCCACTTCGATCTTCTCTACCTGCTCCTGCAGATGCTTCACCTGCATTTCCAGACGGCTGCAGGCTGCTTTCATTTCTGCGATCTTCTCAAAATCCGGTGTTTCCTGCTCCTCAAGGGAAGCAAGCTTCGCCTTCTCTGCATCATACTTTGCCGTCGCCTCGTCCAGTTCGCGCAGCTCTGATGCGCGGATACTGCGGTAGGCACAGCTTTCATCCAGCAGGTCAATTGCCTTATCCGGCAGGAAGCGGTCAGTGATATAACGCTCGGACAGCACGGCGCACATGCGGAGCAGGCGGTCGCTGATCTTCACACGATGGTACTCCGAATAGTACTCACGGATGCCGAGAAGCACCTCGGCAGTCTCCTCCACTGTCGGCTCCTTGACGGTCACGGGCTGGAAACGGCGTTCCAGTGCGCTGTCCTTCTCGATATATTTGCGGTATTCCTTGAAGGTGGTCGCGCCGATCACCTGTACTTCGCCTCTGGAGAGGGCGGGCTTCAGGATGTTGGCAGCATTCATGGAGCCTTCCGAATCACCTGCGCCGACGAGATTGTGTACCTCGTCAATGAACAGGATGATATTGCCTTCACGGACGACCTCGCCGATCAGTCCCTTGACGCGGCTCTCGAACTGACCGCGGAACTGGGTACCGGCTACGAGGGCGGTCAGATCCAGCAGGAAGATCTTCTTGTCGCGCAGATGGAACGGCACGTCACCGGACGCAATGCGCTGTGCGATGCCTTCTGCAATGGCAGTTTTGCCGACACCGGGCTCACCGATCAGGCAGGGGTTGTTCTTCTGGCGGCGTGAGAGGATCTGCACCACGCGCGCGATCTCACGGTCTCTGCCGATGATGCGGTCGAGCTTGCCCTCTGCGGCGCGCTGGCTGAGATTGGTACAGTAATTGTTCAGGAACTTGTATTCCTTTTCCTCATCCTTTTTCTTCTTGAAGGGGTTGGAACGGGAACGCTTCGGTTCCTCCGCAGATGCGGATTTCTTCTCCTCCTGCTCCGCATCCTGGGCGGGCATGGGCGCACTGAACAGATTGCGGAGGAAATTCGGCATTGCGCTGATATTGCCCATTGTTTCTTCTGTGCCGTCGTTTTCCTGCATAAATTCCATCATCTGATCGGACATTTCGGCAAGATCCTCGTCACTGATCCCGACATTCTTCAGATATTCCGATACCTGCGGAATATTCAGCTCCTTAGCACAGGTCAGGCAATAGCCTTCACTGCGTCCGCTGCTGCTCATGGGGGATACAAAGACGACTGCGGGACGCTTGCCGCACTTGCTGCATAAAATCATACTGCTTTTCTTCCTTTCTTCTTCGATTTCCTGCATTCCGGTGAATGGCAGGCGGATCTGCATCAGATCCACAGCTTGTAGAAAAAATTTTCTCTGGGGTTAGCACACCAAAACTGCCTCCCCCAGCCCCTCCCCCAACGGGGGAGGGGCTATATTTCGGGGACTTCGTCCCCGAACCCCTTTTGCGGAGCTATCGCTCCGCGT
>JAZNKY010000089.1:0-28322 GCA_045578805.1 Oscillospiraceae bacterium
CCAAGGGGCTTTGCCCCTTGGGCGGTGGAGGCGGCGCAGCCGCCTCCTACAAAAGCCCCTCCCCTCGGGGAGGGGTTGGGGTGGGGGAATCTTTGCACAACTTTCCTAAAGCTGCCTGCATCGCCTCTGTGAATGGCAAAACGGAGTAGTTTCAGCACTATTTTCATAAACTCTGCGCTCTTCTATACTTACAGTATTGAAATATTGAGATTTAGCGGAATTTCATAAAAAAGTATTGCATTTTTATGCAATATATGGTATACTATAATATAATACGGTTTTTATGTCCGCAAACTATTTCAGGAGGTACATATATGTCTTTTTTGGATAAACTGAGCGCAAATGTCACCAATGTAGGAAGAACAGTTTCGCAGAAAACAAAGAATTTTTCTGAAGCAAGCTCCCTTTCCAGTGAGCAGAAGCGCGAGAAGGCGCATATTCAGGAAATGATGAATGAGATCGCTAAGCTCTATTTTGAAAAATATAAGGACGATCCTAATGCAGAATTTGCAGAGCAGATCGCTTCCATCAAGACCTCTGAAAAGCGCATCGCCGAGCTGCAGACGCAGATCGAGGAAGTCCGCGCAAGAGAGCCGGAGCTGATCGCTGTTCCCGAGGAGCCGAAGGTGCAGAGAACCCCCACTGCTATGGTTTGTATGCAGTGCGGTCATTCCTACCCCGCCGGCGAAACCACCTGCCGGAACTGCGGCTACCAGCTCATCCCGCAGCATGGTACTCCCAACAAGAATGCCGCAGAACCGCACCAGCCCATTGCGGAAAACTGGTACTCTCCGAGCGATGACGCAAAGCCTGCGGACACCGCGGCAACAGATGCGCCCGCACAGCCGGCAGCACCCGAACAGCCCGCAGCCCCCGCACCGGAGCAGCCTTCTGCCCCTGAGCAGAACGGCAGCCGCTTCTGCGCTTACTGCGGCAAGCCTTGCACGATCGGTCAGGCTTTCTGTTCCAACTGCGGCAAGAAACTCTAATTCATTGAATATTTACACTTTTTCGTTGCAATTTGTGTATAAATATAGTATAATATAATATGAGCAGAAGCAGCCGGAGCAGGATCCGGACTTTGCGAGAAAGGAAGAGCCGAGAGCATCGGCGGTGATGATAATTGTCTGAGAAAAACATCCATATTGCGGTGATCGTTTCCACGATCGACGAAGAATACCAGAGCGATATTCTCAGCGGTATCCGGCATTTTGCAGCAGATAACCGCATCACCCTGGAGCATTTTGTTGCGTTCGGAAACGTGGGCGGCGATACACGGCATGACACCGGTGAGTACAATATTTTCAACCTTGCCAACTTCCGGAAATTTGATGGTGTGATCCTTGTCATCAATACGATCCAGCTTGCAGACAGCCTGGAGAACGTAATTGCCCAGGTGCGTAAGGCGAGCATCCCGGCGGTCTTCATTGATAAGGATGTTCCGGGCTTTTACACCATCGGTATTGACAATGAGACTGCCATGCAGAATATGGTAGAGCATTTTATCGTCAAGCATGGTTTTACCCGCATCAATTATGTGTCGGGTCCGGCGGATAATGTAGAGAGTCAGCTCCGTCTGCGGGCGTACCGCAGCACACTGGAACGCTATGGCATTCCGGTGGAGGAGGAGCGCATTTACCACGGCAATTTCATGTCCAAGGACGGTACGGCGGCGGTTCATGCATTTATGAATTCCCCGCTGGAATTTCCGCAGGCGATCATCTGCGCAAATGACCTTATGGCAATCGCTGCCATGAATGCCCTGTCGCAGAATCATCTCTGCGTACCGGAGGATGTGGCAGTTTCCGGTTTTGACTATACCCATGACGGCAGAAATTTCTCACCGTCGCTGACCTCCGTCCAGCGTCCGCTGGTAAGAGGCGGAAGGCTTGCCTGTGAGATCATCCTGAACCACATCCGCGGCATCCCGCAGGAGCGCAGTGTCACACTGGATACCAAGTGTCTCTTTTCTGAGAGCTGCGGCTGCCGGGAAACGCCGATCATGGACATCAACGAATTCAAACAGCGCAATTTTAATGTGCTGGAGCATTATACCAATGACATCTCCCTCGTCAGCCGTATGAGCTCGGCTCTTGCGGAGTGTGACCATCTGGATCATTTCGCCTTTGCTCTGCGGAAATTCATTCCCGAAATGCAGTGCGAGGAATTTTACCTCTGTCTGTGCGACGGCTGGCGGAAGGGCATTATGATGGACGAGACCGAGGAAAACTACATGCTCCATATCCTGTCACCGAGCGATCCCATCGTATCGGGCTTCGGCGAATCGGTGCAGGTCGCACTTGCCTATAAGAACGGCGAGACTTTCCGGATGGAGGATTTCCCCGTTTCTGAAATGCTGCCGGGTCTGTTCGATCCGGAGCATATACCCGGTAATTATTACTTTGTTCCCCTGCACTTCCGTGAACGCTGTATCGGCTACTGCGTATTCCGGAACAGTGCCTTCCCGACGCACAGCAAGCTGTTCAACAATGCGATCATGACCATTGCCAACGCTCTGGAAAGCGTCCGGAAGATCATCTGTCTCGATCAGGTGTCCAGGCGGCTGACCAAGCTCTATACCATTGATCCGCTGGCGAACATCAACAACCGCAATGGTTTCCGCATCAGCACACAGCAGCTCTACAGCTACTGCATCAACGCGAGAAAACCCGTCATGCTGATGTTCCTTGACATGGACGGTCTGAAGACCATCAATGATACCTATGGACACAAGGACGGCGACAATGCCATTATTGCGCTGTCGGATACACTGCGCACAGCATGTTCCGGCGGTGAGATCTGCTGCCGTTTTGGCGGTGATGAGTTCATCGTCTTTGCAGCAGACTATACAGAAGAACGCGCCCAGATCCTTCGCAGCCGCATTCAGCAGCTGCTGGACGAGGTGAATGAGAACAGTATGATGCCGTATACGATCGCAGCCAGCATCGGCTATCATATCGCTGTGCCGGATCGCGGCATGGATCTGTTCCAGCTTGTAACGATTGCAGACAACATCATGTATGCAGAAAAGAAAAAGAAGAAAACATCCCGATATCTAAAACGCCGTGCGGTACTTCCGGTACTTTCCTCCGATAGTGAGGAGCAGGATACAGTGGACACTGCATCTGACACTGCCGCGGAGGAATCCTGAACGTACATACTGTGCGTGCGTTTCGTCCCTCCCGTACGGCGAGGGGGACGGAATGGGACAAAAAGGAGCCGCCTGCTGCAGAAGCAGGCGGTTTTTTGCAGAATATCGGGGAATCCTATTAAAGAGGAGGCGAGATCATGCAGGAGAAGATCAGAAGCCGTGCCGTTGTCGGCACGCTTGGAGCAGTGCTTGCGGGCTTTACGCTTGTCAGCTGGTTCGGTGCGGATCGTACATTTTCGGACAGTGAGCGCAGGGTGCTGGCACAGAAGCCGGAGCTGTCCGCAGAAGCCATATTTTCCGGCAGCTTTATGACGGATTTCGAGACGTATGCCATGGACCAGTTCCCCCAGCGTGACAAATTCCGCACACTGCAGAGCATTGCCAAGCTCGGTGTGTTCCGCCAGTCGGAAACAAACGGGCTGTATATGCAGGATGGCTTTCTTGCGCAGACGCAGTATCCGCTGGAAACGCAGATGCTCGACCATGCGGGAGAACGCTTCCGGTATGTGTATGACACTTACCTTGCGGGAACTGGTTCCCCGGTCTATTTTTCCATCGTGCCGGACAAGCATTATTTCCTCGCAGAGGAGGGCGGACGGCTGTCGCTGGATCATGGCACACTTGTGGAGGAAATGCGGGAACGCACGGAATATATGCAGTATATTGACATTTTTCCGACGCTGGAGATCACGGACTACTACCGCACGGACACGCACTGGCGGCAGGAGTGTCTTCAGGATACGGCGGATGTCATCGCGCAGGCAATGGGCATACAGCTTACCGCAGAATATGAAACGCGCGAAACAGGGCATCCGTTCTATGGCGTGTACCATGGTCAGCTTGCTCTGCCCGTGGAGCCGGATGAGATGTACTATCTTTCCAATGCCATGCTCGACAGCTGCATTGTGACAAGCTATAACACAGGTCTGCCGGTGGAGAAACCGATGTATGACATGGAGGCGGCAGCCGGGCGCGATGCCTACGAGCTGTTCCTCTGCGGTGCGGATGCGCTGGTGACGATTGAAAACCCCAATGCATCGACTGACAGGGAGCTGATCGTATTCCGCGATTCCTTCGGCAGCAGCCTGATACCGCTGCTGGCAGAGGGTTACACGAAGATCACCGCGATCGACATCCGCTACGTCCAGCCGGAAATGCTGGGGAATCTGGTGGAATTTAAAGGACAGGACGTGCTGTTCCTGTACAGTACACTGATTCTGAATAATAGTCTGGCGTTGAAATGAAAAAGCCCCATTTCAAGCCCTCTCGAAGGGGTAATGTCATCAACTCAAGGGGAAGAATTCCCCAAAGCAGGGTTCCAAGGGGCTTTGCCCCTTAGGCGGTGGAGGCGGCGCAGCCGCCTCCTACAAAAGCCCCCTCCCCTCGGGGAGGGGTTGGGGTGGGGGAGTTACAGGATGCCTATTCCTAAGAAAAAGGACTTTTTTACAAGCTGAGGCAGCTGCACAAATCAGTGCAGCTGCCTCTTTTTACGATATTACCGTATCACTTCACCGTCAGCAGCTCAACCATGAACTGATTCTCCTCTTCTGCCGCCGCAGAAGCCTTGCCGTTCATGTAGCTGACGTGGAGCAGGTAGGAGACAAGGTTTCCGGTTTCCTTGTCCTCGTAGAAATACTTATAGGTCTCCACCACGCCCTCACTTGTGTACTTGGTGCGGAGCGGCGCGAAGCCGACATAATCCTGTACCGCCTTGGAGTCCATGCCGGTGTTGATCATGGCAGCGTCAATGTGCGCCTTTGTCTTGATGCCGTTGCCGTAGCCCGCGATCTGGGTGTAGTCGTAATAGGTCACCTCGGTGATGACATTGTTGACCGTTCCCGCGAAGATCAGCCATTCCGGTACGGATACGCCGCTGACCTCCACCGTTTTTTGGCTTTCAAACAGATAGGAATAGCTCTGTGCTGCTGCTGCCGCATTCACACAGGCGTATTCGGAGGTGCCGGTCAGCTCGACCTTGGTGTATTTTTCCGCGGTTTCCGGACTCACACCGATCTGCTCGGAGAGCGTCTGCGCATAACGCGCACCGTCATTCCGCCATTCCTTCACCTTTGCGGAAATGAGGATGATGATGGCGACCAGCACGATGGCTGCAAAAAGCATGGCAGCCGCCTGAGGAGAAAAACGACGTTTTACCTTCCTCGGCTGATGATTGTGTGTACTGCTTGTCTGTGGCATATGTAGTTTCCTCCTTTGCGGCGAACCGCCGCTGGTGATTTGTTTCCTTTTGTGCTTCGCACAAGCGGAAACAGCAGTTTTTGGAAAAAGCATTTTTCTGGGGTTAGCACGCCAAAGCTGCCCCCACCCCAACCCCTCCCCGAGGGAAGGGGCTATATTTCGGGGACTTCGTCCCCGAACCCCTTTTGCGGAGCTATCGCTCCGCGTTTGATTTCAGGCTTTTTGACAAACTGTTGTTTCCTTTTGTGCTTCGCACAAGCGAAAACAGTGTTATTATAAATTCAGCAGTCCTCTGCTGAACATTTCCTGTGCTGCCAGAAGTACGCCGATCCGGCTGCTGTTGTAGCTGATGCCGCCCTGCATCCATGCGGCGTAGGGTTCACGCAGCGGTGCGTCGGCGGAAAGCTCAATGGAGGCACCCATGGTGAATGCACCTGCAGCCATGATGACCTGGCTGGAATAGCCCGGCATGTCCCACGGCTCCGGGGTCACATAGGAATCAATCGGTGAACCCTTCTGGATGCCCTGGCAGAATGCGATCAGGTTTTCCGGTGTCTGAAGCTGGAGTGCTGTCACGATGTCGCCCCTCGGTTCATCCGCACGGGGCGTGCATTCAAAGCCCAGCAGTGTGAACAGCTCCGATGCAAATGCAGCGGTTTTCAGCGCATTTGCAGTAATATCCGGTGCTAAGTACAGCCCCTGGAACATCTCGCGGTTCATGCCCAGTGTGCAGCCGACCTCCTTGCCCATGCCGACGCAGGTCAGACGATACGCGCAAAGCTCGACAAGCTTCGACGTTCCGGCGATATAGCCGCCGGTTCTGGCAATGCCGCCGCCGGCGTTCTTGATGAGCGAGCCGATGATGACATCCGCGCCCACATCCGTCGGCTCTCTGTCCTCGACAAATTCACCATAGCAGTTGTCCACCATGATGATGGCATCCGGATTGCCCTTTCTGACTGCCTGCACCATAGCCGCAATGTCATCAATCGTAAATGCACGGCGCAGGGAATATCCTCTTGAACGCTGAATATAGGCGATCTTTGCGCCCTTGACAGCTTCCGGGATCGCTTCAAGGTCCGCCCTGCCGTCGGGGAGGAGATCCACCTGTCCGTAGGTCACGCCGTAATCCGCAAGACTGCCGTTTCCGGGTTCGCCTGCAATGCCGATGACTTCCTCCAGGGTATCATAGGGCTTTCCGGTGATGGATACCATCTTATCGCCCGTGCGCAGTACGCCGAACAGTGCCACGGAAAGCGCATGTGTGCCGGATACGAAATTGTGCCGTACCAGCGCGTCCTCCGTATGCATTACCTGCGCCCATACCGCGTCGAGGGTATCGCGCCCGATGTCGCCGTAGCCGTAGCCCGTCGTTCCGCCGAGACAGCCCTCGCTGACACGGTTTTCAGCAAAAGCCGACAAAATTTTAGCAGCATTGTTCCGCGCTGTGTGGTCGATCTGTGCAAAGCAGGCGGCGCAGTTGGCTTCTGCCTGTTCTGCCAGCTGCAGCAGCTTCTCATTGATCTGAAAATACTCATGAATTGCCATTGTCTAAACGTCCCTTCTGTAAATTATCCTTTTCCTGTTCCATACGTTCGAGTACATACTCGGTCTCCAGTGCGCGGAAGCCGATCTCCCGGTAGAAGCTTTCCCGGATGTCCAGCGCGTACAGCACCGCCGTCTTGCCGAACTGTGCAAGAAAGCCAGCCAGCCAGCGCAGGAAGATGCGGGCATGTCCAAGACCTCTTGCCTCCGGACGGGTCGCAACCTGTCCGACCAGCACATGATTGTCAATGTCAAACATGATGCTTGCAGTCGTATCCTTCCGGTACGTCATCACGCGGCTCACGCCATGCCGGCAGCGGTGGGAGGTATCCGTCAGCCAGAGCGCATAGTCCTGTAAATTCGGGAAGCCCGCCGACAAAATCTCATATACCTCCGCAAGCGGCGGGTGGAAATCCACGGTCTCCTCCGCGTCCACCGGCGCGTCATCCGGTATCAGCTCGAACATCGTCCGGTGCAGACTCCGGTAATCCGGCAGACATTCTGCCAGCATTGTGCGCACCGGCTCATTGCATTCCACACGGAACGGCTGGTGCATCTGTAAAAAGAGCGCGAGATCTTCCGCGTCCGCTTCCGAAGCGTCACAGATCAGCACCGTATCATTCAGCCGCAGCATCACGCCGCCGTCACCCACCGCGTAGAACTGGCAGAAGGAATACCCCAGCCCATAGGCTTTGTAGTAGGAGTACATCTTCCGTCCGCGCCAGCTCTGCCGCAGCTGTTCCGTGTTCAGTTCACTGTCTATTTCCAATTGTCTGATCATAATTTCTCAATCTTCTCCAGAAGTTTTGCTGTCAGGTTCAGGCACTGCTCCATATCACTGGTCTGCGCCGTGCAGGACGGAGAATGCAGACAGCGGCACGGAACAGAGATCGCCAGCGTCCGTACACCGCCGCGGGATACATGCACCGCGCCCGCATCATTGCCGCCGGCAATGCGGCTCTTGGTCTGGCAGGGAATGCCCATTTCTTCCGCAGTTTCAAACGCCATCCGGTACAGCTCCCTGTCGTAAATGGTGCTTCTGTCCATGAACGACACCACAGGACCGCCGCCGAGCCTGCACACTGCTGCGTCACCCGATACGCCGTCGAGATCCGCCGCCGTCGTGGCTTCGAGGATCAGTGCAAGATCGGGGTTGATGGTATATGCCGCCGCACGGCTGCCGCGCAGTCCGATCTCCTCCTGTACGAAGAAGGCAAACCACATATCATAGGGAAGCTCCTGCTCTAAAAGTTCCAGCATCACCGCACAGCCGAAGCGGTCATCAATTGCCTTGGCAGTCACTCTGCCGCCGCCGAGCTGTGTGTATTCACCCATGAAATACACCGGATCGCCGGGAGAAATGAACCGCTTGGCATCGTCCGCATCCTTTGCGCCGATGTCGGCATAGAGCGCGTCCATCTTCGGCTTTTCGTCACGCTGACCAGCGGACAGCAGATGAATGGGTGTTGCGCCGATCACACCGGGGAGCTTCTGCGCACCCACCATGACATTTCTGCCGAGGATCACATCCGCATCCACGCCGCCCACTGCGGCAATGGAAAGCGTACCATCCGCACGGATACCGGTCACGATCAGACCGACTTCATCCATGTGTGCGCCAAGCATGACTGTCTTTTCCGGCGTATTCCTGCCCTTTTTATGCACGAGCAGATTGCCGAGGGGGTCGGTCGTCATTTCGAGAATATCGGGGATCTGCGCGATGTGTTCCATGAGGTGTGCACGGACTGCGTCCTCATCTCCGGAAATGCCGCAGATGTCACATAATTCCTTGAGCTTATTCAGCATTACCTGCACCTCCTCAGAAAGCCCGCGAGCAGTGCGCCCGTCATGCGTACATCCTCCAGCGAAATGATCTCCGCCGGTGTGTGCATATAGCGAAGCGGAATGGATACCGTGCAGGCTTTCACGCCGCTGCGGCAGACGGAGAACTGGTCCGCATTTGTGCCGGTTGTGCCTGCCATGACCTCATATTGCCACGGAATCCCTTCAGCATCGGCGATCTCGCTCAGCGTCCGGCTGATCGTTTTAGAAAGGGACGGAGAATAGCCGATCATCGGACCGCCGCCCATTTTTCCGGTCTTGGTCTCACTGTCACCGAGATTCCGTGCAAAGCTTACATCCACTGCAAGTGCGATGTCGGGATCTACAGCATAGCATCCGATCTTCGCGCCGCGTTCGCCGACCTCCTCCTGTGTGGAGAACAGCACCGTCACGCGGCAGGGGAGCTCCTCATCCTTGACGCTGTGCAGTGCGCTGAGAATTGCCGCAACGCCGCAGCGGTCATCAAGTGCGGGAGAAGTGAAGCGGTCGCCCAGCATTCTGGCGATATGTCCGGCAAAGGTCACACTGTCGCCGGGGGAGAGAATTGTCCGCAGCTCCTCGGCGGAATAGCCCGTGTCAATGCGGATGTCCTCGAATTTCAGGACTTTTTCGTCGCCGCTTGTCAGATGGGGCGGCATGGCGCATACCACGCCGTCAAGGCACTTTCTGCCGTGCAGATGCACCCTCTGTGCAGGGAGCAGCCTGCGGTCGATGCCGCCGACATTGCCGACCGTCACAAAACCATCCTCCGTGATGCTGGTTACGATCATGCCGATCTGGTCGATATGGGCATCGAGCAGGACATGGGGTGCATCCGGATCGGTACTGCCGCATGTGCCGATAACATTCCCATGGGAAATGTGCGTGTCAGGACAGTATAATTTCAGAAATTCCGCCGCAGTCAAGGCGGCATTGGTCTCATCACCGGAAATGCCCGTTACCCTGCAAAGGGCGGTGAGCATATCCGCGATAATCTGCGCTTTCATCAGTTCAGCTCCTTTACCAGACGCTTGTAATGCTGTCCGCGCACCTCGAAATTCGGGTAGAGGTCAAAGCTTGCACACGCGGGGGAGAGCGTCACAATATCACCCTTCTGCGCTTCCTGTGCCGCAAGCTCCACAGCATGTTCCATGGAATCCGCATGGAGGATTTTCAGTGCGGACGGATCATAATTCTTTGCCGCTGTCACAGCCGCCTCGATCTTCGGCGCGGTCACGCCCATCAGGATCAGGGTCTTGACGCGCTCGCAGACGGTCTCTGCCATCGGTTCAAAGGGAATCTTCTTATCATAACCGCCTGCAAGGACGATGATCTTCTGCTCAAAGCTACGCAGACCTGCCAGAACGCGGGTGGGACTTGTCGCAATACTGTCGTTGTACCACTTCACGCCATTCACTTCGCGGACAAATTCAATACGATGCTCCACGCCGCCAAATTCCTTGGCAACCTTCACAAAATCCGCAGTTTCCACCTCACCCCAGAGTACGGAGATCACGCCGAGGAAGTTTTCCACATTGTGCATACCCGGAATGCGGATGTCATCCTTGTGGACAACCGGAGTCACCTCGCCCCTTTCGGTGTAGCAGAGCATTCCGTCCTCACGCAGGAACGCGCCTCTTTCTGGCGTTTCACGGCGTGTGAACCAGCAGAGCTTGCCGCGCACCATGGGCGCAAGAGCCTTTGTTCCCTCATTGTCGAGGTTCAGGACGGTGCGGGAGAAAGCATTCTGATGCGCGATCAGATGGGTCTTGCATTCGGTGTATTCCTCCATCGTGCCGTGTACGTCAAGGTGATTCGGGGTGATATTGGTAATCAGCGCAGAATCAGGAGATTTGCGCATGGAAATGAGCTGGAAGCTGGAAAGCTCCACAACAGCAGCATCATTTTCAGAGATCTCCTCAATGATGGGGAGCAGTGCGCGTCCGATATTGCCGCCCTTGTGGACGATCTTTCCGGATGCTGTGAGGATCTCAGCGATCAGGGTAGTGGAGGTGGACTTGCCGTCCGAGCCTGTGACTGCATAGATCTTACAGGGGCAGAGGTCAAAGAAGGTCTCCATCTCGGAGGTAATGACCACGCCCGCTTCACGCGCCCTGGTGAGGGCAGGATTGTTGAAGTACATGCCCGGTGTGCGGAATACCACATCGAAATCCGTCAGGGAATCGAGGTAATCCTCGCCGAGACGGAACTGCACGCCCTTTGCGGAGAGCATGTCATAGGTCTCCTGGAACTTGTCAGCACTGCGCTTGTCAAGTACTGTGACAGTAATGCCCTTGTCACGGAACAGGGAGATCAGCTCAGTATGGCTCACGCCCGTGCCGATGAAAGCGACGTTTTTCTGTTTCATATCCTCAAAAAAGCTTGTGATCTTACTCATAATATCCTCCGGAGCTATAAAAAATTGATACCTATATCTATTATAGCAGAAAAGATGCAAAAAATCAATCTTTTTCAGGAAATCCTTGAAAAATTAAGGGGGAATTAAAAAACTTCGCTCCGCAGTGGAAATGTCGCAACTTTAGGAAAGTTGTGCAAAGCTTGCCCACCCCCCTGCCCCCTCCCAGAGGCAGAGAATATTAGAGCGGGGGCGCAGGCCCCGCACCCCGCTTCCGCCTGCGGCGGTTTTTGGGGTGACTCCCCACGGGGTGGGGAGATGCTGAACGAAGTGAAGTAGAGGGGACGGGAGCCTGTTAGGCTGCCGCCCCTTGCCCCCGATTAAGTTGATGACATTGACCCCGTGGGGGGCAGGGGGTGGGGCAATCTTTGCACAGCTTTCCTAAAGCATCCACCCCCAACTCTCCCCACCGTAGGTTGACTTTTCCCCAAAACGCATCTATAATAAAACTATCAACAACGAAAGGAAGATGTCACATGCAATACATCACCGCTGAAACCATCCGTACCCTGCGTGAGCAGAAATCTCTCACACAGAAGCAGCTTGCGGAACGCCTCCATGTGAGTGACAAGACCATTTCCAAATGGGAAACAGGGCGCGGTCTGCCCGATATTTCCATTCTCATGGAGCTTGCTGCCGCACTGGGGGTCTCCGTGCTGGAGCTGCTCACGGGGGAGTGCGCCTTCAACAATAACCGTTCGTCCAATATCCGCAAAATGAGCTTCTATGTCTGCCCGGTTTGCGGGAACGTCATCCAGTCCGTCGGCACCGGCGCATTCTCCTGCTGCGGCGTATCCCTGCCGCCCCTTGAAGCGGAGGAATGCGATGATGCGCACAAGCTCCATGTAGAAGAAAGCGACGGCGACTTCTATGTCACACTCGATCATCCCATGGAAAAATCCCATTATATCTCGTTTATCTGCTATGTGGCAGCAGACAGAACAGAATTTGTGAAGCTCTACCCCGAACAGAACGCCGCCTGCCGCATCCAGAAGCGCAAGCGCGCAGTTTTGTATGCGTACTGCAACAGACACGGGCTGTTCAGGGTGATGCTGTAGCAGGATGGAGAATTTTTTGAAAAACTATTCCATTTTCCCAGAATATGTGGTATAATATAAGGTACTATCATCAAATGACAAGGAAGGAATCGTTTTGAATAAATACAAACAGCTTGCCATGAACACGGCAGTCTTTGCCATCGGTTCATTCGGCTCCAAAATTCTGCTGCTCCTGCTCAATAAGCTCTATACCCATAATCTCGCCGGTGCGGACTACGGCACTAAGGCACTTCTGGAAAATACGGCGAATTTCATCATCCCCATCGTCACGCTCTCCATTGCCGAGGCGGTCATCCGCTATGGACTGGACAGGGAGTTTGACAAGACGGAAATTTTCACCTCCGCGTGTCTGACTGAGCTTGCCGGAATGCTGGGGCTTGTGCTGATCTCGCCCCTGCTGACGCTGATTCCCTATGCGGATGGCTATGTGCTGTATCTCATCATCTACATTGCCGCCTCGTCCTTCCGACAGCTCAGCTCGCAGTTCGTGCGCGCGCGCGGCATGGTGCGGCTCTTTGCACTTGACGGCATCATTGCCACGCTCACACTGTTCTGCTTCAACGTCCTGTTCGTATCCGTGATGGAGCTGGGGGTCATGGGCTTCATGCTCTCGGTCATCCTCTCGGACTTCCTCTCCGGCGTGTTCCTGTGGATAACGGCGAAGCTCTGGCGTTTTTTCAATCTCCGCCTGTACAACGGCGAGATTACAAAGACCATGCTCCGCTTCTCCATCCCGATGATCCCCACGGCAGTCCTCTGGATCGTGACGGGCTTTTCGGACAGACTGTTCGTGCGCTACATGGATGGCATGGCGGTCAGTCCCGACGTGGGCGAAACGGCAGCCGGCATCTACGAGGCATCTTCCAAGGTGCCGAACCTCATTTCGATGGTGTCCACGATCTTTTTCCAGGCGTGGAATATGTCCGCGATCACCGAAAACAACAGCAAGGACAGGAGCAATTTCTATTACCGTATTTTCTCCGCGTACCAGTCCCTGATGTTCTTAGCGGCGGCGTTCATGATCGCGCTCGTCAAGCCCCTTTCCGCGATTCTGATCGACTACAGCGTCTATCCGGAATATGCGCTCGCATATAAGTACACCCCCGTGCTGATCATTGCCGTGCTGATGATGAGCTTCAACCAGTTTCTCAGCAGCATTTACACCGCAACGAAGAAAACGACCCACAGCTTCTGGACGAGTCTTGTTGCCGCTGTGACGAACCTGATCCTCAATACCATTCTGATCTATTATTTCGGCGTACACGGCGCAGTCATTGCAACCTTTGTCAGCTATCTGGTGTGCTATATCATCCGTATCGTGGACACCAGAAAGCTCATCCCGTTCAAGGTGCATCATATGCGTTTCGTGCTGAATCTCGTGATTCTTTTCGCTATGAGCTTTGCGGCGATCTTAGAGCCGTCCTTCCTCATCCCCTTCCAGATCGTCCTGCTCCTGTTCATGTGCGTGTTCAATGCACAGGCGATCGTGCAGACGGTGAAGAAGGTTCTGAAAAGAGGGTAAATCAAATCTTACAACTACAAATAATGGGAGTGAGAATATGTTAGTATATTTTGATACAAATATCTTTGTTGCTGGTAAATATCATTTGAATACTGGTAAATTTAACGCTGTGCAGAATCTTATTAAATCTGGAAGAATTGAGTTTCTTTACACATCAGCCACTCTTGGGGAGATTGAAAAAAATCTTGCACAGGACATCCACGAAGATGTAATCCAGTATAACCAAGCTAAAAACAAAATTAAAGTCATTACTAAAGAAGGTTTTGTTCCAGTAAAACTCAATGAGGAGCAGATTCTGGGTAAAATGAAAAGCAGAATTCGTTCTTTCTTTTCACAGCCAGGGGTAACAGAAATTCCTTTGGAGCAAATCAGTAGTGAAGAATTAATGAACCAGTATTTTAATAAAATTCCACCTTTTGAAAATAAAAAGCCTGATGAATTTAAAGACGCAATCATGATTCATGCGATTAAATGTTATCAAAAGAGAATTCAAGATCCGATAATCATTGTGTCTGGAGATAACGGGTTTATTTCTGCATTTAGTGAGAATACAGATTTCATTTGTTTCAGCTCGTTAGTTGATTTCTTAAAGTATGCAAACAAAAATGTACTCCAAGATGCTATTGACGATGCAATTGAAAATGGCGATGCTAACGAATTGCTTTTTTCAATTTTAGAGTCATTAAGTATTTTCTGCGATGACTATGATGATTTTGAGTGTGACGACTTTGAAATTGAATCGTTTGCTCCTTCTTCGCTTTATATTGATGTTACAGCGGAAAGTGAAAACAAAGAGACAGGCGAAAAGAATTATGTTGTAATAGCACCTGTATATGTGTCAATAAATATAAACAGCACAATTTCATATAGAGATGAAGAAGCTTCTTATTATGACAAAGAAGAAGAACGATATTTGTTCGAGAAATACATTGTTGAAGAAAGAGCCGATCAAGTTGAGGTAGAAATACCGCTCCAATTTGATATTGTATTAAGAAACGGTTCTCCTGTAATCCAAAAGATATCAAAATGCGATGTTACTCCCGAGCCTTCTATTGAAATAGATGGTTATACCAATTATTACAGTAATATATTGCACGAACAGGAGCTTCTTACCGATGAACTGGAGTTTTGCAGCGAATGCGGAAGAATTCTTGGACATCAAGCTCCATATCTATCCTATCAGGATGAGCCAATTTGTCATGAATGTATGAAAGGTGATGGTGATAGGAGCATTTGTCCACATTGTGGAAAGTTGTATCCGAATGATATGATGATAAGTGGTTTTTGTGAATCCTGTTCAGAGATTTTAGATGAATAAATAAAAAGGAGGTCCCCACCATGTCCACTCCCCATCTTCAAGGCAAAAAAGGCGACTACGCCCCCATTGTCCTCATGCCCGGCGATCCGCTCCGTGCGAAATTCATTGCCGAGACTTATCTCGAAAACCCCGTCTGCGTGAATGAGATCCGCGGAATGCTGGGTTTTACCGGCACCTACCACGGCATCCCTGTTTCCGTACAGGGCAGCGGTATGGGCATTCCGTCCATCGGCATCTATTCCTATGAGCTGTACCACGAGTTCGACGTACAGGCGATCATCCGCATCGGCACAGCCGGCGCGATCGCGCCGGAGGTAGAGCTGCGCGATGTGATCCTCGGACAGGCGGCATGTACCAACTCGAATTTTGCGGCACAGTACCGGCTTCCCGGCACCTTTGCCCCCATTGCCTCCTACCGTCTGCTTTCTGCGGCAGCGGAAACAGCAAAGGCGCAGGAGCTTTCCATCCGTGTGGGCAATCTCCTGTCATCGGATACGTTCTATGATGATGCCAATTCCCTCGCAGAATGGAGAAAAATGAACGTCCTTGGCATTGAGATGGAATCCGCCGGGCTGTATCTGAATGCGGCACGCGCCGGAAAGGAAGCACTCTGCATCTGTACCGTATCCGACTGTCCGCTGGACGGCAAATTCACCACTGCGGAGGAACGCCAGACGGGCTTCACTGCCATGATGGAGCTGGCACTGGGAACAGTGGAGCGTCTGGGCGGTGTATAAAATCCATCCCCACAACCCCCAACAGCTATGACGCTTTGCGCAGCAAGCGTCATGCAGTTGGAATACTCCGCTCGCGAAACACGTGCTCCCGTTCACAAAAAAACACCAAACGCGAACGCCAGCGCGGGTTCCGCGCCCGCGCAAAAAAAGACGGTGCCGCATGGCACCGCAGAAAAGAGAGATAAAATGATAAATAATGGGGGGAATTGGGGGATTACTAAATCCATTATTATCATACCCGATGAACCTTAATGTTTTCTTAAAAACGAAAAAAATCTGAAAAATTTCCGGAGGCGAAACAGTTGGAACAGAAAAAAATCGACCGTATCAATTTTCTTGCGAAAAAAGCCAAGGCGGAGGGTCTGACCGAGGAAGAACGTGCCGAACAGGCACAGCTCCGCGAGGAGTACCGTGCAGGCTTTCTCCGCAGTCTGAGAGGACAGCTTGACAATACCTATATTGTGGATGAAAACGGCAACAAGCGAAAACTGAAATAACAAGAAACGGCGCAGAAGGAAAATACTTCTTCTGCGCCGTTTTTGCTTATTTTGCGTTCTTTATCGTTTCTACTATGCTCCCCGTTTCCGGAGGTACAGCAGTGCTTTCGGAGGGATTGCCGAAGATGTTCTCCTCAAAGACCCAGAGGTACATTTCGCACACCTCATTCTCCGTGTAGTCCATCTTTGTCACCTTGTCCTGCTGGAGCAGGAGCAGACGGCGTTCCTGTTCGGTCAGCAGCAGGAAATACTGTTCCTGCTCCGGCTGATCCTCGAACCAGTTGGAATTGCTCTGGTAAACATACGGACGGATGCCCTTTTCATCAATGCTCACATTCCGGCACTCCACGGCGGAATCAGAAACCACCGTCACGCCGTTTGCCTGCCAGAAGGTCGCATACCCATAATTCAGCCCGCGTTCCTCCAGTGCATGTGCCAGCCGGTAGAGCAGCGCGTCGGGATGGTTGTCGGCGGGCATCAGGACGAGTATGGAAGCGTTCACCATGCAGACGAGCACCACCGGGATGAGAGCCGCCGCCGCGAGCCGCTGCACCTTTGTGTGCTGCACTGCCCAGCGAACCACAGCGATTGTCGCCAGCACCGACATGGCGGCGATCGGGGAGAGCCGCCAGTTGGCAGTGGAAAGCCTGCCGCAGATATAGCCCATCATGATCAGAGCCGTCATGCAGGCGTGGGTCAGCAGGAGGATGCGCAGCTTTACGTCCCTGATCTTCGGATAACAGCACAGCCCCGCTGCCGGAACGACCAGCACTACCACGCCGCTGATGATGAGCAGGAGGTTGGCGATGCTGTCCGCACTCAGGAAGGGGTCACCGTCCTTGACGGTCACGCCCAGCAACCCGAACCAGTGCTGCGGGAATTTCATGAGGTTGGAGACCCATTCATTCATGGGGGTGTAGGTGGAATATGCCTCCGCATACGCCGGATAAATGCCCTTGGAGAGCCATTCTGTCAGAAAATAGCCGCCGACCATGCAGATGCCCAGCAGAAGGAGCAGCCGCAGACTGCGGAGATTCTTCGCATCTCCCAGCGGTGTGCTGCCGTCGAGGAAGCGTTCCAGGAAGATTGCTGCCATCAGGGGGAGGGAAAAGATCGTCATTGCGTTGAGCTGGTTCATGGCAGTCAGGATGTACCAGATACTCAGCAGGATCACAGCCCCTGCCAGCCGTCCGTATTTCCGGAACGGTACGCCGCGCTTCCGGCAGCGGTCGCGTGCCTGCGACAGATCCAGCCAGCGAAACAGCAGTCCCATTCCGACAAAGACAAACAGGATGCTCAGGCTGTAATAGATCGTATGTCCCCAGAAGATCTCGCGGAGTTTCGTGCTGCCCGAAAGCATCATCAGCTCCATGAATACGCCTGCGGAGACCCATTTCCATGACCATCCCATCCGCCGGAGCAGATACATCAGGGCGGAAGTGAACAGCAGGAAGAAGATCAGCATTCCCAGCACATGGGTCGTCATGCTTACGCCGAACAGGGGAATGAGAGCCGTCATGATCAGGCTCGTTCCGAACGGCAGCAGACAAGCATAGGCAAAATCTGGATTGAACAGGGAACCGGCATCATAGGATGCCTGCGCCCACATCAGGGTATCGGTCGTATCAGAATGAAAGTAATACCGCGACGGAAACAGCACATAGTATCCCACAATGAGGATCACTGCCACGAGGAGCATGATCCAGCTGTAGTCACAGAAATAATCGAAGACCGCCTTTGAAACTCTGCGGAAAAAGCCGGAATCCTCCGGCTTTTCTGCTTCTATTGTTTCGTTGGGTTCATCATCCTGGAGCAGCGCGGTGTCCAGCGGCTCCATTATGCCTGTCCTTCCTTGGCAGTCTCGTGGTATTCCTTCTCGGTGTTGACATTCCAGATATTCTTCTTATCCGTTACGCCGCCGAGAATATTCTTGACAGTTTCAAAGGAAGTCGCCATGGAGTGATCCATGTTATTGTAGCGGTGCTGACCGTTTCTGCCGACGCAGTAGAGGTTGCCGAACTTGTTGAGGTAGGCAATGAGGGTATCCATTTCCGCATAGGTATCGAAATATGCCGGATACGCCTTCTTGATTTTCTCACGGTGGGAATCACGGATGACCGCATTCTGTGCAATGACACCCATGGACTTCAGCTCCTTGATGGCAAATGCAATGCACTGCTCATCGGTCATATTCCAGAAGTCATCGCCCTCTGCGCAGAAGTATTCCAGACCGATCCAGACATTATGCTCCGGATCCTGCACCATGTAGGGGGACCAGTTGTTGAAGATCTGGATTCTGCCGAGCTTCACGCCGACATCCTGTACATAAATCCAGCAGTCCGGCACGATGTTGCCCAGTGTCGGGATGGGCGTTTCGTTCTTCAGCTCCAGCTTTTCGAGCAGCAGACCAACCGTCACGAAATCACGGTACGGCAGACCAGCCGCAATGGCTGCTTCCTTTGCCGGAACATCATTCATGCCGGCAACGAGATCCTTGACGGGCATGGAGGAGATGAAAATATCACCGTCGATCACAGTTTCCTGTCCGGCGATCTCACAGACGATGCTGTTTACTTTGCTGGATGCATCGGTGTTGATCTTTGTCACTTTTGCGTTCATTACGATCTTGCCGCCGAGCTTCTCAAATTCATTGGCAGTGGTCTCCCAGAGCTGACCGGGACCGAACTTCGGATAGTAAAATTCCTCGATCAGGGAGGTCTCTACCTTCTTGGTATCCTTTTTGCCGCCGATCTTGCTGAACATGTCCTTGATGACAGCCATGATGGACAGACCCTTGACACGCTGGGAACCCCAGTCTGCGGAGATCTCGCGGGGATGTCTGCCCCAGAGCTTTTCGGTATAGCCCTCAAAGAACATGGAATAGAGCTTCTTACCGAAACGGTTGATGTAGAAGTTTTCGAGACAGTCCTCCGGCTTCTTGACAGCGGTGCCCTTCAGGTAAGAGAAGCCCGCTACCATGGTCGTGCCGAAGCCCATGTTCTTGATGGTCTCCCACTTGAGGGATACCGGATAATCGAAGAACTTGTGCTTGTAGTAGATTCTGGATACGCGGTTTCTCACGAGCATTACGCGGTCGGTCTGCTCCGGATCGGGACCGCCCTCATAGAGCTTCTTTTCTCTCTTGAGCTTGATGTCATCGAAGGAGGGCTTGCCCTGGTAGGGCATCATATCCTGCCACCACTTCATGACCGCCTTGTCCTTGGAGAAGAATCTGTGACCGCCGATGTCCATACGGCTGCCGTTGTGCTTGACAGTCTTGGAAATACCGCCGATCGCGTCCGTCTCCTCATAGATCGTCACATCATATTCCTGCGGTGCCTGTCTGAGCAGCTCATAGCCCGCCGTCAGTCCGGCAGGACCTGCACCGATAATGACTACTTTCTTCATATTACTTTCCTCTTCTTTCTGTGGTAACGCTGTGCGCAGATATACATATAAAATATTATACACTATCGTGTATGGGGTTGTCAAGAGAATCTGTGCTATTTCTCACAATTTAATCAATAAAGGCAGAATTTTACGCTTTTTCTATACTGTGGAAACATAGAAATCCCCCGCATTCGTAAATGCGGGGGGAAGAAACAGTGCGGATATTGACCGCCCTGATCCGGAACAACAAAATGCTACTGTGGTCAGGAGAACCGCATTACTTCACCGGAACAATCCAGCCGAACGGATCTTCCAGTCTGCCCCACTGGATACCGGTCATGGTATCGTAGATCTTCTGAGAGATCGGACCGATCTTGTTGCCGCCGATCTCCATGATCTTGTCGCCCCACTTCAGATGACCAACGGGGGAGATTACTGCCGCTGTACCGGTACCGAATACCTCCTGCAGCTTGCCCTCATCATAAGCCTTTGCCACCTCATCAATGGTGATGCGGCGTTCGGATACGGTCAGCCCCCAGCTCTGGCACAGCTGAATTACGGATTTTCTTGTGATACCCGGCAGGATGGAACCCTGCAGCTGCGGTGTTACCACTTCACCGTCGATCACGAAGAAAATGTTCATTGCGCCGACTTCCTCGATGTACTTCTGCTCCACGCCATCAAGCCACAGAACCTGAGAATAGTTCTGCTTGTGTGCCTCATCCTGACCGATCAGGGATGCTGCATAGTTGCCGCCGGTCTTGACATAGCCCATACCGCCGCGTACTGCGCGGACATACTTTGTCTCAACATAGATGTTGACCGGATCCAGACCGCTTGCATAATACGCACCGGACGGGGAGAGGATGATGATGAACAGATAATGCTCACCCGGACGAACGCCCAGGAACGGGTCAACGGTGAAGATATAGGGTCTGATGTACAGGGATGCGCCCTCTGCATGGGGAACCCAGTCCTTTTCCACCTTCAGAAGCTCCTGCAGGCATTCCATGCAGAGATTCTCGTCGATCTCCGGAATGACCAGACGGCGGTTGGATTCGTTCAGACGCTTGAAATTCTCCTCCGGACGGAACAGCTGAATATCGCCGCTTTCCGTGCGGTATGCCTTCATGCCCTCGAATACGGTCTGACCGTAATGCAGGCACATTGCGGACGGATAGAGGGAGATCGGGCCATAGGGCTTGATGACCGGATCGTGCCAGCCCTGACCTTCGTCATAGGGCATTACCAGCATGTAGTCGGTAAAGATCTTACCGAAGCCAAGCTTGCTTTCATCTGCCGGCTTATCTTTCAAAGTCGCAGCCTTTTCAAATTTGATTTCCATTTTTCAAGACTCCTTTGCTGTTACTCAACAGTCATGTAAGACCGCTTGCATTTTCCGCAAAGACATTCGGCAAGCCTGAATGCCAGATACAGTGCACCGAGTACGACGGTCAGCGCACACAGCATTTTCATGAGATCTTTCATCGTTCGTTACCTCCTGCGTATTTACGGAATGGGGTGGTTTGCCGGGCGTTCCGGAGCTTCTGCGCCGTCCGCCGCTTTATTCCTTTATTATAGCACATTCTGTGCGTGATTTCCATAGTGTTGCGGAATTTTGGCAATATGCACAAATCAGAAAAATTTATTTTGTGCATAGAGTGGAAATTCCCGCATCCTCCAGGAGCTGTATCAGCTGTTTGTACTCCAGGTTTTTCAGTACGCACCGCCGTCCCTGCTCGGTGCGGAAAGAAAAGACTGCATTGCATTTTCCGAACCACCGCTGCCAGGGGAGCTGGGTGAGCGTGATCTTCACAATGTTTCTGGTGTCGGCAAGGATGGTGTGGAACACAAAGCCCCGGCAGTACCGCAGACAGATGCGCGAATCGTTCACGGCAAAGCCGTTTGTCAGCAAGGCAGCGAGCTGTACCAGGAGCTTCCAGCCGATGGGAATGAGGAGCATCACGCGCAGAAAGCCGATCGCATCCCCGAACTGCGGAAGGAGCTGTCCGAGTACCCATGCCGCCGGAAGCACTGCCGCAAGCCCCGTCACCGGTGCCCACACAAAGCCCCACCATGCTGTCAGGGGGGCTTTGATCTGGTTGGGGCGCAGGACAGCCCCCGCCGAGAGAAGTGGCAGGGTATCGGCAAGCTCCCGCTCTGTGAGCAGCGGCAGGCAGACGGGGATCGTTCCGCGCTGGCTTCCATAGCCCGCACAGCTCACCGCCGCCGAATACAGCCGGAACAGCCTGGTCGGCAGGCTCTGCCGGAGGTCGAGAAAGCTGATCCTGTCATGCCGGAGCAGGAAGCTGCGCTGCGTGAGAATGCCGCTTTGCACGAAGATCAGGCGTTGATCCGTCTGCATGGTGAATTTTCCATAGCGGAGCAGATTGCGGATCAGGGAGAGCAGCCACATGGAGAGGATGACGATGCCCACAGCCGCTGCTGCCGGGGGAATGCCGGCAAGACGGCGGGAGGCTTCCTGAGAAACTGCGTCAAGTCTCTGGATGAGGGAAAATTCTGTCATCAGACTGCGGACGATCCTGCCGCCCTGGAACCAGAATGCCGCTGTATACAATGCACCGGACAGGCTGCTGGAAAAGATCACGGAAAACAGCAGGACGCGAAAGGGATGCACCCGGATGTGTCCGCTGATGCGGGAGGCAGAGGAAAGGGGCGGCAGGGGACGGCGGAACTCCTCCGCATCCGCACTGCGGATCAGCAGGCGCAGGTCATGACGGCGGCGGCTTCCGGCATCGGTATCGGCGCAGACATACATGCCGCCGAACGGTCTGAGCCAGAGGGGGGCTTCAAAGGTCAGCACGGAGAGCCGATCAATGGGGAAGGTGCGCGTCCGCCGGAGCAGCACGCCCTCTCGCACGCAGAGAATTCCCTGCTGTATGGAAAACGTCCGGCAGTGCCAGTGAAGCCAGCCAAAGCTGAGGATGAGCAGCAGGATGAGCAGATCCAGCCATGAGCTGTACAGCCATCCGGCAAGCAGCTCCGGGGATGCCCGCCGCGTCAGCACACTGCGCAGCAGGGGAAAGGTCAGCAGCCAGATGTGCTTCAGGCTGTACCGGATGATGCGCACCGGATGCTCATGGTGCATGGTATACCCCCTTTTTCTGTAAAAAGCTGACGATCCCTTCCCAGTCCCGGCGACGCAGAAAGACCATGGTGAGCCTGCCGCCGCAGACATGCAGGATGATGAAATTCATGCCCCATTTTCCGCCGCCGGGTCCCTGGATGCTTTCCGCAAACTGTACGCTCTGCAGGGGAACGGAATGCTCACGCCGGAACAGAATACCGGCTCTGACAGTGATCTGTCCGCTGGTCACAGCATACCGGATGCTGCGCAGATACAGCGGAAACAGCACAAAGCCGCCAAGCAGGGCAGCAAGGAGCACGGCACTGCAGAAAATGGAAAAAAGAAGGGAATATGCACGCAGAAACAGCCATGCCCCAAGGCAGAGCAGCCCGGCGGTCAGCAGAAGGGCGGCTTGCAGGGGGTATGCGGCATGGGGATCCGTGGGATAAGTGGTCATGTTTTTTCCTCCCAGACATGTTATGGGTCGTTCCTTCATAGGTTATACAGAAACAGGGTGAAACATGCACCCAAATTATGACTCCGGCAATGAAATATAGATACTTTTCTTGAGATAGCACCCCGCCCCCGCGACCCGCCAAAGGCTATCGCCTTTTGAAACCATCATCGACCTTAAATCGCCGGATAAAAAGAAGGGAGAAAGCATCATGCTGACTTTTCTTGAAACCCTCAACAGACTCCTCTGGGGTCCGGGGCTGCTTGTCCTTTTGCTGGGGACGGGCGTATTCTGCCTGCTTGCCGGCAGATGCAGAGCGTTCCGGAGCTTCCGCCTGCTGTTCCGGAAGCCGCTGAAAACCGAAAGAACGCACGGACTTTCCGCATTTCAGGCATCCACCGCCTCCCTTGCGGCGGCAATGGGAACGGGGAATATTGCCGGAGTTGCCGCTGCCCTGACCATCGGCGGCGCGGGGGCGGTTTTCTGGATGTGGATCGCCGCGCTGACCGGCATGGCACTGATCTATGCAGAAAACTACCTCGGCGGCAGATACCGCACCCCCGGCTGCAGCGGCGCGATGGCATATCTGCGCGATGGTCTGGGCAGTCCGAAGCTGGCGGCGGCATTTGCCTTCTGCTGTGTGCTGGCAGGCTTCGGCATGGGCAATATGACGCAGACAAATACCATGGCGCAGACGCTGGAGAGCGCGTACCATATGCCGCCGGCGGTTTCCGGACTGCTTGCCGCCGGCATTGCCGCATCCGTTCTGCTTGGCGGTACAAAGCGCGTCGGGCAGTTCACACAGGCGGCAGTTCCCCTTTTGTCAGCCGCCTATCTGCTGGGTGCCGGATGGGTGATCCTCCAGTACCGCGGAAACCTTGGGGATGCGTTTCTGTCCATTTTTCAGGATGCATTCGGCTTGGCAGAGATCGGCGGCGGCATCAGCGGCGCAGCAGTTTCCGCAGGCATCCGCAGGGGCATTTTCTCCAATGAAGCCGGTCTTGGCAGCAGCAGCATCCTCCACGGCGACGCGGACGGCACACCGGAGCTTCTGGGCGTGATCGGCATGTGCGAGGTGATGGTGGATACCTTTCTCTGCTGCACGGTCACCGCACTGACTGTGCTCTGCACGGGCGTGCTGGATTCCGGGCAGAACGGCGGTGCGCTGGTACTGGAGGCATTCCGCTGCGGCATGGGCAGCAGTGCGGACTGGTTCCTTCCGCCGGTCATTGCCCTGTTTGCCGTATGCACCCTGATCGGCTGGGGCTTCTGCGGCAGTACGGCATTTTCCTATCTGACGGGCGCACGGTACGTGAATGCATTCCGGCTCCTGTTCTGTGCGGCGGCATTCTGCGGCGCGGTCATGGAGCTGGAGCTGGTGTGGACGCTCGCAGACATCGCCAACGCCGGCATGGCATACTGCAACTTCCCCGCCCTGCTGCTGCTCTATCCTTCGGCGGTTTCAGAAAAACAGTCATGAACCCAGCAACCCCCGCATATACTCTACCAACAGCGAAGCCCAGAGCATGGTCAGTATCTGGAAACAGCAGAATTTTCGAGCAGATTTTTCATGTATCAAAGCACGAAATCCGCAGTAACACTGTATGTGTTTCAAGAATTTCGGGCAAAGATACAGGGAAAAGATGCCGAAAAGGCTGCTGTTGAAAGATGCTGAACAGGCTCTCATGCTTCGGACAACACAAGGAGGCTGCCTATGGAACTGAATATGAACCGCGCGGTCATTACCGCCGCTGCAGCATCGGGAACGACGCTGCAGGAACAGAGTGTGGAGCTGGATTATGTCCTGCCCGATTATTATCCCGATGTCTGCAAGCTCATCAAATGCACCGTCACGCCCGCCGTCACCAATCAGACCATCAGCGGCGACCGGCTTTCCTATGAGCTTCGCGCGGATGTGCGCATTCTCTACTGCAGCGAGGACAGCCACGTTCTGCAGTGTGTGACACAGACGCTGCATTTCAGCAGAACTGCCGAGCTTCCGGCATCCGGCGAGCATATCACCGCGGAGCTTTGTCCGGTGACGGATCATGTCAGCTGCCGCGCCGTCAGCCGCAGGCGGCTGGATGTCCGCAGTGCCGTGACCATCCGTATCCGCACCGAGGCACAGCGTCAGCAGGAAGCAGTCTGCGATATTGCAGGCAGGGGCATCCAGCTCCGGCGCGTTCCGGTACAGTATCCGGCAAAGCAGCTGCACTGCGTCAGGGAGCTGTTCCTCTCGGAGGAGCTGGAGCTGGGCAGCTCCAAACCGCCGGTGCTGCACATCGTCCGCTGTGAAGCGCGTCCCATGGAGACCTCCCATAAGATCGTATCGGGCAAGCTTCTTGCACAGGGCAGCCTGCAGGTGCATCTGCTCTATGCCTGCGAGAAGGACGGGGACGGCTGTCTGGAGCCGATGTCCTTCCGCATTCCCTACAGCCAGCTTGTCGAGATGGAGGGTCTGGAGGAGCAGGACATCTGCGATGTGCGCACGGATACCGCAGTCTGCGACATCAAGCCCGTAACGGATGCCAGCGGCGATGTGCGTCTGCTGCGCTGCGAGGCTGAGCTGCGGCTCTCCTGCTCCGCTGTGCGCATGGCTTCGGAATCCCTTGTCTGCGATGCTTTTTCCACCGAGCATCCATGCCGCTGCATTACGGAGCCGGTCAGCATCTGCGGTGCACCGGAGCCTTTTTCGGAGACCCATGTCTGCAGCATGAAGCTCCCCTGTACGGACAGCGGGCTGGACTGCGTTTATGACGCATGGTGCGAGGTGAAGAACCTGACCGCACATGCGGACGCAGAAGCAGAGGAGCTGCACATCAGCGGAATGCTCTGCTGTGCCGCGCTTGTGCGGGAAACGGGCGGAATGCCAAGGCTTCTGGAAAAGGAGGAATCCTTCGAGCATCGCTTCCCCGTGCAGGGACTCGGCGCACAGGATATGGTGCAGCTCCATGCCGCCGCCGAACACTGCACCTACACGCTTTCGGAGCAGTCGGAGGTTGCCATTAAGGCGGAGCTGCAGCTTGCGGGAAATATCCGCAGAAGTCACAGCTGTGCCGTGCTGACCGATCTTGCACTGGATGAAAACAGCGTACATCCGCGCCGCCACGCACTCAAGCTCTATTTCAGCCGTGCAGGCGAGGAGATCTGGGAGATCGCCCGCCGCTGTCACACCAGCGTTGCTGCCATCATGGAGGAAAACGAGCTGACAGAGGAAGTGCTGACAGAGGACGGAATGCTGCTGATTCCCATTGTACATCAATAGATTGCTCCGCCCTACGGAGAGTCACTCCCGTCCTAAATTCCCTCCATCTGGGAGTAATGTCAGCAACCTAAGAGGGGCAAGGGGGCGATAGCCCCCAAAAAAGGGGTTCCAAGGGGCTTTGCCCCTTGGGCGGCGGGGGCGGCGCAGCCGCCTCCTACAAAAGCCCCTCCCCTCGGGGAGGGGCTGGGATGGGGGCAGTTTTGCAGACACCTGCACTAAAAAACGCATACGCAGTACAGCATATAGTAGGAGGAACCCATGAAAGACATCTACACCGACATTGCCCAGCGCACGGGCGGTGACATCTACATCGGCGTGGTCGGCCCGGTCCGCACCGGCAAATCCACGCTCATCAAGCGTTTTATGGAAACGCTTGTCATTCCCAATATCGAAAGCGATTACAAGAAGGAACGCGCCGTGGATGAGCTGCCCCAGTCCGCTGCTGGCAAGACCATCATGACCACCGAGCCGAAATTCATTCCGGAGGAAGCCGTCTCCGTCCATCTGGAGGACGGTGCGCAGTTCCGTGCAAGAATGATTGACTGCGTGGGCTATATCGTCCCCAGCTCCCTCGGCTATATCGAAAACGAAATGCCCCGCATGGTCATGACCCCCTGGTTCGATGAGGAGATCCCTTTCAATATGGCAGCGGAGATCGGCACACAGAAGGTCATCAGTGAACACGCTACCATCGGTCTGGTCGTGACGACGGACGGCAGTATTTCAGACATTCCGCGTGAGGAGTATGCGGAATGTGAGGAGCGTGTCATCTCCGAGCTGCAGGCTCTCGGCAAGCCCTTTGTCGTCCTGCTCAACTGCGTGGATCCCGATTCTGCCGAAGCCCGCAGTCTGGCAAAGGAAATGCAGGAGACCTATCATACTGCCGTTCTGCCCGTGAGCTGTACGCATCTCACGGAGGAGGACATCCGCAGCATCCTCACTGCTTTATTATATGCCTTCCCCATCCGCGAGGTGAATTTTGAAATGCCGGCATGGATCTCCATGCTGGAGAAAGGGCATCACGTCAAGGAGGAGGTCTTTGCCGTGATCCGCGAAGCCGCCGGCGGTCTTGTGACGGTGCAGGATGCCGCCGGTCTTGCAAAGCCCATCTGCGCCTGCGAGCATATCCTCTGCGCGGAAGCCTGCGAGATCGACCTCGGCACGGGTACGGTGAATATCCGTGTCACACTGGACGGCAGCCTGTTCTTCCGCATTCTCAGCGAATCGACCGGACTGGACATTGCCGACGAGGGCGCATTGCTGGCGATCCTCCGGGAGCTGACCGCCGTGCAGAAAGCCTATGCCCGCATTGAACCCGCCCTGCGCGAGGTCGAAGCGACCGGCTACGGCATCGTCATGCCGGAGATGGAGGAGCTGCATCTGGAGGAACCGGAGATCATCAAACAGGGCGGCAAGTACGGTCTGCGCCTGAAGGCATCCGCGCCTTCCATCCACATGATGAAGGCGGGCATCAATACGACTGTCAGCCCCATCGTTGGCACGGAGAAGCAGAGCGAGGAGCTGGTGATGTACCTCCTGCAGGGCTTTGAGGAGGATCCCACAAAGATCTGGGAATCCAACATCTTTGGCAAATCCCTCCACGAGCTGGTAAACGAGGGACTGCACAACAAGCTCTTCAAGATGCCGGCAGAAGCCCGGATGAAGCTCCAGGAGACCCTCGAACGTGTCATCAACGAGGGCTGCAGCGGGTTGATTTGTTTTATTCTCTAATAACATTAAAAAAGGACGGTGCGTATGCATCGTCCTTTTGCTGCCAATAGCCCGTCTCCCATAACGATGATGTCAACAACTTTAGGAAAGTTGTGCAAAGATTCCCCCACCCCAACCCCTCCCCGAGGGGAGG
>JAZNKY010000090.1:0-8962 GCA_045578805.1 Oscillospiraceae bacterium
ATTTTCGAGCATAAATTTTACGCAGGCAAGGCAAAAAATCGCAGGCATACTGACGTATGTCAAGATTTTTTAACGCAGACTGCGTGAAATTTTGCCGAAAAGATGCGTATGAGATTTTAATGTGAACAGGCTCTAATACAAGCCGCGGCTGCTGTACGTTCCTGTACAGCAGCCGCAGTTTTGTGTTATCCAAGGCATACCAATGATACATCTGAAATATAGAATGTTCCGGTGTTGTAGCCGCAGTCGAAGCCGACCTTGACAATGGAGCAGTCCTCTTTTGCAGTGAATGTCTGCGTATGGGTCTGTGCCGTTGTGCCCACCGACTCTGTTGCCCATGTGAAGGTATCATACGGCTCGCCGTTTCTTTGCAGGAATGCCGCTACACTGCCGTTTGCATCACTGCGGAGCGTATAGGTAAACTGATAGCTTTTGCCAGCTTCCAGTGTGATCGGCGTGTACTGCGCCTGCACACCCCAATGCACCGAGCTGATACCGGTAGTGGTCACAGTAAAATCACCATTTTCGTCCACTGCGATCGTGCCATTACCGCCGTCACTGTCCGTGTAAAGATTCCAGAGTGTTGCATCAGAAAGCATATTGCCGCTCGTCACGACGGTACTGCTGTTTCCGGTCATCTGTTCCAGATACTGGAGCGCATAGCGGGCGCGGTTCTGGTAGAATGTGCGGACAGCCTGTACGCTGCTGTCATACTGACCTGCAAGTCTGTTGCCCCAGCTTCCCTGGAACCGTTTCCATGTAATGCAGGTCGCTTCCTTGCGGGAGGCTGCATAATCATCGATCAGCGGCTTGACATCGGTTTCATAGTCAAAGGAATTTTCCACATGCCAGCGGTAATTTTCTGCAAAATCAATCTTGAATGTCTCATTCTCCATCAGCTTGAAGAACAATGCGCCGATGTTCGTCCACTTCTGATCCCGGTTCAGGTTATCAAGCGCGTCAAAAGCATGGGAGGTTTTGCTGTCACCGTACAGACCGCTTGAGTATTCCGTATCAAAGAGCATATAACGCCACTTGCCGTCCGCATAGTCATTGCCCGGAATTACCTCGTTGGAACGCCACATCTGCCAGTTATTGGTCCCCGATTCATTGCACCAGTCCCAGTTGCAGACATAGGTCTGAAGCGTGATATAGTCCATAAAGCTCTGCATATCAATGGTATCACAGACTCTCTGGTAATTCGCCGTATCGCTCATATCGGCAGTCATCGCCCAGTCATAGAAATCCATGTAGGACTGTCCCACAGCCTGATCGCCCTCTACCTCACCGGTCTTGATGGTGGTGACAAGGTCCTTGTCAATGCCATAATGCGACTGCACATAATCATCCTCCAGACGCTCCTTCAGGGTATAATAGCCCCAGAATTCGCCGTCAATGAACAGAATGCAGTTCTCGGATGCCTGGCAGGAAAGATCCATATCCGCTGCAAGCTCCTGCACAATATCATCACGCATCTGTGCATCGGAAACATCATTGCCGTGGTTGCGGATGGTCACCTTGTCAAACTCCGTGATCGGACTGCCGGAAACATCCGTCAGACCGTCAAAGAAGGTATATTCCATCTTGGACTTGCCGTACTCGCTTCTTGCATACAGGCGGATGCTCTTCTGCTGGTTGCTTCTGGTCGCGTTGCCGGCAATGCGGATGCCGACGCTGCCCTCATAGGCGAGCGTCCCCTGTTCAAAGACCTGCACCTCTGCCGGACGTTCCCAGTCAATGCCGCTCTGGTTATAATTGGTAGGATTTCTGGTGTCCCATTCCTTCAGTGTGGCATCATATGCCATGCTGTTTCTCCAGTTATAATAGGTATTGCCAACTACATAGATACCGGTATCCTCATCAAAAAGATTGGCAGGATCGGTCACGATGGAAACGACCTTCATATCCTGATAGTACGCCGCAGTCTTGCCGACGAAATAGCTCTTGGTCACAACGTCGCTGTAATTTCCCTCGGCATCCATGCAGACAGCGCGGATCATCTGTCCCTTATCCACATTGAAATTGGGATCAGCGTCATCATACAGGCTGATGTCCTTACCGGCACTGTGCTTGTTGGGTTCGGAGGTGTTATTATAGATCTGAATACTGCCGTTAAGGGTCTGCGCGGTCGCAGAGGTCCTCGGATCAGTACCGTCCGTTGTATACAGGATGGTGCTGCCGGAAGCATCCGTCACATTCAGATCAAAGCCCACATCATAGAAGCCGCTTTCTGCTGAGAACACGGGCGCATCCACGATGACAACACGCTCCGCTGTGCTGTTGGCAGCACCGGGGGTCGGGGTCAGGGAGCTGAGACCGCCGGGAGCATTCTCATAGCGTCCATAGGTCACATCGGTCTGCGCTGCGGGAACTGCAAGCACATCGAGCGTTCCGCAGGCGGGATGGGTAAGATAGATCGTTTCACCTGACGCGCTGATCTTGAACGGCGCGTGATGCTCCGAAGGATCCACAGCTGTCAGACCATCGTCACAGCAGATCAGCAGATAATCGTCCGCCGGAAGGATCGTTCCTTCCGGGAAGGTATACTGGAACAGGTTCTTACTGCCGTCCGCAAGTCCGTAGCCGCTGAGATCGACCGCAGTTTTCCCGGCATTGTGAATCTCGATCCAGTCCGGTTCCCTGCCGTCCGCATCCGACCAGCACGCCTTATTGGAGGCGCAGACCTCGTTGATGACAAGCTTTGTAAAATCCTGCGGTTCGTATTTGCCGAGCAGCATCGCCTTGAGCAGTGCAAGATCAAAGGCATCAATGCTGCCGTCCGCCGTCAGATCGGCATTGACGGACACGGAATCCTCCGTTTCCAGCAACCAGCGCGAGAGCTTGACCACATCGGAAACGCCGACAGCTTCGTTTTTGTCGGCATCGCCAAGCATCGTGATCTCACACATGCGGACATCTTCTGCAGCGGCACTGACCGGCATTCCTGTACTGAGCAGGATACCCGCGGTCATGGCAGCGCAGAGCTTCATTTTGTTCATAACCATTCCTCCTTGAGATTGTTATTCTGCTTCTTTATGGAAACAGCCCCTCACTTTCAGCATACCATATTTTTGTCAAAAAATCAAGTGGAATTGTGAAAAATAGTATTGAAATCTTCAGCAAACATCCCTCAGCTTGTTGAAAAAGTCTTTTTTCTTAGGGGATGTTTATTTGAAGACATCGCTACCCTATCGGCATGACGATTTAGAAAACCATAAAAATTCACATCAATTTCAGAAACCATTCAATTTCAAACGTGTTCGTTTATAAAAAATTCATCCATGTATGTTATAATGGAATACGGATCACGATCTGATCGTGGTCTTGAAATTACAGGAGGCGAACAGAATGGGAAAGAAAATGGTATCCATCCTGCTGGCAGGCAGTATCTGTCTCGGCGCGGCAGGCAGTGTATGGAACAGCACAGAAACGGTATCTGCACTGACAATCACGGCGCATGTCACCAATGTTTCCGTCATCAAGGACTGTATTGCAGTTGGTGAGAGCGTCCAGCTTCAGCTCGAATGGAGTACCGGCGCGAAGCAGGAGGTATCCTATGCCAGCAGTAACGAAACGGTAGCTCAGGTGGATCAGACTGGTCTTGTCACCGGCATTGCAGGCGGTACAGCGGAAATTTCCGTGACGATGCCCTCAACGGGTCTGACTAAGACGATCACGATCACGGTTGCGGAAGATGTCAGAAAAAGTGAGTACTACAACACTTCGGAGCTGGAGCTTGGTATGATGCTCTATCAGTATGACACACTGCATTATCTGAATGATAATATCGGCTCAGGAATCTGCTATGTGGATGAAAAAGGTGAATTTGCACATGAAACACTGATCCTTGAGGATTATGTAATGCCGTTCGATGCTGAGGTGGTCGGCATTGACGGTCTGACGGTGTATCTTGCAGTGGCGCAGGAAAACGTCACCTACATCGACTGTCGGACGCTGTCCGAGGGAGATGTGGTTGACCGCACCGCTCATCTGCTCGGCTACAACTACCGCCATAATGACGGCGTACTCACGATCTTTCCGCCTTCCTGGTATGACATCTTCGGCGAAGGCGTGATCCGTGTGAAAACAGCAGATCATGAGAACAAGACCCTTCTGCTGGAAGCCGTACCGGAGGGTGATGCCAATGCAGACGGTACCTTCACCATCACGGATGTGGTAATGATGCAGAAATGGATCTCCGGTGTACAGAGTACAGCTCCCGCCTGCTGGGATGCTGCCGATCTCTGTGCGGACGGCAGAATTGATGCGTTTGATCTTGCTGTGATGAAGCGCAGACTGCTGGATAAAATTTAAGAGTGTTTTTTTGCAAGGGGCTTCCATTCCGGAACGCCCCTTTCTTTTTCCAAAAAAATTTTCCAGTTTATCAGAAATTGAACATCTGACCTGGTATAATAGAATCATGGAATAGGGAACGACACAAACAGGAAAGGATGATCGGTATGGAAGCTTTGGGTTATCTTGCATTCAGTGCAGTGCTGTATCTGACGTGGAGGTTTTTCCGCACGGTCTTTAAGGACTATATTTTCAACAAGGAGCTGTACAGACCGGATCACAGCCCGCACTCTCTCCCGCCGGAGGAGGATCATCCTGCCGGTTTCGGCGAATCTCTCAGCAAACAGGCGTGTTATTGATCCGGCAACTAAAGGTCACCTCTAAATACAAATACTTTTTCTTGAGACAGCACTCTATAACTGCCCCACCCCCTGCCCCCTCCCGAGGGAGGGGGATTTGGGGCGGGGCCTTTCCCCCCCCGACCCGCCAAAGGCTATCGCCTTTTGAATCCATTATCAATCTTTAATTGCCGAAGTAATAAAGCCATAGGAAAGGAGCTTTTACCATGAAATTTCTGCATCTTGCCGACCTGCATCTCGGCAAACGTCTTCATGATTATTCTCTGCTGGATGACCAGCGTGAGGTGCTTGAGCAGGCACTGCAAACGGCAAAGGACGAGCAGTGCGGTGCCGTCCTCATCGCCGGTGATATCTATGACCGTTCCGCACCCTCCGTGGATGCCATGTGCCTTTTTGACAGCTTTCTGACCGGACTCTGCGAAGCCGGCATTCGCTCGTACATCATCAGCGGCAACCATGACGCGGCGGGAAGGATCTCCTATTTTTCAGAGCTTCTGGAAAAAAGCGGCGTGCATGTCTCCTCCGCCTTTCATGGAAAACTCCAGCATTTCACGGCACCGGACGGAAGCGCGGAGATCTATCTTCTGCCGTTCATCCGTCCGATGGATGTGCGCAGATGCTATCCGGAGGAGACGATCCCTACCTATGAGGACGCTGTCCGCACAGTGCTTGCCAATTCGCCCATTGACAAAAGCCGTGTCAACATCCTGCTTGCGCATCAGTTCATCACCGGTGCGGCAACCTGCGAATCCGAGGAATTTGCCATCGGCGGGCTGGACAACATCGGTGCAGAGGTCTTTGCGGATTTTGATTATGTCGCGCTCGGACATCTGCACCAGCCCCAGACCTGCCTGCGCAATATCATCCGCTATGCCGGTTCTCCGCTGAAGTACTCCCTCTCCGAGGAGCATCAGCGCAAGAGTTTCCTCATCGTGGATGTGCAGGGAAAGAACAATATTACATTCAAGCAGATCCCTGTGAAGCTGCCGCATGATGTGCGCACAGTGCGCGGCACCTTTGAGGAGCTGCAGAACGTCTGCTATACAGAGGACTATCTGCGCGTTGTCCTGACGGATGAGATAGTGCCGCCGGATGCACGCATCACACTGCGCAGTACATTTCCGAACATGGTAAAATTCAGTGTGGAAAACTCCAAGACCTCCACCGAGACCGATGTGGCAGCTGTGGAATCCTTTGAGGACAAGTCCCCGCTGGAGCTGTTCGCGGATTTCTTTGCCTTTCAGAATCACGATGTCCGCCCGACGGAGGAACAGCTTGCCATTGTGCGCCGTATTTTCACAGAACTGGAGGAGGAGCAGGTATGAAGCCACTGAAACTCATCATGTCCGCATTCGGTCCCTTTGCGGAGGAAACCACCATTGATTTTGAAGCACTCGGCACGGACGGCATCTTTCTGATCACCGGCGATACCGGTGCCGGCAAGACCACCATTTTTGATGCGATCTCCTTCGCGCTCTACGGCGAAGCCTCCGGCGGCAATGCACGGCGCAGTGCGAAGAATTTCCGCTCGGATTATGTGGGCTTCCAGAAGGATACCTATGTTATTTTTCAGTTCGAGCAGCGCGGCAGACGCTATGAGGTCATGCGTGCGCCGGAATATGAACGCCTTTCCAAACGCGGTACCGGCATTACCAAATCGACTCCCAAGGCATATCTGCTGGAGCTGGAAGGCGACTATCTCGCCAAGCGTCCGGAGGAGGTAAAGACGCAGATCCGGGAGCTGATCGGTCTGACGCGCGAACAGTTCTCCCAGACGGTCATGATCGCGCAGGGGGATTTCCAGAAGATCATCGCCGCCAAGAGCGATGACCGCAAGAAGATCTTCCAGCAGCTGTTCGATACCGGACTGTATGAACGCTTCCAGAACCGCCTGAAGGAAAAGAACAATCAGATGGAACAGCAGTCCAGGACGATCCGTGAGCGCATGTGCATGGAGATGCAGCGCGGACGCTTTTCTGCACCGCTGCCGGAGAATCTGGATGTGAAGGAGCCTGCCCATGCGGCTGCCTTCCTCGAATGCCTGACCGCCCAGACAGCGGCATACAAAAAGGAGCTTACCGAAAAGGAGACGGAAAAGCAGGCGGCTGAGCAGCAGCATGAAGCCCTGGTGCTCGCACTGTCAAAGGGCAGGGAGGGCAACCGCCGGCTTATGGAGCTGGGACAGAAGCACATTGAGCTGGAGAAGCTCCGCGCCCGTGCGCCGGAAATGACACAGAAGCAGCAGGAGCTGGACAATGCCCGCCGTGCGGCAGATGTCAGGCCGGTGCAGGAGCAGCTGCTGGACAACCAGAAACGCCGGAACCAGAGACTTGCCGACCGCGTGGAGCTGGAGGAGAAGATCAGCCTGCAGGATCATGCAGTGAAGTCAGCGGCGCAGCGGCTTGTGGATGCTGACCGGGCGGCAGAACAGCTCGATGCGATCCGCGCACGCTGTACGCTGCTGAAGGATGCAAAGCCCCTGCATACGGAGCTTGCAAAGACACGCAAAGCCTATGAGGAAAAAGCCGGAACCCTGAAGGCTCTCAAGGAGTGGAGCGATAAGACAACAGCGGATCACCGCGCAAAGCTCCATGCTTTCCTGCTCGGACAGGCTGGCATTCTTGCAGAGGGCTTGCAGGAAAACAAGCCCTGTCCGGTATGCGGCTCATGCACCCACCCGCAGCCTGCCCATGCGCCGGAGGGGACACCCACCCAGAAGGAAGTGCAGGAGGCTGAGGAACTTGCAAGAGATGCGGAGAACCAGTACCGCGACGCGGCGCAGGAATGCACGGAGCTTCGGGCAAAGATCACGCAGATGGAGAAAAATCCCATCCTGCAGGAGCTGACAGCAGAGCAGGCAGAGACGGAGCTTCAGACCCTGGAAAAGACCTGCCGGCGCATTGAAAAGGAACAGAAAGCGGCGCGGACGGCATTCCAGCGCGAACAGACACAGCAGGACAAGCTCTCCGGTCAGCGTGAGACCATGCTCTCTGAGCTGGAGCAGATGGAGCGCGACGGCAAACGACTGGAGCAGGCATTCGCGGACGCACTGAAAAACGGTGGTTTTTCCAACGAATCCGCCTTTGAAGCTGCGAAGCGCAAGCCCGAACAGATGAACACACTTGCCGCTGAGCTGAATGCATACCATACACAGATGACCGCACTCGAAGCCGCCACCAAAGAGCTGGCACGGCAGACTGAGGGCGTGGAGCTTGTGGAGCTGGAGGTTCTGGAAAACAGACAGACTGCGGCTGCAAAGCAGCGTGATCTGCTCGGCAGAGAGGTGCAGGATCTGCACACGGCATATGAGATCAACACCAGTGCGGCGGACGCGCTCCGGAAGGCACTGGCAGAGCAGGAAAAGCTCCGCGGTGAATGGGGACTTCTTGCAGAGCTTTACAAAACCGTCAGCGGTCAGCAGGGCGGCGGCAAGGCAAAACTGCGCTTTGAAGCCTATGTGCAGCAGTACTATTTCCGGCGCGTTGTCGCGAGTGCCAACCGCCGTCTGAAGCTTCTGACCAAGGATAATTTTGTACTGCGCTGCCGCGAGGATGCCAAAAATCTGCGGGAGCAGTCCGGTCTGGATCTGGAAGTGCTGGACAGGACCACGGGACAGTGGCGCGATGTCAGCACATTGTCCGGCGGCGAATCCTTCATGGCATCGCTCTCTCTGGCACTGGGGCTTTCCGACGTAGTGCAGGAGGGCAGCGGCGGCATCCGGCTGGATGCGATGTTCATTGACGAGGGTTTCGGCACGCTGGATGATGATGCACTGCATCAGGCAGTCACCCTGCTCAACCAGCTCGCGGACGGCAAGCGTCTGATCGGCATTATTTCCCATGTCGGCGCACTCCGCCACCGCATCGACCGCAAGATCATTGTCACCAAAACGACTGCCGGAAGTACAGCAGAGATCGTTCAATAACACAAATGCCGCCCGATGGATGATCGGGCGGCATTTGGGAATAGTATAAAATCCCGAAAACGCCTGTTTTCGGGATTCTTCATTGGTGCGAGTAACAGGAATCGAACCTGCATGGATTGCTCCGCCAGAACCTAATGGCAGAGTCACGTTAGTGGGGTTAATTCCTGCACCGCACTTATACCTATTATGTCCCGATTTACGGCGGTTGTCAAGAAATATATGCGGCAAACATGAAATTTTCAAAAACCTCTTGCAATCATTCCAAATATGGTGTATAATAAAAGTACAATTTAACAGACGGGAGCTTGTGTTACAGGCTGAGAGGGAGGTATAACCTCCGACCGATAACCTGATTTGGATAATGCCAACGTAGGGACGACTGTAA
>JAZNKY010000091.1:0-41154 GCA_045578805.1 Oscillospiraceae bacterium
CCCCGCACCCCCTGCCAAAGGGATGTGATCCCTTTGGAATCCCATATCGTTTTTCTAATTGCCCCATATGGGGCAATTAGAAAAACCTTGCGATTGCAAGAAATGCATTCTTTGGCAAGGAATACAGGAACAGAGTTTTCCGCTTGATTCTATGAACATTACCACGAATCACCCTGCTTTGGCAGGGTAATTCTATGAAAGGAACAATATCATGACATACGAAGAGATTTTTGAAGCATCAAAAGCCGAATTTATGAAAAACGATGTCAGCCACCTGCAGGGACATCTTGCAGTACAGGTGGACATCACCGGCGAGGGCGAGGGTGCGTTCTATATTGAGCTGAAGGACGGCACACTGCATGTGGAGCCTTATGAGTACTATGACCATCATGTAAAGCTGATCGCGTCTGCAAAGGATTTCCTGAAGATCGCAAAGGGCGAACTCAATTCCGTGGTTGCCTATACCACCGGAAGGCTCCGCGTAGAGGGTGACCTCGGCAAGGCTCTGGAGCTGCAGCACATCATTGAATCTGTCAAGAAGGCAGAGAAGAAAAAGAAGAAATAACGCAAAAAATCCCGTTCTGCATAGAACGGGATTTCAGTCTGTGAAAAACCTCAATAGGTTCAAAGGGCTTTGCCCTTTGGCGGGTGGAGGGTACGCAGTACCCTCCAAATATAGCCCCTCCCCTTGGGGAGGGGTTGGGGTGGGGGCAGTTACAGGATGCCTATTCCTAAGAAAAAAGACTTTTTCTACAAGCTGAAATCCCGTTCTGCATAGAACGGGATTTTTGCGTTAAAACAGCTGCGAGGTCGTCACAACTGCATCAATATACTTTGCATCGAGCTTGTAGTACCATCTGTCGTTGGTATTGCCGCAGGCATAAACACAGCCGTTTTCTGCATCAACGCTCAGTACCCACATAATATGTACACCGTCATCCGTCAGCACACAGTCACCCTTCTTAATGTTGGACAGGGACGGGTAATTCATCCTGGAAACGCCGTAAGTACGCTTCATATACGGGATAAATTCAGAGATCCTGACAAAGGGAAGGCTCTCGTCACGGAACTCATTCGTTTCTGCCAGACCGCCAGCCACGAGGATCTGGCTGATGTAGGTCATGCAGTTGCCGTTCTCGTAGTAACGGTATTCCGGATTGTGATAGTAGCAGTGCTGCTCGGCATAGTCATATGCCTTCTGCCAGCTCAATGTTTTGCTGCTTGTCCGGCTGCCGGATGCCTTGACAGAGGATGTGCTGGAAGTGGATACTGTCACCTTTCCAGTGACCGGTTCCGCAAACTGGGAGGAGATCCAGCCTGTCTTTCCGCCATACTTCACCTGATAGAAACCGCCGCTGCTGCCCAGAAGCTCCAGCTCCACGCCATTTTTGATCCAGTCGATCGCTTCATAGCTGCTGCCCGCGCCGCTGCGCATGGTGACAGAAACGGCTGCAGTCACAACCACACGGCTTCCGGAGGACTTGTTCACAGAAGCGGCAGAACCATTGGACTTTCCGGAGGACTTACTGGAAGATGCGCCGTCACTGCCAGTGCAGAGCGGTGCATAGAGCCAGCCGGAAATGGTCTTCCCGTTTGTACCGGCGATACAGTCCGTATACAGCCAGTCACCGCTGGTCTTGGAAATATAGAAGCATGTCCCCTCCGACGCATAGCCGACTGCTTCACCGCCGCCGGGCGTGTCGCGGATGACGAGACTATGACAGTCCACCATATGGGTTCCGTTTGCGGCAGAAGCGCCCATCGGGGATGCGAGTGTCAATGTTGCGGCAGCAGCGATCCATACTGCTGCTGATGCATAGCGCAGTGTCTTTCTAAGCATGATGTTTTCTCCTTTTTTCTCTGTTTATTTTTTGAGTCAGACACTATAATGACCGAGTTTCCCCATCTGCTACAGCATCTCCCCAACAATACCAATTATAGCTGATTTTTCCCTATATGTCAATGTATTTTCATTTTGTTTTTCCTTGGTTTTTATCAGAATACAGCATGATAACGAAGATGCTGTACGTTCCGCAGATTTGCCGCGGCACTTATTATTATACAATAAAATCCACATTATGTCAAGATAGAACATATAATCCATTGCTTTCCAGCATTGTATTTTATTATGATAATATATTAATACAACAGCAAGCCAACAACAACCGGAGGGAACTGCAAAAAAACAGCTTCCCGCATCATGCGGGAAGCTGCTGTATGATAGGTTTATGATTCCTTTGCATACATTCCGGAAACCCAGCCGGTTTTGCCGTTGTAGATGATCTTGTACCAGCCGCCGGACTTGTCCGTGTATTCAAACTCCCTGCCGCCCTTGATATAGGCAATGACCTTGGAGGAAGTGTTCGGCTCCATGCGCATACATACTGAAACGCCTGCGCCGATCGTTACCTTACCGCTTGCCGCTGTGGATTCGGAAGATGCTTCGCCTTCCTTCAGGCAGTAGCGGGAGGTGATCCAGCCGGTCTTATCTTTGTAGGTTACCTTCAGCCAGCTGCCGGAAACCTCTTCGATTTTCAGGAGTGCGCCGTCCGGAACGGTAGCGATCACATCAAAGGAAGTGCCGCTGCCGGTACGCAGGTATACGCCCACAGCTGCCTTGATCTTGACAATATCATTCACCTGGAAACCTGCGGTCGGCTGCTGCTCGGGAGTCACCGGCTCGGAGGGTATGGAAGTCTCTGTGTACTTTTCGCAGTACTGACCCACGAACCAGCCGGTCTTGCCATTAAATTCTGTTCTGTACCAGCCGTTGGAAACCTCGGTCACAGTGACGATCTCGTCCCTGCCGATGGTACCGATCGCATTATAGGAAGTACCTGCACCTGTGCGGAGATTTACCGCATGAATGGCAGTGATCTTTACCTTGTCCCCTGCCTTGATCGCATCAGTTGTCTGTGCGGGAGGCTGCACCGGTGTTTCGGTGGAAGGTGTCTCGGTATACTTCTCCGTATAACGGGAGGTGATCCAGCCGGTCTTGCCGTCATACTTCACTCTGTACCAGCCGTTTTCTTCCTCGATCACAGTCAGGATGCTGCCGGTCGGAACAGTACCCATCAGGTCATAGGAAGCACCTGCACCGGTACGCATGTAAACTGCACTATAGGCAGTGACCTTGATCTTCTCGCCCTCAGCAACTGTGCCGGATGCGGAAGAATTATTGGACGGCTCCACATATTTCTTGCAGTAGCCGGAGCTGATCCAGCCAGTCAGTCCGTCATAGGTCACACGGAACCATTTGCCGGAAACCTCGGATACGGTCACGACGGCACCCTTCGGAATACTGCCGATCAGCTGATAGCCGGTACCCGCACCGCTGCGGAAATTGACCTTATCTGTATTGGTGATCTCTACCTTATCGCCGACAGCTGCAACCGCATTGGAGGTGTTCTCACTGGGAGCGGGAGCTGTGTACTTCTTGCAGTAGTTGGCGCTGATCCAGCCGCTTTGACCGTTATATGCCACGCGGAGCCAGCTGCCGGAAACCTCATCGACCTTCAGAACAGCACCTCTCGGAATGGAACCGAATACCTGATAGCCCGTGCTGGGACCTGTGCGGTAGTTCACCTGGTCGGTGTTGGTAACCTCCACCTGCTCGCCGACGGAGAACTTGGATGTTACCGATGGAGCAGCGGGTTCGGTATACGCCTTGCAGTAATCGGTACTGATCCAGCCGCTCTGACCGTCATAGGAAACTCTGACCCAGCTGCCAGATACCTCGGATACTGTCAGGACTGTCCCCTTCGGGATCTTGCCGAGCATACTGTAGCCCGTGCCGGCACCGGAACGGAAGTTGACTTCGGGTGTATTGGTGATCTCGATCTTGCTGCCTGCGGCAAAACCTGTCTGCGCAGCAGAAGCATTCTTCAATGTGCAGTTTTCAAGATATACCCAGCCGGCAACATTGCTGCCGCTGGTGGCGGGAATGCTCGCAGAATAGCCCCAGCTGCCGTCTATACGGGATACATTGAAGGACGCTCCGCCCTGTGCATAGCCCACGACATCTGTGCCGGGGTTCTGGCGGATATTGGCACTCTGACCGGAAACAGTATAGGTACCGGTGCTGTAAGCGGCACTGACATTGAGCAAAGCTGCGGGACTGAAAGCCGCAGTCATGCAGCACATTGCAAGAGCTGCACTGATCGCGCGCACCGCCTTGGAATTATGATGTTTCTTCATTCGATACTCCTCCTCTTCTACATTGCAGTCAACACTGCTCTGTCAGACAACAAAGTCAGTGACATGAATGATCGGCAGGCATATCCTGTCAAGGAAATCCCCATACTTACCTGATTATATTATAGCACGTTTTTCCCTATTTGTCAAGGATTTCCGACTTTATGGCACATATTTCACCATTTTTCGCCCCTCCTCCGCCGTCGGATACACGCAGAAAACCGGATCCCTGCTGTCAGGGATCCGGCTGTGCTTTCATTATGATACTCTATAGAGCATGTATTTTTTACTGACCGTTGAGGTAACGATAAAATTCCTGCTTGCTCTGGCACTTGTCGATCGCATCGGTTTCGGATACGATACCGCGCTTGGTCAGACGTGCAAGCTCCTGGTCAAGACACATCATGCCGTACTGCTTACCGGACTGGATCGCGGAGAGCAAGAGGTGTACCTTGTCATCACGGATCATTGCAGCGCAGGCATCTGTTACGCTCAGGATCTCCATTGCTGCGATACGGCCGCTGCCGTCGCGCTTCGGGAGCAGGGTCTGAGAAATAACGCCTACGAGGGTATTTGCCAGCTGAGTACGGATCTGTCCCTGCTGATGCTCCGGATATACGTCGATGATACGGTTGATGGTATCTGCCGCAGAAGTGGTATGCAGGGTGGAAAGTACCAAGTGACCGGTTTCCGCAGCGGTTACCGCAGCGGTGATGGTCTCGAAGTCACGCATCTCACCTACGAGGATAACGTCGGGGTCTTCACGGAGCGCAGCTCTCAGCGCGCCTGCGAAGTCCGGAACGTCGTCGCCGACTTCTCTCTGGTTGATCATGCAGAGCTTGTGCTGGTGAACATACTCGATCGGGTCCTCAATGGTGATGATGTGCGCACTGCGGTTGACATTGATAAAGTCGATCATGCCTGCGAGGGTCGTGGACTTACCGGAACCGGTAGGACCAGTTACAAGCACCAGACCACGGGGACGCATTGCAAAATCTGCCAGAACCGGCGGGAGGCTCAGATCCTCCAGTGTCGGGATGTCATTGCGGAGCAGACGGATCGCAATTGCGGTCTTGCCTCTCTGGAAATACACATTGACACGGTGACGGTAACCGGAAGAGCTCTGGAAGGAGAAGTCCGTATCCTTGTGCATACGGATGCTTGCCATCTGCTGCTCATTGGTCATCTGGTTGGCAATGTCCATGATGGTTTCTTCATCCATCTCCGGATATTTGCTCATTTTGCGGAGCGCACCGTTCAGGCGAACGATGGGGGTAATACCATATGTGAAATGCAGGTCAGAACAGCCGATAACACGGGCTTCGTTCAGAATGCGGTTAATCTCAATTGACATAGCGTTTTCCTCCTGTCGAATCTGTTTTATACGGCATAGGTTACACGAACCAGCTCATCCATGGATGTAACACCCTTCTGTACCAGCTCGGAAACGTTGTCACGCAGCAGCTTTGTGCCGTTCTTCTTTGCCTGCTCCTCGATCTCCTCCTTGCTGCCGTTTCTTGCAACGATGGTGGAAATACCGGAAGTACAGTGGATGATCTCATGGATCGCAGTTCTGCCGCGGTAGCCGGTGTTGTTACACTCAGGGCAGCCGCCTGCCTCGAATACCGGTACGGACATGTCGATCTTCATCAGACCATTTTCCTCTGCGGTGGACATACGCTGCTTCTTGCACTTCGGACACAGTACCTTAACCAGTCGCTGTGCAATAACGCCGATCAGAGAAGTCGCTACCATGTAGGGAGCAACGCCCATGTCAACCAGACGGACGATGGTGGAAGCTGCATCGTTGGTATGCAGTGTGGAGAGAACCAAGTGACCTGTGATAGCGGCACGGATACCGATGTCGGCTGTCTCAGAGTCACGCATCTCACCGATCATTACGATGTCAGGGTCCTGACGGAGGATGGAACGCAGAGCTGCTGCGAAGGTCATACCTGCCTTGGCATTTACCTGTACCTGGTTGATGCCGTCGATCGCCTTCTCGACCGGGTCCTCTACTGTGATAACGTTTACATGGGGCTTTGCCAGTTCACCGAGAGCCGCATACAGTGTGGTGGTCTTACCGGAACCGGTAGGTCCTGTTACCAGGATTACGCCGTGCGGGCACTTGATCATGGATTCAAAGAGCTGGTAGTTATAGTCGGACATACCGAGGTCTGTGATCTTACGCAGAGCGATCTGACCGGTGGACAAGATACGGATAACGATCTTTTCACCGTTTACGGTCGGCAGTGAGGATACACGGACATCAAGCGTGGTGCCGTCAACGACCTGTGTGAAACGGCCGTCCTGCGGGATACGCTTCTCGGCGATGTTCATGCCGGAAATAAGCTTCAGACGGGTGGTCAGCGCATTATGTACCACATTCGATACGTTCATCAGCTCTACCAGGTCGCCGTTGACACGGATACGGATTCTGGTATAGGTCTTGAACGGCTCGATATGAATATCGGTCGCCTCTGCGCGGTAAGAGTTCTCGATAATGGTAGTAGCGAGCTTTACGATCGGCGCACTTTCTACACGGTCACGGGATTCCTCATCCTCGGTATCCACGGAACCGAACTGCGTTACACTCTCCAGTACGCTGTCCACGTTCTCCATGGAGTACATCTGACCGATCGCCTTGTTGATGGCGGACTTGGTTGCCAGTACCGGAATGGTATCCATACCAGTCTGCATCTTGATGTCTTCCAGAATGTTGAAGTTGATCGGGTCATCTGTTGCAACTGTCAGTCTTCTGCCCTGGATGTTGATGGCGATTACAGTGTACTTCTTCGCCAGGTTCTCCGGGATCTTACGAACGGCTTCTTCGTCGATCTCGATGTTGGCAAGGTCCACATACGGCACTCTCAGCTTACCAGCAAGTGCCTGTGCCAGACGGACTTCAGAAATGAAGCCCAGCTCAACAACCATGTCTCCGAAACGCTTGCCGCCGGATTCCTTCTGTGCTGCCAGAACCTTCTCCAGCTGTTCGGGAGTGATCAGCTTATTTTCAACAAGATAATCACCGATTCGAATGTTTCTCATACGATAACCTCCATATTTTCATTTTCTGCTTGTAAAATTTTCTGTCATATGATATAATATATGTAAACGATTTTTTAAGGAGGGCAAACACCATGCTTCACAATGAATTTCTGGACATTGGATTTTATCTGATGTTCTACCCGATCGTATTTTTCTATGGTATTTGTATCGGCAGCTTCCTGAATGTAGTCATCTACAGAGTGCCGAATAATGAATCCCTGATCAAACGATCATCCCACTGCATGAAATGCGAGGCACCGATCCGCAAGCGGGATCTTGTCCCGATCTTCAGCTGGCTGTTCCTCAGAGGAAAATGCCATAGCTGCGGTGATAAGATTTCTCCCCGTTATCCCATCGTAGAAGCCCTGAACGGCATTGTTTATGTCATTACCTTTGCGGTCATGGACTTCAATGTACATTCCGTCATCTGCTGTATTTTCTTCTCCATCCTCATCTGCGTCGGCTTCATTGATCTCGACACCATGGAAATGGATCCCTGGATGCTTGGTCTGATCCTGCTGCTTGCCGTACCGGACGCGCTCCTGACGGATGCCGTCAGCCTGACAGATCGTCTGATCGGACTTGCCTGCATCAGTGTCCCGTTCTTTGTGATCGGTGAGGTCGTCGGCATCTATATGAAGAAGAAGCACGGCGAAAAGATCCGCGGTATTGAACTGGGTGATACTGTACTGATGGCTGTCAGCGGTGCGCTGATCGGATGGAAGGCTGTCTGTGCTTCCGCATTTCTGGGCATCCTCATTGCAGCGGTGTTCGGCATGATCAACAAGTACCGCAGCGGCGAATCCAAATTCGCATTCGGTCCCTATCTTGCGATGGGCTTGTGCATCGGTACATTGTTCGGTGAGTCGATGATCGACTGGTACATTGCCATGCTGACATATGACCCCTACACGGTGGCATAAAGTTCATACAAATCCGGCAGTCGGGAGCAATCGCTTCCGACTGCCGATTTTTTGTTACTGTGTGTCGATTTCAGAGCCGTAGCTGTAGACGAAGCAGTAGCCGTTGGTGGAACCAGCTGTGTGGTCAACGATCTTACTTGTGTTCAGCAGACCCTGAGCGCGGGAATACGGGAAATCAGAACCGCTCCGAACGCTCATGTGTGCGGAGAAGCCATCCTCATTGTAGCCCTTGGTGATGTCCACGATCTTGCGGGTATCGGATGCGGACGGATTGGCAAGCTCAGTGATGCCATAGTACACGCCCGGAACGCCGGTACCGCTGCGGTTGTAGATGTTGATCAGGGACATGGTGGAGTTGGTTACAAAGGAATAAGGCTGCTTGTTTCTGGTCGTATTTGCGCGGATGGAAAATGCTGTGTGTCTGGAAGACAGGTTATTGATGAAATCATTGTAGCTGACCGGGTCGGTCATATCAAAGCCTGCCTCATCATAGGTGCCGCACTTGATGTCGAAGGTATAGTTGTCATAATATGCCTTATTGACGGCATATTCCCTGGAGGACTCATAGATGATGTCCGTAGCGGTGATGCCAATGTCAAAGCTGGATACTCTGTAAGTGATCTCGCTGATTTTGCCATTGCCGCCGGGTACAGTCACTGCACCGGTGGTCGGATCCACTACAGCTGCTGTGTTGTCGATCAGAAGGACATGCACGAGACCGCTGCCATACACGGGAGCGTCCACTGTTGCACCCTTTCGCAGAACGCCCTCGTAGAACTGCTCTACATAATCCTCTACGATACCGGTATCATCCAGCTTGATCTCATTATCACCGAAGGTCGTGGTTGCCGGGAGTACGTTGGAAGCATAGAGATATTCCGCTGTGGAAAGCTCATTTTCCAGATAGCCGGAGATGCTGCTGACAGCAGCATTTCCGCCTTCGTGTACGTCTGACAGAACCATCATTCTTGTCACATTCGGCACAAGCTGAAGTGCGCCGAACATGATCACGCCGAACACTGCCATTACGATCAGCAGCTCGATCAGGGTAAAGCCCTTTAATTTTGTCTTCATACCGGTACCTCCTTAGGGCTGGATCACATAGAACTGCAGGTCGCCGTTCATATGTGCGGAGGTATCGCAGTTCATGCCGTTGGCTGTGGCTTGCTCGCCGGCAGCCTTGGCGGAATACTTCTTGACATCAACATTATGGGTATAGGAACCGGAGCTGACAACAACTGTCAGGTCGGTCTCACCCAGTGCTGCCTGTGCATCTGCGGGGTCAGCATACACTGCATTCGCAGCGTCGCGGAGTGCGTCCACATCCTGCACCGAACCGATCGGAGATTCTGCGGCGGTCTTGTTGTTCATGCGGTCCGTATTCCGCAGGAGCGAGTTGGTAATGGAACCAACCCGCACCATGATGGTACAGAGCAGAACGAAGATCACAAGCGCAATGATGACCTCCACGAGAGTCATGCCCTTCAACTTCTTTTTGTTCAGTTTCATAAGCTGCACTCCTCTCTTTAATAGTAGTTATAATACAGGGTTGTGAAGCGGGTCGGGATCATACCGGACGGTGTGCCGCCGGAACAGATACAGCCAGGTGTGCCGCAGTTACATGTGCAGGTGCTCGGATTTGCGGAGGTACATGCACCGCAGCCGCAGGTACAGGGTGTGACTGCACCGCTGTCTGTAACGTAAAGCATACCCCACTTTGCACGGCTCTCCATGACGATCTTGCCAGCGATCAGCTGACCGACAACGCCAATGGCGTTTGCGTCTGCTGTATGTGTACTTCTTGAGCCATAGAGCATTTCGCCGTTGCCGACATACTTGATATTTGTATTGCCGATCTGCATACCCATCATCTGTACGAATGCCATTTCAGGCGCACGGATGTGTGCAGTTACCAGAGAATTGTTGGTGCACATATCCAGCTTAGAGCCTACCTCACCATAAATGATCACATTCGGATACCACCAGTCGGAAGTTGTACCGTTCTGCCAGATCGTGAGTGTATTATCCTTTTCATGAGGCGGTGTTCTGAGCGTGGGGTTCATCTCATGGTCATTGGAGGAACCGGCAAGGTTGCCAGCTGTTCTTGTACCAGGATTCCAGTCGCCCTTGCCATAGAATGCGTCCATATAGTCCGCTGTAATGATGGCACCGCTGTCTACGGTTACAGTGCCTCTGACAAAGAAGGTCACCTGCTTTGCGTCATCCACAATGATCTGTGTCTTGCCGCCGCCGCCGCTTTCACTCATGTTGACATTATTCAGAACAACTGTGATCGCATCGGATGCGGACTTGATGTACAGATTGCGGTTGATCGTGCCGACGATCTGGCAGGAAGAATCGATCTCATACCAATCGTCCTGCTTATCACCGGTACCGTTGTCATGCAGGAAGTTTGCTTCCAGGTCGCTTTCGTAGTAGGTCGGAATCTTCAGATCAGCGGTTGCCGTATCATACACATTGGCACCCAGCTTGGAGATGTCCGTCGGATAGCCGGCATCTCTGTAATCAGTCGGAGTAGGGTATTCTACGAAACCGCCTCTGGAAACGTCCAGATTCTGTCTGGTAAATGCCGGCGGATAGATGTCACCGTATACAGTGGAAATGCTGTAGGTGTACTCTGTTGTAGCAAAGGCTTCGCCCTGCTTATCTATCATGTCCTCTACTCTTTGGTATTCCAGTGCCTCAGCAGCGGTTGGATCATTTTCCAGGAATTCCCGATAAGTTGCATAACCACCATTTGCCACATCGGTGTTGTACCACCATGTCTGGGTCTCATAGGTGACCGGTGTCTCAGTACGATTGCCGTTTTCTTCTCTCCACTCAGTATAGCTGTAGGAGAGTCTGCCCTGTCCGGGGTTCGCGCCTTCGGTAGGATTTAGTGAAACATTATCATACCATACACGAATCACACTGGTGGGAACCATACCTGTTGTGTCGTAAACAGAAACAGGATTCGGGCAGTTGACTGTACCGCCGACTGCGGGTGTAAAGGTATGGATCGTGCCATCGCACTTGATATTGCCGGCATTCTGGATGTTACCGGCATAGATATTGCCCTTTACCTCCAGATTGGTGGATACGTCAGCACTCAGCGTGCCGCCGCAGACCAGGTCACCATAAATGGTTACCTTACCGCTCTTGAGGGTGACATTCTTTTCCACGCGGAGATCGCCTTCGATCTCAACAGCTCTGTTGCCCTTGAGGGTAACGGAACCCATGGAATACCAGTTACCGAGGGTCGCCTGGGTAGCGTCCTTCATCTGCAGTGTGTGCGCTGTCCAGTTATAGAGCTTACTGTCGGATGCACCGCTGCCGATCTCGCTTTCGCTGTTGGAGTCAAAGCAGTACAGATCACCGTAGAGATTCAGACCTGTCTCCTTATCCACCTTCAGCTCGCCGCAGTAGATATTGACTGCATTCTGATCGTCACCATTGGGGTTCTTCCTATCATGCTTTGCATAGGTAGCATTGATCGTGTAAGTACCGCCTACATAGATGTAGGGGAGCTTTTCATAGGACTGGGTCGCACCGGCATCCCACTGGAAGCCGTCAAATACGGGGATCAGACCGCCCTGTCCTTCTGTTGTGAAATCGCCGGTGATTACAAAGGAATCACCAGGATTCATGAAATGGATGAATACTTCATTGACAGCCTTTGCATTACCATTCAGGAAGAACGGAGCATCAATGATGGATTCACCGCTCGAACCGAGCTGATAATCGGATACCGGAATACCGACACCAATGAAGGTACCGCCGGTGATCAGACCACCAGTCGCGATTTCATGATCCGCGCCGCCGATGTCGCCCATGGATACGAACGCACCGCCGCCGCCGGTGGTGTTGATTGTCACCTCATGCTCACCGACAATGTACGCACAGTATGTGGTATCTGCCAGGAGCTTGGAGGAAACAGCTGCAACCTCATAAACAACACCCTCTACCCATTCTTCGTCTTCCTGGTTGTAGAGCGTCTGCTTACCAACGTTGCTGATCTTTACTTTGTGTGTTACACCCTCCAGCTGTACATCGACCTCAAAGGAATTGCCCTTGTTTTTCAGCTGTGTCACCATCTGGGACTTGATGCCGGTGCCGGAGGTATCTGCATTGATGGCTTCTACTACGGAGTCGAGCAGAAGTCTTGCAGTATATTCGGTCTGTTCCTTCTGATAATTCGTGTATGCACGATTGCTCGCTGTCGCTGCAAGTGCCAGAGTGCCCATCAGAAATACGATGAGCACCATGAGCACGGAAACGACAGTGTACAGAACAGTACCCTTCAGCTTCGCTGAATTTACTTTCTCCTTCATCATCCTTACCACCTTTCCGATGAAGTCACGTTTTACTTGTCACTTCCTTTTTTCAGGTTGATCAAGCACCTACATTCGGCTCGTCGATGGGCTTTGCGTTGTAGAAACCGATGGTGATGTTCACGATGGAGGTACCCTCGCCGTCACGGATGACTGTTACAGGCTGACCGTCGGGACCAGTCTGTGTAACTTCCAGACCGTCTGTGAACTCGTAGTTGTTGATATTCACATTGTTTACGAGAACAGCGTTCTTCTCCTCGCCCATCTTATCCAGGAACAGCATGAGGTTTTCCTTGGTGGTATTCACGGTCAGCTCAACATTCTGACACATTACATCGCCAACCACGCGCTCAGTGAGCACGATGCTCTCCTTCATCACTTCTGCAAGATCTGCATTGTAGTCGCCGTTGATATCCGCAGCTTCGAGCAGGGAGTAGGTTACTACGTTGGGTTCATAGAAGTAGTAGTTGATTGTTTCGCTGGTAACATCTGCCAGAGTCATGTCTGTTACTTCGAGAGAACACTCATCAATCACCGGCTGGAGATACTGGTCGATCTCATAGCTGGTCTTCTCGTTGGTGTAGGTCTCATTTGCAGACTTGAATGCATCGTTGACAAAAACCTGTGCGGTTTTCTTGTATTCGCTGCACTTTTCCTTGATGTTCTTCTGCAGTGTCGGGATCGCAGTCAGCTTCTGGTCAATACCGTTCCACTCGATCTCGGTATCAGCATAGATCTTCTTGTCAGACTGCCACTTCTCATACTTGGGCTTGATCAGTGCGAAGAAACCGCCGACCAGAACGAGGAGGATCAAAAGTACGATCAGAATTACCTTGTCGCGATAGCTCATTTCCATTTTCATTTCCGTCATCCTCCTTTAGCTCGCAGCTTCTGTTGTTTCTTCAACAGCATCTCTTTCGAGATCGGGTTCTTCATTGCCGTGCATAGTAAGTACCAGAGTAAATTCCACAACCTTGATCGGCTCCTGTGCAGCGGGTGCATTCGGATCCGTACTTCCGCCCTGCTCTGTTACGGTATATCCTACATAGGAAACACCAGCAAACAGGTCATCGCCATAGTTCTGGTACAGGTGATCTACAACCATTGCAGGATACTTCTGTGTGAACTCATCCGTTGTTTCGATGGAAACGGGGAGTGTGAACACGCCTGTTTCGTAGTTGAGTGCAGCTACGATCGCCGGTTCAGCTGTGCCGGCATTTTCCTGCATCACAGCCTCCAGTGCGGAGTCCACTGCCTCATAGCACTGACGGGTGAGAACAGGCTTTGTCTTGTATGCCTCGCTGGTATTGGTGATGAGGGTACCATAATTCTCCACCTCATCTCTCAGCAGGAGCAGATCCTCGTACTGCTTCAGCTTTGCAGCAGTTTCCGGGCTGTCGATTTTAGCACGGAGTTCCTTAGTATCGCTTACCAACTTGGCATCGCTGATGGAGAACAGACCCCAAGTGCCGAGCACTGCAACTGCGCTGACGATCAGACCAATGATCGGGAGTACGGGAATACCGCCCTCGGTCTGGTTCTTCATTGCGCCTGCCAGTGCGTTTGCGCCTTCAGCATCGAGCAGATTAACGTGCTCAGTGATCTTGTTACGCTTGAACATCGCACCGATGGCATTTGCATACAGAGAGAATTCAAGGTTCTGGTAACCGTGGATCTGCGGCGGTACGTTCAGCTGGCTTACGCTGATCTCGTTGCTCTCCATCTCGTCAACCAGACGGTTGTAGAGATTCGGGGAAGCGGTGATGTCACCATAGAATACAACGTTGGAAACAGCCTCGGAGCCGCGGCTTCTTGCGAACTGCAGCATACGGAAGATGTTCTCGTTGACTGCTTCGAATACATAGTCATCCGGATTCTCATAGTCCTCCGGATCGATGGATGCGAAACGGGAGAACGACAGCTGGTTATCCTCATACAGGTTGAGAGAAATGAAGTTCTTGTCGATCTGTACAGCCAGCAGAGGCATCAGGCTCTTGACCTTTACGTCAGCGAGCAGCACCTTGGTGATGGCGTTACATCCGATCATGACAGTTCTCAGGTTGATGCCCAGCATGTGGAAGATACGCTTGTAGCAGTCTACTACATCATACGGGCAGGCAGTTGCGAGGATGCGCTGCATTCTCTCGCCGTGCTCGTCTTCCTCCGGCTCACCCACGATCAGGTAGCCAACGGCATAGGAATCGTCAACGTTGATCTGCATCTGCAACTCGTGACGGACGCTCTTCATGAACTCGCTTTCCTTGGAGTTCGGGGGAATGAGCAGCTCCTTGAACACGGTCTGGTTGGAGGAGATGCTGACGATTGCGTCCTTATCGGGCATGTTGTTCTGCTTCAGAACCTGGTTGATCATCATGGCAACGCGGTTGATATCGTTGACATGGCCATTGACGATGACTGCTTCTTCAAGGTCGATGGTCGCAGCGGAGCTGATCTTGATCTTGCCGCCGTTCTCAGTACCCTTGATGATGCGTATATTTCTATCGGTAATATCAAATGAAAGCATTTACTTTTCCACCTCTCGTTTGTTGATTTGTGATTAACCTGCAACAGCGTCGAAAGAGCCATACAGTGCGGGCAGTACGGATGCAACTACCAGACCTACTGCAACACCCATGATGATGATCATGACGGGCTCAAGCATACCTACCAGACGGCCAACTGCAGAGTCAGCTTCTTCGTCGTAGTAGTCAGAGGTCTTCTGCAGGATGGTATCCAGTGCACCAGCTTCCTCACCGACATAGATGATGGAGCAGAACATGGAGTCGAAGATCTCTGTTCTTGTGATGGAAGCGGACAGGGTTTCACCCTGCTTTACTTCATCGACTACATTCTCAAAGCACTGGCTGATGTAGCGGTTGCCAAGGATCGCGGAGGAACGCTGGAGGCATTCTACCATCGGAATACCGCTGGAGTACAGGGAAGCCAGTGTTCTGGAGAAACGTGCTGTATAAACCTTTACGACCAGGGGACCGAAGCCGGGACCCTTGATGATGAACTTATCCCACTTCAGTCTGGTGCTGGGGATCTTCAGCAGGTAGATCGCGCCGAATACGATACCCACGATGGCACCGATGTAAATGAACCAGTAATTGATGAGCGAGTCACTGAAGCCCATCATTACTCTGGTCAGAGCAGGCATATCCTCCGGGCTTTCAAACAAGCCGGCGAATGTGGGCATAATAAAAGTGAACATACCGATAACGATAACGATACAGAGGAACAGCAGTACCAGCGGGTAAGTCATCGCACCCTTGATGGTGTTGTTCATCTTGTTCTCCTTCGCGTAATGGTCACTCATTCGCTGCATGATAACATCGAGCGAGCCGCTGGTTTCACCTGCGGAGACCATTGAGATCAGGAAGTCCGGGAATACGCCCTTGTACATTTCCAGGGATGCGGAGAAGGATTCACCCTTCTGCACGTTCTCGTAAACACTCTGCCAGACTGCCTTTGCCGCGTCGTTCGGCTGTTCCTTACTCAGGATGTCCAGTGCCTTGACCAGTGTCAGACCGGATGTCAGCATTGCTGCAAGCTGACGGCAGTTAAATGCCAGCTCCTTGGTCTTGAACTTCTTCACCGTTTTCTTTGCGCCGATTTCTTTTTCCTCATAGCTGACGAGAATATAACCCTTTTCTTTGAGCTTTGCGCTGAATTCTCTCTCGTCCTCTGCGTTGATCGTTCCCTTTATCTGCTTGCCAGCAGGGGTCTTTGCAACGTAGGAAAAACTCTTCATTCGACCACCTCCAATGATTTTTTGTGTTAAAGTAGTGAGTACATTACAGCATAATACTCCAGTATCATAATTATACCATTTGACTTTTGAAATTGCAACTGCTTTTTTACATAAATCGCGAGAATTTTTTTAGAAATAATCACTAAACGTTCACATTTTCTATACAATTAGTAATATAAAAAACAAAAATACAATTAAAATTACAGTGAAAGATTATATTAGTTAAAACATTTAATCATCACTGTCAAAATTTGCTTGCATTCTTTGTACATGTTAAACAAATACGCAAAAGGATGTCAGCAAGGATTGTGCCTTTTAGCATTCGTGCCAGAATCGGGGATTTTACGGCTGGTGTTCATAATGTAGTTACGAAATGGATGCGGATGGGTCACAAATGGCGATACCTATTATAAAGGGAATGACTTTATCATCCCTCCTCTTCCGAAGCCACGAGTCTGTTCAGAATATCGGCAGAGATGGAGTTGATAAGGAGGAGCAGTTCCTTGAAGTCCATGCTGCGGTAGTGCTGCATGTAGGTGCGGTAGCCGCCCTGGATGAGGAAGGTCAGGGCGATCTCCTTGCGGGGATCATTGCGGTATTCGGGGAAAAAGCTGAAAATATAGTTCTTGATGCGTTCCTCCGTCATATCGGCAAGCAGTCCTGCACGGCTGCCTGAAAACAGGATGCTGAGCATACTCTCATGGGAGATCAGCAGGCAGTACAGCTCCTCATTGAAACGTTCCACATCTGTGAGAAATGCCGACGGATCGGAAATACCGGCAAGGATGTTGTCGATCAGCTCGCGCTCCAGGCTTTCGGAAAGCGCGTATATATCCTGGTAATGCAGGTAAAATGTCGCCTTGTGGATCTCCGCGCACTCGGAAAGCTCGCGGACGGTGATCTTCTCCAGAGGTTTTTCCGTGCGAAGACGCAGAAACGCGTTGATGATGCTCCGCTTTGTTTTTTGCTGGCGTAAATCCATGACTTCTCCTTTCCCGACATTTTTCAAAAAACGTCGATTAAACGACTGCCGGCGAAAAATGCAGATTGCTTTTCTATGGTGACTGCGTTATAATAAGACTGTACAGTCAGAAGATACCATTATTATAGCAGATTTCCGGAATCTTTGCAAGGGATTCCGGAACTTTTGACAGAGTAACCGCTTTTGGAAATATGCTGCTGATTTATAGTTTTACAAAACTGCCCCACCCCCTGCCCCCTCCCAAAGGGAGGGGGATTTAGGGCGGTGCTGTGCACCTTACAGGTGCCGTCCCCTCTACTTCACTTCGTTCAGCATCTCCCCACCCCGTGGGGAGTCGCCGCCGCCGCCAAAGGCTATCGCCTTTTGAAACCATTTTTTCAAAAGTGAAATATAATTCTGCAAGCGTTTATTCCGGAACTTTTGGAAAGGAGTCAGAACATGGATCTCTACAGCTTCTACACAGGGCAGACCTTTGATGCCCATCGTTTTCTTGGTGCACATCCTGCAGCGGAGGGCTTCACCTTCCGCGTCTTTGCACCGCACACACAGAAGATCACACTCGTTGGTGAGTTCAGCGAATGGGAGGAGCTTGCGCTGCACCGGAGCTACAGCGAGCATTTCTGGGAGATCACGGTTCCCCATGCGAAAGCCGGGCAGCGGTATCTCTACAGAATGTACAATCCCGACGGCAGCTACACAGAGCATTGTGATCCCTACGGCTATGGGATGGATCTGCGTCCGGCGTTCTGCTCGATTCTGCGCGATCTGTCACAGTACCGCTTCCACGACGCAAAATGGATGAAGAACCGCACGGACTGCATGGACAAGCCCCTGCACATCTATGAGCTGCACTGCGGCTCCTGGCGGAGAAATGCGGATGGGGAATGGCTGAACTACGAGGAGCTGGCAGAGCTGCTGATCCCCTATATCAAGGAGATGGGCTATACCCACATTGAGCTGATGCCGATCGCGGAACATCCCTGTGATGAATCCTGGGGCTACCAGAATACGGGCTTTTTTTCGCCGACCTCACGCTACGGCACAGCGGATCAGCTGAAAAAACTGATCGACCTCTGCCACCAGAACGGTATCGGGGTGATCCTGGATTTTGTGCCGGTGCATTTTGCAGTGGACAGCTTCGGTCTGGCACGGTTTGACGGTGCGCCGCTGTATGAATACCCGAATGACGGTGCGGGTGTGAGCGAGTGGGGCAGCTACAATTTCATCCATTCACGCGGCGAGGTGCGCAGCTTCCTGCAGTCGAGTGCCTGCTACTGGCTGGAGGAATTTCATTTCGACGGACTGCGGATGGATGCCATCAGCCGGATGATCTACTGGCACGGCAAACAGGAATGCGGTGTCAATAACCAGGCACTCGATTTCATCCGGACGATGAACGCAGGACTGAAGGCAAGATTTCCGGGCTGTATGCTGTTTGCAGAGGATTCCACGGACTTCCCGAAGGTCACTGCGCCTGTGAAATACGGCGGTCTGGGTTTTGATTACAAGTGGGATATGGGCTATATGAACGACACGCTCAACTATTTCCGCACGGATCCCTTGTACCGGTACAACGACTATCACAAGCTGACCTTCTCGATGATGTACTATCCCAGTGAACGCTATATCCTCCCCTTTTCGCATGATGAGAATGTCCACGGCAAGGCGACCATTCTCCAGAAAATGCACGGGGAATATGAGGATAAATTCCCGCAGGCAAGGGCATTTTATATGTATCATGCACTTCATCCCGGAAAGCTGCTCGATTTCATGGGCAGTGAGTTCGGACAGCTCCGCGAATGGGACGAGAGCCGGGAGCAGGACTGGTTCCTGCTGAAATACCCCATTCACGATGCCTTCCACCGCTACATCCACGAGCTGAACCAGCTGTATCTGAAGCATACCGCGCTGTATGAACGCGACTATGCGGACGGCGGCTTCCAGTGGCGCGACTGTAACCAGGACTATCCCTGCGTCTATGCGATGCAGCGGTATTCCTCGAAGGAGTCGATCGTGGGAGTCTTCAATTTTGCCGGCAGCGAGCTGAAAAATTATGTTCTGCACTGCGATGCGAAAAGCCTGACCGTCCTCATGGACAGCACGGCGGATATTTACAGCGGCATCCGTCCGGACACAAAGGGAACGGTCATCAAGGGAAAGGACGGCACCTTCACCATGGATCTCCCCCCGTTTGCGGCGATCTGCTTTCAGGTGAAATAGTGTAACATTTCCCCGTTTCAGCGCACTCACATTACAGAAGAAATTTTCATAGGAGGACAGATCATGAATACCACAGAAAAAACCAGGGAATTTGTACTGACTGCCATGTTTGCAGCGATCATCTGTCTGCTGGCGTTCGTGCCGTATCTGGGCTATATCCCGCTCGGCGTGATCAACGCAACGACCATCCATATTCCGGTCATCGTCGGCGCACTGTTTCTGGGGCCCAAGAAGGGTGCGCTGCTCGGCGGCGTGTTCGGGCTGACAAGCCTTCTGAACAACACCTTCAAGCCGAGTGCAACATCCTTCGTATTTTCGCCGTTTTTATCCGTCGGCATGGAGGAGAATGCATTCCTGGCGGCAGTAAAGAGCCTGTGCATCTGCTTTCTGCCGCGCATCCTGATCGGCGTGGCAGCATACTATGTTTTCCTGCTGTTCAGCCGGATCGCCAGAAACAAAAAGGCTGTCGCCTACATTGCAGGCGGTCTGGCAGGTTCCCTGACCAATACGATCCTGGTCATGGGCGGCATCTATCTGCTGTTCGGAGAAGCCTATGCATCGGCGAGGGAGATGGACTACAGCGCGCTGTACGGCGTGATCATGGGGATCATCGGCATGAACGGCGTACCGGAGGCGATCGTTGCATGTCTGATCACAGCGGCAGTCTGCCCGATCCTGCGTCGGCTGCATCCGCTGTATGCGGAGCGCAAAGCTAACAGAAAGGAAGCAAATACATGATCCTTGCAATCGATGTGGGGAACTCCCACCTGGTACTCGGCGGCTTTGACGGCGAACAGATCGTATTCACAGAACGGATCTCGACCGACCTGCGCCGGACGGAGCTGGAATATGCCGTCATTCTCAGAAGTATCCTGGAGCTGCACGCAGTACCGCTGACACAGATCAGCGGCGCGATCATCTGCTCCGTCGTGCCGCCCATGGTGCAGACGCTGCGTGCAGCGATCACCAAGCTCATGCCCGGACTGCGCGTTCTGACGGCGGATCAGTATGCGGCGGTCAATGTGCCGCTGATCATTGACGATCCCCATGAGATCGGTGCGGATCTCATTGTTGCTGCCACGGCGGCACTGGAACGCTACGGCGCGCCTGCCATTGTCATTCAGTTCGGCACGGCGGTGACGATCTCCGTCATTGACCAGTATGCCTGCTACATCGGCGGCGCGATCCTGCCCGGCGTGGAGCTTTCTCTGCACTCACTTGTATCCGGCACGGCACAGCTGCCGGGCATCAGTCTGCGCGTCCCGCCCCATGTGATGGGAACGAACACGGCGGATTCCATGTGCAGCGGTGTCATCTTCGGCAATGCAGCTGCCATTGACGGCATGATCGATCGCATCTGGAAGGAACGCGGCTATGCATCGACCGCACTTGTGGCTTCGGGGGATTCTGCGGAGCTTATCATCCCCTGCTGCCGCCATAAGATCACCATTGACAAGGAACTGCCGCTGCACGGACTGCGGATCATCTATGACACATTCATGGAGGGAGGTGCACCGACATGCTGCTGACCATTGACATGGGCAATACCAATATCGTACTCGGCTGCCTTGACGGCGAACGGGTACTCTTTACCGAACGCATGGAAACTAACCTGCGCCGGACGGAGCTGGAATATGCGCTGGCGTTCCGGCAGGTGCTGGGGCTTTACAGCATCATGCCGGAGCAGCTGGAGGGCATCATCCTTTCCTCCGTTGTGCCGCCCCTTGTGCCGGTGCTGAAACAGGCACTCGCGAAGCTGACGGATGTGCCGGTCATGGTGGTCAGCCCGGAGCTGGACACGGGACTGGAACTGCGGATGGACAATCCCGCCGCAGTCGGCAGCGACCTGATCGTGGATGCAGCGGCGGCGATCACATTATACGGCGCACCGGTCATTGTCATTGATATGGGAACGGCAACCACGCTCTCTGTGGTGGCGGAGGACAGAGCCTATGTGGGAACGATCATCCTGCCGGGCGCGCGGCTCTCCCTGGATTCCCTGGCTGCCCGTACTGCCAAGCTGCCGCGGATCGGACTGACCGTGCCGAAAAAAGTCATCGGACGGAACACGGCGGACTGTATGCGCAGCGGTATTCTCTACGGCTCGGCGGCAACGCTGGACGGACTGATCGACCGCATCTGGGAGGAGCTTGGCTATGAAACGAAGCTCATTGCAACCGGCGGTCTGGCTCATGCGGTGGTACCGCACTGCTGCCATGACATTCTGCTGAATGACGAGCTTCTGCTGCAGGGACTGCGGATCATTTATGAGAGGAACAGGAGGAACACACCATGAACCTGAAGGGAAAATGCATCGTTCTTGCCGTCACCGGCGGCATTGCGGCGTACAAGATCGCCGGACTTGCAAGCACACTGAAAAAGACCGGCGCGGATGTGATCGTTATGATGACGGAAAACGCCACGCAGTTCATCAGCCCCGTGACCTTTGAAACGCTCACGGGCAATAAATGCCTGATCGACACCTTTGACCGGAATTTCCAGTACAGCGTGGAGCATGTGGCAATTGCCAAGCGTGCGGATGTGGTGCTGGTCGCACCTGCAACGGCAAATGTCATTGCCAAGGCGGCGCACGGCATTGCGGATGACATGCTGACGACCACGCTCCTTGCGTGTCCCTGTCACAAGATCGTCGCACCGGCAATGAATACAAATATGTACCGCAACCCCATCGTGCAGGACAATCTGAAAACCCTCGCGCAGTATAGCTTTGAGGTCATCCCGCCGGACTGCGGCTACCTCGCCTGCGGGGATATCGGGGATGGAAAGATGCCCTCGGAAGAAGTACTGCTTTCCTACATCGAGAAGGCGATTGCCTGCGAAAAGACCCTTGCCGGAAAGAAAATCCTCATCACAGCGGGGCCGACCTGCGAGCGCATTGATCCCGTGCGGTATATCACAAACCGTTCCACCGGAAAAATGGGCTATGCGCTTGCGAAAATGGCAATGCTGCGCGGTGCGGAGGTGACGCTCGTCACCGGAAAGACCGCCCTCACACCGCCGCCCTTTGTGACGACAGTGCAGGTGGAAAGCGCGGCGGAGATGTACGACGCTGTGATGCAGGCACGGGAGCAGCAGGATATTTTCGTCATGTCAGCAGCGGTGGCAGATTATCGCCCGACATCCGTATCGGAGGAAAAGATCAAGAAATCTGACGGAGAAATGCAAATTCCGCTGACGCGGACGCAGGACATTCTTGGAACGCTCGGCGAGTGCCGGAAAGCCGGGCAGTTCCTCTGCGGCTTCTCAATGGAAACGGAAAATATGCTGGAAAATTCGCAAAAAAAGCTCCTGAAGAAAAAGGCGGACATGATCTGTGCCAACTCCCTGCGTCAGGAGGGTGCGGGCTTCGGGACGGACACCAATATTATTACACTCATCACCGCCGGCGGCGCGGAGGAGCTGCCGCTCCTGTCCAAGGAGGAAGCCGCTGACAGGATCCTTGCAAAAATTCTGGAACGCATGGAAGGATAACAGCACTTTCGCGCTTCATTTTTGAAATTCTTAAAAAAACTCTCAAAAAAAGCTTGCAAAAAACCGCCGATTATTATATACTAATAATAGGCGGTTTTCTGTCAGATGCAGTACATCAGAAAGTGGGTCTGATCGCCTGTAGTAAATCTGGCAGACATAGTGCGTAAATGTGCGTGGGGGCTCTGCCCCCACACCCCCGCCAAAGGGATAATATCCCTTTGGAATCCCGATCCATTTTCATATCACCCCAGATGGGGTGATATGAAAATGCCAGAATCCAAGAAACTCTTCTCTTGGCAGGGGTGCAGGGCAGAACACACACCATTTTACACACATCCGACAAATATACTTACAGGAGTTTCAAATGTACACAATTGCACAAATTATTCAGCTGCTGGAAAGCGGTGCGTTTGACGGCTGTCTTTCCGGATTGTACGCATGTTCCGGCGATGCCCTTGCGCCCTATCGTCAGCGGTTTCTGGATGCGGCGGCGGCGTTCCGTGCGCAGTTCGGAAATGCATGTGAAGCGGCTCTGTTCTCCGCACCCGGCAGAACAGAGCTTGGCGGCAACCATACCGACCACCAGGGCGGACATGTACTGGCGGGCAGCATTGATCTGGATGTCATTGCTGTAGCAGCTCTGAACGACACAACCACCATCCGTCTGCAGTCCGAGGGAATGCCCATGGACATCGTAGATACTGCCGATCTTACGCCCCATCCGGAGGAGCAGGGAACCTCTGCTTCCCTTCTGCGCGGCATCGCGGCAAAATTCACAGAGATGGGCTATCCGGTGTCGGGCTTTGATGCCTACACGACCTCCAGCGTCCTGCGCGGTTCCGGGCTTTCGTCCTCTGCTGCCTTTGAGGTGCTGGCAGGCAATATCTGCAACGCCTTCTTTGCCGGCGGCAGGGTGGACGCGGTGCAGATCGCACAGATCGGACAATATGCGGAGAACGTCTATTTCGGCAAGCCCTGCGGTCTGATGGACCAGATGGCTTGCTCCGTGGGCGGCGTGATCGCAATTGATTTCGGCACGGAAACACCCGTCATCACACGCGCTGAGGTGGAGCTGGAGCATGAGGGCTATGCACTCTGCATTCTCGACAGCGGCGCGGATCATGCGGATCTCACGGAGGATTATGCTGCCATTCCGGCAGAAATGCGTTCTGCGGCGGAGGCTCTTGGAAAGAATCTTCTTTCGGAGACCGACATTGCCGCCGTGATGAAGCATCTCCCCGCACTGCGCCGCCGCTGCGGTGACCGTGCGGTCATGCGCGCACTGCATTTCTTCGGAGATGATGCCAGAGTATCCCGCGAGGCGGAAGCATTGAAAAATGGTGATTTCTCTGCATTTCTTGCAGAGGTGCGCGCATCGGGACAGTCCTCGTTCATGTATCTGCAGAATGTCAGCACCTATGATGATGCCGAAAAGCAGGAGGTGGCACTGACCATCGCGCTGTGCGAACAGCTCCTGGGCAGCCGCGGTGCTGTGCGCGTACACGGCGGCGGCTTTGCAGGAACGGTGCAGGCATTCGTACCGCTGGACATGCTGGAGGACTTCCGCAGGCAAACAGAGCGCGTCCTCGGTGAAGGCAGCTGTCATGTGCTGAAGATCCGGAGCGTGGGGGGCGTACAGCTTACACTCTCCTGATTTCTCAATGTCATTAACTTGATGGGGTTCAAAGGACGAAGTTCTTGCCGGTGCGGAGCACCGGCTCAATCTCCCCCTCCCTCTGGGAGGGGGCAGGGGGCAATCTTTGCACAGCTTTCCTAAAGTTGACGACATTGCCTGATTTCCGGGCTTTACACAAATATACACAAAGGAGAAAAACAAATGGGAAAGATCCTGATTACGGGCGGTGCCGGTTTCATCGGCAGCCATGCCTGCGTAGAATTTCTGGAGCGTGACTATGCCATCGTTGTGGTGGATAATCTCTCCAATTCCAAGGAGGAAAGCATCCGCAGAATGGAGCAGATCACCGGAAAAAGTGTAGATTTCTGCAAGGCGGATATCCGCGACAAGGAGGCTCTGCGCAGCATCTTCAAAGCGCATGAGATCGACGCGGTGGTGCATTTTGCAGGCTATAAGGCTGTCGGCGAGTCCGTCGCAAAGCCGCTGGAATACTATGAGAACAATGTCGGCGGCACGATGGTGTTGCTGGAAGTCATGCGGGAATTTGGCTGCAAAACGATGGTATTCTCCTCGTCCGCTACGGTCTACGGCATGAACAATCCCGTACCGTACACAGAGGATATGCCCACCTCGGCAACGAATCCCTACGGCTACACCAAGGTCATGATCGAGCAGATCCTGCGGGATATGTGTATTTCCGATCCGGAGTTCCGCGTTGTGGCTCTGCGCTATTTCAACCCCATCGGCGCACACAAAAGCGGTCTGATCGGCGAGGATCCGAACGGCATCCCGAACAACCTGCTCCCCTACATCAGTCAGGTGGCGATCGGCAAGCTCAGTCAGCTCTCTGTCTTCGGCAATGATTATGACACGCCCGACGGCACAGGCGTGCGCGATTATATCCATGTGGTCGATCTTGCCAAGGGTCATGTGAACGCGGTGGAATACGCCTGCCAGAACCCCGGCTTCATGCCCATCAATCTCGGTACGGGCAGAGGTCAGAGCGTACTGGAGGTAGTCCGTGCCTACGAGGCAGCCAGCGGCAGAACCATCCATTATCGTATCGTGGACAGAAGACCCGGTGACATTGCAGAATCCTATGCAGACGCATCCCGCGCCTGGGAGCTGCTTGGCTGGAAGGCGCAGGAACTGCTGGATACGATGTGTGAGGACAGCTGGCGTTTTATGCAGCAGAATCCCAACGGTCTGTGATAGAAAGGAAATCTGATGGAACAGTTTTTTATTATTCTTGGTGTCATTGTTGCCATTCTTCTGCTGGTGGTCATTTTCGGCGGCAAACAGCAGAACTGGCGCAAGGTCCTGAATTTCTTCATTGAAGAAACAGACGAGGCGGACAGCCGTCCGCAGCGGATCCGTCCCGACCGGATGAAAAGCTCCGGCGGGCGCAGAAATCCGAACCAGCCCTATACGGAAATGGCGATCCTCATGCAGAAGATCGACGAACGCCGCCGCGTGGTGGACTCTTCCGGTCATTCCACGCTGTATGACGAATACTTTGAGCTGGTATTCCAGACCCGCAAGGGCGAAACCCTGCACCTGACCGCATCCCGTGCGGCATTCAAGGAGATCCCGTTCAACCAGCAGGGTTCCCTGACCCACAAGCGCGGCACACTGGTGAAATTCAAGTATGCCGGCGGTCTGATCTCGGATGAACATTCGCCGATGATGAATCCATAACACAGATAGTCCCTCCCGAAAAACGGGAGGGACTATTTTCGTCAGAATAGCTTATGGTCTCGCCAAAAATTCCTCCAGCGGCATTGTACCGCCGGTGCCGATATGGGCGGCGTACTGGAGCAGGAGGGCGGCATCGTTGGCGTTATAGGCATTATCCGCGTTCAGGTCGGCAAAGGCTTCCTGCTTCACATTCAGGATGCGTGTTCCGGTGCCTGCATGGGCAGCAGCCTTCAGGAGAAGTGCCGCGTCACTTGCATCCACATGTGCATCACCGTTGAGATTGGCAAGGGAGAAGCCCTGGAAATCACAGTGAATGGTCACATTCTCAAACGGCGTATCGAAGCTGTTTCGTTCCGTATCCAGCAGGGCTTCCCATTCCTGCTGTGTGCCGCCGAAATAAATGTCCGTCAGTCCCGGCTCGCCGAAGCTGTCCGTCAGATCGGTGAATACAGTCACCGTGGCAGGCACGACCAGCGCGATCAGGCTTTCGCAGAAGAACAGGGAGAGCTTGTCCAGATCCGTCACGCCTGCGGGGATCTCCAGATACGGGAGCTGATAGCAGCGTACAAAGGCATTGCCCAGCTCCGTCAGGCTCTCCGGCAGGGTCAGATCCACAAGACTTTTGCACTCTGTAAATGCGGCATCGCCGATAGAACGCAATCCCTCCGGCAGTGTGATGCCCTGCAGGGTATCACAGCCAGCAAATGCGCCACCGCCAATGGCGGTCACAGTCTCCGGGACGGTATAGAACGCCTCCAGACGGCACGCAGGATAATGATACAGTACGGTCATATCCCGGCTGAACAGGATGTTTCCGTCCTGTACGCAAAGGGCTGGATTGTTCTCATCCACAAGGATCTCCTCCAGCGCATTGCAGCCGGTAATGCCAAGCTTCGTCACGGATGCAGGAACGGTGAGCCTGGTCAGCACATGGTTATAGTAATAGGCACTGCCGATCAGTCCGCTGTTACATAAGCCGGTAACCTTCGTGACCGGCAGTCCCTCGATCTCGGACGGAATGACGATCTCCGGCAGCGTGTAGTCCATCTGGTAGATCTCGATGTGGTCGGCATACTTCCGGTAAGCGATACTGTTGCAAAAGCCGAGTGTGTACTCGTCGGATTCCTCATAGCTGACATAATAGCAGTAATTTTCCGCCTCCGGGGGCAGGGCATTCCACACGGCGGAGGAAGGGAGATCCATTTCCCAGAAGATCTTTGTCAGACTTGTGCCTGCAAAGGCGGTATCGCTGATGTCCGTGACAGTATAGGGAATAACAACGCCGAGCAGTCCGGGACATCCAGAGAAGGCATTGTCACCAATGGCAGTCACAGGCACACCCGCGATCTCCCTGGGGATCACCACTTCTGCGGTATCCGCAGTGCAGCGGATGATCTCCGCGTGGTCAGCATACAGGCGGCAGACAAAAACACCTTCCGTCACTTCCTCTGTGTACGGGTCCTGCATCTCTTCATCCGGAATGACTTCCGCTGAGGTCGTCAGCATGGGCGTACAGAAATTTCCGAGCATCATCAGGGATGCAAGCATTGCAGTCAGTTTTTTCATAAGATCATCCTCCTTGCGGGAAGCCCCGCTGTCGATTGCCTCCCAATCGTCCGGGGGGCGGTTTCATCAGCCTTTGCTTATATAACAACGCAGACAGGAAAAGATTGGACATTTGGCAGGATCAGTCTTGATTTTCAGCACAATGCACGAAAAGAAAATAAGAAATTTATGGAAAGCAACAGTGTTTTCGGCTAAAACATGCAGAATCCGACAAAAAGGATTGACATTTCACTGCAAAAACAGTATAATATAGGTAGCCGTTTGGCTGAATCCTACATCAGAAAGGTTGAACCATCATGGGAAAATTTGTAATCAAGCAGACGAAAACAGGCTATACATTCGCACTCAAGGCTGGCAACGGCGAAACCATCGCAACGGGCGGCGAGGTGTATTCTTCTCTGGCAAGCTGCAAGAACGGCTGTGAGAGCGTTATGAAGAATGCTCCGGAAGCAAATTTCGAGAACCAGACTGAGGAGAACTTCGAGACTGCAAAGCACCCGAAGTTTGAAATGTATCTCGATAAGGCAGGCGAATACCGTTTCCGTCTGAAGGCAAAGAACGGCGAAGTGATCGCGGCAAGCGAAGGCTACAAGGCAAAGGCTGGCTGTCTGAACGGCATCGAGAGCGTGCGCAAGAATGCTGTGGACGCACCGATCATTGAACCTGAGACTGAAACTGAATAATCGAATCCCAAAATAACGGCTCACCGTACATGCGGTGAGCCGTTTTTGTTATGTTTGCTGGAGAAATTCCTCCAGCAGCATTGTTCCGCCGGAGCCGACATAGGCGGCATACTGTAAAATCAGCGCGGCATCCACCGCATTCATTGTGCCATCCTTGTTGACATCTGCGGCGGTCTGCTGATCGGCTGTCAGACCGGACGTGCCGCCGGAACCGATGGAGGAGGCAGCTTTCAGAAGTGCAGCGGCATCAGCGGCGTTGATGGTGCCATTTAAGTCCACATCACCATAGAGGATACCGCCGCCGAGTACCAGCTCCAGATATTGCGGCTCATCCGACTCCTTGACTGTGACCTTAGTCGTTTTCGGCGCAGTATAGCCCTCCGGAATTTCGCGGTATTGCAGTGTATATGTGCCAGCCGGTACATAAAACAGGTTCAATCCGCTTTCGGGCATGGAGGGGATGGTAAATTCGATCTTATCAATTACGCCGCCGTAAAAGCTTTCCGAAATGCTGTCACATCCGCTGTAAATGCCGTCCTCAAAGCTGTAATGCAGCTCCATTGTGACAGAACGGTCTTTCCGTGATGTATAGTAATATACCGTCCCGTCGGCAAGCGGCTCTGCATATGTCACAACACCGCCGGACCGGATGAGCAGTACGGTGGTACGGTCGTCATAATCCCGCCTCATGTCGTAGGTTCTGCCGTCAATGACGATTTTCCCGTCAGCAGTTGCATTCTCGAACACATCCGTAATATTGATAGATTGCAGGTCATATTCCACATCCTCCGTGCTGAGACGTGGTGCGGTATTGTAGGAATAGAGCGCGGCGTACCTGTTCTGATACCCGATATAGAGCAGACCGGAATGTTCTTCTTTGTACTTCGGATAAAACTGGATTCCGCCGTTTCCCGAATACGCAAACTCTCCCTCGTTCAGACTGTTGGGATCTTCGTTGATGCAAATAGTGCCGGCGGGGGTGTCCATCTGGAGGTGCATCGGTTTTGTAATGCAGTTTTCCTGAACGGACACTGCAATATGTCCTGCCGGAAGTGTGAATGCAGACGGCTCATTGACCGGATAGCTGTGCAGCTCATAAACGCGGGTTTCTCCGGCATTCTGTGTGGGGGGAGAATTCGCATTAAAAACGGAAGCATAACTGCCGTTCGAGCGATAGATTTCATCCAGCTCCCACGGATCACACAATCTTGTGAATCTTTCCCACGGGATCTGAAAACTGGGGGTATTGCTGCCTGTACAGCCTTTGATGGCAGAGTCATTTTGCGGTACAAAAAAAGCACCTCCGTAAAATGTTCCTGCCAGCTCACCATTTTCATCCAGCAGGTCAATTATAATTTCCTCATTGGGGATGCCGTTCCTGTCCTTGATCTCCACATTCAGAACATTGCTTGGAACATAGGTGAACGAGGGCAGTGCATGAACAGTCAGGGGCATCTGCAGCAGCAGGATGCCCGCTGCCGCAAGTGCTGTGACAGACTTCAGACAGTTTCTCATTCAGTTGTCCTTTCTGCAAGGAATCCGTCGATCGTCTGCGTGCCGCCTGTGCCGACATATGCGGCATACTGGAGCACGAGTGCACCGTCCTTTGCGTCAAACGTGCCGTCCTTGTTGAGATCCGCAGCCTTTTCCTGCTCCGGTGTCAGACTAGACACACCACCCGTACCTGCGGCAGCCGCAGCGGTTAGGAGCGTAGCAGCGTCAGAGGCGTTGATATCTCCGCTGCCGTCAAGATCGCCCATGAGAGGCTCAACAGGTGTGGGTGTGCTTGCGCCGTAGTGGATGACTGCGTTGTCAAGTCCGGTGTTGGGCTTGGCGATCCAGATGCTGTTCCAAGCCTCCTCCGAGCCGGCGTACCAGACATCCGTCATGACAGGGCATTCTTCAAATACTCCGCAGCCGATCTCTGTCACCGATGCGGGGACATGAGCATCTTTGAGTGCGTCAGAATTTGCAAACACATAATTTCCGATGGTGGTAACCGTTTCGGGAATGGTGATCTCTGCGATGCCGTCCGCGTTGTAGAACAGATAATCCGGAAGCTCTGTGATGCCCTCGCCGAATGTCACGTCCGTCAGCGTACTGCATCCGTCAAAGATATGATAAGTATTCCGGAGGGTGCTGGGAATGTAGATCTCCGTGATGGGTGTGCCGTCAAATGCATTCGCGCCCACTTCCTCCAGACCTTCGTGGAGTACGACCTCTTTCAGTGCGTCAGAATTTGCAAACACATGATTTCCGATGACGGTGACAGTTTCGGGAACATTGATCTCTGCGATGCCGTCCGCGTTGTAGAACAGATAATCCGGAAGCTCTGTGATGCCCTCGCCGAATGTCACATCCGTCAGCGTACTGCATCCGTCAAAGATATGGTAGGTACTCTGGAGAGTGCTGGGAATGTAGATCTCTGTGATGGGTGTGCCGTCAAATGCATTCGTGCCCACCTCCTGCAGTCCCTCGTGGAGTACGACTTCTGTCAGTGCGTCAGATTCTGCAAACACATGATTTCCGATGACGGTGACAGTTTCGGGAACATTGATCTTAGTGATGCCGTCCGCGTTGTAGAACAGATAATCCGGAAGCTCTGTGATGCCCTCGCCGAATGTCACATCCGTCAGCGTACTGCATCCGTCAAAGATATGATAGCAGCTCTGGAGAGTGCTGGGAATGTAGATCTCTGTGATGGGTGTGCCGTTAAATGCATTCGTCTCCACCTCCTGCAGTCCCTCGTGGAGTACAACCTCTTTCAGTGCGTCAGATTCTGCAAACGCATGATTTCCGATCGTAGTGACGGTTTCGGAAACAATAATGCTGGTGAGGGTACTGTTTTGATAAAATGCCTTATCGCCGATCTCAGTGACAGCAATCCCCTCAATCTCGGGCGGGATCACGAGCACTTTGGCAGATTTGTCACAACCGGTGATCCTGATGTGATCGCCATAGTTTTCATAAGTGAGTTCTTCATAAGTACCGGTGGTAAATTCCTCCGCCGCTTGTACCATGATCTCCGTATTGACCGCAAGCTCCGGCAGGTATGCCATCGCTCCGGTGAGCAGCATTGTACAGGCAGTCAAGCCGGCGATTGTTTTTTTCCATTGTTTCATAGGTCTACCTCGTTTCTGTTATTTGTGATAGCAAATGCTATGCATCTATTATACAGTTTTTTAGTCTGAAAAACAAGGGGCTGGTAGCATTTATCTTTGATTTTCAGTATTCGTGCATAGCTTTCCTACAACTTATTATCAGAAATATCACAAATCCCCCATGCAGGAATACATGGGGGATCGGGGTTATGCATGGTTCAGAAATTCCTCGATTGTCTGTGTGCCGCCGCTGCCGAGGTATGCGGCATACTGTAAAATCAGCGCGGCATCCACAGCATTCAGTGTGCCGTCCTTGTTGACATCGGCGACGGCCTGCTGATCCACCGTCAGACCGGATGCACCGCCAGAACCGACCGCAGAGGCAGCCTTGAGCAGTGCGGCGGCATCGGCGGCGTTGATCTGCTTGTCAGCATTAACATCGCCAAGCAGTGGCGCATCCTCCAGCATAAGCTGGAGATATTGTACTTTCTGCGAATTGGTTACGGTGAGGGTTGTGGTTTTCGGGGCGGAATAGCCCTTTGGAATATTGTCATATACGAGCGTGTAGGTTCCGGCAGGTACATAGGTCAGAATGATCTCATCCTCAGGAATCGGAAGCGGCTGCAAAAAATGTTCCGTGATATTTGCCGCCACGCCCCAATCGGCAAAGCCGCTGCCGCCGTACATGGAGTTGCCGGAGTCAGTCGGGACATCATAATAGTTGTAGCAGTAATCCAGCGAATATTCTCTGGTTGCTCTGTCGAGGTAGAATTCCACATAGCCGTTGGCATCCGGAATGACGGCATTGATGACCGCACCGCTCTGGATGGTGAGAATGGCGTTGGTATATTCCGAATCCAGCCGGAGATCATACAGCAGACCATCTCTTTCATATCTGCCGTCCTCACGGAAATAGGAGCAGAGCTGCCGGAGAGGCAGACGGCAGAGGACGTACTGGGATGCAGCATTGCTGACTTCGATGGAATTGGAGCTGACAGAACCGCCGCCATTTCCATATTCCAGCCCGATATATGCGTCATAATCGGGATTAAAGGCACCAAACACGGAAACTTCACCAACCGGAATGCTGTTGAGTGAGTCCAGCACACTGGAGGAATTTTTCCGGTTGAAGTAGTATGTCAGGGTGGGGGTTGTCACATACCCGACCGCATCACGGGCTGCCCATTTCGGATCAACATAGATCGCAAACTGATTTGCCGGGACGGTCAGTGCTGTCGCCTGTGCTGCGTCATAGCTGAACAGCTGTATTTTGTAGGGGCTGCCGCTGCCGACATAGATGGGCTGATTCGCATAGCGGTCGTAGTAGTCATCATCCCAGTCCGCACGGCAGATGTTGACGCTGTGCAGTGCCTGCGGTGCAGCATAGGCTGTGAATGTGTTCCACGGAACATCGTAATTGTAGCGTTCGTTCAGTTCCGTGCCGTCAATGCCGGAGTCATTACTTTCAAAGAAAAATTCGTCATTATAAATCCCGCCGATCTCCATACCTTCGGAATTATACAGACTGACCTTGACACCCTCGACGGAATTGCCGGCTGCGTCTGTTACATCCAGATATACCATATTGCCCGGTGTGACTTCAATCAGACCTGCCAATACAGAGAGCGGTGCGGACTGCAGCAGCATGAGACCTGCCGCAAGCAGTGCGGTGATCTTTTTTCTCATGATATTGTCCTTTCTGCAAGAAATGCTTTGAGTGTCAGTGTTCCGCCGCTGCCGATATAGGCGGCATACTGCAGAATCAGTGCAGCATCCACCGCATTGTATGTGCCGTCCTGATTCACATCTGCGGCAGTTTCCTGATCCGCCGTCAGACCGGAGGTACCGCCAGAACCAATGGCGGAAGCTGCTTTCAGAAGCAGTGCGGCATCAGCGGCGTTGATGCTGTCGTTCTGATCGACATCGCAATAAAGGATGCCACCTCCCAGCACAAGCCGGATGCATTCGATCTCCTGCGAATCCGTGATGGTAATTTCGGCAGTTTCCGGCGCAGAATAGCCCTCTGGAATATCCTCATAGGTTAGTGTGTATGTCCCAGCCGGTACATAGGTCAGGTACATGCCGTCATCCGGAATGGCTGCCGTTGTGATGGTGATGGTATCTGCATAGCCGCAAAAGGCGAAGCCGGTGACGTTCTTACAGCCGGAGGAAACTCCATCTGTGTAATCCAGAATGATCTCACCATATACTGTATGATCTGCTCTGGATACATAGCATTCCACAAAGCCCTCCGCATCCGGAATGGCTGCTGTTGTGACACCATCACTTTGCAGCAGCAGCATCGCACTACGTTCTGTTGTGTCGTTTCGGAGATCGTAGGTCCTGTCATCCACCGTAATCGTACCATTCGCATTCGCTTCGTCAAAAATATCCTGCATATGTAGCCGGAGGAGGTCATATTCTGTCATCTCTTTGCTGGCAAGCGGCTCTGTATGATAGCTTCCGAGGAATCCGGAACCGTCCGGAAAGCTGACATGCAGCAGCGGGGAATCATGGGACGTATATTCTGAAAAAGTATAGAGTATACCGTTTTCCACATAAGCATCCAGCACTGTGGCGTTGGCATCCGGATTCTCATTCACATGGATCGTACCACGTTGACATTCCATACAGAAACCGACCGGCTTCTGATCCCATTCCGGATCGGCATAGAATGCGATCTGTCCGGGCAGAAGTCCGATGTCCGCTGCTGTATAAGGGGCTTCTCCGTGAAGTTCGTAGGTCTGTGTTGTACCAAATGGCTGTGTCATCGGTTCGCCTTCGGTGTACGTTATGTAGCTGTTGGAAGTGAACATCCTGCGCACTTCTTCAAGGGTATTGGGTTGTGCAAGAGATGTAAATAAATCCCACGAAATGGGGCAATTGAATTTTGAATAGGGACTGTAGGCTCTGATCGGAGAACCCTCCGCTATCGTGCAGTCATAGCCGTTCTGCATTGTACATACCAGCGCACCGGCTGCATCGTGCAGATTGACAATGACATCCTCCATGATATTGCCGTTGCGGTCCGTGACCTCTATCTTCACGATATTGTCAGGCGAAATGGTCATGGCGGGAAGTTCCTTTGCTCCGGCACTGAGAGGAGACTGCAGGAGCAGGAACGTCGTCAAAAGAGCTGTAATTCGTTTTTTCATCATAAATCCATCCTTTCCAAAAATCCCCCATGCCATGCCGCACAGGGGATTTCATCAGTATTCGTTATCTTGCCTTAGTAGCTACCTCTGTCAGCAGCTTGCCGAGCAGTGCATCCATATCCATTGCACCCAGATTGTCGCCCTTTCTGGAACGAACGGAAACGGTCTTGTTCTCCACTTCCTGATCGCCCACAGTGAGCATGTAAGGAGTCTTTGCAAGGGTAGCCTCACGGATCTTCTTGCCCATCTTCTCTGCTCTGTCATCAATGGAGCAGCGGATACCGGCAGCTTCGAGCTTTGCCTGTACCTCGCCAGCCCAGTCGAGATGACGGTCTGCGATCGGGATGATCTTCACCTGCTCCGGAGCCAGCCACAGCGGGAATGCACCTGCATACTTCTCGATCAGATATGCCAGTGTTCTCTCGTAGCAGCCCAGAGAGGTTCTGTGAATGATATACGGTCTGCGCTTCGAGCCGTCCACATCCACATATTCCATACCGAACTTTTCAGCCAGCAGCATGTCGATCTGGATGGTTACGATGGTATCTTCCTTGCCGAATACATTCTTGTACTGAATGTCCAGCTTCGGGCCATAGAATGCAGCCTCGTCAATACCTACCTCATAGTCTACGCCCAGATTGTCAAGGATCTTGCCCATGATGGTCTGTGCTTCTTCCCACTGCTCTGCAGTACCCTCATACTTGTTCTTCGGGTTCTCAGGATCCCACTGGGAGAAACGGAATGTGCAGTCCTCCAGCATACCAACGGTATCGAGAACATGCTTTGCCAGCTCCAGACAGCCCTTAAATTCTTCTTCGAGCTGTTCCGGACGGAGGATCAGATGACCTTCGGAGATTGTAAACTGGCGCACACGGATCAGACCGTGCATCTCACCGCTGTCCTCATTACGGAACAGTGTGGAGGTTTCGCCCAGACGCATCGGCAGATCACGGTAGGAACGCTGACGGTTCAGGAATACCTGATACTGGAACGGGCATGTCATCGGACGCAGTGCAAAGCATTCCTTTGTCTCGTCATCCGGATCGCCCAGAATGAACATGCCGTCACGGTAGTGATCCCAGTGACCGGAGATCTTGTAGAGGTCGGATTTTGCCATGAGAGGAGTCTTTGTCAGCAGATAGCCGCGCTTCTGCTCCTCATCCTCGATCCATCTCTGGAGAAGCTGAATGACTCTTGCACCCTTGGGCAGCAGAACCGGCAGACCCTGACCGATGCAGTCCACAGTGGTGAACAGCTCCAGCTCTCTGCCGAGCTTGTTGTGATCACGCATCTTGGCTTCTTCACGTCTCTGAATTTCTTCATCCAGCTGTGCAGCCTTCGGGAATGCAGTACCGTATACACGGGAGAGCATCTTGTTCTTTTCAGAACCTCTCCAGTATGCGCCTGTGCAGGACAGCAGCTTGAATGCCTTGACTGCACCGGTGCTCATGAGGTGCGGGCCGGCACACAGGTCAACAAATTCTTCCTGCTTGTAGAAAGAAATCGGTTCGCCCTTTGCGGCGTGTTCTTCGCAGAGTTCCACCTTGTAGGGCTCATCCATTTCCTTGAGTTTCGCAATTGCCTCGTCGGAGGAGAGGGTGAAGCTTTCGAGAGCCTGGTTCTCCTTAACGATCTTCTTCATTTCTGCCTCGATCTTCAGCAGCTCCTCGGGGCTGAACGGATGGGGCGCATCGAAATCATAGTAGAAGCCGTTGTCGATTGCCGGACCGATGGCAAGCTTTGTCTCCGGATACAGACGCTTGACAGCCTGCGCCAGAATATGGGATGCAGTATGCCAGAAAGTCTTCTTGCCGTCGATGTCATCGAATGTGAGGACTTCAAATGTGCAGTCCTCCGTCAGTACAGTGCGCAGATCGCAGATATTGCCGTTGATCTTTACGCAGCAGGCGGACTTGTACAGTCCCATGCCAATGCCCTTGACAACCTCCGCAGCGGAAACATTTGCTTCCACTTCACGAACGCTGCCGTCCTTGAGTGTGAGTTTTAACATTGTGATTCTCTCCTTTATTTGAATTTTGATTGGACTTGTCCGATGGTTCAGACAGATGCGGTTTCATCGGGATGATCCGCCTGAAACAGCTGTTCCAGCTGATTACGCTGATTGGACAGCATTGTCTTGATCAGGTGTTCCGGAATGGCTTCCCCAAGCACTGCGAGTATGAACAGCAGTGCAGCGAGAACGACCAGCAGTGAGGTATTTTCATTCTCATGAAACGCACAGATCAGACAGAAAGCCGATGCCGTCAGGAGCAGGAATTCCCACAGGGAAATGAGAATCCGCCAGAGTTTGCCCATGACAAATCTGATGGTAATGGTACAACCATTTTTCTTTGAGTTGAACTGGTACTGCAAACCGCCGAAAACGGAAAATGCAGGCGGTACATGCTGAACATGCACACATTTGCTGAACATTTTTTCATCAAGACAGTCATTGAGTATTGTCTGAAGCTTTGCGGCTGCCTCCTCTGCGGAAAGCGGCGAATGCAATCTGATCCGGCAATATTGTTCCCAGAACATCCAATCCCTCCCAAAACAAAAACGCCCCGAAGTCACAGTCTGCCTGTAACTTCGGGACGATAAAGATACCGTGGTTCCACCCGAATTTGCATATCCGGAGATATGCCTTATTCTGCACCCGATAACGGTGGTGAACCGCCGTGGATTAGCACGGACTCCGAGGTGGTATACGCTGCCGGCACATCCTGCCACGGGTTTCAGCCCAATTGCCCATGACTCTCTGAAAGATGACGGAAATGAATCCTGCCCGCATTGTCTTCCTCATCTGCGTTTTTGTTTGATTGTATTCTTATGATAGCACATTTTCAGGGGTTTGTCAAGCGGGAAAAAATTTTTTTCTTGCAAAAATATCCAATATTTTTCCGTTTCGGTTGTTATACAGATAGGAGCATTGTCTCCCGCATTTCAAAACAAGGAGAGATGACCATGAAAAAACAACTGACCGCATTTCTGACCGCGCTCCTGCTCTGTGCGAATACCCTGCCAATGGGCGCACGGGCACTGACCAGCACGAGCGGAGAATATGAGGGACTGAACTGGACGCTGGAGAATGGTGTGCTGACTGTGAGCGGGGAGGGGGAAATCGTCTATGATACCGGATTTCCGGACGGCGATTCTGCAAAATATCCCAACTGGGGCGAGTATCGCTCTGAGATCACCAAGCTCATCATTGAGGAGGGCGTTACCGGTGCGGACGCGGAAGCTTTCAGTAATTACACCGCATTAGAAACCGTGATTCTGCCGGAGGGATTTGAAAGCATCAGTGCAAGGCTGTTCCAGAATTGTTCAGAACTGCGTGAGATTGAGGGCTTGGAGCATGTGAAATATTTCCAGCAGGAGTGCCTGAACGGTACTGCTATGACTGCCGAAACTCCCTTCGTCATCACAAACGGCAGACTCCAGTACTGTGACATCACCGAAACCATGAATATTATCGTTCCGGAGGGTGTGACCTCCATCGGTCCAAATGCGTTCGGCAATCTGATGGATGAAACCAGTGAGTCGCTCCTGCTTGATTACTTCAATACCAGAACGCCGGAGGATCTGTATTTTACAATCACACTGCCCGATTCGGTGGAGGTCATTGATGACTACGCCTTTGCCAATCTCCCCATGCTCACGGAGATCAATATCCCCAACAGTGTGACGCAGATCGGAGAATATGCGTTTCTCGACTGTGTGCGGCTCGATGCACTCACGCTCGGACGGAATGTGCAGTCAGTGGGCGATTATGCATTCTTCAACTGCAAAGAGCTGGACACACTGACCGTTCTTTCCCAAAATACACAGTTTGGTACAATGGCATATGGTACACATTGCGACATTAACAATTGTCTGATGGAAGCAGATCCGGCGTATTACACGCCGGAACTCATGGCAGAAAAGCTGGAATTTGACCCCTATTATTATGATCCTTTTGTTTTCTATACGGTGGACTGGTTCGGAACAAAGGATTATCTATGGATCGACGAAGCAGCCCTTATGGAACAGCTCTCCCACTATCTCTACACCTCCCCTACTGCCCGTGTGCGCAGTATGTCCGATGCTGCCGCGCGTACCCATGCGGCGGAGGCTGGGGTGCAGTTCATGGATTTAGAGGAGCTTGGGGATGGCAATGGGGATCATACTGCGGATGCCTCCGATGCGGCAGTTCTGCTTCTGTCCGCTGCCAATCACGGCGCGACCGGCAAAAGCAGTCTGACCGCCGCGCAGGAATGCGCCCTTGATGTGGACGGCAATGGTACGATGAACGCGGTGGATGCCGCATGGCTCCTTCGCTATGCTGCGTATACCGGCGGCGGCGGGGAGACTTCGCTGCTGGAATTTGTTTATGGGAAATGATACAAAAAGGTCTGCTGCACAAACGGGCAGCAGACCTTTCTGTTATTCGATCGTCTGTACGGTTCCCAGGAACAGCGGGATGTTGTTATTATCCACGATCATGTAAACAAACGGTCTGTCGAGGGTAACGTACTTGTAAATGATTTCTCCCGGTGCTGCGGATGCAGGCAGCATCACTGCTGTTGCAGCTGCCGCACGGGTACCGGTTTCATTCAGGTCGATGCAGGTCTTATGGATTACATCGCCGATGTACAGCGGATATTCCTCGCTGTTCTCGGTGTACTGTGCCATGTTGGAGAAGTCCGCATTGCCGGGATCAAATGCCGTCGGCATTCCCATATCAGCAAGCACATCGCCGAGTTTGAGATCGGTTTCATACTTGAATTTCGGTGTCTGCGTGACAACCTCGTACTCTCTGGACGGATCGCCAAGCTCCGCCAGAACCGCATCGCTGTCCATCCCTGCGATCCATTCGGATACGGTCATATCCTCGTCGGGGAGAATCGCCACAAAGCGGTAACCATAGCCCTCATATGCCTTTGAAAAGCCCACAGCATTGTCAAATTCATAGTAAACATCCTCCCAGCCGTGCAGCATTTCCACTTCCTGCTCCGTGCCATCAGCAGCGGTGAATGTACCGTATTCAATCTGATAATCCTCATAAATATCTTCCCACTTTGCATCGAATGCAATGGCGTTGATGAGTACCATCATGTTTTCCGGGCTAATTTCATCCACAAGCTCCGGAATCATGCCGTCTGTCTCATTCTCTACCCAATGGTTGATGTCCTTTACAGCACCCTCATCAAAGGAAGATGCGAAAACCTCCGCACCGTAATACTGGCTGTTTGCATTGAGGAAATCCTCCTCCACCTTCAGCCCGTCACAGTCACGGAACCAGACGGAATTGGCGATATTCAGACGCACATCCTCCTGCTCCGCAGCATTGGTGAGATAGTATGCCATATATTCGTTGATGTCCTCCACGCTGCTGCCAAGGACGGATTCCATCTCTGTGCGTGTCTGCGCATCCGCACCGTTTGCCGTCATGGAAAGCGCAATAGATACGGAAAGCGGCGAGATCAGGGTGTTCTCCTCATTCTGTGCGGTCTGCTTGAACAGATCCACGGCAAATCCCATCTGTCCGGCTCCGAATGTCGCGCTGGTGATTCTGCCGCTGTCGGTGCAGCCCTCTCCCGAAGTGAGCCTTGTACTGGATACAAGCGGGGATTCGGAGAAGCTGTCAATTCTGCCGAGCAGATAATTCTGCATCTGGCTGATGTCATAGGCGGTGAATGCGCCGTTTTCGTTCAGGTCCGCTTCCTCGGGGAAAGAATCATAATCCCACTCCCAATAATCCTTTTCCGCATAGAATTCGCGCTTCATGATGGCAAGATCGAATCCGTCGATGCATTCATCATAATTCATGTCCCCCACGCCATACCACGCGGAAGCCGAAAGCGGCGCACAGAGAGCGGCGGTCAGTAATGCTGCGATGATTTGTTTTTTCATAGGTCATTCTCCTCTCAATGATATTAGTTCAAAGTCTGCACCGTTCCCATAAAGACAGGGAGACTGTTCTGTCTGTCCACGATCATGTAAATGAACGGTCTGTCCAGTGTGACATAATAAGTATTTTCCGGCGGCATCGGTGCACATTCATCTGTCATTATGACAGCTGTCACTGCCGCTGCACGTGTGCCGTCCTCGTTCAGGTCGATCACGGTCTTGTGCAGTACCTTTCCGATGAAAATGTTGTTGTCTCTCTCACCCATGCGGCTGAAGTTCGCATTGTAACAATCAAACGCAGTCGGCATTCCCATCTGCTTGAGCGTTTCTCCAAGATCCAGACTAGAGCCTGTTCACATAAAATGAATATGCAGATTTTCGAGCATAAATTTTACGCAGGCAAGGCAAAAAATCGCAGGCATACTGACGTATGTCAAGATTTTTTAACGCAGACTGTGTGAAATTTTGCCGAAAAGATGCGT
>JAZNKY010000092.1:0-35450 GCA_045578805.1 Oscillospiraceae bacterium
CGCTTTGGGGACTTCGTCCCCTTGCCCCCGCCTAAATTGATGACATTGCCCCCGTGAGGAGCCGCCGCCAAAGGCTGTCGCCTTTTGAATCTATTATCGACCTTTGACCGCCGTAAGGCGGTCATTGGGAGAATGATGCTAGCGCAGGCTCTGCGCTTACCACGGCTGCACTGTACCAATCACATCCTTCACAGAAGCAATCCCCTGTGCATCAAGGAAGTCATTCATTTCGTCCACGATCCTGATCGGTGCGTAAGGGTCTGTGAATACTGCCGCACCAACCTGTACAGCGGACGCACCAGCCATCATCAGTTCAATCGCATCCTCACCGGTGAACACGCCGCCCATGCCGATGATCGGGATGGAAACTGCATTTGCCGTCTGCCAGATCATGCGGACTGCAACCGGAAGGATCGCCGGACCGGACAGACCGCCGACGTTGTTGCGGAGAATGGGTCTGCGGGTCTTGACATCAATTCTCATGCCCAACAGGGTGTTGATCATGGAGAGGGCATCCGCGCCGGCGGATTCCACTGCCTTTGCAATTTCCACAATACTTGTCACATTCGGGGAAAGCTTCACCACCAGCGGCTTGCTTGTTGCCTTGCGGACTGCGGCGGTGACTGCTTCTGCGCTTGTGCAGGATGTACCAAATGCCGCACCGCCCTGCTTGACATTCGGGCAGGAAATATTCAGCTCGATCATATGCACATCGGTTTTATCCAGCTTTGCCGCAACCTCTGCGCACTCTTCGGGGGTAGAGCCTGCGATATTCGCAAGGATCACGGTGTCCTTTGTCAGCAGGTTCGGGAGTTCCTTTTCAATGAAGGTATCAATGCCAGGGTTCTGGAGACCTACGGAATTGAGCATACCTGCGGGGGTTTCGGCGATTCTGGGGGAGAGATTGCCGGTACGCAGTGTGCCGGTCGTACCCTTGGTCGCAATGCCGCCGAGCTTGGACAGCGGATAAAATTCCTCGTATTCCCTGCCGTAGCCGAATACGCCGGATGCCGGAATGATGGGGTTCTTGAATTCCACCCCTGCAACGTTTACAGACAGATCAGCCATTACCAAACTACCTCCTCAGCATTGAATACGGGACCGTTCTTGCAGACATGTGCAAAATACTCCTCGTCGTTCTTCTTCGTCTTACATGCACAGCCCAGACATGCGCCCACGCCGCACGCCATGCGCTCCTCCAGAGAAACCTCACACAGCGGCACGTTGTACTGCTTTGCAAGAGCCGCGATGCCCTTGAGCATCGGCATCGGACCGCAGGCATAGATGGCATCCACGCCGCCATTTTTCAAAATCTCCTCCAGCGGCTGGGTCACAAAGCCATGCACACCCATCGTGCCGTCATCGGTGCAGAGGACGGTCTCCGCGCCGGTCTTTTTGAAATCTTCCTGCAGGATCACCGCATTCGCACTGCGGAAACCGGTGATGACAACTGCCTTTTCGCCGTATGCCTGTGCCAGCGGGAGCATGGGAGGCGTACCGATGCCGCCGCCGATGCAGATGACCTTGTTCAGCTCCGGCTGTACTGTAAAGCCGTGACCGAGGGGGGCGAGCATGTCGATGAGATCGCCCTTATTGAGCTTAGCGATCTCATCCGTACCCTTGCCGCGTACTTCAAAGACGATACGGAGCGTACCCTTGCACTTGTCGATCTCACAGATGGAGATGGGTCTGCGCAGAGTGAAACCGTTTGCGCGGATATGCACGAACTGACCCGGCTGTGCGGCTTCTGCCACTTCGGGGCAAAGGATGACAAAGCTGTACATTTCCTTTGCAAGGGTCTTCTTTTCGATGATGGGGTATTGTCCCTGTGTGTATTTCATACGATTCATCCTTTACAAATTTTTAGGAATATATGGCATTGTGGGGCAAAAGCCCCACAATGTTTCATGTCTTACAGGTTGATATGCGCCGTAATATCATCACGCATACGGATGGCTTCGCGTCTTGCAGCCTTTGCAAAATCACGCTCGTCGCAGCCTTCCTTCTTGTATGCGCACATGATGGCTCTGGAGGAATTGACAATTGCACCCAGACCATTCTCGTCAAATGCTGCTGCAACGCCCTCTGCGCCGCCGCCCTGTGCGCCGTAGCCGGGAACGAGGAAGAATGTGTGCGGCAGTCTGGTTCTCAGCTCCTTGAGCTGTTCCGGATAGGTTGCGCCGACAACGGCACCAACTGCGGAATAGCCGTACTGACCGATGGTGTCAGCACCCCACTTCTCGCACAGGTCGCCCATCTTTGCATACAGCGGATCGCCGTCCATCAGCTGATCCTGCAGCTCACCGCTGGAGGGGTTGGAGGTCTTGACGAGGACGAAAATGCCCTTGTCGCGCTCCTTGCACGCGCCCAGAAGCGGGTTGATGCCGTCAGAACCGAGGTAGCCGTTCACGGTCAGTGCATCCGCACCGAACGGCTCCAGCTCATTCTCGCCCACCATTACAGTGCCGAGGTGTGCAGCGGTGTAGGCTTCCATGGTTGCGCCGATGTCGTTTCTCTTGCCGTCAGTAATGACGAACATGCCCTTCAGCTTTGCATAGCGGATGGTACGCTCCAGAGCCTTGACACCGTGGTAGCCGTACATTTCATAGTAAGCTGCCTGCGGCTTGATTGCGGGAACGATGTCGCAGATCTCATCAATGATCATCTTGTTAAATTCATAGATTGCCTTGGATGCAGTTCTCAGGCTCCAGCCGTCCTCCTGCTGGAACTTTCTGATGATAAATTCCGGTACATAGTCAAGCTTGGGATCGAGTCCTACTACGGAAGGATTGCGTGTTTCCTTGATTTTTTCGATCAGTCTGTCAAAGCCCATGATTCATTTCTCCTTTGGATTGGTTTTTATTTGAAAGGCGGTATGCCTTTATGGATTATGAGAGGTTCCCCGCTTCAAAACGGATGATACCATCCGTGATGGTCATAACCGGCTTTCCGGTCAGCTCCGTGCCGCGGAATGCGGTGTTGCAGGATCTGCCGTGGAGCTTTTCGGGATCGACCGTCCACTTTTTCTCCGTATCGACAAGCACGAGGTTTGCCGCCGCGCCCTCTGCAAGCGTTTCCTGCGGCAGACCGAGGATTTCTCTCGGCTTGACTGCCATCAGCTGCACGATGTCCTGCAGGCGGCATTTTCCGGTGTGATAGAGTGCGGTCAGTGTTGCGGCGAGAGAGGTTTCGAGTCCCACGATGCCGTTGGGGGCTTTCTCGAAATCCGCCTTTTCCTCCTGCGTATGCGGTGCGTGGTCGGTCACGATGCAGTCGATCGTGCCGTCAAGCACTGCCGCTTCGATCGCCAGGCGGTCGCTTTCCTCACGGAGCGGCGGGTTCATGCGGTCGTTGGCATTGCGGGAGCGGAGCTTTTCATGCGTGAACAGGAAATAATGCGGTGCAGTCTCACAGGTCACCGGCACACCCAGACGCTTTGCGGCGCGGATGATCTCCACACTGCCCGCTGTGCTGACATGCGCGATATGCACACGCGCACCGACGGAGGATGCAAGGATGATCTCACGCGCGGTGATGTAGTCCTCGGACGCTCTGTCCATGCCCTTCACGCCCAGCTCCTCGGCAACACTGCCCTTGTGCATGATGCCGCCGGCGATGATGTCAAGATCCTCGCAGTGGGAGGTGATGAGCATATCCTGCGCCCTGGTTTCCGCAAGTGCCTGCCGCATCAGCTCGGCGGACTTCACCGGTCTGCCGTCATCGGAGAGAGCTGCCGCGCCAGCCGCTTTCAGCTCTGCAAAATCGGTCAGCTCCTCCCCTGCCATGCCCTTTGTGATGCAGGCAACGGGATACACGGAAACGCCGGTATCCTTCGCTTTATCGAGGATATAGCGGATGGTTTCGGGGGAATCCACAGGGGGATTGGTATTCGGCATTGCCAGAACACCCGTCACGCCGCCGGCAAGGGCAGCCCTTGCACCTGTAAGGATGTCCTCCTTATGGGTCTGTCCGGGGTCGCGGAAATGCACATGCATGTCAAACAGTCCCGGCATTGCGGTCAGACCTGTGCCGTCGATCACGCGGTCAGCGGCTTCGGAAATATGCTCTGCCATTTTCGTGATCGTGCCGTTTTCAATGAGGATGTCGCACTGCCGGTCAAGCTGTGCGTCCACAGCTCTTACGTTCTGAATGAGAATTTTCATTTACATTCACTCCTGTCTGTTCCACGCCAAGCCCATAAAAAAAGCCAATCCGTCAGCAGACAGATCAGCGTGGTACGGTGATACGCATGTTCTCCATGCATCAGGCGTGGTGATTCAGTTTAACAATTCTATTATACCATATCGGGGAGGGTTTGTCCAGTGGTTTTTGAAAAATTACCAATAAATCAATTTTTATAAGGAAAAGCTCACTTAAAATTCTCCTATCCTCTGCCCCCTCCCTTGGGAGGGGGATTTGGTGCGGGGGCTGCGCCCCCGCAGCCCGCCAAAGGCTGCCGCCTTTTGAAACTGCTTTTTAAAAATTGATTTATGTAGAAATTTTGCGTGGGCAGAAAAATTCCCCCGAAAGCCGTCTTCGGGGGAGGCAGGATCATAAAACAACAATCTGAAACAGGATATACAGGAATGCACCTGCAAGAAAAGGAACAAGATGGAACAGCACGCCGTCTTTCCGGCGGAATCCTGCGAAAATGCGGAAGAGCAGATTTGGGATGCAAAGAACTGCAAGCCAAATGAACAGGACAAGTATTCCCATCCCGACGCTATGGTTACTGTTATTTGCTTCAAAAACAAATGCATAAATCATAGCGAGAGCGACAACTGCTGCTGCGCCTTCTATCATATTCAACAGGATTGAACTGTATGCATATTTTTTCTTCACCATATCAATACCTCAACCTTTGATTTCCAAAACAACTCCCCGCCTACTGAATCTTCAGCTCAAATCCATTCACTGTGACTTCCGGATCGTCCAGACTGATCATGAGGAACTTTCTGCCGTCGATCATGCGTGTTGTCACCTTGTCGGTCGCGTCGCCGCTGATGCTCACGGTCACGCCGGAAGAAGTCAGGGTGGTCTTGCTGTCGGTCAGGTTGGATGCTGCAAAATAATTGCCGTCCGCCGTTTCCTTGTAGAGCTGCTGTGCGGCTTCTGCACGCTCCTGTGTCACGCCGGAATCCAGCAGGATGTCACGCATCATAATATCACTCACGACCGGCGGCTCCGGCTCGTCCTTGAAGGTCTTGGCATAGTCCTGGATCTTCTCGTTCACGCTCGCGATCACGTTCAGATTCAGCTCCTCGCCCACTGCCTTATCCAGCACGGCGCGGAAGGTCTCCTTCTCCTCCTGCGCGGAGAGGGTGAAGTGACAGCCGAGGACTTCCTCAACGACCGAAACATTGGGATCCTTGGGCTTTTTCGTGTAGTACATCACATGGTTCACATCCGGACCCCTGCCGGTAAATGTCGGGAACAGGAAGCCATCCGTCGGGGCATCCGCTACCACGCGGTCAAATTCCGTCTTGCGGATGATGCTGTTGTTTGCCTCGTCATAGATCAGACCGTCCACGCGGGATTCCACCGGGCATACTGCCGCGATCAGGAAACGGTAATCATGGCTGTCAAACTTGTTGCGCTCGCCGCTTCTGGTCTTTTCAAATACCGTATACACGCACTCCGCAATGAAAACCGCATAGGGAAGCGCGTAATGCATGTTGGCAGAAATATGCTTCAGCAGCTTTTCCAGCTGCTCCTCGTCCTCCAGACCGTTTTCTAGTACCTTCCAGAGCAGATTCTGGCTCTTGTCCTCCTCGTACATCTCATTCGGGAATGCGTACTCGATCAGCGACTTGCCGAGAGAGCCTTTCAGCACCTTGGAAAGCGACTGGTACAGACAGAACAGCTCCTCCTCCGGGATCTCATGATAGCCGCGCACCGTATGACAGCGGATCTCCTTTTCGGAGTCAATGAACGTGGAAGAGATCTTCTTCACGGTCATCAGATCATCGTCCTGCACAAAATGTTTTTTCAGCTCTGCCAAGTCCTTTTTATTCATATGTATGCCTCCTCTTTCTGTTTCCTGATAAAAAAATCCCCACATTCGTGAGGAACAACAAAACATTTTCAAATACTTTCAAAAGCTATGATTCCGCTTGCCGCAGGCAAAAGGAATCATGCGTTCTCAAAACTCACGCCGCATGAAGGAAACCTTCGTCTGAAGTTTGCCCTTGTGCGCGTATCACCAGCGCGGGTTCCGCGCTTCAGATTAAAAGGAATGCCCCCGCGCGATCTGCCAGCGGGGGCTCCCCGCGTGCCGGTGGTGGGACTCGAACCCACACGCCCTTGCGGACAACAGATTTTGAGTCTGTCTCGTCTGCCATTCCGACACACCGGCAATATACACATTATACCACAGTCCGCTGTATTTGTCAAGAATTTTTTTCAGCCTTGGTTTTCGCATCTCCCCGCGCCGTTACGACCTGATAGCCCGCAGAGTTCACCTTTTCTGCCAGTGTGCGGACGCTCTGGGCGGATTCCTCGCCCGTGCTGATCTTGTTGTCATACAGCATGTACTTTTCCCGCACGCTCTGCGGGGAAAGATTCGGCATCACGACATTTGCACCCGTCTGCAAGCCCATTTCCCGCCCCTGCGGATGCAGCGTGCCGAGTGCTGTCGTTGCGGGCAAAAGAACCCTCGGATGCATCAGGCGCAGAATGCCCAGAAGCCGCAGAACCAGCTTCAGGTTACCATTCGGATGCCCCGCAAACGGCGTGTCCTTGTGACTTAAAAATGGTCCGATGCCGATCATATCCGGCTGTAATTCCTGCAAAAAGCGCAGGTCGGCGATCAGGTTTTCCGTTGTCTGCCACGGACTGCCCACCATAAAGCCCGCACCCACCTGGAAGCCGATCTCTTTCAGGTCAAACAGGCATTTCCGGCGGTTTGCAAAGGTCAGCTCGGAGGGATGCAGACGGCTGTAATGCTCCGGCGCTGCCGTTTCATGCCGAAGCAGGAATCTGTCCGCACCTGCCGCATAGTATTTCTCATAGCTCTCCCGCAGCTTCTCGCCGATGGAAAGCGTAATGGCACAATCCGGATAGCCCGCACGGATCGCGGATACGATCTCACAGACGCGCTCGTCCGTGAAATAGGGATCCTCGCCGCCCTGTAATACGAACGTCCGGAAGCCCAGTGCATAGCCCTCCGCACAGCATTCCAGGATCTCGTCCTTTGTCAGACGGTAACGCTCCGCACAACGAACGCTCCTGCGGATGCCGCAGTAATAGCAGTCATTTTTGCAGTAGTTTGTAAATTCGATCAGACCGCGGATGTAGACATCCGTGCCGTAATGGATACGCCGCACCTCGTCCGCCGCTTCGCGGAGTTCTGTATCATATGTATCCGTTTCAAGGAGGGTTTTCAGTTCGGCATCGGTCAGGTCGTTGGTGATTTTCAGGGTTTCGATCAATTTGCTCATAATTTCACCTCAGAAAGGAGTTGTTTTGCTATCGTCACGCAGACTTCCAGTGGTCGGAAGGTATCTGCACAGCTTACAAGAATGTGATGAATGAATTTTCCAAGCTCTTCAGCATCTTCAGTATGCCGGAGCTTCCAGCTGATTTCTGTCAGGGCTTCATAATAGCCCTCATCCTCCCATGAATCCCTGGCGGAACTGCTGATCTGCAGCCAGCCGTTCATGATCTCCGTCAGGCTGATGAATGCGCTGTGATATGCTTCGGAATCGCCCCAGCGGAAAAATCCCTCGCACATCGCGTCATCCTTGTCAACTGCATAGGGCTGGATGGAAAAGCAGTGGGACGGGTGTTCGCAGAAGCCCTCCTGCTGCATGTAACGCTGTTTCGCCGCCTCGGCAAGTGCCTGTGTACTGTAAATGCCAAGGATCTTGTCATCCCCCAATCCAAAATATTCATAGGAATGCAGTAAAAGCCAGACCTGGTCCATCCGCAAGTCCTCCCTTCTTTATTTTCCTATTATATTGTACTCCAATCCGTCCCGCTTGTCAAGATTCAGAAATTTCCTGAAAAAAGATTGCCGAAACCTCTTGACAAGTGTACTGCAATGTGCTATAATGTACTTACTCGATAAGTACACTTGGATACACCTAAGCACACTCAACGGAGGTGAGTATTTGGAGATCATCATCAGCACCAACAGCCAGAAGCCCATTTACGAGCAGATCACTTCGCAGATCAAAGAAAAGGTCATGCGCGGCGAGCTGAAACATGGGGACGCGATCCCGTCCATGCGTGCGCTGGCGAAATCCCTGCATATCAGTGTCATCACGGTGCAGAGGGCATACGAGGAATTACAGCGTGACGGCTTCATTGAAACGACGGTCGGACGCGGGAGCTTCATTTCTGCCGGCGGCTCTGCACTTGTGCAGGAGGAACGCCAGCGGCAGGCGGAGGAGCATCTGCTGGCAGCAGCGGAGATCGGCAGATCAAGCGGCATCAAACTTGGAAAATTAGTTGAACTACTGACATTATTCTATGAGGAGGACGAATGATGAAATTTGCAGTCGAGGTAAAGAATGTAACAAAGAAATATAAGCGTTTCACCCTTTCCGATGTAAGCTTTGCGGTACCGCAGGGCAGCATCATGGGGCTGATCGGTGAAAACGGCGCGGGTAAGAGTACCGCATTCAAGGCGATGCTGAACCTTGTCCGGAAGGATGCAGGCGAGGTGCTGTTCTGGGGCAAGCCGCTGGACGATAAGGACACGGAGCTGAAATCCCAGCTCGGCGTGGCATTCGATGCCATCTGCTTTGCGGAGATCCTGAATGTAAAACAGATCGGAAACATCGGCAGACTCTCCTACCCCAACTGGGATGAACAGCGGTTTCAGGAGCTGATCCAACGCTTTGAGCTGCCGGAAAAGGCAGAGATCAAGACCTTTTCCAAGGGCATGAAAATGAAGCTGAATCTGGCGTTCGCTATGTCCCACAATGCAAAGCTCCTGATCCTCGATGAGCCGACAGCGGGACTTGACCCGATCGCAAGGGATGAACTGCTCGACCTGTTTTTAGAGTTCGTACAGGACGAGGAACACAGCATTCTGATCTCCAGCCACATCACGACCGATCTTGAAAAGATCGCGGATTATATCACCTTCATCAACAAGGGCAAGGTCGCATTCTCGAAAGAAAAGGACGTTCTGCTCTATCAGCACGGCATTGTGCGCTGCGGAGAAAAGGACTTCCAGCAGGTGAAGAATGCAGGCTGCATCGCGTGGAGAAAGACTGACTGCAATTATGAAATTCTGGTGGAGGATCGTCAGAGCATCCTCCGTGCATTCCCCCATCTGGTAGTGGACACTGCAAGCATTGACGAAATTATGCTGCTGACTGTGAAAGGAGAACGGGCATGAAAGGATTAGTTTATAAGGATCTGATGAGCGAGCTGCATGAGCTGCGGCGCATGGCAGTTTTCCTCTTGGTGTTTGCGTTCGGTATGCCGATCCTTTTCGCTGTGTCAACCGGTGATTTGTCGGAGATCTATGGTATGCCGATGACGATGTGTTCCGTTCTGGGTATGGTAATGATCAACAATACGTTCGGCTATGATGAGAAATCCAGCTGGATGCAGTACGCCTTCACAAATCCTGTGAGCCGTATGCAGTACTACCACGCAAAACTCCTGACCCATGTGGTCAATACAGTCAGCGGCTGTATTCTCGGACTGGTCGTAAGCTCACTGCTGGCAGCTGTGACAGGACAGATGACGCTCCCTCTGCTCGGGAAACTGCTGGCACAGACAGGAGCCACCGCTGCCGCACTGTGTCTGATCGGCACATGGATCATTCCGCTGTTCCTGAAATACGGCGTACAGAGGGGAACATTTATGGTACTGCTGGTGTCCATTGGCATCGGTGCGATCTGCCTCGGTCTGGTGACATTGGGTTTCGAGCTTGATACCAATCAGTACAGCACCGATCCGCCCATCTGGGCTGCGGTTGTGGTCGCTGGCGTGGTAGTTGGTTCGTTCATTATGCTGTATCTGCTGGGCAGAAAGTGGATGAGGGAGAAGGAGTTTTAAAAGGAGTGACAAAATGAAAGGACTGATTTATAATGACATCTGCACGATCCTGCGTATGACCAGATATATCCTCATTCTTGCTCCCGTCCTGCTTTTTGCGGTGATCGCAGTCACCGCACTCGGACTGGGTGCAGATCCGGAATTATATATGCTTCCGGTCGGTCTGTACATGGCAATCAATATTGGTATGTTTTTGGTGCCGTCATCCTATTGTGAAAATTCCGGATGGACAAAACAAGCATTTATCATGCCGGTCAGCAGACTGGACTGCTACAACAGCAGGATCCTGACACATCTCCTGTGTACGGGATGCACTGCCGTAATGGGCATTGCTGTTTCGCTGATTTCTGCACTGATATTCGGAGACTGCACTGCATTTGTGGTCGGTCTGGTTTTCGGTGCAGCAAGCGGCATGTTCCTGTTCTCCATGATCGTTGGCATCTGCTGCAATGCACTGATCATCCGGCTGGGACTTCGCAAAGCCTCTATTGTATTCATGTGCGCATTTCTTCTGTTCCAGTTCGCTTGTGTATTCGGTATGTTAGATACGCTTCTCTCCAGCAGAAGTCTGGTGGACTGGTTTGTAGAGCCTGTTCACATTAAAATCTCATACGCATCTTTTCGGCAAAATTTCACACAGTCTGCGTTAAAAAATCTTGACATACGTCAGTATGCCTGCGATTTTTTGCCTTGCCTGCGTAAAATTTATGCTCGAAAATCTGCATATTCATTTTATGTGAACAGGCTCTAAGGAGATCAGTATTACGCAGTGCATCAACTTCTCTTACTATTATACTACAGAACTTCGGGATTTGCAACAAAATTTGCAGATTTTCTAAAAACATCCCGAAAAGCTCTTGCAAAATACGGCAGTTTGGGGTATAATAAAGAAAGAGAAAAAAAGAACGCCTTTGGGCGGTATCAGCAATTCAAGAGGTTCAAAGGAGCATTAGCTCCTTTGGCGGGTCGCGGGGGCGCAGCCTAACGGGCTCCCGTCCCCTCTGCCTCACTTCGTTCAGCATCTCCTCACCCCGTGGGGAGTCACCCCCGCCCCCTAAATCCCCCTCCCTCCGGGAGGGGGCAGGGGGAGGGGGAGGGCAATTCCAAGCAACCCTTCACTAAGAAAAAAACTTTTTGACAAGCTGAGAACGCCCAAGGCGGTACGATAGAACAACACGGAGGTCAACAGCATGGCACAGAGAAAAAGAAAACACGGCAAGGTAGAAGTACGCAAATCCAGACCCCTCATCCGGTTCAAGCCGGGTGTGCTTCTGGTTCTGATATTCATTGCATTTGCAAGCTGTTTCGCGCTCTATCTCGTAAGCGCGACCTCCCAGGAGGACTATTGGGAGCGTGAGATCGTGGGGACCCCGGATGCAACGGGGGAAACCATACCGGTGGAGACCGGTGAACCTTCCGCGGCAGTCAATCCCGTTCCGGAATCACCGGCAGCCGACGCGGGACGCATGTCGATCTGCGCATGGATCGGTGAGGTGAGCGAACTGACCACATATTATCAGACGGCATCCGGAATGGTCTTCCCGGATGCCGTTTCTCGTCTGTCCGATTCGGAAATGCGGAAAATTGCAGAAACGCTCGCAAAAGAAGAGCCGCTTGCTGTCTACATCTGGATGAATACGCCCGCAGAGATCGAAGACATGCGCACGCTCGCAGAGCAGCTGCGCGGGCATCTGCCGGAGCAGCCGGTCTATCTGCTTTCCGCGCTCCCGCCCGCAGAGGATGCGCAGGAGAGCCGCCGTGTGAACGGCTGGAACGCGGATCTGTTCGCACTTGCGGACGAGCTGGGGCTGTATTATGTGGACATCAGCACCGCCCTGAAGGGCAATGACGGTTTCCTTGCGCCGGAATATGCCGATGAAAAACAGCTTTATACAGCTGTCGGCGAAGCAGTGCTGACGCATGTGGCAGCGGAGGAGCTGACGGCAGAAGAATAACAAATGTCCCCCTCATGGAGTGTGAGGGGGACATTTGTTAGTTTTCGGGCAGGATTCTGGGTCCGTCAAATGTAATATGGTATTCACCGTTCTTGATGATGCGTATGTCGATGGGAAGCCATTCGTTTTGAACGAAGGCTTCTTCACGATGATAAAAACGCCGGAGTGCTTCGAGGTCTTTTACATCAGTTTGAGCACGTCTTTTCCGTTCGATAAAGTCCAGATTTAACTCGTCATAACGTTTCTGACGATTTGTTTGAAAATTGTCAATGGCATATTTAAGCATATTTTGATTGTATTCTTCTGTGAAAATGCCAATGTATTTTTTTATGGGACATTGCAGTCTCCCTGCCAGACTGACTGCATCATACATGGTAGTATCCCATTGTTTTATCAGATGCAGAATCATATCCTCGCCGCCAGTAGTCTTTTTTACATCATACACATAACAATGGGCAGCAGATGGATTTTCCAGTGCTGATACATAGATGTACAGCAAATCAGCAGCCTTGGAATCAACCACATACGGCATTGAATATTCATGCCCTAAAAAACCATATTCTGTACCAGTGAATGAAGTTGTAATCCAGATTTTTTCATCTGCATTGCTGTCTTTTTCATGCAAAAGAAATCTGACATTTTTGTGTTGGCTGCTTACATGGATAGGAGAGTTTTTCTGTAATACATAATCGCCATCTTTTACTTTTTTTAAATTACTTCCTCCAAGTACCGCCATCACGCATCCTCCAGAATCGTCATTGCATCATGATAGATCTTGTCATTGGATGCATTGAAAATATCGAAGTTGTAACCGTGACCGGATGCAAAATAGGGCGAAAGCTCCGTTACAACGGTACGACCCGTCTTGTCAGGAATGAATTGATACACATGCACATTGCTGAGCTTTTCGGGCTTGAGAAAGTCATTTTCATCATAGCCAAGGTCATTCGCTTTCTGCTCTCTCTGCTCCGAGGCAGAAAGCAGAATCAGATTATTGATCGCCGCCGCCATCGTATCACTATGCGTACTGATGATCATCTTGTAACCCGCATTCACCATCCGCACGAGAAGCCTTGCCATCTGAATCTGCTTCAGCGGATGCAGGCAGGTCTCCACTTCATCGTAGAAGATGCAGCGGGGCTGTTTGATACCGGTCAGAACGCGCATGAGGGGGGCAAATTCGTTGACCATGGAGGAGGAGATCTGCGGCGGAACTGACAGATTTTCGTCATAATCGGGAGTATACCACATTTCACCATTGACGAGTTTGAGCTTGCCGCCAATGAGGTTGGTTTCGATGAAGCGGATGAGGACTGCATTTTCTTCAGTATCCGCTTCATCATGAGTGTGTTCCTGCAAGAAATTAAGAAAATCATGCATGGGTAGGGTTAAACCATATTTATTTTCTTCTCGAAATGCTCCATTGACAATTGCAAATTTTGCTTCTGATCGTGCAGAAAAGAAAAATTTTGATAAAAGCTGGATGCCGGTTCGGGAGGCTGGTAAAAAGAATGAGTTAAATACATTATTTGGTTTATCAAAAATAAGCTTTTGGGTTATGAATGTTGTAATGTGTCGTGTCCGAAAAGTGGAAAATATCGAATCATCAAAAAAACCGCCTGTAAGGACACCTATATCTTCATAATCATTGCTATATAAAATGTACTGAAAAGAATGCGCAAACTCAGCAGGAAATTTGCATCTTACAACATCCGCTTCTTCAAACTCCCTCATTACAAATGTATGTCTGATTTCCCCAAACTCCACCTGTAAATCCTCAATCGGAATCCGTCTTTTGAAGATGCCGAACACGATTTCATCCTTTTTCTCATGAAGAACCTTGTTCACTGCCGTTTCGATATCCGGAAAATCGGTGTTGTCGATCGTGATGGGCAGTTCCCCGAAGGAATAATAATCGCTGATGTCAATACTTTGTGTCAGGTAGTCGATCACCCCGTAAATCAGCTGCATCATCATTGTCTTGCCGCTGTTGTTGTGTCCGACAAAGATGGAAAATGTACTCATATCAATGCTTGCAGACGCGATCTGCCCGAAATTCTTCACTGAAACGATCATTGCTGACACCTTCCTTTTCTATGTATAGTATAGCTCCGTTTTTCTGTAAAAATACGCGGTCACCGCAGTTTTCAGGCTGCCATGACCGCGTTTCATGCTTAGTTATTTACGACCTCATACATCTCCGCCGCATCCGCCTTGGTTGCGTGTTCTGCTACCACGAGGACGCGCACCTTGACGGGGCGTGTGCCCATCTGGATCTCAATGACATCATTGACCTTGACATCATAGGACGCTCTTGCCACCTTACCGTTGACGATGACCTTTCCGGCATCGCAGGCTTCGTTGGCAATGGTGCGCCGCTTGATCAAACGGGAGTTTTTCAGGTATTTGTCAAGACGCATGGAATCAGTCCTTCGGATTGACAGCGTCCTTCAGACCTCTGCCTGCCTTGAATGCCGGTGCCTTGCCGGACGGCAGCTGGATCGGCTCCTTGGTGCGGGGGTTCAGGCATACCTTCTCGCGGCGTTCACGCACATCGAATGTACCGAAGCCTGTCAGAACCACCTTTTCACCGGTTGCCAGTGTGTCACGGATGGTGTCAAAAATGTAGTTCACAGTCTCCTCTGCTTCCTTCTTGGTGCAGCCGCTGTGCTTTGCATACTTGTTGATGAGTTCGGACTTGGTCATAATAATTCCTCCTGTTTGTTCTTTTGTTCAGTTTTCTTCCTTTGGTAATGCCGCACGGCAATGCTCCTTGGCATCCGCCCAGTAAACATCCAGCTCCTCGATCGTCAGGTCGGGCATCTCTTTTCCCGCTTCCCTGACAAGCTGTTCCGTGCCGGCAAAACGCTCGATAAATTTATTGGTTGCCCTTGTGAGGGCTTCCTCGGCATCAATGCCCAGATGGCGTGCAGTATTCACGCAGGAGAACAGCAGGTCGCCCAGCTCCTCCTCCATGCGCGCCTGTTCGCCGCTGGCAATGGCTTCCTGCAGCTCCGCACGTTCTGCGCGCACGCAGTCAAATGCAGATGCTGCGTCATTGAAATCCATACCGGCTCTGGCGGCACGCTTGCCGATCTTCTGCGCTCTTGCCAGCGCAGGCAAGGACTTTGCCACACTGCGGAGGGTATCCGCATAGGTCTCCTGTCCCTTCGTCTCTTTCTTGATGGCATCCCAGTTTTTCAGGACGGTGGTGGTATCCTCCGCTTTGACATCGCCGAATACATGGGGATGACGGATAATGAGCTTCTTGCAGATCTCATCGCAGACCGCTGCAAAGTCGAACTGCTCCTCCTCCTGTGCCAGACGGCAGTGGAATACCACCTGCAGCAGTACATCACCCAGCTCCTCACGCATCAGGGGCATATCAAGGAGGTCGATCGCCTCGACCGCTTCATATGCCTCCTCCAGAAAATCATTCCGGATGGAGGTATGGGTCTGCTCCTTATCCCACGGACAGCCGCCGGGGCTTCTCAGCAGTCTGACGATCTCCTGCAGATCGGAAATGTCATACTGCGGCTTCTGTTCAAATTCTACCATAATGCCTCCCTGCTGAACGCGGTTATCTTGCGTCAATGAAGCCCACCTTGCGGTAGACCTTGTTCAGGACACGCTGGGAATAGCGCAGAGCCTCTGCGCCGCAGCGTGTGTAGCACTCCTTCAGATATGCCTTGTCGCCGATGAGCTTTGCGTAATTCTCGCGCACCGGTGCGAGGTGATCCGCAACGGCTTCGCCGACAGCCATCTTGAAGGTGCCGTAGCCCTGACCTGCGAACTCCTTCACTGCATCGTCAATGGACTTGCCGGTCACAGCGGAATAGATGGTCAGCAGGTTGTTGATGCCGTCCTTGCCCTCGCGGAAGCAGATTTCTGCCTCGCTGTCGGTCACGGCACGCTTGAACTTGCGGATGATGGTATCCTTGTCATCCAGGATCAGGATGCAGGCGTTGGGGTTGTCATCGGATTTGGACATCTTCTTCGTCGGATCCTGCAGGGACATGACCCTTGCACCGACGGGGGAGATGTACGGCTCCGGAACGGTGAACGTATCGCCGTAGCGGCTGTTGAAGCGGCGGGCAATGGTTCTTGCCAGCTCCAGATGCTGTGTCTGGTCGGCACCTACGGGAACGAGATCCGCGTTGTATGCCAGAATATCCGCTGCCATGAGAACGGGATAATCGAACAGACCGGCATTGATGTCGTCCGCATGACGCTGGCTCTTTTCCTTGAACTGCGTCATTCTGGAAAGCTCGCCGAACTGTGTGGAGCAGTTGAGGATCCACGACAGCTCCGCATGGGACTTGACATGGCTCTGGATAAAGAGCAGGGACTTGTCAAGATCAATACCGCAGGCAAGCAGAAGCGCATAGGCTTCGAGCGTATTGCGGCGGAGCTTTGCCGGTTCGATCTTTACAGTGATTGCGTGCATATCCACCACGCAGTAGATGCAGTTGTATTCTTCCTGCAGGGGCTTCCAGTTGCGGATCGCGCCGATATAGTTACCGAGCGTAAAGGTTCCGGTGGGCTGGATGCCGCTGAAGATCAGCTTTTTTTCCTGTGCTGCGGCGGGCTGCTGTACCTGCTCGCTCATGCCTGATCGCCTTCTTCCGTCTTGCCCTGGTCACGCATCTGGGACAGACGCAGTGTGGTCATTACCTGCTGGTACAGATAATGTACAACGCGCTTTTCTCTCTCCAGCGCACCGGGGTTGCGCGGGTCGATCTCCGCTCTGTAGATGCCGCGCTTGGTCATCAGGTATACATAGTGTACGCCGTTGGTCGGCAGCGGGAACTGGGAGGTCTTCTTGCTGAGGGGCTTGAGCTGGTTTGCATTGACAACCAGATTTCTTGCTGCCTGTACAGCGGACTTGTATCTGGTGGAAGCACCGGTATACTCTGCGCCGTTGTTGAAGTACAGATTTGCTGCGCCGTTGATGAAGCACACCATGGTCACCATGATCACGGGGCTCATGGGCATATCCACGATCACGCCGTAAACCTCGTCAGCCTTGAACTTCATATTGGAGAACTGTGCCGGCGGGATGTGCAGCGCGCTGCTGCGGGTTGCGAGATACTTGGGGGTCACCGGATAATGATCCAGCGGGGAACGTCTTACTACTGCCATGATTCTGATTTCCTTTCTTATTAAAAAATGTTGATAATGTCGGTATATTGCGGCTCCCGGAGCGTGTTCAGTATCTGGAAACAGATGCGGAACAGGCTCTTAGCCGAACATTTCCTTTGTCAGTCTTCCGAGGATCTCCACGCCGCGGTCGATGGCTTCGTCCGTGGGTGTGGAATAGTTCATGCGGAAGGATGTGGTCTTGTCGGATTCACTGATCATGAAGGCACTGCCGGGTACGACAGCGATCTTGTATTCCGAAACGGCTCTGGTACAGAAGCCCATCATATCGCAGTCATCCGGGAGTGTACACCAGACGAACAGACCGCCCTCCGGACGGGTGAAGGTGATCTTCTCCGAGAATGCCGCATCCATGCCGGACAGCATTCTTTCGCACTTCTGCTTGTAGATGCCGCGGAGCATTTCCAGATGTGCGTCAAAATCATAGCCGCGCATGAAATTGTATGCCAACATCTGACCGAAATTGTTGGTCTGCACGTCGGATACCTGCTTGCAGACTACCATCTTGGCGATGACCTCCTTCGGCGCGATGGCATAGCCCACGCGGATGCCGGGGGCAAGCACCTTGGAGAAGGAGCCGGCATAGATGACTCTGCCGTCGGTGTCCATGGTCTTGATGCTCGGCACATGCTCGCCGGTAAAACGCAGATCGCCGTAGGGGTTATCCTCCAGGATCATGGTGTTGTACTTCTGTGCCAGCGCATAGATCGCCTGACGGCGTGCAAGCGTGGTGGTCTTGCCGGTCGGGTTCTGGAAATTCGGGATGATGTAGATCAGCTTCGTGTTGGGATTTGCCTTGAGTGCATCCTCCAGCGCGTTCAGCTCCATGCCCTCATCATCGAGCGGAATGCCCACCAGATTGACATTGTAGGACTTGAAGGCATTGAGCGAGCCGATGAAGCTGGGGGCTTCGCAGATGAGAGTATCACCGGCATTGCACAGGGACTTGCAGGCAAGCTCCATAACCTGCTGTGCACCGGAGGTCATGATCAGCTCGTCACGCGCTGCATCAAAGCACTGTGCCGCTGCCATGCGCTCTTTCATCATGTCGCGCAGGGGAGTATAGCCCTCGGTGATGCCGTACTGCAGCACCGGAATCGGTTCTTCCGCCAGCATTCTTGCGGAGATCTCCTTCACCGCTGCAATCGGGAACGCCTCCGGCGCGGGATTGCCTGCGGCAAATGAAATGACCTCAGGATCCGCGGTATATTTCAGGATCTCACGGATGGCAGAAGCCTGCAGCTGTGAGACCTTCTCTGAAAACTGGTAATTCATGTCGTTCATTCCTTTTGCTTGAAACTCTTTGCCGTGCCGGTTTTACCGCCAAAGCAAAGGCTTAGTTCTATTATAACACATAATTTTGATTTTGGCAACATAAAAATCTAAAAGACTGAAAAAATTTACAGAAGGGGCGGTTACATGAAACGGCAATCATTTCTCAAAGGCTCACTGATCCTCGGCATTTCCGCACTGACAGCAAAGCTCCTTGGTGCGTTGTTCAAAATTCCGCTGACCAGCCTCCTCGGCGGTACGGGCATGGGCTATTTCAGCTGTGCCTACGGGCTGTTCCTGCCGCTGTACGCGGTATTTGTCACCGGACTTTCCACAGCAGTGGCGCGTCCGGTGGCAGCCTGCGCCGCAAAGGGAGACACCGCCGGCGCACTGCGCATCCGGAGCGCAGCACGGCGGCTCTTTCTGTTCGGGGGACTCTGCGGCACGCTCCTTGCCATACTCTGCGCGGACGCATTTGCCCTGTATACAGCCGAAAGCCCGGAAGCGCGTCCTGCCGTCCTTGCAATCGCACCGGCTGTCCTGTTCAGCTGTCTGACGGCAGTGGAGCGCGGCTATCATGAGGGGCTGTGCAGCATGTATCCGACTGCCGTTTCTCAGGCGGCAGAGGCTCTCTGCAAGCTTCTGTGCGGACTGTGGTTCTGCCGTCTGGCAATGGAAAATCCCGCACTCCCCTTCCTGCCGGAGGGGATCAGCCGTGAGGGCGCAGCGGCGGCGGCGGCAGTACTGGGTGTGACGGTCTCCACAGCGGCGGGATGGCTCTGCACGCTCCTGTTCAGCGGCAGAACTGACAAGCCCGTCAGCACCGAGCCTCCCCTTCCCATGCGCAGTATCCTCCGGACGATCCTCTCGGTGATGATCCCGGCGGCACTCGGCTCGCTTGTGACGAATCTGACCTCTCTGATCGACCTCGTGACCGTGATGCGCAGTCTGAACCGTCTGCTTTCCGCCGATCCTGCGGCATTTTATGCGGGAACCGCATTATCCGGCAGCATACCGCCGGAGGATGCCGCAGCGTTTCTCTACGGCTCCTATATGGGGCTGTCCGTGACCGTTTTCAACCTGGTACCGGCTCTGACGAATATGTTTGCCAAGGGCGTACTCCCCTGTACGGCGCAGGCATGGGCGCGCGGCGACCGGCGGGCGGCGGCGGACTATGCACGGCAGGTACTCCTGCTCACCGGACTTGCCGCAATTCCGGCAGGATGCGGCATTCTCGTCCTGCCGCACGGCATTCTCACATTTCTCTATGCAGATAAAGCCGCGGAGGTTGCCGCCGCCTGTGATGGTCTGCAGCTGCTCGCGCCGGGCATGGTCTGCCTCTGCCTTGCCGCGCCGGTATTCAGTCTGCTCCAGGCGATTGGCAGGGCGGATCTGCCGGTAAAAGTCATGCTGCCGGGGGCGGCAGTGAAGCTTGCAGGAAATTTGCTCCTTGTACCGCAGCTCTATACAGCGGGGGCGGCACTTTCCACCAGTCTGAGCTACGGAGTGATCCTCCTGTTCGCGCTCCTGGTTCTGCGGCATGAGCTTGGCGAACGGCTGGAGATCGGGAAGCCCTGCCTCTGCATCCTCTATGCCGCTGTGATGTGCGCCGGTGCCGCATGGCTTGCCTACAGCCGGCTGCTCCCCCATCTGCCCCAGCGATGGTCACTTCTGGCAGCGATCGCCTGCGGCGGATGCGTGTATCTGCTGATGCTCTGGCTTTCCATGGGCAAGGTGCTGAAAGAGTTGAAAGAACGAGCATAATGCCAAATCCTCCAAAAAAATCAGCCCCCATTTGTGCAGAGTGCAGAAAGCTTGCAGAAGATTTCCCCGATGGCTTGCAAAAATATGGGATTTTGTTATAATTAAAGTGATGACAATACCAACACAGTCAAATCATCGGAAAGGAAGATCAATTTATGAAATTCAGACAAAAGCTGACCGCAGCACTGGCGGCGGCAGCAATGCTGTTCACCGGAACAGCAGGAGTCATGCCGGCAGCGGCGGTACAGCTCGAACCGACTGCCGGAATCGAGCAGGTCGCCCGCGCATCCTATAACGGGCTGACCTATGAGTCGAACGGATCGGGCATTACGATCACGAGCTGTGACACCGGACTGACCTCCGTTTCCGTTCCCTCCCAGATCAACGGCACGCCCGTCACAGCGATCGAATCACTGGCATTCTACTACTGCGAGGATCTGAAGTCCGTGACGCTGCCGGATACCATTACCAGCATCGGAGAACGTGCATTCCACGGCTGTACAAGTCTGACACAGATAAACATCCCCTCCAGCGTGACCTCCATCGGTGACGAGGCGTTCTATGGCTGTTCCAGCCTGCAGACGCTTTCCCTCCCCTCCAGTGTCAGAAGCCTTGGCGATGGTATTTTCAGCTTCTGCACGGGTCTTACCATGGTGGAGCTGCCTGAAGGCATCACCTCCGTACCGTCCTATACCTTCTATTACTGCTCCGCACTGCAGATGGTCAAAATCCCCGGTACTGTCACCAGCATCGGCAGCTGTGCATTTGACAAATGCACCTCCCTGCGTGCCGTGCAGTTCAGCGGCTCGGAGGACGGCTGGAATGCCATCAACCGCGGCTCCATGAATGATGCCCTCAGCAGCGTACAGGTCATCTATGTGACCAGCAATCCCTCCACGACCGCGCCGCCCGCGACAACGACGGAATCTACAACCACTACTACGACAACAACGACGACTACCACAACAACAACTACTACGACTACCACAACAACAACTACTACTACGACTACCACTACGACAACTACCACTACAACTACCACCATGCCGACGACAACAACGACCACCACGACTACTACCATGCCGACGACGACAACGACCACAACAACAACCACTACGACAACAACTACCACTACGACAACCACTACAACAACGACCACTACGACAACGACAACAACTACTACAACCGTACCAACTACCACCTCCACAACGACCACCAGCTCCGCGCCTTCCGGCAATGTGAGATTCCCGAATGTACCCTCCACCATGAAGGCGGGAGATCTGGCATACTGCGGTGTCTCCTCCAATGGTATCCTGAAGAATGTCTATATTGATGATACCAGCATTGTGGACTTTGAAAGCACACCCGATGTTTCCAATGGCTACTACATCAACCTCGTACTCCGTGCGAAATCCGCCGGCACGACCAGTCTCGTGGCTGTGACCACTGAGGGCGAGTACCGCTTTCAGATCACTGTGACCGGCGATTCCATCATCGACACTACATCCACCACTACGACAACAACAACCACAACAACGACTACCACAACGACAACAACGACTACCACCACAACAACTACTACCACCACCACAACCACCACTACCACAACAACGACAACAACTACCTCCACCTCCGCCACCACGGAAACTACAGAAACCACCACAACGGAAACTGGTATGCTCGGCGATGTCAACGAGGACCGCGCGGTGGACGCGTCGGATGCGGCACGCATTCTGGCTGCGGCAGCAGCGATCGGCACCGGCGGTGTCAGCGGTTTCACTGTACAGCAGGCAGCCAATGCCGATGTCAACAAGAGCGGCGGCTATGATGCAGCGGATGCCGCACTGGTACTCCAGTATGCCGCTGCAGTAGGTTCCGGCTACAAGGGAACGCTTGCAGAATATCTCGAACAATAGTCGAACGAAAGACAGCTTCGCTTCATGCGAGGCTGTCTTTTTTGCACTCCGTCCCCTGGTTTGGCATATCCTGTAAAAGAGCAGAATGCTCCTGCCGGTCTGCCGATCGGCAGCAAAAAAAGGAGCGATGACTATGAATAGCAGAAGGACTGTCCTTGTGGCAGGCGGGGATTTGCGCTATGTTTATACAGCCCGTGCACTGGCAGAACGATTCGAGGTATACGCCGCCGGTTTTACACGGCAGATCGTACCATTCCGGGAGGTGCAGCTGACCGGCTCTGCAGCGGACGGTCTGCCGCAGTGTGATGTGCTGGTGCTGCCCATGCCGGTCTCCGAGGACGGCGTACTGGTGAGCGCACCATTCAGTCAGCAGAACCTCTCCCTGAAAGCCCTGTGCGCCGCCCTCAGACCCGGCGGCATCGTATTCGGCGGGAAATTCGGCAGAACGGAAGCCCTGTTCCGCGGCGCGGGGGCTGAAACAGCGGACTACTTTGCAAGGGAGGAGCTGGCGGTGCATAACGCCGTTCCCACTGCCGAGGGTGCGCTGCAGATCCTGCTGGAGGAAATGCCCTGTACCATCTTCGGCAGCCGGATCCTCGTGCTGGGCTTCGGCAGGATCGGCAGCCGTTTTGCACAGATCCTCCGCCATCTCGGTGCGCATGTCACGGTTGCCTCGCGCAGTGCGGCGGAGCTGGCATGGGCGGAGGCGATGGGCTGCAGCACGGCTCCCCTGGCAGAGCTGGAGGAACGCGCGGCGGATTTCCAGGTGATCTGCAACACGGTGCCGGCAAGACTTGTCACTGCCGGTGTACTGCGGCAGATGGATGCGGACGCGCTTGTCCTTGATCTCGCCTCCAAGCCGGGCGGCGTGGATCTGGAAGCGGCACAGGAATGCTGCCGCCGCGTGGTATGGGCATTGTCACTGCCGGGCAAGACCGCGCCGGTCACTGCCGGAGAGATCATCGCCAAGACCATTCTCCATATGCTCGAAGAAAGGGGCGTTTCCTGATGATTGATTTACAGGGTATCAGAATCGGCTTTGCCATGACCGGCTCATTCTGTACCTTCCATAATGCATTTGAACAGGCGGAATATCTGGTTTCCTGCGGTGCGCAGCTCCTGCCCGTCATGTCCTACCATGCGGCGCAGATCTCCACGCGATTCGGGGATGCAAAGGCACAGCGCGAACGGCTGGAGCAGATCGCGGGCAGAAAGGCGATCTGTACCATTGAGGATGCGGAGCCGATCGGACCTTTACAGCTGACGGATGTGATGGCAGTGGTTCCCTGTACTGCCAATACCGCTGCAAAGCTCGCGCTGAGCATCACTGACACACCGGTCACGATGGCTGTCAAATCCCATCTGCGCAGCGGCAAGCCCGTGGTGCTGGCGGCTGCTTCCAATGACGCGCTGGCAGGGAGCGCGAAGCATCTGGGAATGCTGGCAAACACCAAGCATTACTATTTCGTCCCCCTCCGGCAGGATGATGCCCAGAAGAAGCCCGCCTCCCTCGTCGCCGACTTCTCCCGCACCGCCGACACCATCGCCGCCGCACTGCAGGGCGTGCAGTATCAGCCGGTGCTCTGAAAGCTTCGCAAATTGATAAACGTAATCGCAGCAGCTCAAGCAGGTTCAAAGGGGCTAACGCCCCTTCGAACTTGTCTCCCAACACCCCATTTTTTCAGAAATTGATTGCAGAAAAATAAAGAATATTACAAAATAAATACAATTCGCGCGGGGATCATGCCGCAATCGGGCAAAACGGTTGACATTCCGCTTGGAAACTGTTAAAATAAAATAGGATAATTATTGAATGGAAAGGAGCATACAAATGGGAGAACGTAAGCTTTGTTCCGGCTGCATGGAAATGAAGCTGGAAGCGGAAGCAATCTGTCCGCACTGCGGCTACGCAGAAAATACCCCCTATGATCTGAATTATATCGCACCGGGTACCGTTCTCATTGACCGCTACGCTGTCGGCGCAAAGCTCGGTCATAACAGCGAAGGTGCTACCTATATCGGCTATAACAAGTCCATCGGCTGCAAGGTGCTGATCCGTGAATATATGCCGCAGGGTCTCTGCGTGCGCGTACGCGGAAAGGCGACCATCAGCGTCAATCCGAACCAGGTCGTACAGTACAAAGCCCTGATGGCAGAATTTACAGAGCTGAACAAATCGCTTGCACAGATGCGGAGCCTGACCCACATCAACCCGACGCTTGACCTTTTTGCTGCCAATAACACAACCTATGCGGTCTATGAATATCTGGAGGGCATCAAGCTCGTGGATTACCTGAAGGACAATGCCGGCGAGCTGACCTGGAAGCAGGTCTCTGAGATGTTCCCGCCGTTCTTCACCACGCTGAGCCTGATGCATAATAACGGCATCGTACACCGCGCCATCAGCCCGGACACCATCTATGTCACGGAAAAGGGTGACCTGCGGCTGTGCGGCTTCTCCATTTCGACCGTGCGCACCTTACATACCGAGCTGCCGCCGGAGATCTTCCACGGCTATGCCGCACCGGAGCAGTATTCTCCGAGCGCACGTCAGGGTACCTGGACGGATGTCTATGGCATCTGTGCCGTCCTTTACCGCATCCTCACCGGCTGCAAGCCCACAGAGGCAACCAGCCGCATGGAGAACGATAACCTCTGCGAGCCGCGCGAGATGAATCCGAACATTCCCCGCAATGTGTCCCGCGTCATCATGAAGGGGCTGAATCTCTTCGGTTCCGACAGAATCCAGACGGTAACGGAGCTGGTAACACAGCTCTTTGAACAGCCGGAAGAGCCTGAGCCGAAGCCCATCCCTGTGGAACCCTCCACACGCCCGCGCCCCCAGCGTCCGGCACAGACAAGGTATACCGCACCCGCGGAGAATTACGGCGGAAGCTACGGCAGGGATGATTATGATGATTATGACATGGTGGATACCAGGGACAATCTGATCGACCGCATCAAGATCCCGATCATCATCGGCGTACTGCTTACATGCGTGCTGCTGGTGATCGCAGTCGTTGTGCTGAATCTGCTGGATATGGGACCGTTCTCTGCTGGTGATGCCAACAGCAATACCAGCCGTCCTGTGGAAACGACCACGACTGTGACGGAAACGGTGAACAACATCGTCACCGAGACACCGCCCGCAACGGAGCTGAGCGGCGACAGCGTAATGCCCGATATTGTAGGCAAGGACTTCGAGATGAAGAAGGCGCAGTTTGAAGCTGAGGGCTGGATCTATCTGGAGGCGACCTACGAATATAATGACGAGTTCCGCGCAGGAACGATCGTGAGCCAGTCCATTGCCAAGGGCGAGACATTCAACAGCGGTGCAACGGTACAGGTCGTTGTCAGCAAGGGCCCGTCCGAGGTGGAGATCCCCGAATATGAGGGCAAGACGCTCAAGCAGTATGAGGCTGAGCTGGATCTGCTCGGACTTTCGGAGTTCTATGTGACCGAGGCTGTGACGAATTATGACTATGAAAACGGCGAGGTCATCGAGCTGAACATGGAAGCCGGCGATATGTTCGACTTCACCGATCCGGAAACGCTGAAGATCTACTATGCAAGCAATCCGGAAACGACCACGACGACCACCACAACAACAACGACCACGACGACAACGACTACCACAACCACCACGACAACAACGACCGTTCCCCCGACCGAGCCTCCCACGGAGCCGGAGACCACCGCTCCCCCCGCACCGCCTGCTGAAGAGCAGACCCAGGTGCCGGAGGTACCGGCTGAGGGTGAACAGCAGTAACAGAATATAGAGAAAAGCCGCTGTGCATGGGTGAAGTGTACAGCGGCTTAGTTTATCAAAAGAGCCTCCCCATTTCCCAGGGGAGGCTCTAATTCTCAATCAAACTATTGAAATAGCTTGATTAAAAACATGTGCTGACTCGTCCGCTATTTTGTGCTGATTTACGGTACAAAATCCGCTTCATGCATTCCTGTACGCCGCCTGCGGCGGCTATGGGAATAGTATTATAGGCGTAAAAATCCAGTTTCAAAGTACATTATTGAGTGAGTTAAGTTCACAACAAGACAATACTCAATAGAAAAGCAACAACTCCACTTATTGGTATAGATATAAAATTACATAAAGAAACGCTATCAATTTTTTTCATCTGAATCATTTTAATAATAACTGATACAATAATTAGAATCACCGCTGCTCCAAGTAATGAAAACACTGGCGCAGTCTTACTGATATAGTCGTCACAAAAATGTAGAAGACCGAAAAATATGATTGAAAAATACATGATACCATCCGAAATTACGGATGGTTTTGAGATTGAATACATTATGTATTCGATAAGAAAAGCAACTACTATTGTAATCATCGCAACAAAAAAGAAAGCGTGATACCATCCAGCAACATTAAAACAATGTGGTCGAGGTATTGTCCAATTTAGTCTTGTATTATCATTAATTAACCATTCAGCCTGCATAATAATTGAAATGATAAAAGCAATGACAGCAATTATTTTGCTTGCTTTCTTGAATTTAAACAACTTCTTTCCTTGTGAAACATGGTGATAACATAATGTACCTGTGAGAAGCGGCAAGCATATAGGGTCACCAATATATGCAGCTTTGTAATAGAAGAACCCTGGAAGCGTTGAATCGGGATTGTTAGATTTCCACTGTATAAACAAAAGATACATGATCAGAAATCCTGTCGCAAATATAACAACAGCTGAAAGTACCCCCTGCATCAAAGCTCTTTTGTTCTGTTTATCGATTCGTGCTTTCATCTGTATAACTCCCTTTAAATTCTGCATCAGCTGGTTTCTCCCATTCAACTACCTGATGTATGGAGAAACGCTGTGCGGCTTGACTGAATGATGGAAAACACCACATAACAGTAGGAATTGTTTGAGCACCATTCGGTATATCCATTGCAAACATATTTAAAAACTGCCCCTTGTTGTAAATTGCCACAATGTTTGGATCAGTGGTGAAACTCCATTTCGATCTCTTTTCACGCCGTTTCTTTAAAACAGCTCTGGATTGACTGAACCAAGAACCATAAGTGAGATACTCGTTGCCGACCTTTATGTAATAGGGTTCTGTTTTTTTAGGCAGTAAAGTAGATGCAAGGTCAGGAATATCTTTCTTAAACACCTTTTGTAATTTATTCAGAACCTTCTTCACTTCTTTTTCATCAAGAACTGAATCATCATCCGTATCTTCGCTCGGAACATTATTGGGATCACGGTTGTCAAGGACAGATGCTTTTACAAAACAAAACGCAGATGAACCTGTGTGAAATTTTCCGGCATCAACAGAAAAAAGCATCTGTCTTTCTGTATGGAAATCTTCTCCGTCGTTAAGAGGTTCAAAAGTATTTAAGACGCTCAAAAATAGATTGTCATGCATAGCCGATTTGATAATATATCGCTTGTTTTCATCAAATATATTTGTCGGTTCTTTATCATATATTAATATTTTTGAGATGTATGGAATAAAATATGTAGCATATACATTTAAAACAGCAAAGAGAACCACAAGCGCATAAGCATATGATTTATGTCCCTGATCATATAATTTGTGCCTTTGATCATATAATGATTTAATATATTTAAAATATGTGATAGTATTTTCTGCACGATAATCGCCGACCATAGCTCCCGCTTCACCTTTTGCGTCTTGTTCTTTAGCAAATTTTTGCAATGTTTCCATGATCTTTACATAGGTGTTTGAAAACATCATTTCCAATTTATTTTCCATAACTTTTTGGTAAGGTAGAGAATCATCGTTCATCAACTTTTTAAATCTATGTAAATAATTATAAAACAACTCAGCTTCATTAGAATATAGTGAATAGAAAATATATGCTACCACATTAGGATTTATCCAATTCTTACCGTGTTGAATATTATTGTTTGCAAGAAAACTATAATTATTTTTCTTTGACTTACTGATTAAACACTCTGATAACATTGCGTTTTGATTTTTTAAATCATCTTTAGGCAAAAACAGTTGGTAGAACAATTCGTTTCTTTTTACTTTTTCAAAATCCGAAAGGTTATGGTCAAAAAAAGCATCCTGAAAACAGAAAGGCGTAAAATCAGGAATATATAATGGATTGAGATTCATAAGGCACCTGCTTTCATTTTTATTACATACTATATTATACTATATTTTACCTTAAGAAATCAAGAGTTATTATACTTTGTTCTATAGGAAAAGTAGAGTAGGATATACCTCGACACAAAGAAAAAAATCGTGTATAATTTAAGCATAGACAAGGACGAAAGGTGGTGTAACATCATGCCAATTATTTCATGGCTGTTTGCCAATCCATGGGCAATACCAGTAATTTACTACGGCATTACCAGCTTATTCTAATTTTTATGTTAATAACGAAAGGAGGTGCATTTTTTATGTGGGGATTCCTCGGTGCTTATTTTACAGCTGCCGCAGCTTACTGGGCAAAACAGGATAGTGATATCTTTACCGCTACAACAAGTTATTGGCTTGGTCTGTAAACTGAATTGGCTATATGAGGTCTTGAATTTCATATAGCCAGCACATTCAATATTAAGGTAAGGTGATTTCATGTTGCGTTGGCTTATCCCGTGGCTTTATCCTATTCATTGGAATTGGATGAATTTTTAAAGTAAAATTACTCAAAATTCGCGATTGAATAGTTCTTACTTGTGAGCCTGTTGCATTTATATGTGATAAGCACCCCTCCCCTCGGGAAGGGGGCGGAGTCGGGGCAGTTTTAGTGTGCCTATCATAGAAAACAAGTATCGACATTTAATTGCCAGATTAATAAGAGCCTCCCCATTTCCAAGGGAGGCTCTCGTTCATTATACAGGGAACTGCGTCACAAGACCGACTGTGAATTTCAGGATGTTCAGCGCGTCCGTAGAGGTGGGGGTGCCGTCAGCGTCCACATCGGCGTTGCACCGTGCCTGTTCATCCAGCGGCGCACCTGCCAGCAGATTCTTGTTCAGCGTCAGCACGTCCAGAATATCCACGCCGCCGTCACAGTTGACATCGCCGTAGACGGGAGCGGTGCCTGCAGTGTCGGTTTCGGTGGTGTCCGGCTCGGAAGTATCCGGCTCAGAAGTGTCAGGCTCCGGATCATCCGGTTCAGTGGTGCCGGGGATCACGCCGCCGTCCGCAGTCGTGCCGTCCGGCTCGGTGCCGTAGTACAGCTCACCATCCACATATACCGGGATGTTCTTGGTGACAACTGCACCCTCGGAATCCAGAATACCCTCGTTGGAGTAGTCGTTGGATGCGTCCCAGCCGCTGCCGTAATCGGGGTATACGATGGCAAGCATCAGCTCGCACTGGTGTCTGCCCTCAGAGATCGGAAGAGCCGCTCTGCCGTCCGGGTAGGTCACTTCGATATAGTAGATATTGCCCTCATACTGAATCGGTGCAGAAACCTCTGCCGGAGCAACGCCCTCGCCGGAATACATTGCCGCCTGGTCTCTGTCCACACGGATGACCACATCACTTGCAGAATAGCCCGCCGCGATCAGCTCGGAGAGATCCATGTAGTAGCGGTAGGATACATTGTCCACCACTCTTGCCGGCCATGCGGTGTGGTTGGTGAACTTCAGGCTCAGCGTCACGCCGCTGGCTGCGCTGTCCTTGACGAGCGTTTCTACATACAGCTCCGGACCGTCATGGGCTTCCTTTTCGGGGAAGTTCGGGTCAGTCTTGCCGCCGTAGACATCGACCATCTTGCAGAGCAGTGCAGTCAGACCTGCATTATAGTCGGTTGCAACCTCGTTGTTGATGTAGTTGCCTCTGTCGTCCTCATAGGTACCGTCCTGGTTCGGGCCGCCGACCAGTGCGCCGTAGAGAATGTGGCGGTTGGTTTCCGGGATCGCAAGGTCATTCTTCCAGGAAGCATGTGCGGTTCTGTGATGGGGATTGAGCGGATAGCTGTCGCCGAAGCCTACCACATAGCTCATATTCAGCGGGTTCACGCCGAGTACATAGTCCACCTGCTCCTTGTAAAATTCCTCATACGCGGAGGTATCCTTGCCTGCAAGGATGGTATCGCTTGCTACTGCTGCAAGGAATCCGGCATTGAGCGGATAGCGCAGACAGCCCCATGTGGTCAGCCAGCGCAGACCGCCGTCCAGCTCAGATACTTCATTGGTCCAGTAGTTCAGGTGCTTTTCCACATGATTGATGTAGGTAGCATTTTCCGTATTGATCGCATAGAGCAGCATTGCGCCCTGCATGGTATCATCCCAGCAGTGTGACCAGGTGTACTTCAGGACATCCTGACCAAGCTCCTTGTCGAGATTCGGGATATAGCTGGTTGCCTTATCGAGATAGGTCTGGTCACCGGTCGCGATGTACAGCCAGTTTGCAGAATAGAACAGCTCATCATAGAAGTGGCTGGAACGGTAGAAGCCGGAGGCATTGCTGTCATTATAAGTCGCATCGCTCTTGGATGCGTCCGCAAGTGCGAAAATATTCTCCGCCGCCGCAAGGTAGCCCTCGCGCTTCTGTTCATCCACTCTGCCGTCCAGTGCGCAGTAGCCGGCTGCCAGTGCTGCAGCCATGCCGCCGAACACCGCGGAACAGCCCTCGGAAGCCTTCAGGATGGCACGGGATTCCACATAGGAATTACCCTGATCCGCCATGCCGTACTCGTACATTTCAACAGGTCCCCACCATGTATGATCCATTGTGCCGTTGCCGACCTGGAACACGACTTCATCGCCGAGGTCGCAGGCTTCAAGATAGTCCAGTACAAATTCGAGGTTGTTGACATAGGTGTCCAGCTCGCCGCATGTTTCCAGACCGTCGGGGTACTGGTACAGACCCCACGCCATCATGGACGCAGTGAAGGACATGGGCAGGTTGAACTTGACATGGTCGCCGGCATCGTACCAGCCGCCCTGGATCTCGTCGATCATGGTAGCGTCAGCCTTCCATTCGACGCGGTTCCATTCCGGCAGCGGACCTGCCTGCTGGCATTCGTAGAAGAACAGATCCTTCTGGAGTGCCTCGGCATAATTGGGATTCTCTGCGGCATTGACAGCAGTATTCTGGACAGCATCCGCAAAACCAGCGGTGCCCAGGGATGCAGCAAGCATCACAGCAGAAAGAACCCCTCCTGTGATTTTTTTCAGCATAAACATGCTCCTCTCATAAAATTTCCGGAAGAACGCAGGCTTCCGGATGTGAAACAACTGCGGTTATCTTAATTATGCCATAATTGGGAGGGGTTGTCAAGATGTTTTGTGAAGCTCTCACGCAAATCCGTTTTTCTTTATCGGGGTTTTCCTAAACTACCCCACCCCCTGCCCCCTCCCAAAGGGAGGGAGAGATTGAGCCGGTGCTCCGCACCGGCACCGGCAAAGGCTACCGCCTTTTGAAACCGTTTTCTTTAAATAGTTGACATCGCACCTTTGAATCACCGCAAATCTGCACAAAACCCGCCCCCATACCTTGTGCAGGTTTCCCGTTTTCCCAAAAATTTCTCCTCCGCACTTGACAAATGGGCGACTGTATGCTATACTATAACTGTACTAAGATAGATAATACACTTAGCACGGGAATGGAGGATTCGGAAAGGAGGAAAATCATGTTTGACATTGATCTGATGAGCCGGACACCGATTTATGAGCAGCTTTACAAAAAAGTCGTGGAGCTGATCCTGAAGGGCGTGCTGAATGAGCAGGATAAGCTGCCGAGTGTACGCAGTCTGGCAACCGACCTGAGCGTGAACCCCAACACAGTCGCAAAAGCATACAATCTGCTTGAACGCGACGGCATTATTTATTCACTGGCTGGGCGCGGCAGCTTCATTGCAAAGCCCGATAAGCTGGTGGCACAGGAGCATATTCTGGAAAGCTTTGACATCGCCGTGCAGGAAGCACTGGATATGGGCATTACGCGGGATACGCTCGTGCAGAGAATCGACACGATGGAAGGACAAAGAGAAAAGGAGGCAACGCCATGATGAAACTACAGGGGGCGGTCAAGAAATTCGGTGAGTTCACTGCGCTTGACGGCGTGGATCTGGAAATTCCGAAGGGTACCGCATTCGGTCTGCTCGGCTCGAACGGCGCGGGCAAATCCACCATCCTGCGGCTGTTCAGCGGCATCTACAAGCAGGAGGGCGGTCAGGTTCTCATTGATGAGGAAGAAGTATTTGACAATGTGAATGCCAAGCAGAAGGTGTTCTTCATCAATGATGAAACCATCCAGTTCGGTAGCTATACACTGCTGGAGCTGAAAAATTACTACAAGCAGTTCTATCCGACCTTCTCGGAAGAAATTTTCCAGAAGCTCCAGGGTGCGATCGAGCTGCCGCTGCACAAGAAGATCAGCAAGTTTTCCAAGGGTATGAAGCGTCAGGCGATCGTGATCGTCGGTCTTGCCTGCTGTACGCCCTATCTGCTGCTGGACGAGGCGTTTGACGGACTCGACCCGACCATGCGCATCATCGTCAAGAAAATGGTGGTCGATGCCATGTGCGAGCGTGAGCTGACGGTCGTGATCTCCTCCCACAACCTGAAGGAGATCAACGAAATGTGCGATACGGCCGCACTGCTGCATAAGGGAAAGATCGTATTCAACCGTGAGCTGGACAGCTTCAAGGGCAGTGTTCACAAGATCCAGGCTGTCTTTGCAGACCGTGAGCGCGAGTTCACACGCGAGGACTTCAAGGATGTGCCTGAAATTCTGCATTTTGAACGGACGCAGAGTATTTACCACATCATTGCAAAGGGCGACGAAGCGACCATCCGCAAGGCTCTTGAACCCTATAAGCCCATTGTAGCGGATCTGATCCCGCTGTCACTGGAAGAAATCTTTATCTATGAACTGGAGGTGCTTGGTTATGACAGCAAAGTCTTTGATTAGTCCCGTGTCTGCAAAGAATCTGCGCAGTACGATAAGGGAGAACAAAAAGCTGATGATCGTCACCAGCATCCTGCATCTGCTGGGCATTCCGATGGGCTCCGTGATAGTCCTGGTGCAGCTCTGGATAGATTCCCTGCCCTTTTATAGCGAGTACGAGCGTATACATTATGTCGATCTGAGCGGCTACATGGTGATCGCCTGCTGCTGTCTGGCGGCGGCACTGCTGGTCGGCATCATCGCGGCAGTCAATGTATTCCAGGAGCTTTGGAAAAAGACCCGCGTGGATATGATCTATTCCCTGCCCATGACCGGCTCCCAGCGTTTTATCAGCCACTATCTGGCAGGTACTGTCATCTATGTCCTGCCCTATCTGATCGCCTGTGTGCTGGGCTGGCTCATTCTGATTACAGGCGGCTTTGTGCTCGACTGGGAGGCTCAGGATATTACCCGTTCAATCTATTTTGAGATCCTGTTCAAATACTACACCATCGGCACGATCGGCGCATTCCTGCTGATGATGCTCTACTACACGACCACCGTCCTGATTGTCATCTGCTGCGGCACCCAGTTTGAGAGCCTCTATACCACGCTCCTGCTCAACTGCCTGGTACCGGGTACCATCGCGGCTGTGCTTTCAGTGATCTGCGACAACCTCACAGGTCTGAGCTTTGAGTATCTCTGGCAGCCCATCGCTTATACCAGCCCCGCGGGCGGTCTGATCTACCTGCTCTACATCATGAGCGGAGCCGATCTCTACAGCTTCTCCTACTATGATCTCCGTGCATCGGAGGCAACCACACACGGCATGATCCCGGCATTTCTCCGCTGGTCGCTGGTGATCGCAGTTGTGATTGCCGCAGTGCTGGTGCTTGCATGGCACCTCTACAAAAAACGCCGCGCCGAGGCAGTCGGTCAGCCCTTTGTGTATCTGCTGGCATACTACATCATGCTGACGCTCGTGACCGTGCTGATCCTCACCCTGATGGCAGCCGGCATGGAGGGCGCAGCGATCCTCTTTGCGGCAATTGTGTTCTTCATCATGGAGGTCGTCCGCAAGAGGGGCTTCAAGCGTTTCTGGATGTCCCTGATCAGCTTTGTCTGCATCGTCTCCGTTTCCCTCGGTCTGTTTCTTGTTGTGGATGCAACCAAGGCATTCGGAACGGTGTACCGCATTCCGGCAGCATCCACAGTATCCTCCGTCCGTCTTTCCTTCCCCGATATGCAGGGGAACAGCGTTGAGCTGGAGTACACCGACAAGGAGATCATCCGCGCAGTACAGGAACTGCACAAGGACATTGTGTCGGATATGAAGGCATACGACGACACCGTGACCCCCATCAATGAGATGATGGTGGAGGGGGATTACCGGCTCCTCCGCTATGACTGCGATGATTACGGCATGAACTACTATTATACCATCCTTGATCCGGAAACCATGAGCGATGAGATGAAGATGTACTATTACAACTACTACTGGTATGATGATCCCAGCTTTGAGGAAGCGGATTATCATTACGCAGAAACCGAATGGGTGGAGATCACCTACTACACCGTGACCGGCTCTGCCGTACACCGCAGCTTTGACATCAACCAGGATCAGTACATGGAGCTGCTGGACACCGTATACGGCACGGAGCTGTATGCGAAAATGTACTCTGATTATTTCTACGACCGCCTCATTAATTATCTCACAGAGTATGATGAGAATGGCGAAGCTTATCTGCTGCGCACCGGCACACTGGAGCTGTATCATTCGGATGCCAGCCGTACTCTGAAATTCCTCTGCAGCGAGGAGCTGCTGGCACGTCTGCGCGATGCCTACTACAATGACCTGCTGCACATGGATCCCTCCCATACGGGCGGTATGTATGCGCTCTGGCAGGAATGCACCATCTGGAACAGCTGCACGGAAACGATCGCTGTTCTGGAGGAAATGGGCATGACACCCTTCACCGCACCGGAAAAGATGTGCATTGCAGACGTTGAGAATGCACTGACCTACTACGACATGCAGTATGACTATGTCAATGCACAGACCGCGGATATCCGCCTGTTCGCACCGGAAAGCATTCGCTTTGCATCGGAAAGCGGCAGGGGCATTGCCGGAGATGCGGCATATCTTGCCAAGGATGCGGAATGCTATGTGGACAGCTTCTATGTATCTCCCTTCACCTCTCTGCGTGAGGTATACCCGGAGCTGTACGCGCTGATGGATACGGCGGTGCAGTATGAGTTCACCGAGAACTGCTACATGCTCGTTGTGAATGGCGAATGGTGGGCAATTCCCGAGGAACACGCTGATCTTGCCGAGGCAGTAATAGCAAAGGGCAGCGGCTACGGAGAAAGCCTGTCTGCCAACGATCTTGTACAGGAATACATGTACCAGTTAAACACCGACGCGACAGCGTCTTAACAGCAAAGCCTGCTCACATGATTCGTGGGCAGGCTTTGCTTGTTTGCAGGCGGGGGCAATGTCAACAACTTAAAGGGTTCAAAGGGG
>JAZNKY010000093.1:0-4039 GCA_045578805.1 Oscillospiraceae bacterium
TGCCGTCCCCTCTGTCACTTCGTGCCGTCTCCCCACCCCGTGGGGAGCAGCCCCCTGCCCCCTCCCGGAGGGAGGGGGATTTAGTGGCGGTGCTGCGCACCGCCGCCGCCCATTGGAACCCTGCTTTGGGGACTTCGTTCCCATGCAGCCTAAAGTTGACAACATCCCCCCGTAAGGGGGCTTTTTTTACTACTTGCCAATTGGTGCAGAATATGGTATAATGGGTATATCGCGTTCCAGCCATTCCATGGCTTGGCATTTAAATCAGGAGAGTGAACTATGATGAAAAAATACACCGCATTCCTATCCGCCCTGCTGCTTCTGACCGCTGTCGGCTGCAGTGATACTGCCGCATCGCAGGAGCAGGAGACCACCGCACTGAAGCTCTATATAGATGCCCCCGCAAAGATCACCACAGAAGCCGAAACCACACAAGCTTCTGAAACATCCGCCACAGCCTCTGTCACAGAAACAGCAGCCGCAGAAGAAACCGCCGCCCCCGCTGCATCCGGTACGGAAACGGCAAGCACCGCCTCCGAAACATCTGCGGAAACCTCCGCTGCCGATGAAACTGTAACGCAGGCAGCACCAGTCCCGAACGATGCCGACCCGGCAATCCTCGGCACATGGCAATACACCGACGGCTACGGCTTCCGCTTTATGGAGGACAGAAAAGCAGAGATCGTTGCTGACTACACGCACTACATGCATCTGAAAGACAGTCAGATGTATTTTGACGACGAGCTGTACCCCCTCCAGATTACGGGAAATGCCATCTCTTTCTACTACAACGAAGAACTGTTTCTTCTTCTGGAAGCGGATACTGCCCCCGATGCCGCCAACCTCACCGGCAGATACCGCCTTGGTGCATGTGGGCTGTATGATGAGCTTTCCGCGGGTGCCGGCGATGCAGTTTACTATGTGGATGTGATCGGCCAGCAGTTTCGCCTGATCACGCCGATCGAATATGACACCATTGACGGCGTACTGCGTCTGGTAGATCGCGGAAGTGAGCTGTTCATGGCATATTCCGTGGATGCGCAGGGCCTGCACCTTACGGACAGCGACGGCGTACAGGATCTCCTGACCCGCGCGGAGTGACCCTATGAAGCGTCTGCATATTCTGCAGGACATCCTGCTTGTCCTGCCGCTGCTTGCATTTGAAAATCTTCTGCTGTTCTGGTATGCGTCAGGTGCTGCACTGTCCGTGAAGATCACGGCAACCGTCCTTCTGAGTCTCTGGTATCTCGGAACGCTCCTGCATCCGTCCCGCCGCAGCTCCGGCAGCCGGCGGCTCGGCATCATCACGCGCGGTCTGCGGCTTCTGCGGTACAGCATGATCTGTGCAGCCGCAGAGCCGTTCCTGCTGCTCTGGATGCTTCTGACACAGCAAAGCAGGGATTGGGCATTCTGGTGCTGGATGGGCGGCAGCCTGCTGTTTTCTGCCGCTTTTCTGCTCATTCTGCTTCTGTCCGGGCTTCTGCGGGTCGGCATTGCAGCACGTCAGGTAAAATGGTACTGGTACCTGCTTCTCTGGCTTGTCTGCTGGATGCCGCTTATAAATCTCATCCCCTTGCTCCATATCTGCCGCACCGCACAGCGGGAGATTCGCTTTGAAGCTGCAAGACTGGAGCTGGACGAGGTAAGAAAGGAAAATGAGATCTGCAAAACCCGTTACCCCATCCTGATGGTACATGGCATTTTCTTCCGTGACTGGCAGCTGTTCAATTACTGGGGCAGGATCCCTGCCGCACTGAAAAAGAACGGTGCACAGGTCTATTACGGAAAGCAGCAGTCTGCCCAGAGCATCGCACAAAGCGCGGCGGAGCTGGCAGAGCAGATGCGTGCTGTTCTTGCAGAGACCGGCGCAGAGAAGCTCAACATCATTGCCCATTCCAAGGGCGGACTGGATACACGCTATGCCTTGAAAGAGCTGGGCATGGCGCAGTATGTCGCAAGCCTGACGACTATCAACACGCCCCACCACGGCTGTGCATGGGTGGATGATATTCTGGAACACATCTCTCCCGCACTGGCGGAATGGATCGCCCGGCGGTATGAGGGCATTTTCCGCGGTCTGGGTGACAAAAGCCCCGATTTTCTTGCCGGTGTCCGTGATCTGACTGCGGCACACTGCAAGGAATTTCATGCCGCACATCCCATTCATCCGGAAATCTACTATCACTGTGTTATGTCAGAAATGCGCAGTATCCTTTCCGCACCATTTCCGCTGTTTCTGGGATATTTCTGCATCCGCAGGCATGACCGGAGGGCGCATTGTGACGGGCTTGTACCGGTGGATTCCGCAAGACTGGAAGGCGCAGCATTCACCCTGCTGCCAAAAACAAAATTCCGCGGCATATCCCACGGTGACATGATTGACTTGAACCGGGAGAATATCGAGGGTTTTGATGTACGGGAATTTTATGTCGGGATCGTGAAGGAGCTGAAGGAGAGGGGGTTGTGATGCTTTCAATATAGGGCATCACATAGATAGAGGTGTAACGATGTGAAAAAGATTATGCTTGCCTTGTTAATAGGGGTTATTTCTGCTGTGCTGTATTTTCCGATCAAATCATATGCCTATTTTGAATCAGCAGAATTGGTATCCGAAAAACCATGTGAAATTCTGAATGAACAGCCGGAAATATCACCCATCGTTTCATTTGATGTTTCACAGAACGGCAGTTTTGCTGTTGCCTTTCAAAATGGCTATATCGGTATTTATGATGAAAACTTTGCTTTTGAAAAATGTATTGATTCACATTCGCAGGATATTTATGTTCTGTGGGATGGGGATTGTTTAGTGATTTACCGATGGAAAATCAACCAGTATGTGAAATTTGATGAACCCTTTTTGCATCAGGAAACGTATGATATTGCTCTGACATCACATAACCGAAATCAGATTCATAAATTGGAAACCAAAAACAAGATACACTACAATGGCGCAAGTTATGAAATGCAGGATTCCAATGCAGGTGCATACACGTATTTGGTGAAATCGCAGGCAGATGAAGAATCCATTCTGATTGATGCTGCAGGTACAGTGCAAAGAAATGTGTCGGGGATATTGGTTGTTGTATTGATAATCATGTTATTTGGTGTTTGCGGAGTATTTCAGCTTGTTCAGAAAATGAAAATTGATGATGTGAAAAAGGAGAGTGGCTTGTGATGATTGCTGTTCAGATAATCAAAATTACATGGACGAAGAAACACCGGAATCCGTCTGCGGCGGCTTTTCGCAGGCAGTTCTTTCAGCCGCGTTCGCTTGCTGATGATGTGAATCTGGCAGGGGATGGGGTGTTTATCAGCCGGCAGGAATTTGTCCATAGCGGTGAAACTATCATCCCTACTTCACAGTATGTCCGGCAATTGCGGGAAGGGACGGAAAAATGTCGTTCCGCAAAGCACCTTGGAATTGCTTCAGAAGCGGAAGCTGCTTTCAGCGGAAACTGGTCATCGTTGGAAGAACGCATGGATTTTGAGCATTTCAGCATTTTGCAGGAGGGTGATGCATTTCGGGTGCGCTGGCATTATGATGACGGGAAATGGCGCAAGATGCCGATCCGCAATGGGCATAATGAAGAATACCATGATGTTAATTCAAAATTCTATGGAAAGGACATCCGGAATGAAACTGCATTTCTCCTGCATCGTGGTGAAGCAGGAAAACTGCAGTTCAATTACAGGGTTGCTTTCTATGATTATGAAATGAGTCAGCATTATGAGCAGTACTGTATCTATTTTGTCCATGCAGATCAATTTTCCCATGATCTGTTCACAGTCGCCGACTATCATCATGAATACAACCAGCTTGCATATCGCTTTTAATACTAATCCCCAAAACTTTAATAGATAAAATTGGTGTCAAAAGGCGATAGCCTTTGGCGGCGGCGACTCTCCACGGGGTGGGCAATGTCATCAACTTAGGTGGAGGCAAGGGGGCGGCAGCCCTCAAAAGGGGTTCCAAGGGGCTTTGCCCCTTGGGCGGTGGAGGCGGCGCAGCCGCCTCCTACAAAAGCCCCTCCCCTCGGGG
>JAZNKY010000094.1:0-75615 GCA_045578805.1 Oscillospiraceae bacterium
GGTGCTCCGCACCGGCACCGGTAAGGGCTTCGCCTTTATAATACTAATCCCCTTAACTCCAATAGACAACTTTAATTTGCCCCCCCTGCCCCCTCCCGGAGGGAGGGGGATTTAGGGGCGGTGCTGCGCACCGCCGCCGCCAAAGGCTATCGCCTTTTGAAACCGATTTTGTCTATTATAGTTTGGGGGATTAGTATAAGCGCGAAAAAACCGCCCCCGCAGAGATGCAGGGGCAGTCGGAGGATTATGCTTTCAGGGAAACGCCGGTTTCAGCAGCCTTTGCGATGATGGCATCTACAACGGCTGTCACTTCTTCACGGGTCAGAGTCTTGGTTCTGTCGGCAAATACCATGCGGATGGTAACAGTCTTGCCGGCTTCGTCCTCATATCTGCCCACAACGCTCACCTTTTTGATGAGTGCGCTGTTTACAGCTTCGATCGCCGCACCGATGGGAGCGTAGACATCCGTCAGGAAGGTCAGGTCAACCTCCATCTCCGGATATTTGGACGGCTCCTCGTAGGAAATGGAGCTGCTCTCGATCTCGGAGAACTTTGTCACGTCGATCTCTGCGTAGACAATGGCAGCCTTCTTGTCGATCTTCTTGCTGATGGTCGGATATACCACACCCAGCTCGCCCAGCTCCTCGCCTGCGCAGATTACAGCATTCAGGTTTCTCGGATGCTGGTAGGAATGGGATGCCTCCAGCTTGCGGAAAGCTACTGCTTCGTGTTTGATGTCATCCGCCAGCACTGCCAGCATGTCACGCAGCTCCAGATAGAGCTGTTCTGTGGACTTGGTCTTGCTGAACAGGGTGATGCAGAGCTTCTTCTGCTCGTTGACAAGACCTGTTTCCGCATTCACGCCGTCCACAACTCTGCCGATCTCGAATACGCCGAAATCTGCCGCATAAGAAGTGTTATACTTCACCTGGCAAAGCTGTGTCGGCACGATGGAACGGCGGATGGTCTCGATATTCGGGTTGGTCGCGCTTACCAGCTTGACATTTTCCTCCACTTCAAGACCGAGAGCCTTGTATTCGTCATTGTATGCCCATACATAGGAATGCAGCTCATGCAGAGAGAAACGCTTCACCAGCAGATCCTTGATCTGGTTTTCCACGTTCTTTTCCTGTGCCATGCGAACCGGGTAGAGGGGCGCATTTGCAGTATGCACGTCGAAATTATCATAGCCGTAGATTCTGGTGATTTCCTCGATGATGTCCGCCTTGATGGTCACATCCTTGGTTGCTCTCCAGCTCGGAACGGTTACATCAAAAGTGTCACCATTCAGCTCTGCCTTGAAGCCCAGTGCCTTCAGAGTGCTGAGGATGGTTTCATTGGAGATCTCAATGCCGGCATAGCGGTCAACATATGCCTTGGTGAAGCTGAGGTTTACCTCCGGATACTTGCAGGCATATTCGTCCGTCAGGGAGGAAACGACCTTTGCGCCCGGATCCGCAGCAAGCATCAGCTCAACGAATCTGGCAATGGCAGTTACGGTCATTTCCGGATCAAGGCACTTCTCATAACGCTGTGAAGCGTCCGTTCTGTGTGCCAGGCGAACGGTGGATTTTCTGATAGAAACGGCATCGAAGGTCGCAGATTCCAGTGTGAGGGTCGTGGTATCCTCCACGATCTCGGAATCCAGACCGCCCATGATGCCGGCGATGGCAACGGGAGTTTCATCGTTGCAGATCATCAGCATATCTTCGTCGATATTTCTCTCAATACCGTCCAGTGTCTGGAATGTGAACGGCTTGTCGAAACGCTTGATGCGGAGCTTATCCACCTTGCGGGAATCGAATGCGTGCATGGGCTGACCCATTTCGAGCATCATGTAATTGGTCAGGTCTGCAAGGAAATTGATCGCTCTCATGCCGCAGTAGTACAGACGGATTCTCATATCCACGGGGCTGACATTTCTCTGGATATTCTCCACCTGCAGGCAGGAATAACGCTGGCACAGCGGATCCTCGATCTTCATGTCGATCTTGGGAAGATCATTGTACTTTGCCAGATCCACGCCGCCGATGGGCTTCAGCTCTCTGCCGGTCAGGGCTGCAAATTCTCTTGCAATGCCATAGTGCCCCCAGAGGTCGGGGCGGTTGGTCAGGGACTTGTTGTCCACCTCGAAGATGATATCCTCGATGGCATAGACTTCCTTCAGATCCGTACCATTTGCAATGTCATCCGTGATCTCCATGATGCCGTCGTTGTTATCGCTGATGCCGATCTCCTTTTCAGAGCAGCACATGCCGTGGGACGGATAGCCGGCAAGCTTTCGGGGCGCAATGGTGATGTCACCGATGGTTGCACCGAGCTTTGCAAAAGCTGTCTTCATGCCGACGCGCACATTCGGCGCACCGCAGACAACATCCACAAGGTCAGCCTCGCCGATGTCCACTTTGAGCAGGTGGAGCTTCTTGGATTCCGGATGCTCCTCCACGGACTTGATCTCCGCGCAGACGATGCCGCTGATGTCGCTGCCCTTCATGAAGATCTCGTTTTCCACTTCGGCAGTGGACAGGGAGAACTGATGGATGAGCTTCATTTTATCCAGACCTGTGAAATCAACGAAATCAGAGATCCAATTCATTGACAGATACATAATTCACTACCTCCTTTTCTTACTTGTCCTCTGTGAACTGGGACAGGCACTTCAGACTGCCGCTGTTCAGATCGCGGATGTCCTTGACACCATACTTCATCATGGCAAGTCTGGTCAGACCCAGACCGAACGCAAAGCCGGTGTATTCCTCAGGATCAATGCCGCCAGCCTTCAGCACCTCCGGATGGATCATACCGCAGGGGCAAAGCTCCAGCCAGCCGCTGTTCTTGCAGGACGGGCAGCCGTCGCCGCCGCAGATCGCACAGCTGATGTCCAGCTCAAAGCCGGGTTCTACGAACGGGAAGAAGCCGGGACGCAGACGCACCTTGACATCGCGTCTGAATACCTCGGAGAGCATGTTTTTCATGAAGAAGATGAGGTTGGAGATGGAAATATTCTTATCCACCATCACGCCCTCCATCTGGAAGAAGGTATTCTCATGGCAGGCATCGGTTGCCTCGTTGCGGAAGCATCTGCCGGGGAAAATTGCCTTGATCGGCTTGCCCTCTTCAAAGAGAGCCTTGCTGTACTTCTTGTAGATGGCATTCTGTGCCGCAGAGGTATGGGATTTGAGGAGCTGACCGTTGGTCAGGTAGTAGGTATCCTGCATATCTCTTGCCGGATGGTGCTTGGGGATGTTCAGAGCCTCAAAGCACTCATAGTCCGTTACGATCTCGCTGTAATCCTCTACCGCAAAGCCCATGGACTTGAAGACCTCCTCACACTCGCGCTGTACAAGGGTGATGGGGTGGAACGAGCCTCTGTCCAGCACGGGCGGTGCGGACACATCAAATTCCGGCATTGCCTGGATCTCGCGCTCCAGTTCTGCCTGCTTCAGGGTTTCAGTCTTCTTTGCAATGGCTTCGGTCACTTCGTTCTTGAGGACATTGACCTCCTGACCGAATGCCTTCTTCTCCTCACCGGAAAGATCCTTCATGGATTTGAGCAGAGCTGTAACGCTGCCCTTTTTGCCCAGATATTCTACGCGGATCTCCTCCAGCTCTGCGATGCTCTGCACAGCATCGAGTCTTGCGGCAAACTCCTGCCGCCGTGTTGTGATCTGTTCTGACATAGCTTTCTCCTTTTCCGTGATCTATGGGGTATCTCTAAAAACCGGAACACGAGCAGAATTTCGTACATGACTGGTATTAGATGCAAGGAAACAAGGTGCAGACATACTGTATGTATGTCAAGCCTTGTTGACGCAGCAGATGATGCCAGTCATAGAAATTCTGCCGTGAGGGAGGTTTTTAGAGATGCCCTATAGTACAAAAAAACGCCCCAGAACAAAAGCTTCTGGGACGAGATTTACCCGTGGTACCACCCAAATTCGGAACGCATATGGCGCTTCCGCACTTGACTGCATAATTTGTGTGTATGCAAACACCCCGCTTATATCCTCGGACTTTCGCGGGCTACTCCCATGCTGAAATTTCACCGTCAGCCGCATGATCCGTACTTTCAGCCAATGATACGGACTCTCTGCCATGCACATCTGCCAGCTACTGCCACATGCTCAGCGTATACATATATATTATAGCAGTTCCGGGGGCGGTTGTCAAGGGGGATTTTTTGTTTTTTTATCCAAATCAATTTTTCTTTATCGAAGCTTTCCTAAGCTGCCCCACCCCCCTACCCCCTCCCGGAGGGAGGGGGATTTAAGGCTGGTGCTGCGCACCAGCACCGCCAAAGGCTATCGCCTTTTGAAACCATTTATGATAAAAACGCTATAAATGGTTGCTTTTCCAAATAACCCCCGCCCCATTGAAGAACGGGGCGGGGGAGTGGTATCAGAAAGAAATTACTCTATTGCGGAAGAATGCAGATTATCTGCGGAGGATATCCACCCAGCTCACCTCGCTGCCGGAGCCATTGGCAGCGGCATAGGCGAGAACAGCGGCAGCGTCCTCAGCGTTGACAGTACCATCGGCGTTCACGTCGTTGGCGGAGGTTGCCTTGATGTCCGCGCCGGTGCCGATCTGTGCGGCGAGGGTCAGCATACCAGCCGCGTCCTCGGCGGTGACGTTACCGTCGTCGTTGTTGTCGCCGGCGGATGTCCAGACATGGTTTGATGAGGAAGAAAATACATTACCATTCTCTGAAGATTCAAGAAAAATCAGCGGCTCGAAAGTAGCGAACAGGTTACTGTATTTTTCCTGAATAGAATCAGCAAAGCTGGTCACATATTCATATTCTTCATACTCAGTGAGATTTTCTGTATCGGAGACATACTGGTTACGAAAATCCGGATATTCAGCCTCTCCATTATAGCAAGCGACTGGATCATAATCCATATAAAGTGTAACTGTAAGATCATCAACTGCTGACTTTTGGTATGTGAAATCAACAAGTTCCGGAATTACAGAAGTGTCAAGAACAGTATCAGCTGACGCAAGCTTAGCTGTAAATCTGATTGGAAAGCGAGGATCGCCCTCTCTTCTTTCATAGTTGATAAGCTGTACATTCTCCACAAAATCCAGTTGCAGCATTAACTGACGACTAAGTGCAATCAATTCTTCATTCGTCATGTATTGAGCCTTAATTACATACTGATTGCCCTCTCCAGCTGCCACATCAAATGTGCAATATGGATTTGAAGCCAAGAAATCTTCCAGAGTGAATAAGTTATCAATATCTACTTGCCATGCTTCGAGATCGGATGTATCTACATATCCAAAAGGGACAAGTGTATCCAGCGTCATTTCTTCACTGCCGGTTTCAATCAGAAGACCATATGTCCCTCTTGCTGAAATTACAATAAGCTCACCTGATTCGCCTTCAAAATATTCATTGTAAAATTCAGTTTCGGCAAATACAGGAATGGATGCCATGGAAAGTGTACAAACGAGTGCTGTCAGAGCAGCAAGCATCTTCTTTTTTGTCATAAAAATCACTCCTCATAGGTATTGTATTCATTGTACAAATAAAATTGTCTCATTTCAGGGGTCATCAAAGTACCAAAATTACAAATAGGGGTATTACCTCCAACTGTATAGGTATGGATTCCAACTACAGTGTTAATATAGTGAAGTTCAGTTCCAATAGCATAGACTGTGGGAACAAAAACCGGACCGCCACTATCTCCTCCCAATGCATCGGTATCATATTCAAAATGTCTTTCATATACATTTAAGATTGAACCTTCGCCAATTTTAAGTGTTCCCTCTGAATATCCACAAACATTTATAGGCATAGTAGAACCCACAGCAGAATCCAGTAACTCACCAAGTTCAAAATGCTCGTAATCGCTCAAATCTTCCGATACGGTAATCAAAGCATAATCGTACTGATAATTATCATCACCTATTGTAACGTAGTTGTCAGGAATATGCGCCTGAATTGTAGTGTTCGTCTTATCCAACTGTTTTACAAAAGTACCGCTGTTATTGTACAGAGAAACACGCATATTTTGTGCATATGTTCCGGTATTCTCATTATAGATACAGTGTGCCGCTGTTGCGATTGTATGATCTCCCACTACAAAACCAGTGCCGAGTGCATTACCGCCCATCTCCAACTTCACAACACCTGAATTATTATAATCACGTCTTGTATCATCGCCAATTATAGCATATGTTGAGACGGGAGTGTACTTTGACAAGCTAAGCGTGTAGCTATTTCCCGTAAGCACCCGTTCAAGGTTATAAGAATAAACCAAATAAGAATGCTCCTTCATATTTCCAGCGGTGCTGCCGGAAAGACTTCCAACGCCTGCCATTGTCACAACTGAAGCTGTTACCATGGCAAGACATTTTTTCAATGTACTTTTTTCATCACAGTTCCTCCCTTAATCATACATAACAGAATAACTGTTACCAACTGATACAGCCATCACACACTGAGCATCTCCGGATGTGATGATATGATTCCCATCCACGTCCATGATGGAGGGATCGTCCACATAATACATGCCCATCATATACTGATTGATTACCAGTACATCCAGAACGCTGACTTCACCATCGTTGTTCACATCACAGTCATACGTTACCGCCGACACGTTCATGGTTGCTGCCGATCCGCAGAGCATCGCTGCCGCGGACGCGATCGCCAGCATTTTCTTCATTTTTCTCATTTTGGGTTCCTCCTTTTACAATAAAATTATTTGTGGATTTAAGGTAAAGAAGAACGAATGATCACACAACGAACGCACCTATACTAATGCATAGATTTATATCCGTTCTCCTTTAATCCGATTATAGCACTTCTCCCATGTTTTGTCAAGTCTTTTTCAAAATTTTCCAACATGAAAATTCAACAAATTCAGATAACCGTTTTTGTATAGTTTTGAGTGTCGTTTCATCATCCATTCCGGGAGTCCAGCATACTCACCCTAATAAATACAGCGAGCGCGGAAAAAGTGACAAGTTTTTTGAACTTTCTCCGTTTTGCACAAAAGAATCTTTCTGTATTGGTCAGTTTTCACAAAGGATAGGATACGGTTCCAGACGTTGTGCCGTTCTCATTACTATAAGACACAAAAAATCGGGTTTTGTGAGATGTTTTCAGACAAGTTCTACGTTTTGCACAAAATCATACCCCCCATCTTGTGCATTCCAACGAAAAAACCTCCCTGCGCAGTGCAGGGAGGTTGGGGTTGGCTAAACGACCAGTGCCGCGGAGCCGTAGGCTTTGATGGGCGTACCGTTTTCATCAAATTCTGTTGTATACCGGATGCGGAACGGAATGCGGTCAGCAGTCAGCGGGATGATGGCTTCCTGACCGGTCACACCCTCTGCAAGCTGACGGTGCCAGTCGTGGTACATGTCGTAGACCTCCATCGGGAAGATGCCGCGTTCAAACATCGGTTCAGGATAATTCGTCAGCAGCGGCGGCAGACCGAGATCACGCATACAACGGAAGCAGGGGCGCATTTCCTTGGTGGCAATGTTGTACTCCCAGAAATAGATGTTGACCTGATCGCTGGCGATCCGGAAACGGCGGTCCGTGTCCAGAAAAGCGGCGATCTGCTGCTTTTCATTCGTAATATTGCGGATCATCGCATAGAACAGATAACTGCCGTCACTCATGCCGATCATCCGCACATTGGAACGGATGCACATCCTGTCACTGCCGCAGCATGAAGAAGTCAGCGTGCGCCATGTCTCGCATTCCTGCTCCTCACCAGTGGCAATGGCACGCTCCAGCATCTCCACATAGATCCGGCGGTTCTCCTCATCGAATACGGCGAACGGATCACCCTCGATCAGTTCCTTCTCAGAGAGATTCATGCCGATCTCATGCAGATATTTCTGATTCACGCGCAGCAGCTCCACCTGGTTGTGGTGATAATCGAAGATTGCCGCGCCGCCCACATAATTGCTGAAGATCAGCGTTTCCTGTGAACGGGGATCCCAGAAATCCTGCGCCTTGAGCGTTTCGATCAGGTTCATCTGCGGCAGTTCCGCACCGATGGAGGTGCCGCTGAGGAGTGCCTCATAGTGATCCTCCGGCAGAGGATGGGAGTAGAGATACCCCTGAATACAGTCGCAGCCGATGCTCCGCAGGAAATCCGCCTGCTCATTCGTTTCCACGCCCTCGGCAATGACCGGCATGCGCAGCCACTTTGCCATGCGCACAATAGAGCTCAGGATCGTGCCGCCGCGGTTTCCGGTGGTTTCCTTCGACAGGAACTTCATGTCCATCTTGATGATGTCCAGATCAATATCCTTCAGGACATTGAGGGAGGAATAGCCGCTTCCGAAATCGTCCATTTCTACGATATAGCCGTGTTCATGGAGTGCCTGCACGACCTCGTTTGTGCGCTCGCTTCCGCCGATGATGGCAGTTTCCGTGATCTCCAGCCGGAGGTAACGCACCGGAATGTCAAATTCCGTGCGCAGCTTTTCCAGCCGTTCCACAAAGTCAGACATGAAAATATCATGTCTGGAGAAGTTGACCGAAACCGGCACGAGCGGCAGATTCTTGTCCATGCATCTGCGCAGGAATTTGCAGACATGCCGGAACACATAGAAATCCAGCTTCGTAATGAAGCCGTTTTCCTCAAAGATCGGGATGAACACGCCCGGGGAGATCAACCCGCGTTCGGGATGCTTCCAGCGAACGAGAGCCTCCGCGCCGATCAGTGCGCGTGTGGAGGAATTGTACTGCGGCTGGAAATACACCACAAAATGCGATTCCGCGAGTGCGGTATTCATCATGCTGACGATCTCATGCTGGCTGAGCATGGCACTGCGGAGGTTTTCGTTATAATATTGGTGCTGGATGGTATAGCTGCCCTTGATGTTCTTCTGCGCAAGAATGGCACGGTCGATCATACGGCTCGGCGGGAGCTGGTCGGTGTTGGTGATGTAGATGCCCGCATTGATCGCGACCTCAATGTGCAGACAGTTGAGATCGAGCAGAGCCATCAGCTTCTGGATCCAACATTCCGGATTGCACTCTGTGATGTTGACGAGAACAACAAAACGATCCGAACCAATGCGGCAGCCCGCGCCTTCCTTTCCGATCAGCTTGGTGATGCTGTCCGCAATATGGCACAGCATCTTGTCACCCTCCTCCATGCCAAACCTGTCGTTGATCGCCTTGAAGCGGATGACATCAAAAAAGATCATTGCATAGCCGCCCGCTTCGGCAGTCTCGCGGCTGCGTTCGAGGATCTCCTGCGCCTGCCGGCAGAAGGTGCGGCGGTTGGGAAGACCGGTCAGCTCATCATACTCCGTGCGGTGTTCAAGCTTCAGCCGGTGCCGGATCTCGTCCTCAATATCCGTGAAAGTAATGCTGAGCAGACCGCCCGGTTCGGGCAGCACAAAGCCCACACGGTACCATCTGCAGCCCATTTCGATATTCCGGAGGTAATACTCCGTGAAATACACCTGCGGCGTATCCGCAGCGGCAAGCTCCGCGATTTTCTGGCGGAGCTTTTCTGCCGTCTGTTCTGTTGCGTAGCCCTCCTCGCGCAGGAACTGCGCAATGGGACGGGTTTCTTTCGATGTGGGGTAATGGAATGCTCCGGTTCGGCAATCATAGGTGATCAGAAGATTGTTTTCATACGATCGCGCACGCCTGCCGGAGGTCTCCTCCAGAGAATGCATCATAGTTTTCAGCTCCTTACATGATTCATATATACCTATATTTTACCATGATTTGTGCAGACTTTCAATAAGAAAGCTATAATTTTTTGAAAAATTCGTAGAATGTTAATAATTTGACTGCGCATAGCAGGACGTGATCCCCAGATATTCCTCCAGCGTCAGACCGCTGGCATGAACAGCCGCTGCTGTTTCCATTCCCAGATAGCGGATATGCCATGGCTCATACTTATAGCCCGTGATATGCTCCTTACCCTTGGGATAGCGGATGATGAAGCCGAACTCATGTGCATGTTCCGCAAGCCACGCCGCTTCCGGCGTACTGCCGAAGGCATCGTTGATCGTGTTCACATCAATGGCAAGCCCCGTCTGATGCTCGGAATGCCCCGGACGCGCCGAGAGCGTGTCGGTTTTCTCCTGTCCGTACCAGTTCAGATAATTGTTGTAGATCCTTGCCTGATAATCATAGGAACGGTAGCCGGATGCCAGCCAGATGTTCAGCCCCTCTGCCGCTGCCGCCTGCGAAAGCAGGTCGAACTGCGCCTTGCATGTCGGGTCAAGTCCCGGATCATAGTCCGCCGGCAGTGCGTAGGTTTTATTGGCGATCAGAATACCGCCGATATAGGTCGGCTGTACTGCGGGCGGTTCTGTTGGCGGTGGTTCGGTTTCTGAAGCTTCCGGTGCCGCGGTCTCTGACGGCACAGGCTCAGTTACGGGCGGTTCCGTTACGGGCGGTTCAGTGGGCGGTTCCGTCGGGGGCGGCTCCAGTACTGTGACACGCACCTCCGCAAATACCTCCGGGTCGCTCTGGGCTGTGACCCGGATAATGCATTCTCCGGCGGCATTGGCAGTAATATTGCCCATACTGCTGATGGATGCGACATTGTTGTCGGACGTTGACCAGATCTCGGTTCTGTCCGAAGCATTGCCCGGATGCATTGTCACGATCGGCATGGCGCATTCCCCGACATAGAGCTGCACCTCATAGAATGTCAGTGTGATGGATTCGACCGGGATCACCTCCGTCTGTGTAGTGGTTTCCGTTGTTGTTGTGGTAACAACTGTGGTTTGTTCCGCTGTTGTTGTCAGTTGTGTTTGTGTGGTTTCTGTGCTGGTTTCTGCCGCAGTGCTTGTCGTCTGCACTGTAGTTTCAGAAGAAAATATGCGCTCCGCAGTCGTTTCAGAACTGATGGCAGTCGTTTCCGCCGGAAGCTCCTCCGGCTGTTCCGGCTCCTGCCGCTGGAGCTGCACGACACCCGTCGTCATGCCGCCGAGCAGAAGCAGACCGCAGACGGAAGCCGTGATCATCTGTTGTTTTCTGGTCATGGGTCGAAGCATTTCTCACCCCTCCTTCACAGAAAGTATGGACAAAAAAGCGGCGGAGAAATCCCCGCCGCCTCAACGCTTACAGACTGAACATGATGTTGTTCATAATGCTTTCGAGCTTCTCCTGACCGCCGCTGGTGAGGGAATCCGTTACCTCGCCCTTGGAGAGTGCATATGCCTCCAGGTCAGCCAGAGTTGCCTTGCCGCTGATGATGTCCGCACCGATGCCGGTGGTCCAGCTTGCATAACGGTCAGCAACGAACTTGTCCATTCTGCCGTCTGTGATCATCTTGTCCGCAATGCGCAGACCCAGCGCAAAGGTATCCATACCAGCGATGTAGCCCAGGAAAATATCCTCCATGGTATAGGAGCCGCGTCTTGTCTTTGCGTCGAAGTTCAGACCGCCGTTTGTGAAGCCGCCAGCCTTCAGGACTTCGTACATGCAGAGAGCTGCATCATATACATTGGTCGGGAACTGGTCAGTATCCCAGCCGAGCAGAGTATCACCCTGGTTTGCGTCGATGGAACCGAACATGCCGTTCACTCTTGCCACTCTCAGCTCATGCTGGAATGTATGCTGTGCCAGTGTTGCGTGGTTTGCTTCGATGTTCAGCTTGAAATCATCTGCCAGACCGTACTTGTTCAGGAAGCCGATGACTGTTGCAGAATCGAAATCATACTGGTGCTTGGTGGGTTCCTTGGGCTTCGGCTCTACATAGAAATCACCTGTGAAGCCGATGCTTCTGCCGTAGTCCACAGCCAGACGCATCAGGCGAGCCATATTATCCAGCTCCAGACCCATGTCTGTATTCAGCAGGGTCTCGTAGCCTTCACGACCGCCCCAGAATACATAGCCGTTACCGCCCATGGCAACCGTTGCTTCCAGAGCCTTCTTGATCTGTGCAGCAGCATATGCGAATACGTCAGCACTCGGAGATGTACCTGCGCCGTGCATGTATCTCGGATGATCGAAGCACTTTGCAGTACCCCAGAGGAGCTTCTTGGACGGATCAGCCGCCATCTTTTCCTTGACATATGCTACGATCTCATCAAACTTCTCGTTTGTCTCAGCCAGAGAACCGAACTCCGGAGACAGGTCACGGTCATGCCAGCAGAAATAGTCGATGGACAGCTTGTCCATGATCTCAAATGCGCAGTCTACCTTAGCCTTAGCCTTAGCCATCGGGTCAGTTTCGCCCCAGCTCTTGTCAGTGGTGCCGCAGCCGAACATGTCGGTACCGTCGCCGCCCATGGTATGCCACCAGGAGAGCGCAAACTTCAGATGTTCCTTCATGGTCTTGCCGGCAATTACCTCATCGGGATTGTAATACTTGAATGCCAGCGGATTGGTTGACTCCTTGCCCTCATAAGGGATCTTGCCGATGTTCTTGAAAAATTCGCTCATAACGAACCTCCTGAAAAATTTTTCTATATTTGAAACCGGTATCCTGCCGCCTCTGCACACAGCTGCACGACCGCGTACAGAACAGGATGCCGTTCCATGCCTTATGTCAGTCCGATTTCCTGCTTGGAAAGATCAAAGTATTGCTCCAGGATCGCGATATAATAACGGAATACCACCTTGCCGTTGCAGTACATCACATCGCCCTCCTCAGGGATACCCAGTGTTTCCAGATCTGCATCCGTCAGATCAGTGAGCTTCATGGAGCGCATATCATTGACGGTAATACCCAGTGTTTTCAGTGCTTTGTCACTGAGCACATCCAGTTGATAGGTTTCCTGCTCCGTCTGCAGTGCCTCCATATCTGCCGGACTCAGCTGCACAACGTAAGCATGGTAATCCGCAGGGGACATGGACACTGTCTGACCGCTGCCGTAGGTCACTTCATATGCCGGAAGTCCCAGCAGTTCCATCTGTGCGTCGCTCAGTGTGACTGTCACATCCTTGGAAATGGCGTTGATGTCACTGGTGATGTCCGCGCGCTTTTCCGTCTGCCATACCACCTGTGTGGTCTCCTGCATCGGACGTGTCATAACAGCTGTGCGTGTCAGACCGCGGGGCTGGAACAGGAGCATGTCATAATGCTTGTCCAGCGTGTTCGATTCAATGATGATCGCCGTGCTGCCGTCGGAGCTGTCCACGGTATTGACGACCTCATAGCGATAGGAACCGGAAGGGGAGATGCCGGTCTCCACTGTCGTAGAAACTGTGGAGGGGGCAAACAGCGTAGTAAACAGAAAATAGACCAGCGAACCGAGCAGGTAGAGCAGTACAAAGATCGTACCGAATACTGTTTTCGCCGTTTCTCCGAGTCCGGAGAAAAAGAAGATGATCAGCGATACCACCAGCAGCGGCACAAGCACATGCCATTCGCCGAAGTACAGCAGCACCGCCGGAAGCAGCGCAGGCAGCATCACAAGGCTTGACAGAATGGTGAGTACCTGTTTTCGCGTGTAAAGCAGGATAATGAGTGCGATCACAGAAACTGCCGAAAGGATCAGGCAGATGGATCGGGGATTGAGAACCGTCATCTCATAAAAAATCGAATGGTAGGAGAGCCAGACGATGATCACGCAGTACAGGGGACTGAGCAGGGAAACAGCAAGCTTGACCCATTTCTCCCAGCTGTTCCGGCTCTTGTTTTTTGCAGAAGCAGCAGAATTAGCCATCATAAAATCCAGAGCATACCTCGCTGCACACACAGGAGGTGCATTCCTTTCTCTTTAGTTGTATATGGTTATTATAACATTTTTTCGCAATGATGGCAAGTGGTTTGCAAAAATCTTTTGGAATTTTTTCAGGAAAATCCGGACAGGGCAGTTTTTTTCGGAAAAAACTTGACATTGGTGCGGAAAACATGCTATAATATCCCAAAAATGATAAGAGCGTGTTTATTATTTCGGTTATTGAATATAGATATTTTTTCTGGGATTAGCACTCCAAGACTGCCCCACCCCAACCCCTCCCCGAGGGGAGGGGCTTTTAAGCGGCGGTGCTGCGCACCGCCGCCGCAAAAGGCTGTCGCCTTTTGAATCCATTATCGACCTTTAATTGCCAAGTAGTAAACAAGCTCTGAGACAGAACTGCCCCGTGCAGTCTGCGGAAAAGGAGGAGGACCTATGCTGTTTCCGGCATTGGAGGAAGTCAGAACATTATCAGAACAGTACAGCACCATACCCGTATTCTGGGAGGTGCCGGCGGATCACTGGTCGCCGCTGCAGATCTATGCAGCATTGTCACAGGGAGCAGAACGTGCATTTCTGCTGGAGAGCGTCAATACTCCCTATGCCCCGTGGCAGACCTGGTCGTATATCGGCAGTCAGCCCGGTCTGACCGTGCGCGTAACGGATGGGTATCATGAGATCATCGCATTCGGAAGCACAAGCTCCGGCGGCACCGGCAGGACGCTGAAGCTTGCAGAAAAGCTCATGGCTGGCAGACAAAGCCCGCAGTTTCCCGATATGCCGGAGTTTACCGGCGGTCTTGCCGGCTTCTGCAGCCAGTCCGCCGCCGATCTTGACGGGCTGAACTGCGAATTTCACCTCTATGATGAGGTCGTAGCCTACAATCACCTGAAAAGCACGGCTGTTATCATCGTCAATCTCCACGCCGGCACGGACATCGGCGCACAGTACCAGGCAGCGGAGATCCGCGTTTCGGAGATCGCTTCGCAGATCGAGCGTTTCCGCCTGAATGCCCAGTTCCGGGATGATGCACCGCCGCTGGAGGAAAAGTGGAAGGCAGACACGCGCGGCGAAGCGTCCGCCGTCCATGCCCCTGACAGCCTGGAGCTGTACCGCCGGATGCGTTCGCGTTTTCCCGCGCCCTACCTTTGCTTTTTCCGTCAGGGCGAGCAGCAGCTCGCAGCCGCTTCCGGCACGCTGACCGAGGAGCTGCGCACTGCGGGTACCATTGCAGGCTTCTGGTGCAATACCGGCATCCGGAGAACCTGCCGTGCGGAGCAGTCTGTGAAGTTCGTGAATACCTGGGATTCCCGCGCTTATATTGCCTGTGCGGAAAAGAATGACACCGCCGCTCTGCTCGGTCTGATGCGCGATGCCAAGCAGGAGAATCCGACGGCATAGAACGGATTTTTTCGGGGCTTTTCGGCAAAAACTATGATATTATCTAAATTTTCGCGGCAATCCGCATGAAAATCTGTACAAACGTAGATTTTTGAGAAAAAACTTGACAAATCGCTATGAATCGTATATAATACAAATATATTAAAACCTACTGGAGGATGTAACGATGAAAAAAGCTGAACTGATTCAGGCAGTTGCTGAGAAGCTCGACTGCTCTAAGAAGGACGCAGATCTGGCAGTAAACGCTGTTCTGGACACTATTAAGGAAACACTGGTAGCAGGCGAGAAGGTTTCTCTGACAGGCTTTGGTGTATTCGAGGTTCGTGAGCGCAGCGCAAAGACCTGCATGAACCCCCGTACCAAGGAAATGACAGACGTTCCGGCTTGCAAGGCTCCGGCATTCAAGGCAGGCAAGAACCTGAAGGAAGCTGTAAACAAGTAAGCTTTGATACTCAAAATGCACCGCGAAAGCGGTGCATTTTTCATCGGTTGTTGCGAAGTCTTTGCTTGATTCCCTTCATGATTTCTTCCCTTGCGCGCGCGGCTTCTTCCTGCGGGAGGGGTGGTGTGTCTGCGAGGGGATACGCCATCCCCAGAGCTTCATACTTGCCTTTGCCCATGTCGTGGTAGGGGAGGACATCAAGAGCCTTCAGTGTCCGCAGACCGCCGATGAAATGCCCAAGTCTGCGCTGTTCCTCCGCGTCATCCGTCCAGCCCGGAACGACCACGTGCCGGATCCAGAGAGGGACACCCTTTTCCGAAAGAAATTCCGCGAACGCAAGGATATTGCGGTTGCTGTGACCCGTGAGCTTCCGGTGCATGTCGTCATCAATATGCTTGATGTCCAGCATCACGAGATCCGTGACCGCGGCGAGCTGTTCCGCTTCTGCTGTGTGTTCCGGCGTAAAACAGACTCCGGAGGTATCCAGGCAGGTGTGGATGCCTTTTGCCTTTGCCTTCGTGAACAGCTCTGTGAGGAATGCCATCTGCAGCATCGGCTCGCCGCCGGTTGCGGTAATGCCGCCGTTTTTGGTGAACTCCTTATTCCGTTCGTATTTTGCCAGGAGTTCGTCCGTGCTCATGATTTGCCCCTGCTTCGGTTTCCAGCTGTCCGGATTGTGGCAGTACAGGCACCGCATGGGACATCCCTGAAAAAAGATCACAAACCGGATGCCCGGTCCGTCCACTGTGCCGAAGCTTTCAATTGAGTGAATATAGCCGTTCATACTTTTCTCCTTTTTAGAATGGGGGACGCGGTGCGGGAGTAAATTTGTCTCTCCGTTCCCTCGCTTTGCTCGGTCACTCCGGACAAAAGCACCGCTTTCCCCCATACCCCCTTTTTTAAAATGGGGGCAAGCAACGCAGGGAGGCTTGCCTCTCCATGCCTTGGCTTTGCTCAGGCATTCCGGGCAAGGGCGTTGCTTTCCCCCATACCCCCTTGTTTTCTATTATAACAGGCTGCTGCACGGTCGTGCAGCAGCCCGTTTTGTCATATCTGTCCGTGGAAGGTTCTGGAGATGACATCATCCTGCTGTTCTTTGGTCAGCTTGATGAAGTTCACTGCATAGCCGGAAACACGGACTGTCAGCTGCGGATACTTTTCCGGATGCTTCTGTGCGTCCAGCAGTGTCTCTCTTGTGAATACATTTACGTTCAGGTGATGACCGCCCTTAGCTACATAGCCGTCGAGCAGCTCTACGAGGTTGTCGATCTGTGCGTCGTTTGCCATAATAAAACCTCCTGTGAAATAGATGTGTATGGGAGGGGGACTGTTACCAGTCCTCTTCCTCGCTGTTTACTTTGTCGGTATCTGTATCGTCCTCATCAAAGAATGTCGGAACTGCACATGCACCGAGCCTGCCGGAGCAGTCCGTGCTGTTGATGGTCTGCACTTTTGTCTGTTCGCCGACTGCCAGGTTGATGTGTCCGCTGCCGCTTTCTACCAGTGCGTCCAGCAGTGCCGCCAGCTCCTCCGCCTGTGCGTCCAGGTCGGGGTTATTCTGCGGCTTCATCATCCGCCTCCGCTTTCAGTGCGTCCAGATCCAGCTCGCCGGAGAACATCACTGCACTCTTGCCCAATGCATCCGGAATGATGGAGAAGGTGTTGGAAATACCGTCCTGTGCATGACGGAACGGGAGCTTAGCCACGGATGCCAGAGATGCTACCGCACCATTGGTATCCCTGCCGTGCATCGGATTTGCGCCCGGTGCGAGCGGCACGCCCTGCTTTCTGCCGTCGGGGGTATTGCCGGTCTTCTTGCCGTATACCACGTTGGATGTGATGGTCAGGATGGACATGGTCGGCACACCGTCGCGGTAGGTGTGATGCTTGCGGATCTTGTCCATGAAGATGCGGACAATATCCACTGCAATGCTGTCTACGCGGTCGTCATCGTTGCCGTATTTCGGGAAGTCGCCTTCTACCTCGTAGTCTACAACAATACCGTTTTCGTCGCGGATGCACTTTACCTTTGCATATTTGATGGCACTCAGGGAGTCAGCCACGACGGACAGACCTGCAATGCCGGTTGCAAAATAACGCTTGACATCACGGTCATGCAGAGCCATCTGCAGACGCTCATAGCTGTACTTGTCGTGCATATAATGGATGACGTTCAGCGTATTCACATACAGTCCTGCCAGCCATTCCATCATCTGGTCGTACTTGTCCATTACATCGTCATAATCCAGATAATCGCCCTCGACCGGTCTGTACTTCGGACCGACCTGCACCTTCATGACCTCATCCACACCGCCGTTGATGGCATAGAGCAGGCACTTTGCAAGGTTGGCTCTTGCGCCGAAGAACTGCATCTCCTTGCCGATGCGCATGGAGGATACACAGCAGGCAATGGCATAGTCATCACCGTGGGTAATACGCATCAGGTCGTCATTCTCATACTGGATGGAGGAGGACTTGATGGACATTTTTGCACAGAAACGCTTGAAATTCTGCGGGAGTCTTGTGGACCAGAGAACGGTCATGTTCGGCTCCGGTGCTGTTCCCAGATTGTTCAGGGTATTGAGGTAACGGAAGGAATTTTTCGTTACCATATGCGCACCGTCAATGGATACGCCTGCAATGGATTCCGTTACCCATGTCGGGTCGCCGGAGAACAATGCGTTGTATTCCGGTGTACGCGCAAACTTGACCAGACGCAGCTTCATAATGAAGTGGTCGATCATCTCCTGTGCCTGGCTTTCCGTGATCAGACCCTTTTCCAGGTCACGCTGGATATAGATGTCCAGGAAGGTGGAGGTTCTGCCGAGGCTCATTGCCGCGCCGTTCTGCTCCTTGACCGCTGCCAGATAGCCGAAATACAGCCACTGGATCGCTTCCTGCGCATTCTTTGCCGGACGGGAGATGTCAAAGCCATAGATCGCACCCAGCTCCTTCAGCTCACCCAGCGCACGGATCTGCTCAGACAGCTCCTCGCGCAGACGGATGTTCTTGGAGGTCATGCGGACAAAATGTGTGTCCTGCTGGTGCTTCTTGTCCTCGATCAGACGGTCAACACCATAAAGAGCCACTCTGCGGTAGTCGCCGATGATTCTGCCTCTGCCGTAAGCATCCGGCAGACCGGTCAGGATCGCAGATTTTCTTGCAAGGCGCATTTCCGGTGTGTACGCATCAAATACGCCCTGATTGTGGGTCTTTCTGTACTTTGTAAAAATATCCACAACTTCCTGGTCAACCTCATAGCCGTAGGCTGCACAGGAGGTCTGTGCCATACGGATGCCGCCGAACGGCTGGAGAGAACGCTTGAACGGCTTGTCCGTCTGGAAACCGACGATCGTCTCCAGTTTCTTGTTCAGGTAGCCGGGACCGTGGGAAGTGATGGTCGAAACGATCTTAGTGTCCATGTCCAGTACGCCGCCCGCTTCACGCTCCTGACGGCTCAGATCCATGACCTGTTCCCAGAGCTGTGCAGTGGCTTTTGTCGGACCTTCGAGGAAGCTTTCATCGCCGTCGTAAGGGGTATAGTTCTTCTGAATGAAATCGCGGACATTGATGGACGTATGGCTCCATCTTCCAGGTGTAAAACCATCCCATTCAGGTTCAAAGTTCATTGCCATATTGCATCTTCCTTTCCAATCAGCAGTTTCCATATCTTTCTGCCGTATGCCGGCTGGTTTCTGCCCTCTATCAACATGATACATCATTCATGCGCCTTTGTCAACAATGTTTGCCGGGGTTTACCGAGATTCTGTTTTTTTTCTATATTATTCTCCCGCAGACAGATTGTTTTATGCAAAATGCGTATCCTGTTCTTTTAATGCTTTAGTGAAAAACAACGGTATATGGTCGATTCTGGAACACCGGGTCGAATTTTCTGCAGGTGTATCACTGTCCGTCAGCGGCGGACAGTGTGACTGTCAGTTGAATTTGAAAATTTTTCTTGCAAGCCGGTAGCCGTTGCCGAGCACCTGCCGCTTGCGGATGACGGGCATATCGGAAACGCCGCAGAGTGTCCGGTAGCGGAGCTGCTTGTAGAGCTTCTCGTCCATCTCGTAAATATCACGCCAGAGCTTGCGGCGTTTCTGCTCGTTTTCCTCCTTTTTGCTCAGCGTCAGGAATACCGAGCAGATGAGGATCATCATGGAGAGATAGTGCAGCATATAATTGCGCAGCCGCTTGGAGCCTTCCAGCTTCATCGGATTGCAGGCGCTGAGCATATGATAGGTCACGCGGAGCTGCTGATCCACCTGGCGGATGAATACCTCCTCATTGACCGACTGGTCAGCGCGTCCGATGAAGTAGCAGTAGAAATTTTCATTGAGATAGTACATCGTCTTTACAAAGGGCAGCGGCTGGTAGACGAAGATATTATCCACATAGAAGCAGTGGTGGGGCAGGGCGATGCCGCTGTCGCGGAGCATCTGCGTGCGGTAGATGACCGAATGCATGAGAATATTCTGGTCGGGGCGGAATCTGCCCAGCTCGTCCCATCCGAAGATCTGGTTTTCCGGCATTTTTCCGGTGTATTTTACCGTATGGCTCGTCCCGTCCTCCACATGCTCATAGGTATAATTGGAAAGGAGCATGTCCACGGGCTGTTCCATCTGTGAAAATTCACGGAGCTTCGCAAGGATCTTCTGGTAGACTTCAGTATTCACCCAGTCATCGGAATCGACGACCTTATAATACAGCCCGCTTGCTTCCTCCAGACCTTTGTTGACACCGGAGCCGTGACCGCCGTTTTCCTTGTGGATGGCACGGACGATGGTCGGATACTGCGCCTGATAGCGGTCGGCGATCTCAGCGGTATTATCCTTGGTCGAGCCGTCATTGACAATCAGGATCTCGACCTCCTCGCCGCCGGTCAGCAGCGTATCCAGGCAGTGCTCCATATAGGCAGCGGAATTGTAGCAGGGGACTGCGATACTCAGCAATTTCATTGTACTTCCTCCGTTTCTGAATGCTTGTGGTAGTATATGTACTGCAGGGCAGGGTATACATTGCGTTTGCCAAAAAAGTCTTTTTTTCTGGGAAAGGCATCCTATTGCTGCCCCCACCCCAACCCCTCCCCCAACGGGGGAGGGGCTATATTTCGGGGACTTCGTCCCCGAACCCCTTTGCGGAGCGATCGTTGCGCGTTTTATTTCAGTTTTTCAGCAAACTGGTATATATTTTTCTTACATTAATTAGTGCATCCGTGCCGACATTTTGTGACAAAATGTTGCACAGGCTAACTATATTATATAGTATACAGGAAAAATAGGAAAAAAGCAAGGGAAAATGCGAAAATAGTCATTTTAACGAAAAAAGAGATCCCCGCGCAGTGCGGGGGTTCAGTTTGGCGATAAACCTACTATGGGGTGTGGGTGACGGACCGGTGAGGTGGGGAAAGTTTTGGGGTGCTTTCCCCAGAAAAAGTATCGGCATTTAATTGCCGGATAACAAACAAGAAGCGGCTGCCCCATTACTGCAGCCGCCGTTTGCCCTATTTCCTCGCCTGCGCCAGTCTCGCATACTTCTCCTTTGTTGCCAGACCGCCGCGGATGTGCCGTTCCTGTTTATTCTGCAAAAGCACCTCGCGCACCTGCTCCGCCAGAACCGGTCTGATATGCGGCAGACGCTCGCTGACATCCTTATGTACCGTGCTTTTGGAAATTCCGAACTGCTTTGCTGCAGCGCGTACCGTTGCGCGTTGTTCCAGAATATAATTTCCCAGCATGACTGCCCTGTCATTTGGCTGATACTCCATAACCTCACTCCCATCCGGATTTGCCTCCTCGGAGGCTCTGTACACTATATGCGGAAATTTTGCGGCAATATGTTAGTCAGCGAAAAAAAGCTTTGCATTCTGCCGTGAAATGTGGTATAATATAATTGTCAAACTATCTGGACAGGAGGATTTTTATGGAACAAGCATTCGATCCCCGTTTTCTGCTCGTCGGTATTCTTGCGTTCTGTGCTGTCGTTGCGTTGGTTGTATGCATCATCGTCCTGCGCACCATGCAAAAAAGAAAGACACAGCGAACCGTGCCGGCGGAACCCTCCAAGCCCCTGCCGGGCGGAGGCGGCAGCTATACCATGCATATTTCCGGCATGAACTGCGAACACTGCCGCGCCAATGCAGAAGCGGCTCTCAATGCCTTTGAGGGCGTGACCGCACAGGTTGACCTGAAAACGGAAACCGCACACATCCGCTATGCCGGCTATCCCGACCTGACCCTGCTCGACCGCCTGCGCAAGGCTGTGGAGGACGCAGGGTTTGAGGTGACGGAGATACGGTGAGCCAGCATCGAAGCTGTCACCCCCTCACAATCATACTACAATTCATGTCCGAACTGTGATAAATGATTGACGAGAAATAAAATACATGCTATATTCAAAACGTTTAGGAGGAACAGGCTATGATGAACATTGACCTGCGTGGAAAAACCGCCCTCGTCACCGGCGCATCCGGTGAGCTGGGACGTGTGATCGCCCGCACGATCGCGGACTGCGGTGCGGATGTCGTACTGCATTACTGCCGGAGTGCGGAACGGGCGGAGCAAACGGCGGAAGCCATCCGCAGCACCGGAAGACGCGCATTCACCGTGCAGTGTGATGTGACAAATTTTGCGCAGGTACAGCGGATGCAGGAGGAAGTCTCTGCACAGTTCGGAACTGTTGATCTGCTCGTGGCAAATGCCGTGATCCAGTACGAATGGAAATCCGTCCTCGATCAGCCCCTTGCAGATTTCCAGAGCCAGTTTGCGTCCTGCGCCATGCAGACCGTGCATCTGGCGAAGGTGTTTCTTCCGGCTATGATACAGAATAATTATGGACGTATCGTAGCCATCAACACAGAATGCGCCGCAATGGCAGAGCCGAACAATGCCGCCTATACCGCCGGAAAACGCGCCCTTGACGGCGTTGTCCGCTGCCTTGCAAAGGAGGTCGGCGGTCACGGCATCACTGTGAATCAGGTCGCTCCCGGCTGGACGATCTCGGAGCGTGACAGGCTGAACCATTCCGAATCCGCACCGGAGTATGAAAAGACCGTCCCCCTCGGCAGACGGGGTACGGATCAGGAAATTGCCAATATGACGGCATTCCTGCTCTCTGATCTGGCAAGCTTTACCACGGGGGCCTATATTCCGGTATCCGGCGGCAGAGTCATGCCGGCGATATAGCGAGGTGGACGATGGAACACGAACACATCTGCGGGCAATGCCTGCACCATCAGAACCTTGTGGATGACCTCATGCAGAATATGCCCGATCCGGAGCTGCTGACGAGGGTGGCAGAGCTTCTGAAGATGTTCGGCGAACCGACCCGCGTCCGCATCCTGTTCGAGCTGCTCGACCATGAACGCTGCGTCGGTGAGATCGCAGAGCGTCTGGATATGACCGTTTCGTCCATTTCCCACCAGCTCCGTGTCCTCAAGCAGGCGCGTCTTGTCAAGAGCAGACGTGATGGAAAAACCATCCATTATTCCCTTGCGGATGCCCATGTGAAAACGATCTTTTACCATGCGCTGGAGCATGTAATGGAATGATTTTCCGTCATGTTGACTGGAATTTGTGCAAAATATTGTATTTTTCCATGAAAAATAGTGCAAAATAATGATTGTTTTTTTGTGAAAAATATGTTATAATTAAGTGAATCAGTGTGCTGCAGTCCTGCAGTGTACAGATATAAAAAATGCATACAAGTGCGCCGGTTCGTGCACCGGCGGCATTTAAATGAGTGGAGGAGTTTATCATGAAAAAGACAAAGGCTGTAATTGCTGCCCTTCTGACAGCAAGCATGTCCCTGACAGCGTTCGGCTGCGGCGGCGGTGAGGAAACTGTAAGCGTTAAGGAAATGGATTCCATGACCCGCGAGCAGATCGCTGCACTTTGCGCAACGGACGAAAGACTGACAGGCAATCTGGAGAATAAGACCATCAAGTGGCTCTCCGACTGGAATATCCAGTCCGATGCTACCGGTAAGACCACACCGATCGAGCTGGCAATGTTCCAGGAGCGTTACGGCGGCGAGGTAGAGTGGATCCAGTGTACATATGCAGAGCGTTACGACAAGCTTGCAAACTGCATCAACAGCGACGAGGGCGTTGACTTCTTCTATGCCGGCAACTTTGACGCATTCCCGAAGGGTGCGATCCGCGGCATGTTCGTTCCGGCGGATGATTATATTGATTTTGACAGCGAGATCTGGGCAGATGTCAAGGAAGCAAATGATTCTGTTATGTGGAACGGTCACCACTACATGACCGTTGTACAGGTAACAGGCGACAACTGCGCAGTTGTTTATAACCGTGATACCATCCAGGAGCTGGGCTTTGAAGATCCCGCAGAACTGTTCAAGGACGGCGAGTGGACATGGGATACGTTCCAGGAGATGCTGGAAGCCTATGTAGATCCGGCAAACAACAAGTTCGGTATTGCCGGCTGGTGGTTTGAGAATGCACTCTCCGCTACGACAGGTGTGCCCAATATCGGTCTTGAGGACGGCAAGCTGGTCAACAATCTGACAGATCCGTCGATCGAGCGTGTACAGAACTTCATGTATGATCTGAACACCTCCAATGCCGTTGCGATCGGTGTCGGCGACTTCGGCTGGACCGACCATCCGGAATACATCGGCGAGGGCAAGCTGCTGTTCTATCCTGTAGGTCTCTGGAGCCTCTGGGACGGCAATGTGGATGCAGATACCGGTCTGCCGAACTGGCAGAAGACCTACGGCGAAAACTGCTTCTTTGTTCCGATGCCCAAGGATCCTGACGCAGATGAGCATTATATCCCGGCAAGCATGGATTCCTATGTATTTGTAGCAGGCGGTCACAACCCTGAGGGCGTAGCGAAGTTCCTCGACTGCAAGCGTGTATCCCTGATGAACGAAGATGCGATCCGTCTGGGCAACGAGCAGTTCATGGCTGACTATAAGTGGACCGACGAGATGGTAGAGATGAAGGCAACAATGGACGAAATGGCACTGGAGAATCCGGTATTTGACTTCATGAACGGCGTATCCACCGACCTCGCAAGCATTCTGGACAGCTCCGAGAACGGCGTTCGTGCAGCTGGTAAGGGTGTTCCGTGGAACGAATCCCTGGCAGCGATCAAGGATGCAGTTGATACCATGGTTGAGGAAGCCAACAGCGCACAGTAACCTGTGAAGTAATCTGCAACATGATTCAGTACAGCAGCTCTGGAGGAAACGACGGGGCTGCTGTTGCAGTGTAATGTTTACAAAATATACTTGAAATATGAATCGAAAAGTGATATAATATAAGTAACAAAAAATTCACAGGAGGCTTGTGCGTATGGCAAAAGTTCTGGTAACAGGCGGATGCGGAGTGATCGGTGACCATGTGTGTTCGGGCTTTTTGAAGAAGGGCTATGAGGTCGTTGCGATTGACGGACAGTCCAGCGACTATAATCTGGGGAAAGAAAATTATACATTTGTTGAGGGCAAGCCTACGGATAAGGCTGCTTATGCGAATGTGTTTGACAAGCATAAATTTGATACGGTGATCCATCTTGCATGTACGGCAGATAATGACCTCGACGGCAGCATGATCTCTGATCGTCATGTGGACGAGAGCAAGCAGTGCGACGGCTTCATCTATCGCTTTGCGATCGCGCATGATGTCAGACAGTTCATTCTCATCAGCACAACGCAGGTTTATCAGATGCCGAAGACAAGAGAACCTCTGCGCGAGGATGATTTTGTCAAGCCGCTGACGAATTATGCAAAGCTGAAGTACAATTCTGAAACGACCATGGCTTCCGACATCGGCAGAGCCAAGGGCATGATGTGTGCGATCCTTCGTGTGCCTCCGGTGTACACCAAGGAATTCAAGGAGAATCTTGAATCGAAGATCACAGATCCGAAGGATGGTTCCAAGTTTGTATACCGTACCGGCGAATATGGCTTCCATTTCTGCTGTGTACATAATCTCGTGGATTTCCTGCTCGGCTTTGTCCGTGCTGCTGAAGACAACTCCTACAACGGTGTATATAATGTAGCAGATAAGAATCTGACCATGGCATCCGAGATCATCGAGTACATGAAGACAAACCACCGCATTGGTGTTGTGCTGCAGCGGAATCCCCCGAACACCAGCATCAATTCGATCAAGAATCTGATCGGCAACAAGGACATGAAGACGAATTACCGCTTCCTGGACTTTACCCGTATCCTGACCAACAATATGTTTGACATCAACAAAGCGTCGAAGTACTGTTCCTTCCGCTGGACGATCAAGAACACAAAGTAATGCCGGCACCCTGCCTTACAGCAGGGTGCTTTTTGCTGTAGAGGGAGGAATTGTTTATCTTGCAGAAAAACCACCTTTTAAATTTATACCAAATGTACAAAAAACAGCTAATATTCCATATTGAACTGCGAAATACAGTACAATAGCATTACATTTTCTGCACTTATTTACAAAAAATACTTTTTACTTTTACAGAAAATTCATAAAATGTTTTTTTGTATCAGATATTCCCGACATAGATATATGATATAATATAAAATGACGAAACGTATGCATCCGGCTTCTCATACAGCCAACGGCGGGGAAGCCAGTGCGGATGTCCGGAGGTGAGTATGTGCAGGAAGTAAGTTCGGAACGTGTGATAGATGTAGTGGAGGATTTTGCGTGTCCCCACCAGTCGGAAGCATACCGTGCAGCATTCCGGAAATGGCGGCAGCGGGAACATAACCGCTATGCCTTCTGCTGCAGGAAGGATTCCAAGGAAGCGACCTTCTCGGAAAGCAAGGCGATCAGTGCGGATACACCTGCACAGATCGAGCAGGGTGTGATCAGCAGGCTCGGTTATCTGATCGGCTGCCTGATGATCCTTTACCTGGTCGTGGAAAATGTCCTTGACAAACTGATCGTCCTAGTACTCAATGCCATGGGGATTCATGTGTCAATGACCTTCTGGGACTCCGGTCTGTACGGTGATGAACGCGGCATTTTCCTCAGCGTACTGCTTGTCAGTACTCTGAAATACCTGCTGCCGGCACTCCTGTTTCAGCTGGTGCTGCGGCTCCCAATGCGGGTCAGTCTGCCGCTGAGGGTCTCGAAAGCGCAGACACTTCTGTTCGGTGCTGTTCTGACCATGCTGCTCAGTGCAGGACTTGGCATGTTCCTTGTCTCCAGCTCCGATGATCTGGAAAAATACAAGCTCATCTGCAATGCTGTGGATATGGATGACAGCCGTATGGTGCTGTATACGCTGTTTATCATCTTTGCACTGCCCATTATGATCGAATTGCTGCTGCACGGCGCGATCTTTCAGGCATTGCGGCAGTTCGGCGATCTGTTCGCGACAGTAACAGTTACGCTGCTTTCCGCGTGTATGATGCACAATCCGCTCGACTCCCTGCGTGCAGCAGTCATCACCCTGACGATCTCCTATTTTGTACTGCGAAGCGGCAGCTTCCTGACCGCGATCCTGCTCCATATCGTACATGAGATCTACATGTTTTCCCTGTTCTATATTGAGACGTTCGGAAGTGTTTATTCCCTCCAATGGTGGATGACCATCCTCCTGCCCTGTGCAGTGGGACTTGTGACCGGTATCTGCATTCTCTGGTACGGCAGACCTGCCGAGGAAGCAGAACCCAGGAACACTACCTTCCTCCGGCTCCCGGATAAGCTTTCCGCATTCTTTTCCAGCTTTCCCATGCTGGCTCTGGTGATCGTTTCCGTCGTGATGATGATCATTTCTGCCGTTATTGCGTAATTATCATACATTATCCGTCCGCCGTTCAGGCGGACGGAGCTGTCTTTTTACAGGAGGTTCTATGGAATCACATGAATTTTACATGCGCCGCGCCCTTGCACTGGCAGAAAAGGCGGCGGAGCTGGGTGAAGTGCCGGTCGGTGCGGTGATCGTCCGGAAGACCACCGGCGAGATCGTCGGGGAGGGCTATAACCGCCGTGAAACTGACAGACATGCCCTCGCCCATGCGGAGCTTGCCGCGATCCATGCCGCCTGCCGGAAGCTCGGCGGATGGCGGCTGCCGGAATGCGCCATGTATGTGACGCTGGAGCCATGCCCCATGTGCGGCGGCGCGATCCTCCAGGCGCGGATCGACGAGGTGTATTTCGGTGCATATGATGCCAAAAGCGGCGCAGTCTGTTCCGTCCAGCAGATGTTTGAACTGCCGTATAACTGGAAACCTGCTGTAACCGGCGGCATGATGCAGGAGGAATGCAGCGGCATACTTTCCGCATTCTTCCGCCTGCTTCGTGAGAAGAAGCGGGAACAGAAAAAATCTGTTCCAAGGGCTTGCAATACTCCGGAAAATATGGTATAATAATGAAGAGCCTGTTCCGCATCTTGCAACAGCAGCCTTTTCATCATCTTTTCCCTGTATCTTTGCCCAAAATCCTTGAAATACATACAGTATTCCTGCGGATTTTGTGCTGTGATACATGAAAAATCTGATTGAAAATTCTACTGTTTCCAGATACAGAACACGCTCTAATACATGCCCCATGTGCATGGTGAAATTATGTGAAAGGAGCAATCCGCCGTGTGCGGATCAGTGATAAAGCTATGAAATACAGAAAGAGCCTTTGTGTCCTGCTCGGACTTCTTACTGTAATGACAGTCGGCTGCAGCAAGCCTGCCAACAATACTGTTTCCCAGACTGAAAGTCAGGTGGAGCAGATGACTGCCCCGGATATGCAGAATTATGAGGAGGTCAAGACCTTCTACGGCGAGTCGGCAAGCTATGGCAATATGACCGTGACTGTCTCCAAGGTGGAGGATCCCGGCATTGTAATGGAGAATACCGGCAAGATGGCAGTTTTCTTCGAGGTGACCATTGACAACGCTACGGAAGAGACTGTTACGACCAATTACCTGAACAACTTTGCACTGACGGTGGATGGTACCTATTATGAGCCGATGGACTGCTTCACGATCCCTGTCATGAAGAAGCTGTATGATCTCACTGGTGAGGATGCCTTCCAGGGCGAGATTGCACCCGGCGAGAGCATGACCGCATTTCTGGCAGCAGAGATTGCACCGGAGTTCCAGGAGCTGGCACTGCATTACATCCCCAAGACGACCGACCGCGGCTCCCGTGTAACCGTGGAGCTGACCAGGGACAATATGACCAAGGCAGAATGATGATAACACCTCAGATCCCGTTCCGGATGGAACGGGATTTGTTTATTGTGCGGTAAAATCATGTGCATAATCCGTTGAACCTGCACAAAGAGCAGAACCTTTCCGAGGCTGACAGCAGAGTACTTGACATCGAGGGCAGCTTGTGCTATAATGTTAGCATACTAACAAAAGGAGGAAGCATGGAACAGAAAAGACACATCGGATTTGCAGTGAAAATGCTGTCGAATCTGATCAAGCGTGAAGCGGATAAGGCGATGCTGGAGGTCTGGCAGGATGAAGCCACAGTCAATCACTGCCGGATCACGGGTTATCTGTATCACAACCGCGGCAGGGATGTGTTCCAGCGTGAGCTGGAAACCAAATTCAACATCCGCCGTTCCACTGTTACTCAGACCCTGCAGCTGATGGAGCGGAACGGCATTATACAGCGTGTACCGGCGGAAAATGATGCCCGTCAGAAGAAGCTGCTGCTGACGGAAAAGGGATTGGAAATGCATACAAGGGGAATGCAGTGCATTGACTGCTTTGAGGAGCAGCTCACTGCAGGGATTCCGGAGCAGGAGCTGGAGGCGTTTATGTGCACATTAGAAAAGCTCACGGATAATCTCCGGAACATTGCAGAGTAATGGGGAAACTGAAAGGAGGAGTCTGTTATGATCAGACGTTTGCTGCAGTGTGTGCGGCAGTACAAACGGGATTCGATCCTTGCGCCCGTCATCATCAGCGGTGAGGTCATTCTCGAAGTGCTCATGCCATGGATCATGGCAAAAATCATTGATAACGGCATCAATGCCGGCAATATGGATTACATATGGAAGATGGGTCTGGTGTTGATCGTCTGCTGTGCGGCATCGCTCTGCTGCGGTGCGCTTGCCGGAAAATTTGCTGCCTCTGCGTCCGCCGGTCTGGCACGCAACATCCGGAAGGATATGTATTATAATGTACAGAATTTTTCCTTCCGCAATATTGATAAATTCTCAACAGCCAGCCTCGTCACCCGTCTGACGACGGATGTCACCCGCATCCAGGATTCATTCCAGATGATCATCCGCACAGCTGTCCGCAGTCCGCTGATGCTCATCAGCTCCGTGGTGATGGCATTCACCATCAACTGGAAGCTGGCGTTTGTATTCCTTGCTGCCATTCCGATCCTGGCATTGGGACTGTATATCATCGTGACCCATGCACATCCGGTGTTCGAGCGCGTGTTCAGGACCTATGACAAACTCAACCGCGTCGTGCAGGAAAATCTCTACGGCATCCGCGTGGTGAAGTCCTTTGTCCGCGAGGAGCATGAGACCAGGAAATTCAAAGAGGTTTCTGACTCCATCTACAAGGACTTCTGTTATGCAGAGCGTATGCTCGCATTCAACGGACCTCTCATGCAGTTCTGTTCCTACGGCTGTATGCTCCTGATCTCCTGGTTCGGTGCAAGACTGATCGTACTTGGCGGTGATACCGCCATGACCACCGGTGAGCTGACCAGCATGTTCTCCTATGTCATGCAGATCCTCATGAGCCTGATGATGCTCTCCATGATCATGGTCATGATCACCATGTCCCGTGCCTCCGCAGAGCGTGTTGTGGAGATCCTTGAGGAAAAGCCCACCATTCATAACCCGGAAAGCCCCCTGACAGAGGTGACAAACGGTGATATTGATTTCAACGGTGTGGAATTTAGTTATTCTGAAAAATCCGGCAAGCCCTGTCTCTCCAATATTAACTTGCATATCAAGTCCGGTCAGACGATCGGCATCATCGGCGGCACCGGCAGTTCCAAGTCCACGCTCGTGCAGATGATCCCGCGTCTGTACGATGTCACCAAGGGCGAGGTGCTGGTTGCGGGCAGAAATGTCCGTGACTACGATCTGCAGACCCTCCGCGACAGCGTAGCGATGGTACTCCAGAAGAACGTCCTGTTTTCCGGTACCATCAAGGAAAATCTCCGCTGGGGCAATCTGGATGCCGCGGATGAGGAGCTGATCCATGCCTGCGAGCTTGCACAGGCACATGGCTTTATCACTGAATTTCCGGACGGCTATGATACCCACATTGAACAGGGCGGCCGCAATGTATCCGGCGGTCAGAAGCAGCGTCTTTGCATCGCAAGGGCATTGCTGAAAAAGCCGAGGATCCTGATTCTTGACGACTCCACCAGCGCGGTGGATACCAAGACGGATGCTCTCATCCGCAAGGCGTTCCGTGAGGAGATCCCGGATACGACCAAGATCATCATTGCACAGCGCATTTCCTCCGTGGAGGATGCTGACCAGATCATCGTCATGGATGACGGCAGGATCAATGCTGTCGGCACACATGCCGAGCTTCTGGAAACCAATGCGATCTATAAGGAAGTATACACATCACAGATGAAGGGAGGCGAGGACGATGGCAGGACCGCATAGCAGACCGCCCAAGGGCGCGATGATCAAGGGCATGGGCGCAAAGGACACCAAAAAGACCATGAAGCGTCTGCTCTCCTATATGAAGCAGTACTGGCTGGAGCTGTTTTTTGTCTGCATCTGCCTTCTGGTCTCCGCAGTTGCAGGTGTGGCGGGCAATATGTTCCTGCAGACCCTGATCGACGACTACATCACACCTCTCATGACGCAGGATAATCCGGTTTTTACCGGACTGCTCCGCGCTCTCGGCACAATGGCGGCAGTCTATGCCGCGGGCATTTTTTCCACATGGTTCTGCAATTTCACCATGGTAAAGGTATCTCAGGGAATCCAGAAAACCATCCGTGACGAAATGTTTGCCCATATGCAGACGCTCCCGGTGCAGTATTTCGATACGCATACCCACGGCGAGATCATGAGCCATTACACCAACGACACCGACACCCTCCGCCAGATGATCTCCCAGAGTATCCCACAGATGATCTCCTCCGCTGTGACCATTGTGGCAGTATTCAGCGCGATGTGCGCAACGAGCCTGTGGATGACCGGCTTTGTCATCCTGACCATCATCGGCATGATGTCTGTGACGGCTGTGATCGGCGGCAAGAGCGGCAAATACTTCGTAGAACAGCAGAAGTCCATCGGTACGGTCAACGGCTACATCGAGGAAATGATGGAGGGTCAGAGAGTTGTGCAGGTCTTCTGTCATGAAGAAGCTGCCAAGGCGGATTTTGACAAGCTCAATGATGAGCTCTGCCATAACGCCACACAGGCGCATACCTTCGCCAATATCCTCATGCCCATCATGGGCAATATGGGACATCTGCAGTTCGCGCTTCTGGCATTGTTCGGCGGTTTCCTTGTCCTCAGCGGCATTTCTCCGAGCCTGACGCTCGGCGGCATCGTGTCCTTCCTCCAGCTGAGCAAGAGCTTCAATATGCCCGTTACCCAGATCGCCCAGCAGATCAATGCCATTGTCATGGCTCTGGCAGGTGCGGAGCGTATCTTTGACCTGCTGGATGCAGAACCCGAAGCCGATGACGGATATGTGACGCTGGTGAATGCAGAATACAACGCAAACGGCGAGCTGACCGAATCCCAGAAGCGTACCGGCATCTGGGCGTGGAAGCATCCGCATGGCGATGGTACTGTGACCTATACGCTTCTGCGCGGTGATGTCCGGATGAATGAAGTGGATTTCGGCTATGTGCCGGAGAAGATCGTCCTGCATGACATCAGCCTCTATGCGGAACCCGGTCAGAAGGTCGCATTTGTCGGCGCAACCGGTGCGGGCAAGACGACCATCACGAATCTGATCAACCGTTTCTATGACATCGCGGACGGCAAGATCCGCTACGACGACATCAACATCAACAAGATCAGGAAAAGCGATCTGCGTCACAGCCTTGGTGTGGTGCTGCAGGATGTCAACCTGTTCACCGGCACGGTGATGGAGAATATCCGCTACGGCAGACTCGATGCCACCGATGAGGAATGTATTGCGGCGGCAAAGCTTGCGAATGCGCACGGCTTCATTGAAATGCTCCCCGACGGCTACAATACCGTATTGGAGGGCGACGGCTCCGGACTTTCACAGGGGCAGCGTCAGCTGATCTCCATTGCAAGAGCCGCTGTCGCCGATCCGCCGGTCATGATCCTCGACGAAGCAACCTCCAGCATCGATACAAGAACCGAAGCCCTCGTGCAGAGGGGCATGGACGGTCTGATGAAGGGCAGAACGGTATTCGTTATCGCCCATCGTCTGTCCACGGTACAAAATTCCGATGTGATCATGGTACTCGACCATGGACATATCATCGAAAAGGGCAATCATGAACAGCTGATCGCCCAGAAGGGCAATTACTACCGCCTCTATACAGGTGCGTTTGAGCTTGAATAACATGAAATCCCCCTGCGGTTCAAACTTGAACTGCAGGGGGATTCTGTTTATACTATTCCCATATGAAAATCATGAAAGAATTTCATGATTTTCATAGCCGCCGCAGGCGGAAAGCGGGTCGCGGGGGCGCAGCCTAACAGGCTACCGTCCGCTCTTTCTCACTTCGCTCAACATCTCCCCGCCCCGCGGGGAGTCCCCCCCCCGCCCAAAATCCCCCTCCCGGAGGGAGGGGGCAGGGGGCTGCTCCCCACGGGGTGGGGAGACGGCACGAAGTGACAGAGGGGACGGCACCGGTGAGGTGGGGCAGTCTTTGCACAACTTTCCTAAAGTTGTTCACATCCCCCTCACATCACGAACAATCTCACATCCCCCTTCACAAAAAAACAATTGATTTTTGTCATTTAATGTGCTATACTATAGAAAAATAGCTCCAGAAAGGGATGAGCATATGAAAAATGTAACTGGACGCGCCGCCGCATTCCTGGCGGCACTGGGGATGTTCGGCAGTATGCTGCTGCATTTTCCGGCGAATGCCGAGGAAGAGACAGGCAGTGATGCGGAAGAGGTCTGCACACATAACGGCGTGATACCGACCTATACACCTACTGAGGATGGAACAAAGCATACGGTGTATTATTCATGCTGTGAAACGGAGGAAACTGCGGATCATACCGTATACTGTACTGACGAAACAGTCTGCATCTTCTGCGGGCAGAACGACACGGAGGGTATTTCCATTCATGACCCCGCCGCTTCCTGCGAGAACGGCTTCTGCACGAACGGCTGCTATGAGCCGGCGGTTCTCAATGACAATGCCACCGAGGACACTGTGGATGATTACTACGAGATCAGAAACGCCGGACAGCTCTACTGGTTTGCGGCACTCGTGAACGGCGGCGAACAGACTGCCAATGCCGTTCTGACTGCGGATATTACCGTCAATACAGGCGTGCTGGATGCCAACGGCGACCTTGCAGGCGGAGATTTCCGTTCGTGGACACCGATTGGAAATAATAATATGAAGTTTTTAGGTGTGTTCAACGGAAAGAATCACACCATCAGCGGCTTGTATTTCAATAATAGCAGCACATCATATATTGGTCTGATTGGTGCAAATGGTGATGACAAAACAGTAGCAATCATTCGGAATGTCGGTGTAATCGATTCCTATTTTAGCGGTAGCACTTTTATTGGCGGCATATGCGGAGAGAATCAGAATGGAACGATTTCAAATTGCTTTACAGATGCCAATATAAATATAACTGGATTATATTATGCTGGCGGCATTGCGGGCAAAAATACAGGCGGTATCATTGAGAATTGTCTTGCAGTTGGCAGTGTGAGCGGTACAAATTATTTTGGTGGTATTTGCGGCTATAATTCAAAAAATAATAAAAGTGTTGCAGGTACTATCTCTTACTGCTATTGCAATAGTGATAATTTCAGCGGTAATGCTGTTGGTAGAAATACTGGAACAATCACCAATGCCGCCGGCATGACCTCCGAAGAGCTTGCATCCGGCGAGGTGGCTTACCTTCTGCAGGGCGATCAGACAGAAGCTGTCTGGGGACAGACGATCGGCGAGGATCCCTGCCCCGTTCTGGGCGGTGCAGCGGTATATTGTGTGGAAAACTGCAAAGGCACACAGATCTACAGCAATATGAATGCGGAAGGCGGCGTACATACAGCAGGGGATAATGGCATATGTACCATATGTGATGCGCCTGCTGGCATCATCAAAACAACCATGGTGTCAGCCATCGGGGATCAGATCTACACTGGGTCTGCACTTACACCGGAAGTTACCGTGACATGCGGTGACAGCACACTGATTATCGGTGAGGACTATACAGTTTCCTACAGGAACAATGTGAATGTCGGAACAGCGGAGGCGGTCATTACAGGCATAGGGGATTTTACGGGCGAAGCGATCGTTACATTTACGATCCAGCCGCGGACCATTTCTGATGCAGAGGTACAGCTCATCTCTGAACTCCGCTACTCCGGCGAAGAACAGGTGCAGGAATTCAGTGTTTCCATCGGTGAGCTGCAGCTGTCTTCCGCTGATTATACGATCAGCGGCAATACTGGCACGGAAGTGGGCGAATATACCCTGACGATCGAGGGCATCGGCAATTTTATTGGTATTATGACAGCGGACTGGCGTATTGACAAAGCATATCCTGAAGTGACACCCGTCATTCCTGAACGGGAATATCATGTGGGCGATATACTCCCGGAGATCAGTTTTCAATGCGCGATTGGCGGTGTGATCAGATGGCTCACTGCACTTGTAGATGGTCTTGCTGAGGGCGAAAATCTGCTGGAATGGCAGTTTACGCCTGAGGATACGGAGCGTTATGAGATCGTAACGGATACCACCATCATTGAGGCAAAGCAGACCACTACAACATCTGAAACTACAACTGAATCCACCACCGAGACCACAACGGAAACTACCACCGAATCCACAACGACTGAGACTACAACTGAATCCACGACAACTACAGAATCCACAACGACTGCTACTACAACAGAAACTACCACCGAATCCACAACGACTGCTACTACGACAGAAACTACTACAGAATCCACAACAACTGCTACTACAACAGAAACTACTACAGAATCTACAACGACTGAGACCACAACTGAGACAACCACGGAATCCACGATCACTGAGACTACGACAGAAACAACTACGGAATCCACAACAACGACCGAGACCACAACAGAAACGACTACAGAATCCACGACCACCGAGACAACAACTGAGACAACCACGGAATCCACAACGACTGAGACTACAACAGAAACAACTACAGAATCCACAACGACTGAGACTACCACAACAGAAACAACCACAACAACCGAACCCACCCTGACGATCACAGGATATACCTATACTGTGGAAACGCGGACTCCGGATTTCTATTTCTCGCATGACGAAAGTGCGTTTGATCCGGAGAAGCTGATTGCGCTGGTGACACGTTATGCAGTCTACTCCGACGGAAGCATTTCGACAGAGGGGGAGCAGCTCGAAAGCCTGGAGGGTGTTCAGCTGGCAGGAGGATCCGCGGCGGCGGTCTATGACGGCAAGAGCTATGAGTACATTCTGGATATCCTTATCACGGATGCATATGGTACGCAGACAGTCAAGGCTGCAACTGTGAACTATATCGGCGTGAAGGGTGATACCAATCTGGATGGTGTTGCGGATGCCAAGGATGCTGCTGAGGTTCTGATGTATGCAGCGGCTGTCGGGGCGGGGCGTGAAGCCTATCTGCAGTCCGAACAGTACAGAACGCTGGAGGATTTTGCATTCTTCCTGACGGATGTGGATACGTCCGGTGCGGCTGACTCCAAGGATGCCGCAGCGATTCTGGAATACACCGCCGCAGTCGGTTCCGGCGAGCCGAAACGCTGGGAGGAGATCCTCGGCGCGGCATAATCTTCTGAAATTCCCGCTTTGGATGGGCTTAGTCTCACCCGGCGGGAATTTTTGCAGATGTGCATTTTTTGAACAACTGATATGGTACAATAGAAGCATGGAAGAAACGCGACGAATCAGAGGGAGGTATGTACCATGATGTTTGATGTGAAGCTTCTGAGAAGAACCAATGCACCGGAGCCGGGAACTGACGAGGTGTTCTGTTCCATTGCGGATACATCCCTGTCCGCCCGTGCAAAACGCTGCCTGTACCGCAACGGTGTCATGACGACCCGGCATCTGATGGAAAAGAGCGAGGAGGAGCTGCTGCAGATCTCCAATCTCGGTGTGCGGACGCTGCAGGAGATCCGCGATTTCAAGCGTCTGCTTCATGCAGGCGAGCCGGCGGAGGAACTGATGCGGGCAGTCCTGCCGCCCCATAGCACGGAAACAGAACAATCCGCAGATCTTCCGATATGATCCGCATCAAAGCCCGCTGTACGGAATGTGCAGCGGGCTTAAAAAATATTTAATAATTCCACCATACCGGATGCTATTTTCGGAAAATTTGCCAGGATTCAGACGTTTTTTCTTCTGCTTCGCTTGAAGATCCGGAATCCTGCAAAACGCCAAGGATTGACATTTCCGGACTTTTTCGCTATAATAAAAGCCTGACATGCTTCATAGACAAGAAAGAGAAGGCATTCCGGAAAAACAGCGGTTTTACCGTATGGGAGGAATTATGATGTTGGAAGAAAAGAACAAACAAAGGAGAATGCACATCCTGACAGCAGTGCTGCTTCTGCTCGGCAATCTGCTGCAGTTTCTGACGATCTGGCTGCTGCAGAAATATGACCATGTGTATTTTGACCAGCTGCTCTATCAGCTCAAAGCCCCTTCTGAGGGGGCGCAGGGTTCCCTGATCTCCAGCGCGGCGATGCGTGTTGGTGTATTCGGCGTAGGGCTGACCCTGGTCGAAATTCTCCTGTGTCCGCTGCTTGTGCGGTCGCTTCGCAGGAAATGCGCCGTGAAGCACAGCAGTATTTCGGGCGGCATCGGCAGAATGAGCCGCTTTCTGATGCGCCGTGCGTTTCCGCTTGCAATGGCAGTGTTCGTGTTTTATCTGTCCGTATTCGTGCAGAAATTCGATGTCATTGCCTATGTGGATACGGCTTCCACACAATCTGATTTCATTGAGGAGCATTATGCCGATCCGGAAACCGTGTCCATTTATTTCCCGGAACAGAAGCGGAATCTTGTGTATATATTTCTGGAGTCCATGGAGAGTACCTTTGCCGATCCCTCAGCCGGCGGCTCCATTACGGATGATTTCATCAGCGCGCTGAGTACGCTTGCACAGGAGCATGTGAATTTCTCGCATACCTCCGGCATCGGCGGCGCACTGCCCTATTCCGGCACGACCTGGACCGCCTCTGCCATGGTGGCGCAGACCTCCGGTCTGACCGTAAAGGTACCGCTCGGTGCGGATGCTTACGGTACGGAGGAAAGCTATATGCCGGGCGTGGTATCCCTCGGAGACCTGCTGGCAGAGCAGGGCTACCGCCAGACGCTTCTGGTCGGCTCCGATGCGGAATTTCACGGCAGAGAGCCGTATTTTGTTCAGCACGGCAATTACAGGATCGTGGACACGGATTCCCTGAAGGCATCCGGCAGACTGCCGGAGGATTATGACGAATGGTGGGGCTTTGAGGATGAAAAGCTCTTTGCCTTTGCCAAGGAGGAGCTGACCGCACTTGCAGAAAGCGGTGAGCCGTTCAATTTCACCATGCTGACTGCGGATACCCATTTCCCGGACGGCTACGAATGCCGCCTGTGCGGGGATACATATGAGGAACAGTATGCCAATGTGCTGACCTGCTCCGCAGAGCAGACCGCGGCTTTTGTGGCATGGATCCAGCAGCAGCCCTTCTATGAGAATACGACCATCATCCTCAGCGGCGATCATCTGACCATGGATCCGCAGTTCCTGGAGGAAATCGACGAGAATTATACCCGCACGACCTTCAACTGCATCATCAATGCCCCCGTCGCGCCTGTACAGGAAAAGAACCGGCAGTTCGGCACATTTGATATGTTTCCGACCACGCTGGCGGCTCTCGGTGTGCAGATCACCGGCGACCGGCTGGGGCTGGGAACGAACCTGTTCTCCGGAAAGCAGACACTCACGGAGCAGTATGGCTATGCGGTGCTGGACGAGGAGCTGCAGAAGCACTCCGCGTTCTATAATACGAGGTTTCTGGATATGGGAGATCCACTGGAAACCCTCCTGCCCGAATCCATGCAGTTTGGAAAGGGGAATGAATGATGAAGAAAGTCAGACTTCGCAGGGCAGTCCATTTGCGTGACTGGTACCGGATATGGCGGCTCTACCTGCAGGCATTTCCGGCGTGTGAGAGAAAGCCCTTTGCGATGATATTCCGGATGTGCCGGCAGGGCTATGCGGATGTGTGGGTGATCGAGCAGCCAGGACGGTTTGTTGGTCTTGCAGTCACAATGAAAGCAGATGAGCTAGTGCTGCTGGATTATTTCGCAGTATCTCCGAAAAATCGCGGGGGCGGCATCGGCAGCCTGGCTCTGCGGACGCTCCAGCGGATGTATGAGGGCAGGCGTTTTTTTCTGGAGATCGAATCCACGTTCACAGAAGCACCGGATCTTCCTGAGCGTCTGCGGCGTAAACAGTTCTACCTGAACAACGGAATGCAGGAGCTGGATGTCCATGTCGATCTGTTCGGCGTGGAAATGGAGCTGCTCGGCTATGAGTGTACGCTGACCTTTGAGGAGTACTACGCGCTTTATGATAAGAGGCTTGGGGGGATGGCGGAGAAGCATGTGAAAGAGATGTAATCTCCTGTACCAGCCGATTCTGACTTATATGCTCCGCCCTGAAACACAGGGCGGAGATTTTGTCTTTCTGCGGAAAAATCCTTGACAAAACCGACAAAAGATGGTATACTGATATAGTGTATAGCCAGCTTTCCAGCTTGCTGAAACTTTATAACATTACAGAGGTGATAGTAGAATGAAGTATGCAGAACTCGCAGGTAAACCTAATGTACCTGAAATTCAGGAAGACATGCTGAAATTCTGGAGAGAAAATTCCGTTTTTGAAAAATCCGTCAACAAGGAGACCGATCAGGAGATCGTTTTCTATGACGGCCCTCCCTTCCCGACAGGCAAGCCCCACCACGGCACGATCCTGGTTTCTTTCATCAAGGATATGATCGCAAGATACTGGACCATGCGCGGCTACAAGGTACCCAGAGTCTGGGGCTGGGACTGCCACGGTCTGCCGATCGAGAACCAGGCTGAAAAGGATCTCGGCATTGATGATAAGAACTATATTGAGAATACCCTCGGTATCGACAAGTTCAATGATAAGTGCTTCGAGATCGTTTCCGGCAACAACGAGGCATGGAAGGAATACGTTGAGCAGATGGCGCGCTGGGTCGATTATGACGGTGCGTACAAGACCATGAACCCCTCCTTCATGGAGAGCGTTATGTGGGCGTTCAAGCAGTGCTATGACAAGGGTCTGATCTACAAGGATTACCGTGTAACTCCCTACTGCACACACTGCGAGACCTCCCTTTCTATCTCCGATACCAGAGAATCCGACTCCACCCGTCCGCGTCAGGACAGATGGATCATTGCAAAGTTCAAGACCGCTGAGGTCATCAACGGCAAGCCCGTATATTTCCTTGCATGGACAACAACACCGTGGACACTGCCCTCCAACCTCTGTCTGGCAGTCGGTGAGACTCTCAACTACTCCTTTGTGGATGTCGGCGAGGAGATCTTCATTGCATGTACCAATGTCCTGCCCAAGTATGACAAGATCTTCGGCAGTGAGCCTGTGACCGTCAAGGAATGCGTCGGTGCAGACCTCGTGGGCATGACCTATGAGCCGCTGTTCCCGTATTTTGCAGACCTCGCAGAAAAGGGCGCATTCCGCGTCGTAACAGCGGATTATGTCGGCTCTGACGAGGGTGTTGGTATCGTACATACTGCGCCGGCATTCGGTGAGGACGACTACTGGACCTGCAAGAACAACAATATCCCGCTGATCAACCCCGTGGATGCAAAGGGACGCTTCACTGAGGAAGTGACCGATTTCTACAGCGCGGACAATGATAAGAACGTCATCGAGATGAATCCCATCGTCATCCGCTTCCTGTATGATAACGGCAAGGCGGTTGCAGATGGTACCATCGAGCATAACTACCCGCACTGCTGGAGATGTAAGAACCCGCTGATCTACAGAGCAATGGATGCATGGTACTTCGATGTTACCAAGATCAAGAACCGTCTGATCGAGCTGAATGAGGACATCAACTGGGTACCCGAAACCATCAAGCACGGCAGATTCGGCAAGTGGCTGGAAAATGCGCGTGACTGGAATATTTCCAGAAACAGATACTGGAGTACCCCCATCCCGATCTGGGAGTGCGATACCTGCGGTGACAGAACCGTACTCGGCAGCGTGGACGAGATCGAGCGGGCAAGCGGCACACGCCTGACAAACCTCCACAGACAGTTCATGGACAAGGTGACCTTCAAGTGTTCCTGCGAGAAATGCTCCGGTACCAAGGTAAGAGTGCCCGAGGTTCTGGACTGCTGGTTTGAGAGCGGCTCCGTACCGTTCGCACAGAAGCACTATCCGTTCGAGAATAAGGAATGGTTCGATTCCCACTTCCCGTCCGACTTCATCGTAGAGTATACCGGTCAGATCCGCTGCTGGTTCTATTACCTGCATGTTCTCTCCGTGGCACTCTTTGACAAGCCCTGCTTCTCCAACTGTGTTGTACATGGTACGATCCTGGCAAAGGACGGCAAGAAGCTCTCCAAGTCTTCCAAGAACTACACCGACCCCATGCTCCTGATGAAGCAGTACGGCACGGATGCATTCCGTCTGTACCTCTATCAGACAAATGCAATGCTCGTCGGCGACCTGCTCTTTGATGACAACGGCATTCAGGATGCTTACCAGCAGATCATTCTGCCTTACTGGAATGCCTGCAACTTCTTCATCTCCTATGCGAATGTTGTCGGCTTCAGACCGGAAACACTGACTGCTCCCCAGACGGACAACCAGCTTGACAAGTGGGTACTGGCAAAGCTCCACGAGGCAACCTCTGCCATCAAGGAGAACATGGATGCGTACCTTGTTAATAAGTATGTAGAAAACCTGATCTCCCTCGTGGACGGCATTACCAACTGGTACATCAGACGTTCCAGAAGAAGATTCTGGGATAAGGAAATGACCGCAGACAAGAAGCAGGCACTGGAGACCCTGTACTATGTACTGGTGAACACCACCAAGCTCTTTGCACCGGTCGCTCCCATCATTTCTGAGAAGATCTACCAGACCCTGACTGACGGTTTCTCCGTACATCTGGAGGATTTCCCGGAGATTCCGGAGAGCTTCAAGGATGAGGAACTGCTTGCACAGGTCAAGCTCGTGCGCAACGTGATCTATCTTGCACGTTCCATCAGAAGCAAGAACAAGGTGAAGAACCGCCAGCCGCTGAGCACACTGCGCGTAGTGCTGTCCGAAAAGGCAGGCAATGCAGTTGTGGAGAGCTTCCGCGACATCATCGCTGAGGAGCTGAATGTCAAGAATGTGGAGATCCTTGAAAGCGTCGGCAGCGTGGCTGAGGTGAAGTACGCACCGAACTTCAACGAGATCAGAAACAGATACCCCGACAGAATCCCGGAGATTATCAAGGCTGTCAAGTCCGGCAAGTTCGAGCTGAGAGCTGAGGATGCCCTGCTGGAAATCAACGGCGTACAGGAAAGCTTCGATGCTGAGATCATCCTCGTGACCTACCAGGCAAAGGCTGGTCAGCATGTGGCAAGTGAAAAGGGCGTTGTGGTATCCCTTGACCTGACACTGACCGAGGAGTTGAAGGATGAGGGCTTTGCGCGTGACATCGTCCGTGCTGTACAGGATGCCCGCCGCCAGATGGACTGCGCGATTACAGACGAGATCAGCGTAGCGTTTGCCGGTACTGTGCCGGAGGCATGGGTGGACTACATCTGCAGTGAAACACTGAGCAATCGTGCAGAGATCGCAGAAGCAGACCTCACTCTGGAGATCACAGGCGATGACGACAGAGCTGTGACTGTTAAGGTAAAGAAGTAACATGAATTTTCTCATACATCCCGCCGAAAGGCTGATGTCATTCACTTTAGGAAGGCTTCTCAAAGCTTGCCCCACCCCCTGCCCCCTCCCCGGAGGGGAGGGGGAGTAGGTCGGGGACTTCGTCCCCGAACCCCTTGTTCCGCCTGCGGCGGGTTGGGGTTCTTTGCCCCCTTTAAGTTGATGATATTGCTGTCAGGCGGGATGTATGAATCATATATTCCGGAAAGGAAAAGAGAATATGAGAAACGACTTACCAAAAGTATATAACCCGCAGGATGTGGAAAAGCGCATCTATGCGCAGTGGGAATCTGTCGGCTGCTTCCGCGGGATCCGTGACCCGAAGAAGAAGCCCTATACCATTGCAATGCCCCCTCCAAATGTTACCGGTCAGCTCCATATGGGTCATGCCGTGGACAACACCCTGCAGGACATTCTGACCCGCTTCAAGAGAATGCAGGGTTATGCTGCACTCTGGGTACCCGGCACCGACCATGCAGCCATTGCAACAGAGGCTAAGATCGTAGAGGCAATGCGCGAGGAGGGTCTGACCAAGCAGGATCTCGGACGCGACAAGTTCATGGAAAGAGCATGGGAATGGAAGGAGACCTACGGCGGCAGGATCGTACAGCAGCTGCGTACCCTCGGTACCTCCTGCGACTGGGAGCGTGAGCATTTCACCATGGATGAAGGCTGCTCCGATGCCGTTCTGGAGGTATTTGTCAAGCTCTACAACGAGGGCAAGATCTACCGCGGCAACCGTATGGTCAACTGGTGTCCGAAATGCGTCACCTCCATCTCTGACGCAGAGGTAGAATATGAGGAGCAGAACGGCAATTTCTGGCATCTGCTCTATCCGGTCAAGGAAACCGGCGAATATCTGGAGATCGCTACCACTCGTCCAGAAACCATGCTCGGCGATACCGCTGTTGCCATCAATGCGGAGGATCCCCGCTTCAAGCATCTGCACGGCTGCCATGTCATCCTGCCGCTGCTGAATAAGGAGATCCCGATCGTCTGCGACGAACACGCGGACATGGAAAAGGGAACCGGCGTTGTAAAGATCACCCCCGCACACGACCCGAACGACTTCGAGGTTGGTCTGCGCCACCAGCTGCCGCTGGTTCGCTGCTTTACCTATGACGGTCATATGACCGGTGCGGCTGATCTGCAGGCATACCAGGAGCTGCAGGCAAGCGGTCACATGACCGAGGATGAGCCTGAGGTGCTCGACTGCGGCAAGTATGCGGGCGTGACCACAGCGGAGGCACGCAAGGCGATCGTTGCAGATCTCGAAGCACTCGGTCTGCTCAAGAAGATCGAGGAGCTGAAGCATGATGTCGGCACCTGCTACAGATGCCATAACACCATCGAGCCGATGATCTCCAAGCAGTGGTTCGTTCGTATGCAGTCCCTCGCTGAACCGGCAATTAAGGCTGTCGAGGACGGCGAACTGCGTTTCGTTCCGGAGCGTTTCACCAAGATCTACCTCAACTGGATGCGTAACACCCGTGACTGGTGCATTTCCCGTCAGCTCTGGTGGGGTCACAGAATCCCCGCATGGTACTGCGCAGACTGCGGCGAGACCGTTGTTGCAAAGCAGGCACCCTGCACCTGCCCGAAGTGCGGCGGCACCAACCTGGAGCAGGATCCTGACACGCTGGATACCTGGTTCTCCTCCGCCCTCTGGCCGTTCTCCATTCTGGGCTGGCCCAATGAAGAAGCAGAGGACTACAAGTACTTCTACCCGACCAGCACACTGGTAACGGGCTATGATATTATCGGCTTCTGGGTAAGCCGCATGATCTTCTCCGGTCTTGCCTATACCGGCAAGCTGCCGTTTGACACGGTTGTTATCCACGGCATCGTCCGCGACAGCCAGGGCAGAAAGATGTCCAAATCCCTCGGCAACGGCATTGACCCGCTGGTAGTCATTGAGGAATTTGGTGCGGATGCACTGCGCTTCATGCTCGTACAGGGCAGCACCCCCGGCAATGACATGCGCTACAGTGACGAGAAGGTCACCGCAATGCGCAACTTTGCAAACAAGATCTGGAACGCTTCTCGTTTCCTGCTGATGAATCTCTCCATTGATGAGTGCAGGCTCCCCGAGGAGCTGGAGCTGGAAGACAAGTGGATCCTCTCCAAGCTCAACACCCTCACCAAGGAAGTGACCGACAACCTCGAAAGCTTCGAGATGGGCATTGCCGCACAGAAGCTCTATGACTTCACATGGAACTGCTTCTGCGACTGGTTCATTGAGCTGGCAAAGATCCGTCTGAACGGCGAGGATGAAACCAGAAAGACCAATGTACAGTATGTACTGTGCTATGTTCTGACCAATATTCTGAAGCTCCTGCATCCGTTTATGCCCTTCATCACGGAAGAGATCTATCAGGCTCTGCCGCATGACGGCGATTTCCTGATGATGCAGCAGTATCCGGTGTATGATGAGGCACTGAATTTTGCAGCGGATGAAGTGACAATGGAGACCATCATGGAGGCAATCCGTGCAGTCCGTGAGTGCCGCGCAGAGCTGAAGGTTCCGAACTCCAAGAAGGCACATGTCGCCATCGTGAGCGCAAACACAGACATTTATGAGACCGCAAAGAGCTTCCTCATCCGTCTGGCAAGCGCATCCTCCGTGGATGTACTGGCAGAGGAAACGGAGGAGCTGGCAGGCATGGTAAGCGTTGTTACCGCCGATGCGAAGATGTACCTTCCGCTTGCAGAGCTGGTGAACCTCGATGACGAGCGCGCAAGACTCCAGAAGGAGCTGGACAAGGCGTATAAGGAGCTGGAATTTGTCAACAACAAGCTGAACAATGAAAAGTTCATGGCAAAGGCTCCGGAAAAAGTCGTTGCAGGCGTTCGTGAGAGCGAAGCAAAGGCAAAGGCACTGATCCAGAAGCTCGAAGAGCAGATGGCTGCGCTGAAATAAGTGAATATGAGAAAATCCCCCGAGATTTCGGGGGATTTTTTAATGCGGGAAGATGGCAGCGGGGTGCAGGGGGCGAAGCCCCCTGCAAAAAAGCCCCTCCCTTGGGGAGGGGCTGGGGTAGGGCAAATTCGGATGATGTCCTTATGCGGCGGACATATTTATAGAGTTGGACAGCTTTCAATCAGCAAAAGCTTCTCCTCTCTCGTCATCTTCTTGATCCTCCACTCCCTTTGCATCGCCGCGACCTTGTCCGTGTGCGGCTCCGCATAGACCAGCACCACCGGCAGCCGGGAGCGTGTGTATTTCGCGCCCTTTCCAGTGTTATGCGCTGCGATACGCTTCGGGAGGTCGTTCGTCCAGCCGGTGTACAGTGTGCCGTCCGCACATTGTACGATGTAGGTATAACAGATCATGCAAATTCCGTCTCGACCGCACAGCCCCTTGCAAGGCTCTCACGGCAGTCGAGGATTCTCTGGTTGGTGCTTCCGCGGAAATGGAGCTGGTAGCTCTTCTGTTCCTCAATAAAAGGACCATCCACCAGCCAGTCCGTCACCGCCAGCAGGTCGCCGATGCCGTCCTCCGCGCTTCTGGCATACAGCTCCTCGAACGTGTAGCCGGTGTAGGTGATGACATTCAGCCCCAGTGCTCTGATCTGTGTGCCAAGCTCCGCGAGAGCCTGCGCCTGACAGAACGGCTCACCGCCGGAAAAGGTCACGCCGTCCAGCAGGGGATTGGCTTTGATTCGTTTCAGAAGCGCGTCCGTTTCTGTGAGCGTGCCGCCGTCAAAGGGGTGCGTCTGCGGATTGTGGCAGCCTTTGCAGTGATGCGGGCAGCCCTGCACAAAGATCGTGAACCGGATGCCGGGGCCGTCCACGATGGAGTCGTTGGCTGTGCCGGATAGCTGTAAGAGCATGAGGATTCCTCCTTTATAAGCTACTCTTTTCTCTCTATTTATTTAAAAGCTGTTGCAGTTTTTCTTTCAGCCAAGAAGGCAGATTAGGGTCGTCTTTTGCCCATGATTCAACAATTTTTTTATCAATACCCCGAGTGTTTTCACGATTATCAAAAAACTTTACTTCAGTACATTTGTATTTTATAACTTTACTGTTTTCAAGATACCATACGAACCAGTGGTTACCATAGTCCCTGCTTCTGTGAATAAACATGTTAATACCTCCTGAACAGTTGTGACGATTAAACGAAAAAGACAAATTTGCTGCTTAGTCCTTCACATTATGTTTAACTCTATCACTCACCTCACTGCGCTTGGCATTGTTGAAACGGTCAAGAGTTCCCACGAGGTAGCCCGTGATTCTGCGGATGCGCTCAAAGCCCACGGTGTTGTGTGCAGACTCCGGTCTGCCGCACTTGGGGCAGGTGTCGCCGATGATGCCCGTGTAGCCGCATACCGGATCACGGTCAACAGGATGGTTGATCGAGCCGTAGCCGATGCCGGATTCCTTCATGCAACGGATGACCTTCTCAAATGCGGAAAGGTTCTGCAACGGATCGCCGTCCAGCTCCACATAGCTGATATGTCCTGCATTCGTCAACTCATGATAGGGAGCCTCAATGCGGATCTTCTCAAATGCACTGATCGGATAGTACACCGGCACATGGAAGGAGTTGGTGTAGTAGGCACGGTCGGTCACGCCCTGGATCTTGCCGTACTTCTTTCTGTCCATACCCACAAAGCGACCGGACAGCCCCTCCGCCGGTGTTGCCAGCAGGGAGAAGTTCAGACCCGTTGCCTGTGCTTCCTGATCCAGACGCTCGCGCATTCTGCGGATGATGGTCTGACCAAGCTCGCGGGCTTCCTCGCTTTCGCCGTGGTGCGCGCCGATCAGGGCTTTGAGCGTCTCTGCAAGACCGATGAAGCCCACGGACAGCGTACCATGCTTGAGTACCTCGCTCAGCTCCTCGTCCGCGCTGAGACTCTCAGAATCCATCCAGATGCCCTGACCCATCAGGAACGGATAGTTGCGGACCTTCTTGCTGCACTGGATGCGGAAGCGGTCCATGAGCTGGTCAATGGCAAGGTTCATCATCTTGTCCAGACCCTTATAGAACTTGTTCAGGTCGCCCTTTGCCTTGATGGCAAGACGGGGCAGGTTGATGGAGGTGAAACTCAGATTGCCTCTGCCGGTGACGATCTCACGGCTCGGATCATAGACATTGCCGATGACTCTCGTGCGGCAGCCCATGTAGGCGATCTCTGTGCGGTAGTCGCCCTCCTTATAGTACTTGAGGTTGTAGGGCGCGTCGATAAAGGAGAAATTCGGGAACAGACGCTTAGCGGAAACGCGGCACGCCAGTTTGAACAGATCATAGTTGGGATCAGTGGAGTTATAGTTGATGCCCTCCTTGATCTTGAAGATGTGAATGGGGAAGATCGGCGTTTCGCCGTTGCCAAGACCGGCTTCATTTGCCAGTAGCACATTCTCAATGACCATTCTGCCCTCCGGGGAGGTATCCGTGCCGTAATTGATGGAGGAGAACGGTGTCTGCGCACCGGCACGGCTGTTCATGGTGTTGAGGTTATGTACAAGAGCCTCCATTGCCTGGTAGGTTGCGCGGTTGGTCTCCTTGTAGGCGTGCTTTGCAGCGAAGCCCAGTACTTTCTCTGCAAGCGCAGCAGGGATGTCTGCTGTCAGCAGTTCTGCTGCCTTTGCGGCAAAGCCGTTATCATTCGCCAGAACCGGACGAAGCCCCTGTTCTGCCAGGTTCTGCATTACTGCAGCAGTCAGTGCATCCGCATCCTCGCGGTCTGCCAGAAGTTCCAGAGCGCGGGAAAGGTTCTGCTTGTAGCGGGAAGCATAGGTCTTGCGCACGCCGTCCGCCATCGCATAGTCAAAATTCGGTACACTCTGACCGCCGTGCTGGTCGTTCTGGTTCGACTGGATCGCAATGCAGGCGAGTGCGGAATAGCTGGAAATATCATTCGGCTCACGCAGGAAGCCATGACCCGTAGAAAAACCGCCCTTGAACAGCTTGATCAGGTCGATCTGACAGCAGGTGGTCGTCAGCGTCAGGAAGTCCAGATCATGGATGTGAATATCTCCCTTGGCATGTGCCTTGGCGTGTTCGGGCTTGAGGACGTACATCTCATAAAATTCCTTCGCGGAAACGCTGCCGTATTTGAGCATGGTTCCCATTGCCGTGTCGCCGTCAATATTGGCATTCTCACGCTTGATGTCGCTGTCCTTCGCAGAATGGAAGGTCAGCTCGTTCAGCACGCCCATGAGGTTGGTCTTCATTTCTCTGGCGCGTGTGCGCTCATAGCGGTACAGGATATATGCCTTAGCGGTCTGTGCATGTCCGCGCTCGATCAGCACTTTTTCCACCAGATCCTGAATCTGTTCTACGGTCGGTATCTCATCATAGGAATTGTCGCACAGCGCACAGACCTCCTGCGCTACGGACTTGGCTTCCTCATAATCCGTACCGCCCACAGCCTTGGCAGCCTTAAAAATCGCATTGGCAATTTTCTTTGCGTCGAACGGCACCACTCTATTATCACGTTTTCTGATCGATGTCGGCATCGTAATCAACCTCCACAATATATTGTATCTGCATCAAGCAGCTATATATTAGTATACCGTATAAATCCGGACTTGTCAAGGGGTCTTTTGATGTCAAAACAGCCAACTAACTGTGTTGATAATTGTATATTTATTATAAAACAAGGGCGTTTGCGGCGTTTTGTATATAGTTTGTCTATATTTTCCAACAAAACAAAACATACGTTCAAAACACAATATGTTGTGTGTGGAAACGGGTGGAAAGATTGTAGCTTTTGCGTATATTCGCTGTATTTCGTGCCTTTCCGCTGTGGAAAGAAAAAGCACTTCAGCGGACTAAGCGTTGTATGTAGGCAGTTTTGAAAGCAAAATAATGCTTGCAGTTTATGGGATATTATGGTATAATTGGGGAAAGGCAGAGCATCTGCCGGAATGACGGGAGGAATGGATATGAAACGAATTGTCATGACGGGCGGACCGTGTGCCGGCAAGACCTCCATCATGAGCCACCTGCAGCAGGAGCTGACAGCGCGCGGCTATAAGGTCTTCATCGTACCGGAATCCGCAACGGAGCTGATCCTGAACGGGATCCACACGGGGAAGCATCTGACGGCGGCAGAATTTCAGGAGCTGATCGTGGAGAAGCAGATCTCCAAGGAGGCGATCTATGAGAAGGCGGCGGCAAAGTACAAGCCGGAGAAGGTCATCATCCTGTATGACCGCGGGGTCCTGGATTTCCGCGCCTATGTGACCGCACAGGAAGCAGAGCAGATCATGGAGCGCAATCACCTTACGGTCGAGGGTGCATTTGACCGCTATGACGCAGTGATTCATCTGGTCACCGCGGCAGACGGCGCACCGGAGCATTACCAATGGAATTGCGCTGACACCGGTGAGCGCGGCAACAATGAAGCCAGAACAGAAACACCGGAGCAGGCGATCGCCGTGGACAAGCGCACAGTGGATGCCTGGACGGGGCATCGTCATCTGCGTATCTTTGCAAATGAATCCGATTTCCCAGCCAAGGTCAGGGCGGTTGCGGACGAGATCCTGAAGCTGCTGGAGGTATGACGGCTTTTTGTTTCCTCGTTTTCCTAAAGCTTGACATAACGTCCGATTTATTGTATAATATAGGATAGAGTGGAATATAGATAAAGGAGGAATTTCCATGTCCATGGAGTTTATCAGAAAGCTGCCGCTTCCGGAGGAGATCAGAAATGATTTTCCTCTTTCTGAAAAATGCAAGGAGATCAAGGCGCAGCGTGATGCCGAGATCAGCAGAGTATTCACCGGTCAGTCCGACCGTCTGATCCTCATCATTGGTCCTTGCTCTGCCGACCGTGAAGATTCTGTTATGGAATATATGCACCGTCTGGCAAAGGTGAATGAGCAGGTCAAGCATAAGATCCTCATCATCCCCAGAATCTACACCAACAAGCCCCGTACCAACGGTACGGGTTACAAGGGTATGGTACACCAGCCCGATCCGACCAAAGCAGAGGATATGCTGGAGGGACTGATCTCCATCCGCAAGCTGCACACCAGAGCCATCGAGGAGACCGGCTTTACCTGTGCGGATGAAATGCTTTATCCGGAGAATTACCGCTATCTGTCCGATCTGCTCTCCTATGTTGCGATCGGCGCAAGAAGCGTGGAGAACCAGCAGCACCGTCTGACGGCAAGCGGCATGGATATTCCGGTCGGCATGAAGAACCCGACCAGCGGCGACCTGTCCGTTATGTTCAATTCGATTTATGCTGCAGAGAGCAGCCATACATTCCTCTACAGAGGATGGGAAGTACACACCACCGGCAATCCGCTGACCCATGCGATCCTGCGCGGCTATGTGAACAAGCACGGCGAATCCCTGCCGAACTATCACTACGAAGACCTCCTGCTGACCTATCATCACTATGCGGAGAAAGGTCTGCAGAATATGGCAGTCATCGTGGATACCAACCATGCTAACTCCAACAAGTGCTATCTGGAGCAGCCGAGAATCGTCAAGGAGATCCTGCACAGCTGCCGCCAGAATGCGGACATCAAGCGCATGGTCAAGGGCTTCATGATCGAGAGCTACCTGGAGGACGGCGCACAGAAGGTCGAGGAGGGCATCTACGGCAAGTCCATCACTGATCCGTGCCTGGGCTGGGAAAAGACAGAGAAGCTGATCTATCAGATTGCAGAGCAGCTGTAATCGCGGAGGTTCAAAGAATGAAGAACAAACCAATAATCATGATCACGGTGGGCGTTCTTTGTCTGATTGCTGCTGTCATTTGGATGATTGCGGTAAAAGCATCGGTCACTTGGTACATGATTCCCGCATTCATCGGCGGCTGGCTGATTGTGGAAGGGATCTTTGAGCTGAAAAGACAAAAATGAGAAATGGCACTCCCAAAATCATCGGGAGTGCCTTTGCTATATCGGAAATCAGATCCCCTTCTCAATCGCCTTCACAGCCTGCATCATAATCGCACATTCCAGACGCTTCTTTTCCATCTCGCAGGAAAGCTCATGCGCATTATGAATGTCACCGGCATACTGATAGTTATTCGCATTACAGCCGCCGCTGCAGTAGAACTTTGCCCAGCACTCACGGCATTTCGGCTTGTTGTAGATATGTGTTCCGGCGAAGACCTTCTTCATTTCCATGTCGAATGTGCCCTCTTCCAGATTGCCCATCTTGTATTCTTCCATGCCCACGAACTGGTGGCAAGGGTAAATATCACCATCCGGCGTGATGGCAACATACTCATTGCCGCAGCCGCAGCCGCGCAGACGCTTGATCGCACACGGCCCCTGGTTCAGATCCAGCATGAAGTGGAAGAAATTGAAGTGCTTGCCCGCCTTGTCATTTTCCAGCAGACGCTGTGCAAGCTTCTCGTATTCCGCAAATACCTGCGGCAGTTCTGCTTCCGTCAGTGCATACGGATCATCCGGATCACCCACAACAGGCTCAACGGAGATCTGATCGAATCCGGCTTCATTCAGATGGAATACATCTTCGGAGAAATCCAGATTGAACTTTGTGAATGTGCCGCGCACATAGTAATCCTTGTCACGGCTTCTGCCATCCACCAGCTGCTTGAACTTCGGCAGGATAATGTCATAGCTGCCCTTGCCGTTTGGTGTCACGCGGATACGGTCATTGACTTCCTTTCTGCCGTCAATGGAAAGAACAATATTCGACATTTCCTTGTTGATAAAGTCGATCTTGTCATCATCCAGCAGCAGACCATTCGTTGTGATGGTGAAACGGAAATGCTTGCCGTATTCCTTCTCACGCTCTCTTGCATATGAAACCACTTCCTTGACCGCATCGAAATTCATCAGCGGCTCGCCGCCAAAGAAGTCCAGCTCCAGATTCTCACGGTTTCCGGAATTTTCCAGCAGGAAGTCAATTGCCAGCTTGCCGGTCTCTACAGGCATCAGCTTTCTGCCCGTGCCGAAGTCGCCGGTTGCCGCAAAGCAATAGGTGCAGCGCAGATTGCAGTCATGCGCAATATGCAGGCACATTGCCTTGATGGGGGAAGCAACTGCAAACGCCGCATACTTTTCATAATCATCCGCGGAGAACAGGATCTTCTCCTCGTACAGGGATTTGAGTTCGAGATAGCATTCCTTCAGCTCTTCTGCGTCATACTTGCCGGAGAGCTTGTCCAGGATCTCCGCGGGACATTCGTCCGCAAACGGGGGATTGGCATCATCCAGAAGATCGTAGGTCATCTCATCCACGATATGCACACCGCCGCTGTTGACATCCAGCACGATGTACAGTCCATTCAATGTAAACTTATGTATCATAGCATTCAATCCTTTATTTATATTCTGTGCAGGGCACAGTATCGGCATAAAAAACCGTCCCGCACATGGGATGCAGGACGGTGAAGAAATGTCAGAAGAACTTATCTCTCACACTTCTGGTTAGCAACTGTGCAGGAAGTCTTGCAAGCAGACTGGCAGGATGCCTGGCACTTGCCGCAGCCGCCCTTCTGTGCGGACTCCTTCAGGTTTGCCTTGTTGATGGTCTGAATATGCTTCATTCGGTTTCCCTCCGTTTCTGTTCGAGCGCGCTCGTTTTTTATATTATACCATATTTCTCATACAATTGCAAGGGGTATTTTTCTTTTTGTGATTTTATACGAAGCGGGATGGTTAAGCATGACCTTGCTTCTTTTCAAAGGGGGAATATTAGAGCCTGTTCACATTAAAATCTCATACGCATCTTTTCGGCAAAATTTCACGCAGTCTGCGTTAAAAAATCTTAACATACGTCAGTATGTCTGCGATTTTTTGCCTTGCCTGCGTAAAATTTATGCTCGAAAATCTGCATATTCATTTTATGTGAACAGGCTCTAACAGCTTTAGGAAAGTTATGCAAAGCTTGCCCCCTGCCCCTCTCCCGGAGGGAGGGGGATTTGGTGCGGGGGCTGCGCCCCCGCACCCCGCTTACATTGATGACTTTGACCCCGTGTGGAGCATCCCCAACCCCTCCCTGAGGGGCAATGTCAACAACTTTAGGGAATCGGTTTCAAAAGGCGATAGCCTTTGGCGGCGGCGGTGCGCAGCACCGCCCCTAAATCCCCCTCCCTTTGGGAGGGGGCAGGGGGTGGGGCAGTTTTGCAGAACCATCATTAGAATGCTTAAGTTGTTGACATTGCTCTGAGGAGAGGGGCTTGCTCCAATCAATACGGCGGTTTGGTCAGCTTCCGGTTCACACCCCTCACACCGCCGCAGAGGGAAGCCAGCAGAATGAGAATGCAGCGGATGCCGATGCGGATGGAGAGTGTGCCGCCGGTGCAGATATTTCCGGCAAGCAGGACGGCACAGAGCAGCAGACCGCAGAGCAGACCTGTCCGCATTCCATGCCGCCTTGCATGGAAACCGGCGCGGCTGCCTGCAAGAAATGCACTGATGCTCCAGAAGCAGTCCGCCGCGAGCATCAGCATCCGCTCCGGTACATGCGTCAGCAGAAGGATGCCGGACAGGAGAAGCAGCCCGACAAACAGCCAGACCAGCCCCCAGAGTACACTCAGAAGCGTGCGGAACACGCCCGATTTCCATAAATAAACACGCCGCATCACATCAGCTCCTTTCAGAAAGGATTCACTGATACAGTGTATGCGGCGTGTTTTGTTTTCAGAACAAGCTCTTATTTTTTACAGGCTCTTATTCCTTCGGAGCCTTCGGCTGTGTCTTAGCCTTCAGCTTCTCAGCCTTTTCTGCTTCTCTTGTCTCTCTCAGGGTCACGTTCTCCTTGATGGCATCCTGCATCATACGGATCTTCAGACGATCGCTGCCGGTTTCCAGTACAACGGTCTTTGTGTTCTCCTCCACACGCAGTACAATGCCCACGATGCCGCCGATGGTGATGACCTCATCGCCGATCTGCAGGGTGTTCTGCATCTCCCTCGTTTCCTTTTCCATCTTGCGCTGCGGACGGATCATGATGAAGTACAGAGCCGCCAGCAGGATGAGGGGAAGTGCGAATGTGGAAATGAGCATGGATGCGGTGGAGGGCTGGTCAGCTGCCGCTGCCGCCGATTCCTCTGCGAATACGGTCAGAGTTCCCATTACTGTCATCATGGATGCACCGGTCAGAGCTGCCAGTGCCTTTACAAGCTTCTTTTTCATAAATCTGCCTCCTGTATTAGTTTTCGTTCTTTTTCTGCATATATTCGTCCATTGCCTTTGCTGCCGCCTTACCAGCACCCATGGCAAGAATGACCGTAGCCGCGCCGGTCACGGCATCGCCGCCGGCGTAAACGCCTTCCTTCGTGGTCATCATATCCTCATCCACGATCAGACAGCCACGCTTGTTCGCTTCCAATCCCTTGGTCGTGGTACGGATCAGCGGATTCGGGGAAGTACCGATGGACATGATCACCGTATCAACTTCCAGCTCATATTCCGAGCCTTCCACCGGAACAGGGGAACGTCTGCCGCTTTCATCCGGCTCGCCGAGTGCCATCTTCTGGCAGACCATCGCACATGCCCTGCCGTTTTCATCGCCGAGGATCTTCACGGGATTATTCAGTGTCAGGAATTCCACGCCCTCTTCCTTTGCGTGATGTACTTCCTCACGTCTTGCGGGCATTTCGTCCTCCGAACGTCTGTATACAATATACACATGCTCCGCGCCCATACGCAGTGCACTTCTTGCCGCATCCATTGCGACATTGCCGCCGCCGACAACAGCAACGGATTTCGAGCGCAGAACAGGTGTATCATATTCCTGCTTATAGCCCTTCATCAGGTTGATTCTGGTGAGATATTCATTCGCCGAGCATACGCCGACGAGAGCTTCACCCTCAATGCCCATGAAGCGGGGGAGACCCGCACCGGAGCCGACAAAGATGGCTTCGTAGCCCTGCTCCAGCAGCTCATCCACGGACAACACCTTGCCGATGACCATGTTCGTCATGATATTCACGCCCAGATCACGCAGATTCTGCACTTCCTTCTGGACAATATCCTTCGGCAGACGAAACTCCGGAATGCCGTACATCAGTACGCCGCCGGCTACATGGAATGCCTCATAAACCGTCACATCATAGCCTATTCTTGCAAGATCCCCTGCACAGGTCAGACCTGCGGGACCTGCACCGACAACGGCAGCCTTATGACCATTGGAAACGGGCTTTTCTACAGTAGTATCGCCATGTTTCATATGGGTATCCGCCGCAAAGCGTTCGAGTCTGCCGATGCCGACCGGCTCGCCCTTGATGCCGCGGACGCATTTGCTTTCGCACTGTCTTTCCTGCGGACATACTCTGCCGCAGACTGCCGGCAGACCATTCGTCAGTCGGATGGTCTGGTATGCACCCTCAAAATCGCCCTCTGCGATCTGGGAGATGAATGCCGGGATCTTTACACCGACCGGACAGCCGGACACGCAGGGCATGTTCTTGCAGTTCAGGCATCTCTGCGCTTCCTCGATCGCCATTTCCGCCGTGTAGCCGAGCGTTACCTCGTCAAAATTGTTTGCTCGTACCTTTGGATCCTGTTCCGGAATCGGTACTTTATTCATTGCCATATTCGGCATGTTGTTCACTCCTTATGATTCTGATACGGATCTTTGGACACTGATACTGTCAGAACGTGTTTACTGTTAAAAGTAATCGTACGGATCAATATCGTCATTGTCCTGATTGGCATGGCTGATGCAGGTAAACTTTGCTCCGTAGTCACAATAGTCGAATTCCGGACAACACGAAGCTCGGAAATTCTTTTCGATTGCTTTCCTGATAATAGTGAAGATCTGTTTCATGTCAGCTAATGTGAAGTCGCTTGTCACGACCTCCAGAATCGTGACGGATTTCCCTTCCTGATGACTGAAACTACTTGCAAGCACGTTGACCTGTCCGCCCGGCATGAGTAGGATATACTCGTGGATTCCCTTGGCATACGGTGCAAGCTTACGATATTTCTCACACAGACCTTTCTGCCGGATGGCTGACTGCTCTTTATCCAGCGTTGTCACCGCACCGAAGAAATAGAAATTATTGTCGGCATCTGCGAGGACATTGTTAAAGCCATTGAAATGCACCTCGCAGCCGTCATGGGTTTTGTGTCCCTTAATCAGCTCTCTGGAAAATGCGTCATTCAATTCACGAAATGAAATTTTGTCAAATTTCTGAATCATGCGAAACCTCCTGCTATTACAGGCTATCCGCCTGTCTGAGCATCCGGCACGCCGCCTCACGCTCACGGAATGTCCCGTTGCGCTTCATCAGCTCATCGAAATCGACCTTGTGACCGTCAAAATCCGGTCCCTCCACGCAGGCATAGCGGATCTTTCCATCCACTGTCACACGGCAGCCGCCGCACATGCCCGTACCATCCACCATGATGGGATTGAGGGAAACGATGGTCGGAATATCATATTTCTTTGTCAGTTCACAGACAAACTTCATCATCGGCACAGGGCCAATGGCGATCACAGCGTCATATTTCACGCCTGCGTCGATCTGTGCCTGCAGTGCCTGTGTGACAAATCCCTGTCTGCCATAGCTGCCGTCATCCGTGCAGAGGATCAGCTCAGAGCAAGCCGCCTTAAATTCCTCCTCCAGGATCACAATGTCCTTGGAGCGGAAACCGGCAATGACATCCGTCTGCACGCCCTGTGCATGGAGATATTTTGCCTGCGGATAGGCGATCGCACAGCCCACGCCGCCGCCGATGACGCAGACACGCTTTGCATTTTCGGGATATTCGGTCGGCAGTCCCAGAGGACCTACCACATCCAGAATGCTGTCGCCCTCGGAGAGGGAGTTCAGCTTTTCGGTCGAATAGCCGACGATCTGGAAAATAATTGTAATTGTGCCCTTTTCACGGTCAAAATCCGCAATGGTCAGCGGTACACGCTCACCGGTTTCATCCACACGGAAGATGATGAACTGACCGGCATTTGCCTTTGCCGCAATATAGGGGGCAGAAATTTCCATCAAAGTAACAGAAGGATTGAACACCTTCTTACGAACGATGGGAAACATGTTCTGATTCCTCCGATCTCTTATTTTTGTACAGCTTCAAAAAGTTGTATTCTCTTTATTATAGCACAAAAAATGCCCCTCGTCAATGGATTTCCGGCATTTCTCAACTGATGACAAAAAACGCCCCCGACGATTGTCGGGGGTTGTGTAATTTTGTGGATGTACTGAAAAAAGGAGGCAGATTTTCAATCAACTTCTATCTGAAGCGACGGAAGCATCTCACCGACCTCTTTTGCAAGTCGGCATATTTCTTCTTTTGCCTTTTCTTCAAGATCGAAAGCAGTATGTTCATGCGTGGTTTCCTTGACTGCATATTCGATCAATCTGTATATTTTCCAATGTATTGTGTGGCGGTTTTCAATGATCTGCTTTCCCAGCAAAAGCAGAAAACAATTCCTGTCCGTTTGCCCCTCATGCAGAAGATATTCATACTCATCAAGCAGATAGGAGGTGATTTGGCGAGGATCAGAAAAATTCTGCTTCCCACTGACATTGTATCCATAGTCCAGCCACTCTTTTAATTCATTGAGCGATTCGCAGTTTTTCATAGGTTCCTCCATCTGTTCAATCTCACAGCAGTCCACATCGTTGCAAATCATCCTCCACCGGATTCTTCCCATTGTAATCACAGATAAGCCAATCCGGATGTGCGTCATACGCCACATGGGGCATCCCCCAGCCTTCATGTGTTCTGCTCAGAAATAGTTCAATTGTATCGAAAAACAGACGCTTTTCAGAAGTTTTGCATTTGATGGAAATCCCATAGAACGGCTGAATACATTTGACCGCCAGCAGAAATGCACGGTCATCCTTGCCGGATGCCAGCAGATAGTAGTCCTCGTGCGTTTCAATCACAGTATACTGCATTTTCTCACAGACAGCATCCAGAAGCTCTGTGATCATCGTCCGGTCGATCGTCACATAAAACGCACTCATATCGCTGTAGGGCTTCAGAAAATCTTTCATATTTCCCTCCACTACTTCAGCGTCATTCTCTGTCCGTCCGTACTCACGACCGTATCCGGAAAGATCGCCTGCACCATTTCGGTATATTCCGCCGGATTGGAGAGTGCCGGACTGAAATGCGTCAGCCACAAACGGGAAGAGCCGGATTCTCTGGCAAGCTCTGCCGCCTGCGAAAAGACCATATGCCCCTTTTCGCGCATTTTCGGGATATAGTCATCATCCCCGTACATGCCTTCACAAACCAGCAGGTCGGAATCCTTTGCAAATCCGATCATCTCCGGAAAATACATTGTATCCGTCATATAGGTCAGCTTGATGGGCTTTCTTGCTTCATCCGTCACCATATCCGGCGTGTATTCCATGCCGTTTTCGGTCACTGTTTCCCCCGCATGGAGTCTACTCCAGAGCTTCACAGGAATGCTGAGCTTCTGGGCTTTCTGCGGATTGAACACGGGCTTGCGGTGCAGTGTGAACGAGTAGCCGAGGCAGTCCATCCGATGGCGCAGGGGGAGGCTTCGCACCTCCAGACCGTTCCAGGTGAGTGTGGAAATTTCCGTGCAGGAAAGCTCCTGTACTTCCACGCGGAAGGGGAGTACCGGACAGATGCAGGAGAGCTGGTCGATCACATACCCGATGCCGCTGAACCCGTAAATAGTCAGCGGTTCCGTCCGTCCGCAGTTGCCGACGGAAAGCAGAAGCCCCGGCAGTCCGGAGATATGGTCGGCGTGGGTGTGGGTGATGAACAGTGCGTCCAGTTTACTGAGCTTGCAGCCCTGTTTGCTGAGCGTGATCTGCGTCCCCTCGCCGCAGTCAATGAGTGCCGCTTTTCCGTTATATTCCAGCCAGAAACAGGTCAGCCACCGATCAGGAAGCGGCAGCATCCCGCCCGTTCCGCCAAGGCATACGTCTATCATAGGTGGTCTCCTTTCGCAGGGGGACGCTGTCCCCCTGCACCCCCTGCCAAAGGGATGTGATCCCTTTGGAATCCCATGTCGTTTTCCCATTGCCCCCTACGGGGACAAAGGGAAAACGTTAGAATTGCAAGAATCACATTCTTGGCAAGGTGCAGGAAAACAACATCATCATTCAAAATCAGAACATCAAGATATAGCATACGCCGTCCGGATGGACGGCGTATTGAATATCGGCGGTTCGCCGCTTAGTCAATGATCAGAGAAGTACCCGTCATCTCCTTCGGCTGCTCAAGACCGAGGAGCTTCAGGATGGTCGGGGAGAGGTCAGCCAGAACGCCGCCCTCACGCAGCTTGCAGTCGCCTGCGCCCACTACGATGAACGGAACAGGATTTGTGGTATGGGCGGTAAATGCACTGCCATCCGGCTCGTACATCTTATCTGCATTACCGTGGTCAGCGGTGAGCAGAGCTGCGCCGCCCTTTGCCAGAATCGCATCCACCATTCTGCCAACGCAGGTATCCACAGCCTCAACAGCAGCAACAGCTGCATCGAAAATACCGGTATGACCAACCATGTCGCAGTTTGCATAGTTCAGAATAATAACATCATACTTGTCGGATTCGATTGCTTCCACAACAGCGTCAGTTACTTCATATGCACTCATTTCCGGCTTCATATCGAAGGTTTCCACATCGGGGGACTTGATGAGGATTCTGTCCTCGCCCTCGAACTGCTTCTCCTCGCCGCCGTTGAAGAAGAAGGTTACATGCGCATACTTCTGTGTTTCAGCAATTCTCAGCTGTGTCTTGCCGCACTTGCTCAGGTATTCGCCCAGTGTCATGTTCAGAGCTTCCGGCGGGAATGCAACGGATACGTTCGGCATGGTTGCGTCATACTGTGCCATGCAGACAAAATGCAGCGGGAAGAAGCCGTTCTTTCTCTCAAAGCCGGTAAATGCCTCGTCCACGAATGCTCTTGTGATCTGTCTTGCACGGTCAGGACGGAAGTTGAAGAATACCACGCTGTCGTCAGCTGCGATCTTTGCGCCGCCCTCAACAACGGTCGGGAGCATGAATTCGTCGGTTACTTCGTTTGCATAGGAATCACGGATTGCCTGTACAGGGCAGCAAGCGGAAACGCCCTCGCCGTATACCATAGCAGCATAAGCCTTTTCTACACGATCCCATGCGTTGTCTCTGTCCATTGCATAAAATCTGCCCATGACGGTAGCAACCTTGCCCACGCCGATCTCATTCATCTTGGCAACAGCCTCTTCCATGAAGTCAGCTGCGGAGGACGGAGGAACGTCACGGCCATCGAGGAATGCATGAACATATACCTTGTCAAGGCCGTTCTTCTTCGCCATCTCGCACAGACCATAGAGATGCTCCATATGGCTGTGTACGCCGCCGGGGGAGAGCAGGCCCATCAGGTGCAGTGCAGATCCCTTTGCCTTGCAGTTCTCCATTGCGTCCACGAGAGCCTTGTTCTCGAAGAAATCGCCGTCCTTGATGGACTTGGAGATCTTCACCAGCATCTGGTAAACGATTCTGCCTGCGCCGATGTTGGTGTGACCAACCTCGGAGTTGCCCATCTGACCATCCGGCAGACCAACGTCAAGACCGCTTGCGCCGATGATGGTATTCGGGCCCTGCATATACTTGTCGAGGTTCGGAGTCTTTGCAGCGACAATGGCATTGCCGTAATCGCTCGCATTATAACCGAAACCGTCCATAATAATCAGTGCTACAGGTTTTTTGCTCATAGTAATTAACCCTTTCTTTTCTTATTTTATTGATCAGCCCTGCATATACACAAAGCCTGTTTCTTCATTGAGGATCATGACCTGGTGCGGTGCATGACCGCAGCCGTCATCCACCCAGTAGATATATACAGTGCTTCCTGCTGCTTCTTCCGCTGAGAACTGGTTGAGAATACCGCCGTACTGTTCCAGATATTCCTCCACAGTGCAGGAGGCGATCTCTTCGCTTGTACGCTGCTGTTCATACTTTTGTACATGCTCTGCATCCGTATGGAATTTCACAAAGCCGCCGCCATAGCTCTGTACCAACGGCGGATAAAAGTAGTGATCATAATTCTCAGCGTCCAGCGGAATAGTATCCGGGAACAGCGAATAGCTGCTGGGGAATTTGCTGCCAAGCACGAAGAAAAGCTTCTGTACGGGGTAATAAAGCTTCAGCGGTGCATTCATTGTGAATGCCGGCACAAGCAGTAATGCTGCGAAAATGTAGGAAATCAGATGCTTTTTGGGATTGGGAGCATTCTCGGAATAGCGTTCCTTGTTGCCGATCACCACGAACAGTACAATGACTGCAGCCAGTGCCAGCCAGCGGGTATATCTGCCGAAGACGGAGGCGATAACAGCGACGATCAGGTAGAGGATACAAAAGAGAATATCCCTCTTTCTCCAGGGGGATCTACGCTTTTCCGAAGCAGTAGTATCATTGTTTGCTGTATTCATAATTCTGTTCTCCGTTTTAAAAAGAGGGGACACCGGGACGGCATCCCCTTTGCAGTATTTGACTTTCAACAGCGATTGTCCGCTTTAGAAGGATGTGCCGACCTTTGCGGCAAGCCGCATTGGGAGGCAGCTTGTCAGCGGCGAACCGCCGCCGCAGGCTCTGCGCTTAGCCCTGTACAGCAGCCTGTACAATGGTATTGAAATCAGCAGCCTTCAGGGATGCGCCGCCGATCAGACCGCCGTCCACGTTGGGCTTGGACAGCAGCTCTGCTGCATTTGCAGCGTTCATGGAACCGCCGTACTGGATGGTAACAGCCTCAGCAGTTGCCTCATCATAGATCTTAGCCAGAGTTGCACGGATAAATGCGCAAACCTCCTCAGCCTGATCTGCAGTAGCAGTCTTGCCGGTGCCGATTGCCCATACAGGCTCATAAGCGATGACGGTCTTCTTCACATCCTCAGCGGATACATTGTACAGATCCAGCTTGATCTGGCGAGCAATCACTTCCTCAGTGATATTGCACTCACGCTCCCAGAGCAGCTCACCAACGCAAACGATGGGCTTCAGACCTGCTGCCAGAGCTGCCAGAGTTCTCTTGTTTACGGTCTCGTCAGTCTCAGCGAAGTACTGTCTTCTCTCGGAGTGACCGATTACTACATACTCAACGCCCAGCTCAACGAGCATATCAGCGGAGATTTCGCCTGTGAATGCGCCGCTCTTCTCAAAATGTACGTTCTCTGCGCCGATCTTTACATTAGAACCAGCGGTTACGTTCATAGCGGTTTCCAGGTTGGTGAAAGGTACGCAGGCGATAACTTCCACGTTGCCCTCTGCATTTGCTACCAGGGGCTTGATTGCTTCGAGCAGAGCCTTAGCTTCTACTCTTGTGTTGTTCATCTTCCAGTTGCCGGCAATGATTGCCTTTCTTGCTGCCTTGTTCATGGTAATTACTCCTTATTGATTTATGAAATTGTACCGCAAACTGCGACAAAGCCTATCAGAAGTAGGAAACCTCCAAGGAACAGCAGGGAAATTCCTGCGCCCTTGCTCCATGACTGATCGGGTATATACACCTTTGTCAATGCGGGTTTTCTTTTATAACAATAGATCTCCGTCTTTCCGTTTCGGATGACGGGATTCCATATCATGCTTGTGTAGGCTTGTCCCTTATATGTATAGGATACCTTACAGGACTGTACCCTCCGCATGTATCCATCATGATTGACGATGGACGTACCTTTTTTCATTTTGTGAGCTGTTTGGAATGCCTCCGGTATGCCATGCCAGACCTCATCTTCCTCGGTATCAAGCACATCCGCTGTGACCTTTGCCCAGAAAAGAGGGGAGGGCGGGGAATTTAGCGGCTTTCCCTGCAATGTACGGATGCCCTGCCGGAAACACCAACAAATCAGCCAGACGAAGAATCCGACCAACAGGATCAGAATGATCAGTGTGGAAAGATCCATTGTGGTGTGCGTATTTCCAATGGTAAATTCAAACGTCATTCTTCGGAATCCTCATCCTTGCAGCAGCCCTCATTATTTTCAATGTTGTTATAGCTGCCGATGGTCATGCCATTCTTGATGGGGGATACCAGAAAGCCGATGATGATTCCCAGCAGTGTACCCAGCGTGAACGCCAGATAAATCGGGGAGTTTTCATCCTGCTTGATCTTTTCAATGAGATTCATAAAAACCTCCTGATACAAGACAAGGGCGAATAGAATTATCCGCCCTTATGCTCATTTCTATACATCTGCACAAGAGCGATGTCGCTCTTCGCAGAAAGCGACATGCGGCTTGGCAAGCTCACGACACGAGCAGAATGCCTGCGTTTATGGTTTGCTTACCTACGCGTATCACCCGCGCGGGTTCCGCGCTTACTTTTCAGCGATAACAGCTACGCCCGGCAGAACCTTACCTTCGAGGTATTCCAGAGAAGCACCGCCGCCGGTGGAGATGTGGCTCATCTTGTCAGCAAAGCCCAGCTGCATAACAGCTGCTGCGGAGTCGCCGCCGCCGATGATGGTAGTTGCATCTGTTTCAGCCAGAGCCTTTGCAACAGCGATAGTACCCTTTGCCAGAGTCGGATTCTCGAATACGCCCATCGGGCCATTCCATACAACAGTCTTTGCAGACTTCACAGCCTCTGCGAAGAGAGCCTGTGTCTCTGTGCCGATGTCCAGACCCATCTTGTCAGCCGGAATTTCCATGGAGGGAACAACCTCTACAGCGATCTCAGCGTCGATCGGGTTCGGGAACTCAGCTGCGATTGTGGTATCAACAGGGAGCAGGAGCTTCTTGCCGAGGGACTCAGCCTTAGCCAGCATCTCCTTGCAGTAGTCGAGCTTCTCATCATCCACCAGAGAAGTACCGATGGAACCGCCCTGTGCCTTGATGAATGTATATGCCATACCGCCGCCGATGATCAGGGTATCGCACTTTTCGAGCAGGTTGGAGATAACATTCAGCTTGTCAGCAACCTTTGCACCGCCGAGGATTGCAACGAACGGACGCTCCGGAACCTCTACTGCATTGCCGAGGTACTGGATCTCCTTCTGCATCAGATAGCCAACTGCAGTCTCCTTAACGAACTTAGTCACGCCTGCTGTGGAAGCATGTGCTCTGTGAGCAGAACCGAAAGCGTCCATTACGAATGCCTCGCCGTCAACCAGTTCAGCCAGCTCCTTGGAGAACTCTTCGCCGTTCTTGGTCTCTTCTGCGCCGCGGAATCTTGTGTTCTGGAGCAGAACCACTTCGCCCTCAGCCATTGCTGCAACTGCAGCCTTTGCATTCTCGCCTACGACTGTATCATCGTTTGCGAAAGTTACCTTTGCCGGAGCGAGTACTTCAGCGAGTCTTGCTGCTACAGGAGCCAGGGAGAACTTCTCCTCCGGACCGTTCTTCGGCTTGCCGAGGTGGGAGCAGAGTACAACCTTTGCGCCGTTCTCGAGGAGCTTCTTGATGGTCGGCAGAGCAGCCTGGATTCTGTTGTCGTTTGTGATCACGCCTTCCTTCAGCGGAACGTTGAAGTCACAGCGAACGAGAACCTTCTTGCCCTTTACCTGAATATCTTCTACAGTTACCTTGTTCAAACCTGCCATTGTCATGACATCCTTTCAGATTAAATTTTTGCCTTTTCAGGCGTTTGGTGGCATGTCGATATTTTTTGATCGGCATAACACATATATTATACAACATTTTTCCGGTTTCTGCAAGGGGTAAATTGTATTTTTTTCAATTTTTTAATATTTTCCGGAATTTCCTTGACAAATGCTGTTCATCATGCTATGATAAAACAAAAACCACAGGAGGATAACCCCATGAACATCCTGAATGACCCCGCCATTCTGGTAAGCTTTCTGAATACCCAGCTCCGCGATTTCTACCCCAGTCTGGAGGAATTCTGCAAGACCAATGACTGCGATATGCAGGAGATCATCGACAAGCTCCGGAAGATCGGGTATGAATATGATGCACAGCAGAACAGATTCCGGTAAGATGGCAGAAAAGGGGAATATTCAGCTTTCCGTCATCATCCCCGCCCACAATGAAGAACGCTATGTGGCACGGTGCATCAGTTCCATCCGGAAAGCCGCTGACGTGTACGGCGGTGATGTGGAAATCATCGTGGTCTGCAACCGCTGCACGGATGCGACCGAAGCCATCGCAAAAGCAAACGGCGCAAGAGTCGTGCATGACGAAACACGCTGCATTGCAAGCGTCCGGAATGCCGGCATCAAGGCGGCGAGGGGAAATATCATCGTCACCATCGACTGCGACAACCGCATGACGGAGGGAACACTTGCCGAGATCGCCGATCTGCTTGCCACTGGAAGATTCATCGGCGGCGGCGCACCCATTCGCTTTGAACGCTATTCCTTTCCGCTGTGGTGCAATGATCTGCTCTGCCGGATCTCATTCTGCATTACGGGGCTGTACTGCGGCATTTTCTGGTCGGAAAAGCGGACATTTGAGGCGGTCGGGGGATTCGTTGAGAAAAAGGCGATGGAGGATGCCGCCACCGCAAAACGCCTCCGTGCATACGGAAAAAAGCAGGGGAAACGTTATACCACCCTGCGGCAGAATCATCTGATCAATTCGACCAGAAAATACGATGATCTGGGCGATTGGCTCTATTTCCGGCTGATGTTCCAAAATGCCGGCACATTTTTGAAAGCCGCATTCGGTGATACCGAGGGCGTGGACAAGCTGCTGGATGAATTATTCTACGATTACAACGATAAACACTGAGGTGAACTATGCTGACAACAAAGCCCACACCCGAAATGCTGCAGGAATGGAAACGCCTGCACGAGGAATACCGTCCTCTGCTTTCCCCGAACCGGAAATCCGGTGCGCAGGTGGATGCCTATTTCCGTGAGAAATATCCCTATACGCCAATGGATTCCGAAGAGCTTCGTGAGATGATCGCAGCGGAAATCCTGGAAAATCCCCACCACGCCGAAAAGCTTCCGCCGGATGCAAAGCCCTGTGTGCGGTGCTATCTGTCGGGGGATGTGCTGGTCGGGATCGACCTTGTGACGGGGCATATCCATGCGGAGAGCGAAAACACAGAAAAGATGGCAAAGCTTTATGATACGCTGTTTTTATATCGTGGACTGGATGAAGCAGATCTCGAAAATGCGTTTCTGACGGCGGAGTATGTGCGGCTTGCGCATAAAATGTATGGGGAGGGCAGCACATGTCAGCGGACACAGGACTGACACTCCGCCTGCATGGCGGAGGTCTGGAAGAAATTCTTGCAGTGCTGCAAGCCGCCGGATGGGGGAATCGTGAAGGTATGACAGAGTATCTCCCCCAGCACGATGACGGGATGTATGACTGGCAGAAATCGAATCTTTCACCGGAGGAATTTTCTGTCATTCTCCATGAAAAACAAAGACTGCATGAAACGGTCGGCGTGATTCTGTACTACCAAAATACAGAAACCGGCATTATGCTTCTGGCACAGGATGCACAAGAAATACAATTCGGTCTGGACATTGGCAGGAGGACGATTGCGGATCATATGACGGATGTTTCGTGGTATCTGGAGCATGTGGTGTTGCCGATGAAACGGGCTGGATTTGGGATGGATTCTGTGAAATTCAGGGAAATGGAGTTTTAAAAATGACAACTATCATTCTGTCGAAAAAGTCCTCTGCAAGAGGGCGGGTATGCGGGGGCGCAGCCCCCGCCCTAATCCCCCTCCCTTCGGGAGGGGGCAGGGGGTGGGCAATCTTTGCACAACTTTCCTAAAGTTGTTGACACTACAACCATTTCAGTATTTTCCACAGATATTTTTTAAAAACCAATTGACAAACCACAAAAAATATGCTACAATACAATATAGCGTACTAAAGCGATACAGCTGACACGCACACGACCGCTTTCCGCTTAGCGGAAAGATATGCCCATACGGACAGGCGGGTCGGATTGCCGAGCGCAGCAGAATGCTGCATTATTGATTGGGTTAGAAGCCCAAATTTTATAAGATGATCACTTTATAATCATAAATCTAATCACTTGTGAAACGGTCAATAAGAAGCGGCAATATGCAGCGGTATCATTTGAACATCGCAGAAATTCGTTTTTTCTGTGATGAATATGAGAGATTGACGAACGGGTGATATTTTATCATCCGTTTTATTTTTTACAGACGAGGAAAAGCCTATGAATATCGAAAAACAAAAATCTGCGCCGGTCTATGAAGCACTTGAACGCTTCCGCAGACAGCGTGTTGTGCCGTTCGATGTCCCCGGACATAAGCGTGGACGAGGAAACCCCGAGCTTGTGCAGCTTTTAGGGGAAAAATGCGTCGGCATTGATGTCAATTCCATGAAGCCGCTGGACAACCTCTGCCATCCGGTTTCCGTCATTCTCGAAGCGGAACAGCTGGCGGCGGATGCCTTCGGTGCGGCTCACGCATTCTTCATGGTCGGGGGAACGACCTCCTCCGTGCAGACCATGATCCTGACGGCGTGCAAGGCGGGGGATAAGATCATCCTCCCCAGAAATGTCCATAAGAGCGTCATCAATGCCCTTGTGCTCTGCGGTGCAGAGCCGGTCTATGTCAACCCCGATGTGGACAGCCATATCGGCATTGCACTGGGCATGGAGCTGTCACTGGTGGAACGTGTCATCAAGGAAAACCCCGATGCTGTGGCGGTTTTTGTCAATAATCCGACCTATTACGGCATCTGCTCCGATTTGCGCTCGATCGTGAAGCTTGCCCATGAGCATGGTATGCTTGCCCTTGTGGATGAAGCGCACGGCACGCACCTCTATTTCCATGAGGAGCTGCCTGTTTCCGCTATGGAAGCCGGCGCGGATATGGCGGCAGTATCCATGCACAAATCCGGCGGAAGCCTGACACAAAGCTCCCTCCTCCTGCTGGGACAGAGCATGAATATGCGCTATGTTGAACAGATCATCAACCTCACCCAGACGACCAGCGCATCCTATCTGCTGTTGTCGAGTCTGGATATTTCAAGGCGAAATCTTGCCCTGCGTGGTCGTGAATCCTTTGAAAAGGTGAGCCGCATGGCGGAATATGCAAGGGAGGAAATCAACTCCATCGGCGGCTTCTATGCCTATGGCAAGGATCTGGTCAATGGCAGCAGCATCTATAATTACGATGTCACGAAACTTTCTGTATACACACGGGATATTGGCTTGACGGGCATCGAGGTCTATGATCTTCTGCGTGATGAATATGACATCCAGATCGAATTCGGCGATATCGGCAATATTCTTGCCTATATCTCCATCGGCGACCGCATTCAGGATATTGAACGTCTGGTGGGGGCGCTGGAGGACATCAAGCGTCTGTATTCCCGTGATAAGTCGAATATGTACAATGCGGAATATATTTCCCCGATCGTCGCCATCACGCCGCAGAAAGCATTCTATTCCGAAAAGGAAATGATCCCGATCCGTGAAACGGCGGGTCGCATCTGCGGAGAATTCGTCATGTGCTATCCCCCCGGCATCCCGATCCTTGCTCCCGGCGAGATGATCACAGCGGAGCTGGTGGAATATATCCTCTATGCCAAGGAAAAGGGCTGCTCCATGCAGGGTCCGGAGGATCCCGATCTGGAGAAGCTGAATGTGCTGAAAGGAGAGTAACCCATGGATTACTGGTTTTCAGAACTGCATACGAATAACGTGAAAATGTCCATCCGTGTGGAAAAACAGCTGTTCACGGGCGAGAGTGACTTCCAGCGGATTGATGTGTTCGAGTCCGAGGAATTTGGTCGGTTCGTCACATCGGACGGCAGTGTGATCTTTTCGGAGAAGGACGAGTTTACCTATGACGAAATGATCGTCCATGTGCCGATGGCGGTGCATCCCCATGTGAAAAAAGTCCTTGTCATCGGCGGCGGTGACGGCGGCGTGGCGAGGGAGCTTTCCCATTATGACGAGATCGAATCCATTGATGTGGTCGAACCGGATGAACTCTTTGTGCAGGTCTGCAAGGAATTTTTTCCCGACAATGCAAAGGGTCTGGAGGATGAACGTGTCAATATCTTCTATCGTGACGGTCTGCGATTCCTGCGCCGCAAGGAGAATGAATACGATCTGATCATCAACGACAGCACAAATCCCTTCGGGCATACGGCAGGACTTTTCACGAAGGAATTCTACGGCAGCTGCTTCAAGGCTCTGAAGGAGGACGGCATCATGGTGTACCAGCACGGCAGCCCGTTCTTCGATGAGGATGAGGAAGCCTGCACGGCGATGCACCGGAGAGCATTCCGCTGTTTCCCGATCAGCCGTGTGTATCAGGCGCATATCCCGACCTGTCCGTCCGGCTACTGGCTGTTCGGCTTTGCATCCAAGAAATACCACCCCCTCCATGATCTCGATGCCGCACGCTGGAAAGCAAGGGGCTTGCAGACATGGTATTATACGACCAATCTCCACACCGGCGCATTCATGCTGCCGAAATATGTGGAAGACCTGCTGGAAGAAGCGGAGGAACGCAGGAGACTTCCGGCGGAGGGAAGAGTATTGAATGCAAGTTTCGACGAGATCGAATAAATAGCAATTTATGGGGAATTTCCCCATTCATATTTATAGTTTGCGATACGGTATGGAACACTGTTCTCATACACCTGCCCAAGAATGCGTTTCTTGCAATTGCAAGGTTTTCCAAATTGCCCCCTTGTGGGGCGATTTGGAAAACGCTATGGGATTCCAAAGGGATCACATCCCTTTGGCAGGGGGTATGGGGGACAGCGTCCCCCATACAGTTACCGCAAAACCATCAACTACGAAAAGGAGAATCACCTATGAAACTGTTAGTTATCGGCTGCGGCGGTGTAGCCACTGTTGCAATCCACAAGTGCTGTGCAAACCCTGTATTTACAGAGATCTGCATTGCAAGCAGAACCAAATCCAAGTGCGATGCCCTCGCAGAGAAGCTCCGCCCGACCACGAATGCGGTACTCACCACCGCACAGGTGGATGCGGACAGCGTGGATTCCCTCGTTGCCCTCATGAACGAATACAAGCCCCACACCGTTCTGAACGTCGCTCTGCCGTATCAGGATCTGACCATCATGGATGCCTGCCTTGCCTGCGGTGCAAATTATGTGGATACCGCAAACTACGAGGCAGAGGATACCGACGATCCCGAGTGGCGTGCCATCTATGAGAAGAGATGCGAGGAAAAGGGTTTCACTGCGTACTTTGACTATTCATGGCAGTGGGCATATCAGGAGAAGTTCCAGCAGGCAGGTCTGACAGCACTGCTCGGCTCCGGATTTGATCCGGGTGTGACCAGCGTCTTTGCGGCATATGCACAGAAGCACTACTTCGATGAGATCCACTACATCGACATCCTCGACTGCAACGGCGGCGACCATGGCTATCCCTTTGCAACGAACTTCAATCCGGAAATCAACCTCCGTGAAGTATCTGCAAACGGCTCTTACTGGGAAGACGGCAAGTGGGTGGAAACCAAGCCCATGGAAATCAAGAGAGAGTACAATTTCGAGGGCGTGGGCATGAAGGATATGTACCTCCTGCATCACGAGGAAATTGAGTCCCTCGCAAAGAATATCCCCAACGTCAAGAGAATCCGCTTCTTTATGACATTCGGTCAGAGCTACCTGATGCACATGAACTGCCTGCAGAATGTGGGTATGCTCGGTACAACACCAGTGGAATTCGAGGGTCACGAGATCGTCCCGATCAAGTTCCTCAAGGCACTCCTCCCCGATCCGTCCACACTCGGCCCGAGAACTGTCGGCAAGACCAACATCGGCTGTATCTTCCGCGGCATCAAGGACGGCAAGGAGCGCACCATCTATATCTATAATGTCTGCGATCATCAGGAATGCTACAAGGAAACCGGCGCACAGGCTGTTTCCTATACCACGGGCGTTCCGGCAATGATTGGTACTTCCCTCGTGGCAAGCGGCATCTGGGCAAAGGCCGGTGTCTTCAATGTGGAAGAATTCGATCCCGATCCGTTCATGGATGCACTGAACAAGTACGGTCTGCCGTGGGTTGTGGATGAGAATCCGGTGCTCGTGGATTAAGCGGAGTGCCTGTGTAAGGGGAGGGCTGATTTCAAAATCCCTCCCTTATCCTTTCTGAAAGGTAATGAAAGCCAATGAACCTGAACCAATTTCCCACACCATCCTATGTCTTGGATGAAGCAAAACTTATTTCCAATCTGGAGATCCTGAAGGGCGTGCAGGAACGCACCGGATGCAGGATCCTCCTCGCACAGAAAGCATTCTCCATGTTCTCGGTTTATCCCCTGATTGCAAAGTACCTCTCCGGTACGACCGCCAGCGGACTCTATGAAGCAAAGCTCGGTCGGGAGGAATTCGAGGGGGAAGTGCATATCTTTTCCCCTGCGTACAAGGATGCGGATATGCCCGAAATTCTGGAGGTTTCCGATCATATCGTGTTCAATTCCCTGCGCCAGCTGGAGAAATTCGGCGGTATGTGCCGTGATGCCGGAAAGAGCATCGGTCTGCGTATCAATCCCGAATGCTCCACGCAGGAAGCTGCCATCTATGACCCCTGTGCCGTCGGTTCCCGACTCGGCGTGAGAGCCTGTGATCTGACCGAATTTCCGGATGTGGACGGACTGCATTTCCATACCCTCTGCGAACAGAATGCCGATGCTCTCGAAACCACGCTCAAAGCAGTCGAGGAGAAATTCGGTGACTATCTTTACAAATGCAAATGGGTGAATTTCGGCGGCGGTCATCACATCACTCGCCCCGACTACGATATTCCACTGCTTGAACGGCTGATTGTGGAATTCCAGCAGAAATACAACGTGCAGGTCTACCTCGAACCCGGCGAAGCCATCGCTCTGCGTGCGGGGTATCTGATCACGGAGGTCATGGACATCGTGGAAAACGGAATGCACATCGCCATCCTCGATGCGTCCGCTGCCTGTCATATGCCCGATGTCCTCGAAATGCCCTACCGTCCGCCCCTTTTCGCAAGCGGCGAAGCGGGGGAGAAAGCGCATACCTATCGCTTGTCCTCCTGCACCTGTCTTGCAGGTGACATCATCGGCGATTACAGCTTTGACCAGCCCCTTGCCATCGGCGACCGGCTGTGTTTTGAGGATATGGCGATCTATTCAATGGTCAAGAATAATACATTCAATGGAATGCCCCTGCCGGAAATCGGCATTCTCCACACGGACGGAAGCTATGAAACAGTGAAAACTTTCGGCTATTCTGATTTCAAGGAGAGATTGTCATGACAAAACTCCATACCATCCCGAAAGCCGACGGCTTCCATATGCCGGCAGAATTTGCAATGCACCACGGCACGATCATGATTTTCCCCGAACGCAGAGGTTCGTGGAGCGATGTCCCAAAGGCGCAGGAAATCTTCAGCCGGATCATCCGTGAAATTGCAAAATCCGAAATCGTCTATGTCCTTGTGAGCCAGGCACAGCGTACCCGTGCGGAGGAGCTGCTTTCCGGCAATGCACGGATTCACCTCCTGCCCATCCCCCAGAATGACGCATGGGCAAGGGATACCGCCCCGACCTTTGTGGTGAATGAACGTGGGGAGCTGCGTGGTATCGACTGGCAGTTCAATGCGTGGGGCGGTGAGTTCGACGGACTCTATGCCCATTGGGAGGAGGACAATGCCCTTGCATCCGCATTCTGTGAAAGAATCGGTCTGGACTGCTACGATGCACAGCATTTTGTGCTGGAGGGCGGTTCGATCCATTCCGACGGCGAGGGGACGATCCTCGTGACCGAAAGCTGTTTGCTCAGCCCCGGACGCAATCCCCATATGACAAAGAACGAGATCACCGATACGCTGAAAAACTACCTCGGTGCGGAGAAAGTCATCTGGCTGCCCCGTGGTATCTATAATGATGAAACCAATGAACATGTGGATAATGTCTGCGCATTCGTGAAGCCTGCGGAAGTGGTGCTTGCGTGGACGGATAAGAAAGAAGATCCGCAGTATGCACTTTCCACAGCGTGTATGGAAGTGTTGAAATCCGAGACCGATGCCAAGGGCAGACCGTTCATCGTGCACAAGCTCCCGATTCCGGACGTGCCTGTCTGCGTGGAAGCCTCCGATATGGACGGCTATGAATTTGAAGAGGGTGAGGATACCCGTGAGGTCGGCGAACGTCTGGCAGCATCCTATGTGAATTTCTACATCTGCAATCATGCGATTCTCCTGCCGCAGTTCGGCGGAGAGAATGCGGAGAGCGACGAGAGAGCCGCTTCCATTCTGGGCGAGCTGTTCCCGGAACGCATCATCGTGAAGATCCCCGCGCGGGAGATCATCGTCGGCGGCGGCAATATCCATTGTATTACACAGCAGATCCCCCGATAATGAGCGATATAGGGTGGAAAGGGTACAATCCCCCGAAAAATGTAAAGGAGATAGCCTATGAGAAACGTAACCGTCGCCGCTGTACAGATGTCCTGCACACGGAATGTACAGGAAAATATCGCCCGTGCGGACGCTCTCGTCCGTGAAGCGGCTGAAAACGGCGCAAATATTATTCTCCTGCCGGAGCTGTTCGAGCGGCAGTATTTCTGTCAGGAACGGCAGTATGAATACTATCAGTTCGCAAAGACTGCGGAAGAAAATGACGCAGTACAGCATTTTGCAAAGCTTGCCAAAGAGCTTTCTGTTGTCCTGCCCATCAGCTTCTACGAAAAGGACGGAAACCGTCTGTTTAATTCCGTGGCGGTGCTTGATGCGGACGGCGTAATGCTCGGCATCTACCGTAAGACCCATATTCCGGATGATCACTACTATCAGGAGAAATTTTACTTCATTCCCGGAGATACGGGATTCAAAGTATTCGATACGAAATTCGCAAAGATTGGTGTCGGCATCTGCTGGGATCAGTGGTTTCCGGAAACCGCAAGGGCATTTGCCCTGAACGGTGCGGAGCTGCTCTTCTATCCGACCGCCATCGGCTCTGAACCCATCCTCGAAACCGACAGTATGCCCCACTGGACACGCTGTATGCAGGGCCATGCGGCGGCAAACCTCATGCCCGTGATCGCTGCCAACCGCTATGGTCTGGAGGAAGTGCAGCCCTGCACGGAGAACGGCGGACAGACATCCTCCCTGCGTTTCTATGGCTCATCTTTCATTGCCGACAATACCGGTTCACTCCTCTGCCAGTCCGCAAGGGAGGGCGATGATGTGCTGACTGCCGCATTCGATCTGGATGCGCTCGCTGCGGATCGCTTGAGTTGGGGCATTTTCCGTGACCGACGACCCGACCGCTACGGCATCATAACAGAAAAGTAGGTGAACCTATGCGGAAGATCAAGCTGACCTGCCGGAAAAAGAACGGCACTTATGAAAAACAGCTCTATGTGGACGACGAGCCGCTCGACTGTGCATTTGATCCGGAAACCGAATGCGCCCAGCAGTTTTTTGAAGCCCTTTCGCCTGAAAAGCTGACCGAAACCGCCGCTTCACAGTGCAGCGAGGATTTTGTGCTGGTGTTCCGGACAGATGATGTGCAGATGCAGGAATTTGCAGCGCTTCTGGCAGAACACGAAAACCTGTGATTTCACCGTTTTATCACACGAATTAACAATTTCTTTCTTGATTTTATGGGAGAAATATGTTACACTGAATTTATGCACTGCACATCCGCAGTGCAAACAACGATCGGAGGGTTTTACAATGGAAATGAAAGAGACCATTATGAAGATTGGCGGAGACCTCAAAAATTCCGCAGAAAAGTTTGCGAAGGGTACAATTGATACATCCAAGAAGATGGCAGAAAAGGCAAAGATCAAGCGCACCATCTCCCAGGCAGAGAGCAGCCTGAATGCAACCTACATCGAGATCGGCAAGAAGTATGAGGAAGTGTACGGCAATAAGGCAGAGACTGAATTTGCACAGATGCTGGCAGAGATCGCGGATGCAAGAGCGCAGATCACGGCAGCAAGAGCTGAGCTGGCAGCAATCGACAGCGCATCCCTCTGCGGTAACTGCGGCAAGTACGTACAGGAAGGTCAGAAGTTCTGCCCGCACTGCGGTACCAAGCAGGAGCAGGAACCTGTTGTACAGGAGGAAGCTCCGGTACAGCCCGCTGAGACCGTTGTTGTGGACGCTGACGGTTCCGAGGTAGCAAACGTATAAGAGCATAAAAGCCAAAGGCTTCTGCACCCAAAACGTGCAGAAGCCTCAGTTTGTTGAAAAATCTAAAATCAAACGCGGAGCGATAGCTCCGCAAAAGGGGGGCGGGGACGAAGTCCCCGAAATATAGCCCCTCCCCCGCTGGGGGAGG
>JAZNKY010000095.1:0-60800 GCA_045578805.1 Oscillospiraceae bacterium
TTTTACGCAGGCAAGGCAAAAAATCGCAGGCATACTGACGTATGTCAAGATTTTTTAACGCAGACTGCGTGAAATTTTGCCGAAAAGATGCGTATGAGATTTTAATGTGAACAGGCTCTACATAAACACCGCGTCGGAACGAAAATCAAAGAAAAGGAGTACCGCCCATGCTGCATGAGATGAAACTGAATCCCGCCCCCTTCCGCATGATCGGAAATGGCAGCAAGACCATTGAACTGCGCCTGTATGATGAAAAACGGCGCGAGGTAAAAATCGACGATTTTATTGGGTTCTCCAATACGGAGCAGCCGTTGGAGAAGCTCCAGACCCGCGTTACGGGGCTGTATCCGTTTGACAGCTTTGCAGAATTATATGCTCAGCTTTCCCTGGAGCAGTGCGGCTATACGAGTGAGGAACTGCCGGCAGCCGACCCTGCGGACATGGAGGCATATTATTCCAGGGAAGCACAGGCAAAGTATGGCGTGATTGGCATCGAACTGCGTCTGACCCAGCTCCAGAAATTCCTGGATGCGCAGGAATACGGCTATGGAGAGATCGGTGAGGATTACCTGACCGCACTCGCTGAACTGCGCAGGGGAGAGAAGAAGACCCACTGGATGTGGTATGTGTTCCCGCAGATCCAGGGACTTGGCTGGAGCGGTACGACAGCCCATTTTTCCATCCATGACCTATGCGAAGCGCGGGACTATTACGATCACCCCATTCTTGGTGCGAGGCTGAGAGAATGTGCCGCCGTGCTGCTTGCACTGTCCTCCAGCGATCCGATGGCAGTTTTCGGCTATCCCGATGCATTCAAGCTCCGCTCCTGCATGACCCTGTTCCGCGAAGCCGCGCCGGAGGATGTGCTGTTCCAGCAGGTACTCAATCGGTTCTGCATGGGAATCCCCGATGAGAATACCCTGCGGGTGCTTGGACGGTGATTTGCAGACCGGAGCATCTCCGATTTAAAACAACACAGAAAAAAGCAGATTCGGGTATTTTCCGATCTGCTTTTTTGTGGTACAATTAAGATAAGGGCGTATTGCCTTTTAAAATAGAAATCAAAAATATCCTGAGGGGGAATATTTATGTCACTGAAGAAAATTTCCGCATTGTTCTGCGCGTCCGCAATGCTCGGCTGTGCAATGTCCTCACTTGGCACCGTAACCGCGGCAGAGCAGGACATGCGCAATATCACCACCATGGAGCTGGTGCGTGATATGGGCATTGGCATCAATCTCGGCAATACCTATGAATCCTGCGGCGACTGGATCGCACAGTGGGGCGACGGTACGCCCGAATCCTACGAGACTGCATGGGGCAGCCCGGTCATCACACAGGCAATGATCCAGGGCTATGCTGACGAGGGCTTCGGTGTCCTCCGCGTGCCGGTGGCATGGTCGAACATGATGGGCGATGACTACACCATCAGTGAAGAATACCTCGGAGCTGTCCGCGAGGTCGTGGACTGGGCAATCGAAGCCGATCTGTATGTCATTCTGAACATTCACTGGGACGGCGGCTGGTGGGAGAATTTTCCGACCGACAAGGAAAACTGTATGTACAAGTACACCCGTATCTGGACGCAGCTCTGCGAGGCGTTCGGAAATTACGGCGATCATCTGATGTTTGAGTCCCTGAATGAGGAGGGCGGCTGGAGTTCTCTGTGGAATCAGTACAGCAGCAGTACTTCCGGCAAGGCGGAGTCCTTCGGACTGCTCAACGAGATCAACCAGACCTTTGTGGATCTTGTGCGCAGCTCCGGCGGCAACAATGCGGAGCGTCATCTGCTGATCGCCGGCTACAACACGGATTTTACACTGACCTGTGATTCCCTGTTTACAATGCCCTATGATCCCCAGAACCGCTGTGCGGTGTCCATGCATTATTATACACCTTCCACCTTTGCAATTCTGGAGGAGGATGCAAGCTGGGGTACCATGCGTTCAACATGGGGTACGGATGCAGATTTCACGGAGCTGGAATACTATATGGACATGGTGGAAACACGCTTCATCGACAATGGTATTCCGATCATCATCGGTGAATACGGCTGCCCGACCAAAAACAAGGATGCGGATTCCGTACAGCTGTTCCTCAAGTCCGTTGCAGAAGAAGCCTATGAGCGTCAGATCTGCCCCGTACTCTGGGATACGACCGATCTGCACTACAGCCGTACCTCCTGTCAGATGATCGACCAGGAGCTTGCGGCGGCATTCCGTGAGATCGTCGGCACATCGGCTGAACCGGATGCAGGCATTCTGGGCGATGCGGATGAGAACGGCAGTGTGAATGCGTCGGATGCCGCCGTGATCCTGACCGCAGCGGCAGCAGCCGGAACGGGCGGTGCAAGCGGTCTGACAGCAGCACGGGAAACCGCGGCGGATGTCAACAAGGACGGCGCATTCAACGCCGCAGATGCCGCACTCATCCTGCAGTATGCCGCCGCTGTCGGCGCAGGCAGCACGCAGACACTGGAGGAATATATCGCTGCACTCTCATAAAATTGTACCAAACGGACTGCTGTTCTGAGAAACGGCAGTCCGTTTTGCATATTTTTCTTCCAAAAATACGCATTCTATTGACTTTTTTCGAGAAATACACTATAATAAAAAAGGTAAATTATAATAACAAAGGAGAATCCCCATGGTATTCCATATTTCACTCATTCTGATACCGCTTCTGGTGGCACTTGTACTAACAGAGCTTGGCATCATCCTCAAGCGCATTCCTGTCAAACGTTGTTCCCGCCTGCAGCTGAAAGGACGGAGCGACGCGGTGTACTGCGCCGCTGTATTCGGTCTGCTCGCTGCGGGACAGTCCATCTTTTTTATCCTGACGAACCTTTTCATTGATCGGTGTATGGCAGTCCCAGCGAATGCTCTGCCCGATTCTGTGGTGCTGCTCGTGAGCTTCCTCTGCTCCGGAAGCGTTTTCCTGCGCATGTATGATCAATTCGGAAAGCTTCGCCGTCTGACTGCACAGTGCGCGGTGCTGGCGTTGGTGTTAGTGGTGGCAGAAACGCTCGTATTCAACGGCAAGAGCTTCTGCACAGACTATCAGGAGAAGATCTTTACTGCCGATCAGATGGAGATCACCGAAGGCGATATGACGGAACTTCAGGATGACAACTCCATCAAGATCGTGCGAAGCGGTGCAGTTGATGTGCATGACCTTCCGGATTTTGCAGGAGCGGTCAGAGTCCATGCAGTACAGCCCGAGGATTCCAGGAATCTGCGCATCCAGCTGAAAATGAAGGACAACAATTTTTCAGAGGAATATATCATTGTCGGCGACAAGCAGACCAGCGGCGGACAGTATTCCTGTGATTTTCTGATCCATCCCCATGAGGATCTGCGCAGTATGCGGATCCAGTTCCTGAATGTGCAGACCACTGTCAATCTGCACGCTGTTACATTCTGCACCGCGCTTCCGTTCTGTTTCTCCGCACTGCGCTATTTTGTCCTGTTTGCCGTACTTGCCGCCATTCTGGCGATCCGCGTCACTGGCTTTGCGCATGTGCGCTACGATCACGAAAACCGTTTCCACCGCCTTGCGGTTGCTGCCATGATGGTCGCCTGCGTTTCTTCAACGCTGTTCTATCATGTACGGGAAGAGGTGATGGTGACCTATCCGTTTGAAAATTCCGTGAAGGACTATGACCCCTATGCCCAGACCTTCGATGCCCTCCAGAAGGGGCAGGTATACCTCGACGTGGAGCCGGATGCCGGACTTGCGGAGCTGGAGAACGTCTATGACCGCGGTCAGCGCAACAACTCCGGTGCAAGTTCAATCTGGGACAGAGCCTATTATGACGGGAAATACTATTCCTACTTCGGCATCACCCCCGTTTTAGTGCTGTTCTATCCGGTGTACTGGATAACAGGTGCTTTGCCGACCATGGTCACTACCAATGAGTTTTTTGCTGTATTTGCTATTTTCTTCCTCTGCCTTGCACTCCATGCCGCAATGCGGCTCTTTGCACCAAGAGGAAATCTGCTCCTGTTCCTGCTCATGATGCCGGCAGCGACATGTGCGTGCGGTGCGCTCTACTGTTTCCAGTATCCCAACATGTACGGCGCGGCGGTCGCGTCCGCACTCTGCTTCTGCTTTGCCACCCTCTGGCTCGGCTTTTCTGCCTGTCTGGCAAAGCGGCACAGCGCGAAGCTCATACTGCTTGCCGCCTGTGGTCTTGCGCTGGGTCTCTGTGCCGGCTCACGTCCGAGCATGGCAGTATGCGGACTGGTACTGGCACCGTTGTTTCTGTGCATCCTCCTCGACAAGCAGCAGTCCTTGCGCTGTCGTCTTGAACAGGCATATGTCTTCCTCATTCCCGTGCTTCTGGCAGGTGCCGGACTAATGTACTACAATGCCCTGCGTTTCGGCTCGCCGCTGGATTTCGGCGCGTCTTACCAGCTCACAGTCAGCAATATTTCCGCAAATCATCTCCGTCTTTCTGCATTGCCGGCAGCCTTCATGCACTACTTCCTCCATATTCCGGGCTTCCGCAATCTGTTCCCGTATTTCGGCATGAATGGAGCCGGCGTTGCCAACTATGGCATGTATGTTTATATTGACATCATGCTCGGTGCATTCTTCCTTCCGCTTCTGCTGATGGGAACCTTCCTGCTGCCGTCCTCCCTCCGGATGCAGCCGCAGTCCGATGGCATCGCCAAGCTCCGCGAGCGCGGTTTCCTGGTAGGATGCTTTGTCATTGCGCTGTTCATCGCATGGGCAGATTTCTGCCTTGCCGGTATCCATCTGCGCTACCTGTTCGACCTGATGCCCGTTATGCTTCCGGGATGCGTCTGCACCATCCTGCGCACCACCACGCTCCGTAACAAAACACAGTACGGACTTGCCGTGCTTGCTGCATTCCTGACCATGGTCGTGGTCTGGATGCTCATGCTGACGGACAATGGTCATACCACAGCCATGAAGTATCCGGAGTTGTTTGAAACCGTGGAGGATCTGGTGATCTTCTGGCGGTAAATCCAATCATATACATAAAAAGCTCTGCTGCACATCGACCGTGCAGCAGAGCATTTTTTATTCGGTTTCCATAGAATGAATAAACGCCTCCGTGATCGCCGCCGCGCTGGCGACCATCTCCGCACAGGGACGTTTTTTGTAGTAGGTATCCGTGCGCGCCTCCGGAATGGGCTGATCCGGTCCCTTGCCGAGTCCGAGCAGATCGCGGCAGATGATCGAGCCGTTTTCCTGCCGGAACGCTTCCGCAAGCTCCTGCAGTCTTGCATAATGCTCTGCCTTCTCCGTCTGTGCCTTCGGGTCGGAATAGCCGTACAGAATACCGATCACCATGAACATGCCGCTGACCGCCCCGCATACCTCGCGCATTCTCCCCATGCCGCCGCCGAACGAGGAGGAAAGCATGAGCGCGGTGGTTTCGTCCAGTCCCGTAACATCGGAAAATGCCAGCAGCACCGCCTGCGAGCAGTTATACCCCTGTTTGAATAATTCCCTTGCCTTGTCTGCGTGATTCATTGTTATTACCTCCGTTTAGAATACACCCGTAACAAAAATCTCAATCCCGATGAAGATCAGAATACACCCGCCAAGGATCGCTGCCTTGTTGGAGAGCTTTGTGCCGAATTTCCTGCCGATGGCAAGTCCGCCCATGCAGATGGCAAAGGTCACTGCCGCGATCAGCAGGGAACAGACAAGAGCCATCACAAAGCCATAATCCGCGATCGTGAAGCCCACGGACAGTGCGTCGATCGAGGTTGCAACCCCCTGCAGGAGCAGGGCGGAAACACCGAGCTTCCCCGATGTCTTAGCAGCAGCATCCTCCTTGTTCCGGATGCCTTCAATCAGCATTTTACCGCCGATAAACAGCAGAAGCACAAGCGCGATCCACGGAATGAAGACCTGCACCGATGAGAAATACTGCACGATCGTATGTACACAGATCCAGCCGAGCATGGGCATGAGTGCCTGAAACCCCGCGAATACGCCCGCGATTGCGCACATCCTGCGCCGCCGCATTGCCGGCTCATTCAGACCATTGGCAAGCGATACCGAAAATGCGTCCATGGCAAGCCCTGCGCCGAGCATGATGCTGTTAATGAAAAATCCTGCGTTCCAATTCATTTCTGTTTCCTCCGAAATATAAAATATCCCCTGACACCGCCAAAAAGCCATGTCAGGGGGGATCGTCGGAAAATATAGGGACTCCATGCATAGCTTTTCAGTTACACATGAGTCTCGCGAATGAAAGCAAGCCAGGCAGAACTGCCAGTATGTTGACTTGCTGCGTATGAAGCATACGCCCGCTACTCCCTCATTCAGGTATCTATATTATACCATAGGGGAGGGGAGTTGTCAAGTGGAAAATGGCATATTTTTCTGTCACTGCGCTCAGCTGTCCTTTCTGCGAAGATCGGTATTCCGCACCGCGTCCCTTACCCGGAGGACGAAGGAGGGGGAAACGGAAAGCTCATCAATGCCCATGCGCAGGAAGGTCTCCGTCAGGCTCGTATCCGCTGCCAGCTCGCCGCAGATGCCGATCCATGCGCCGTGTGCGTGTGCATTCTCCGCCGCCATGCCGATCAGCCGGAGGACTGCCTCATGATGCGGATCACAGAAACGGTCAAGCTGGGGATTCTGCCGGTCGCAGGCAAGCGTGTACTGCGTCAGATCATTCGTTCCCACGCTGAAGAAATCCACCATCGGCGCAAGCCGGTCGCTGATCACAGCGGCGGCAGGTGTTTCAATCATAATGCCAAGCTCCGTATCCTCTGCATACTCCAGCCCCTCGGACTTCAGTTCTGCCTTTACCGCTTCGCAGACTGCAAGGATCTCCTCCAGCTCCCAGACGCTTGTGATCATCGGGAACATGATGCCCAGCCTTCCGTAAACGGATGCCCGGTACAGTGCGCGAAGCTGTGTGCGGAAGATGTCCTGCCGTGTCAGGCAGAGCCGGATGGCACGCAGACCGAGCGCAGGGTTCTCCTCCTTTTCCAGCTGGAAGTACGCCGCCTGCTTGTCCGCGCCGATGTCGAGCGTGCGGATGATGACTTTCTTGCCGCCCATGCTCTCCAGCACGCGCTTGTAGACCTGGAACTGCGTGTCCTCCGAGGGGTAATCGCTGTTTTCAAGATAGAGAAATTCACTCCGGAACAGCCCGATGCCGCCCGCGTCATTCAGAAGCACCTCGCCGATACTGTCCGCACTGCCGATATTCGCATAGAGATGGATCTGCGTGCCGTCAAGCGTCACATTTTCCTTGCCGCGCAGCTTCTGCAGCAGCTCCCGCTTTTCCGCTTCCTCGCGGATCTTCTGTTCATACTTTGCGGTCGTCTCCGCATCCGGATGCACGATCAGCGTTCCTGTGAAGCCGTCCGCAATTGCCGGATCCCCGTCCTGTATCTGCCGGAGAAATTCCTCTCCCACGCCGATAATGGCAGGGATATTCATGGTTCTTGCAAGGATCGCAGTGTGCGAATTGGAAGAACCATGTGCAGTCACAAAGCCCAGCACTCTGTCCTTGTCGAGAGAAACCGTTTCACTCGGCGCGAGATCATCCGCACAGATGATGACCTTTTCCGAGCTGTTCTCCTGTGTGCCGCCGGAGCCGGTCAGACATGCGATGATGCGGTTTGAAATATCACGCACATCCGCCGCACGCGCCTGCATGTAGCTGTCATCCATGGAGGCGAACATCTCCGCGAAATTATCCGCTGTTGCAGCAACAGCAAATTCCGCATTGACATTCTGCCCCTGGATCATTTCCGCAATGGCATCATTATAGTCCTCATCCTCGATCATCATCATATGGATCTCGAAGATCTGCGCATTGGCTTCGCCGACCTCCTTCAATGCCTTTTCATAGATCGCATTGAGCTGTGCGATCGCTACAGCCTTGGCATCCTCCAGACGAACAAGCTCCGCCTGGGGGTCATCCGTTTTTGTGCGCTTGACCTGAATGTCCTGACGGCGGAACACAGAGATTCTGCCGATCGCCGCCGCACCATATACGCCCTTTCCGCTGAATGCTGTCATACTATCACCCCATTACAGATTTGCCTGCAGGAACTCCTTCATTGCTGCCTCAGAGGCTTCCTCATTGCCGCCCTCAATGGTCACGGTAATGGTGTCACCGCACTTCACGCCCAGCCCCATGAGAGCCATGAGCTTGGAAGCTCCGGCACTTTTACCGTCCTTGGCAATGGTGATGGTGCTGTCAAGTGCCTTTGCTGTCTTGGCAAGCATACCTGCCGGTCTTGCGTGGATACCCAGTTCGTCCTTGATGGTGTAGTCAAATGTTCTCATAGTGATACTTCCTTTCAGGTTAATTTATTACTCCGGCAATTAAATATAGGTACTTTTTTCTGGGGTCAGCACCCCAGGACTGCCTCATCCCCTCCCCGAGAGGAGGGGGAGGTGCTGCGCATCGCCCCAAAGGCTATCGCCTTTTGAATCCATTATCGACCTTTGATTGCCGGATAAATAATAACTTTATTATACTGCATTTCGTGAGAAAATGCAATATCTCATCTTCCGTACAGCTCCGTCATGCGGCGGATCTCTTCGCAGTGCCGCCTGTTCATTGCAGCGGAGTACATCCGCCATTTCCAGTTTTCCCCGACTGTGGACGGGGTATTCATGCGGCTTGCATCATCCAGCCCCAGCCAGTCCTGCATGGGGATGATACAGAGGTTGGCACGGCTGCGCATCAGCAGTGCGATGAAGACCTTGTGCAGCTCCGCATCCGGCGTATACCGGTCGCAGAGGTATTCCCGTGCCATCTCCCGTTCTTCATCCGAAATGGAGGCGAACCACGAGGCAATGGTCTGGTTGTCGTGTGTGCCGGTATAGGCAGCACAGTTTTCTGTGTAATTGTGCGGGAGGTAATCATTCCGGCTGCCGGTGTCACGGGAATCAAAGGCAAACTCCAGTACTTTCATATTCGGAAAGCCGCAGTCCCTGACGAGCTGCCGCACGGAATCCGTCATAAAGCCCAGATCTTCCGCGATCACGCCGCGTCTGCCGATCGCCGCTTCGATTGCCTGGAACAATGCAAGCCCCGGACCCTTCTCCCAGTGTCCGTTCCTGGCATTCGTATCTCCGAACGGAATGGCGTAGTATTCATCAAAGCCCCGGAAATGGTCGATCCTGACCACATCATAAAGCCTGAAGCAGTGTGCCATCCTGGCGATCCACCATGCATAGCCGCTTTCTGCGTGCTTCTCCCAATCATAAAGGGGATTGCCCCAGAGCTGACCGTCCGCTGCAAAGCCATCCGGCGGACAGCCTGCCACTGCAGTGGGAACGCGCGAAGCGTCAAGCTGGAACAGCTCCGGAGCTGCCCATGTGTCCGCACTGTCGAACGCAGTATAGATCGGAATATCCCCGATGATCCGGATGCCCTGTGCATTGGCATAATCCTTGAGTGCGTCCCACTGACGGAAGAACTGGTACTGGAGGAATTTGTGAAAGCCAATCTCCTCTGCAAGAAGCTCCCGGTACTGCGCCATTGCCTGCGGCTTGCGCAGACGGATGTCCGTCTCCCATTCGTTCCATGCGGCACCGTCGAAATGCGTTTTGAGTGCCATGAACAGTGCGTAATCCGCGAGCCATGCCTGTGCGGTGCAGAAGTCCGCAAATGCTCCATCCTCTGCGGCATTGTATCTCCCGTATGCCATGCGCAGAAGGGGATAGCGCGTCCGGTAAAGCCATTCATAGTCAATGTCCGCCGGATCGCCGCTGTACTCTGCCTCTCGACATTCCGTTTCTGTCAGCAGACCATCATGCACCAGCTCCTCCGGGCTGATAAAGTAGGGATTGCCCGCAAAGGCAGAGAACGACTGATAGGGGGAATCGCCGTAGCTCGTTGTGCCGAGGGGGAGGATCTGCCACCAAGTTTGCCCGGCAGCCTTCAGAAAATCCACAAACTGCCGGGCTTCTGCACCAAAGCAGCCGATGCCGAAGCGGGACGGCAGACTGGAGACCGCCAGCAGGATACCTGCACTTCGTTTCATTGCAATGCTCCTTTCGATTGTGTTTCGATCATCACACCATAATGATCGGATACGATGGGGGAGTGGATGCCGTTGCATACGACCCTGGAATACAGCACCTCTGCTCGTTGGCTGCTCCAGATCTGGTCAATGCGCATTCCGGTCGTTCCCGCGAGCTTGTCGCGCCAGCCGTCAATGACCCTGCCGACCGTGATCCCCCGATCCTTCTGCTCTGCCAGAATATAGCTGTCATGCCAGCAGGAACGCAGGATCAGGTCATATCCCTCCCCGCGCACCTCTGCAGGGCTGTTGAAATCTCCCATGAGCCACACATGCTCATGCCGGAGCAGATGACTGCTGACGCGCTCCCATTGCTCCTGGAACGGTTCTTCCGTGTCATCCCACCAGCCAAGATGCACACTGTAGAACCATTCACTGCAGTCTTCCGGACGGATGCCGAGGATCCAGCGGGTCTTCCAGTTGTGATAATCATTGATCCTGCTGACCGGTACTGCGGAGATTTCCGCGATGGGCTGCAGGCTCATGAGTGCGATGCCCTCGTCATATTTGTCATAGCCCAGCTTCATCGGCAGCCATGTCCAGAAATACCGCAGTCCGCGCTGTGCCAGAAGCCGTGCAGCGTTGTATACATGGTTATCCTCCCGGATGACAATGCCTTCACCGCATGGCGTATACTCCGTCAGCAGCTCCTGCGGCACTGCCGCACCGCAGGCGGTCTGGCTGACCTCCTGCAATGCGATGATGTCGGGGCGTTCTTTCAGGATCAGCTCTGTGAAATCCGCAAGCTTCTGCGGATAATTCACCTCCACAAGACTGTGGGTATTGAGTGTGAGAAGCTTCATGCTGCACCTCTTACAGAATGTCGTTGATGTCGGATTTGAGTACGTCCGCCTTCGGACCGTAGATCGCCTGAATGCCCGTGCCCTTCTTGACGAGACCGAGTGCGCCTTCCGCCTTCCATGCGTCCGCATCTGCTACAAGATCGGCATTTTTGACGGTTACACGCAGACGTGTCATGCAGGCATCCACGAGGGTGATGTTTTCCCTGCCGCCGAGCAGCGCAATGATGCGCTCTGGCTGACCGGAGCCGCCTGCTGCTTTCTTTTCACTGCCGGATTCCTCCTCGCCGGAGCCTGTGGAATAATTGCCGAGTCTGCCGGGGGTCGCGAACTTGAATTTGCCGATCATGAAATATGCCACGAAATAGCCGATCGCAAAGAATACGACCACCGAGATGATAAAGTTGATAATATCGCCGGTCAGCCCCGCCTTGACGGACATGGGAACGCGGGTGATAAATTCCAGATTGCCAAAGGAATGCAGACGCAGGTCAATGATGCCGGAGAGTGCAAACGCACAGCCCTGCAGCACAGCATAGACCAGATAGAGGGGAAGTGCGCAGAACATGAACATGAACTCGATCGGCTCTGTCACGCCTGTGAGGAATACGGCAAGTGCCGTGGAAATGAACATGGAACGGTAATTTTTGCGCTTATCTGCGTCCACACGCTTGTACATCGCCAGTGCAAAGCCCAGCAGCAGACCCGTTGCACCGATCATCTGACCGACCTTGAAGCGTGCCGGGATGACGGTTGCCATCAGCTCCTCATAGGATGCCATATCGCCGGCATTCTTGAAATTGATGAGGTCTGTGATCCAGGCAAGCCACAGCGGATCCTGACCAAATACAGTCGTTCCTGCATTCGCACCGGTGAGGATCTCATAGGTGCCGCCGAAGGAGGTATAGTTCATCGGGATGGTGAGCATGTGGTGCAGACCGAACGGCAGCAGCAGACGCTCCAGTGTACCGTAAATAAACGGTGCAAGAATGGGGGAGGTTTCAGAAGAATTTGCGATCCAGATACCGAAGGAATTGATACCGGACTGGATCAGCGGCCATACAACTGCAAGCACAAGGGAAACGATGACCGACCAGAGGATGACCACCAGCGGCACAAAACGCTTGCCGTTGAAGAAGGAGAGCGCGTCGGGAAGCTTGCGGAAATTGTAGTACTTGTTATAAACAATACCGCCCACAAAGCCCGAAATGATGCCCACAAACACACCCATATTCAGCGCGGGATTTCCAAGCACGGAGGTGAAGTAGTTTTCCACCAGCATTTCCTGCCCGAACAGCGAATGCACCACGGAACCGGCAGTGCTGAGCATATCGTTCGTCACGCCGAAGATGGCACCGGTGATATTATTGATGAGGATGAATGCGATCAATGCCGCAAATGCACCGCCGGCGCGTTCCTTTGCCCATGAGCCGCCGATGGCGACTGCAAAGAGAATGTGCAGATTGCTGATGATCGCCCAGCCGATGTTCTCCATAACACTGCCCACTGTGGTCACTGCGGCAATATCGCCGCCTGCCATTGCGACCAGCTTGCCAAGGCTGATCATAAGACCTGCCGCCGGCATCACGGCGATCACGACCATGAGTACCTTGCCGAGCTTCTGGAGCGTGTCAAAATTAAAGCGGAATTTCTTCTTTTTCTCCGCAGGAGCTTCCGCAGCGGGTGGAGGGATCTCTGCTGCCGCTTCACTGCCAAGGGAGATCAGCACGGAGCTGCCCGCCCTGACGCTGCCGGATTCCACCAGCATATCCATATCGTCTGCGCCGTCACAGATGATAACAGGTGTAATGAGGTTAATGCCCTTGGATCTGAGAAGGGCAATATCTGCCTCTGCTACGAGATCGCCTGCTTTCACACGGTCGCCGACCTTTACATGCGGCGTGAAGCCCTCGCCCTTCAGTGCGACTGTCTCCAGTCCGAAATGCACCAGGATCTCCAGCCCGTTGTCACCGGTGAAGCCGTATGCATGATTGGTCTCTGCAATGGATGAGATCTCACCGTCCACGGGTGCATAGATTCTTCCGTCCGACGGGATCACGGCACAGCCGTCGCCGAGTACCTTTTCCGAGAATACCGGATCCGGCACCTGCTCCAGTGCCGCCGCCGTACCATTCAGAGGGGATACGATGCGGAGGGTGCTGTTTACCTTGCTTGTCATAGTATGACCTCCTTTTTGATTTCGCTGCATTTGTTTTGTGCAACGTTTCTGCTTCTCTATGCAATAATTATACAACGTTTGCATGAAAATTGCAAGAGTTTTCTGAAAATTTTCCAGTCAAGGATGCAACTTTGTAAATATCCTACAAACAAGACAAAATGAAACTGTGCATTTTGACTGTTCAAGACGCAATGGAAATTTGCTGTTGCATGAATTTTGCATTAAATATTCCGCGAATTGCAGAACGCGGTTGACAATTGCATAGGAATTGTGTATAATAGAAGTAGCAATATTGCATAAGGAGGCAAAATCCATGTCAGTTACATTGAAGGATGTTGCAGCACTTGCAGGAGTATCCCCCTCGACTGCATCGCGTGTCTGCAAGAATAACCCGTCCATCAGCCGCGAGACCAAGGAAAAGGTGCGCCGGGCAATGGAGGAGCTTGGCTATGAACCGAATTTCCAGAGTGCGGGCAGTGAGTCTGCAGAAACCAAGACCATCGGCATCATCCTGCCGCCGTCCCCGAAGGAGTCCTTTGAAAATGCATTCCATCTGGAGGTGATCCGCGGCGTGAGCCAGTTCTGCAGCCGGCACCATTATATGAATACCGTCATCACCGGAGAGGATGAAGCGGAGATCCTCAGTGCTGTGAGCGATCTTGTCCGGAACAACAGGGCGGACGGTTTCATCGTGACCTATTCCAAACAGGATGATCCCATCATGGATTATCTCTATAATGAGGGGCTTTTGTATGTGGTCATCGGAAAGGCATACCGCTTTGCCAACCAGACAGTCTATGTGGACAATGATAATGTGCTCGCAGCACAGGAGGCAGCAGAATACCTGCTGCAGCTCGGTCACACGAATATTGCCTATCTTGGCAGTGACAGCAGCCTGATGTTTTCCGCCGACCGCCGATCCGGCTACCAGCTTGCACTTCTCAATCATAGTATGGCAGTGAATCCTGAAAATATCATCGAACTGCCGTTTATTCCGGAGGAACATTCTGCCGCCGTCCATGCACTGCTTGCCAGAGAGAACCGACCGACAGCAATTCTTGTGAGCGACGATCTGTTTGCCGTTGCGCTGGAACGTGTTTGCATGGAAATGGGTCTGCGGATCCCGGAGGATCTTTCGATCATTTCGTTCAACAATTCGCTGTTTGCGAGGCTGACCGCCCCGCCGCTGACTTCCATTGACATCAATTCCGTACAGCTCGGCATTGAAGCGGCTTCACAGGTCATCAATCATATTGAAAATCCGAATCTGCTGGCAACGAAGATTATTGTTCCGCATAAGCTGATCGAGCGTCACAGCTGCATTCCGCTTCAATAAAATATTGCCCCTCCGAGGAGGGGCAATATCGGAAGGAAATTACAGCTTCCAGATGTCGCTGTTGTATTCCGCGATCGTTCTGTCAGAGGAGAAGTAACCAGCCATAGCAATGTTCATGAGCATCTTTTCTGCCCATTCCATGCGGTTTTCGTAGTCTGCATATGCCTTCTCACGGGTCTTGACATAATCATCAAAGTCGGGGAAGGTCATGAACCAGTCCTTTCCGATCAGCTCCTTGGACAAGCGTGTCAGACGTTCCTTATCACCAAGCGCAAGCAGCTGCTTACCGGTGATGAAGTCCACAGCTTTCTGAATGTCCTTGTTCTTCTTGTAGTAATCCTTCGCGCAGTAGCTTGCATCCGCATAACGCTGTACTACGGTATCACTCAGATCACCGAAGATATAGATATTCTCGTCACCCACCAGCTCATGGATCTCCACGTTTGCGCCGTCCTCTGTGCCGAGGGTCACTGCGCCGTTGAGCATGAACTTCATGTTGCCCGTGCCGCTGGCTTCCTTGGAGGCAAGGGAGATCTGCTCGGAGATGTCACATGCCGGGATCAGCTTTTCTGCGTTTGTGACATTGTAGTTTTCCACCATGACCACGTTCAGGTACGGGCTGACCTCCGGATCATTCGCGATCAGCTCCTGCAGGCAGAGGATGAGGTGGATGATGTCCTGTGCAATGACATATGCCGGTGCTGCCTTCGCGCCGAAAATGGCAGTGATCGGGGTGGAGGGCTTCTTGCCGCCCTTGATCTCCAGATACTTGTGGATCAGGTAGAGGGCGTTGAGCTGCTGACGCTTGTATTCATGCAGACGCTTGATCTGGATGTCAAAGATGGAGTTTTCGTTGATGGAAATACCCTGTGTCCGCTGGAGGAATGCCTTCAGATCAGCCTTCTTGCCTTCCTTGATGGCAAGGAGCTTTGCAAGCACGTCCTTATCCTTGGCAAATTCTGCAAGCTTCTTCAGCTCCATGGCATCCTTCTTGAAGCCGTCGCCGATGAGGGATTCGATCAGCTCCGTCAGCTCCGGATTGGAGTGCAGCAGCCAGCGGCGGAAGGTGATGCCGTTGGTCTTGTTGTTGAACTTTTCCGGATAGATCTCATAGAAATTGTTCAGCTCATTTTCCTTGAGAATGTCCGTGTGCAGGGATGCCACGCCGTTGACGCTGTAGCAGTAGTGGATGTCCAGATGCGCCATATGCACACGCTCGTCCTTGTCAATGATATACAGGGACTTGTCATCAAACTTTCTGCGGATGCGGTTATCCAGTACCTCGATGATCGGCACGAGCTGGGGAACAGCCTTTTCCAGATACGCCATCGGCCACTTTTCCAGAGCCTCTGCAAGGATGGTGTGGTTTGTATACGCGCAGCAGCCGTCCACGGCTTCAATTGCCTCTGCCATCGTCATGCCGCGCTCCATGAGCAGGCGGATCAGCTCCGGAATGACCATCGTCGGATGGGTATCATTGATCTGGATGACTGCATAATCCCGCAGGTCGTGGAGTTTGCAGCCCTTTGCCTCTGCTTCGGCGAGAATGAGCTGTGCCGCACAGGAAACCATGAAATACTGCTGGTAGATGCGCAGCAGTCTGCCTGCATCATCGCTGTCATCCGGATAGAGGAACAGCGTCAGATTTTTGGCAATATCCTCCTTGTCAAAGTCAATGCCGTCCTTGACAATGGATTCATCCACACTCTCCACATCGAACAGGTGGAGCTTGTTAGTGGTATTGCCGTAGCCGGTCACGTTGATGTCATACATTCTTGCTGTGACCTCAAGACCGCGGTATCTGACCGGATAGGTCACATCCGTTCTGGTCAGCCAGCTGCATTCGGTGATCCACGGATCGGGCTGTGCAGTCTGTGCATTCTTCTCAAACACCTGACGGAACAGACCAAAGTGGTAGTTCAGACCCACGCCGTCACCGTTCAGACCGAGCGTTGCGATGGAGTCGAGAAAACATGCCGCCAGTCTGCCAAGACCGCCGTTGCCGAGGGAAGGCTCATTCTCCAGCTCCTCGATCTCTGTGATGCTTTTGCCGGCTTCTGCAAGCTGGGATTTCACATCGTCATAGATGCCGAGATTGATGAGATTGTTGGACAGCAGCTTGCCGATCAGGAACTCTGCAGAAATGTAGTAGAGTTTCTTCTTCTGCGGTGCCGCCTGCTTTTCCGCTGCCAGACGGTTGGTCTCCCTGAGCAGGGCACAGTAGATTTCTTCGTTGGTGCAGCCGGAAAGGGACTTGCCGTATGCGGACTGCATGATCTCTGTAAGCTTCATATGCATAACTCCTTTGTGTGGAATGTTTTTTCTATGTTTGTATTATACCACCATCGGGGCATAAATATCTTGCAGTATGCTGTTTTTATTTTTGCACAATACTATCTTTTTTTGAGAAAGGGGAAGAGCTTTGGATCATAAACAATACGCGGGCTATCATGAGGAGATCGACCATACACCGGCGGATTTCCCCTACAATGTCTACCTCTGCACGATCCCGCTGGATTTTCCGTCTGTCAAGACCCACTGGCACGAGGAGATCGAGATCATTGTCATCAAAAAAGGGGAGGGCGTTGTTTCTGTTGACCTGACCGACTATGCGGTATGCGCCGGAGATGCCGTCTTTGTGTTCAGCGGCCAGCTCCATTCCGTCAGCCAGAAGGCGGACTGTACTATGGAATACGAGAACATCCTGTTTAAGCCCGCGCTGCTCCGTTCCGCCGGGCAGGACCCTTGCAGCGACCGTTTTCTCCAGCCGCTGTGCAGCGGCAGTCTGCGTGCCATTCCTGTTCTGCATGATGTGCGGCTTACGGAGCTGATCGCACAGGCGGATCAGCTCTGTGATGCCCGTCCGCGCGGCTACCAGCTTGCAGTCAAGGGCTTGCTTTTCCAGATGATGTACCAGTTCCTTTCATCCTGCAGTCAGTTCCTGGAGGAGCGGAGCGATCGCAGACCGCTGGAGAAGATCAAGACGGTGCTCTCTTATGTGGAGCAGCATTACCAGGAGCCGATCACAATTGAGGAGATCGCCGGGCAGTGCTTTTACAGCAAGTCCTATTTCATGAAATTCTTCAAGGAAATGATGGGGATGGGCTTTATTGCCTATCTCAATGAGTACCGCCTGGAGGCAGCCGCCCGTCTTCTGCTGACATCACAGGGAACGATCCTCGACGCAGCAATGCAGTCCGGCTTTGAGAATCTCTCTTATTTTACCCGGAGCTTCAAGAAGAAATACGGCATGACCCCCGGACAGTATCGGAAACGACGGAGCTGAATACCGGCGGAGAAAGTTTGCTGAACACCAGAATATAAACCTTGATTTTCAGCCGCATTTGTGCTACAATAGAAACAAGTACTGATTTTACTTTCCTGCAATGCAGGAAAGAAAGGAGATTTTATGAAACTGCATACCCTACAGCTCGGCGAACTCGGCGCAAACTGCCATATCATAGACTGCGGTGATTCCACTTGCGCAGCAGTGGACATCGGCGGCGATCCGGATGTACTGCTGGAATATCTGACTGCCAACCGCCTGACCCTGACAGCCATCCTCCTCACCCATGGACACTATGACCATATCGGCGGCGTGGAGACCGTCAGGGAAGCCACCGGCGCACAGGTTTACATTCATGAAAAGGATGCACCCATGCTCAGGGATGCCTTCCTGAATCTTGCCGCACATATCACAGCCGAACCATTCCGTCCTGTTGCAGCATATACGACCGTCACGAACGGCGAAGAGATCACCGCCGGCAGCCGTACCTTCACCGTCCTGCATACCCCCGGTCATACCTCCGGCAGTGTGTGCTATCTCACGGAGAATGTCATGCTCTCCGGTGATACCCTGTTCCGCGGCTCGATCGGACGCACCGACCTCGGCGGCAATGTCACCGAAATGCGTGCATCCCTCAAAAAGCTGCGTGAGATCGCGGAGGATTACGAGGTATACAGCGGTCACGGTATGAAGACCACACTGGAGACCGAACGCAGAACCAATCCCTATTTAAGGAGCATCTGATGGAACAGAATTATGAATACGCCCTCGTGTTCCGCAATCACTGCCACGGCTACGAGGTGCAGGCAACTGCCAAGCTTTTTATCCCGCATGTCCGTTTTCTGATCTGCGAGGACGGCGTGATCCCGGAGAATGTGCCGAATTATATTGTCACTGCCTGCGAATATACGCAGACCGCTGTGAAATGCGAGGTGGACATCCGTCTGGGGGATGTCTCCTGCAGGCGAGCTCTGGGATTGCTGAACCCTGAGCCGTCCCATATTGCCCCCGATGTGAAACATTCCGAGGTGGAATATGCCCTTTGCCGCCTGCTCTATGAAACCCTGCAGGAAATGACGGGCTATACGCCGCCGTGGGGACTGCTCACCGGCATCCGTCCGGTGCGTAAGGTCATCCAGCTCCTGGATGCCGGAATGACACCGGAACGGGCTGCCGCGCATCTGCAGGAACGTTTCCTCATTTCCGATGAGAAAATGCAGCTTGCCATGGATACCGCCCTCATCCAGCAGCCCATCCTGCCCCATAATGCAAAGGAGATCGGGCTGTATATCTCCATTCCGTTCTGCCCGACGCGGTGCAGCTACTGCTCGTTCGTGTCCCATTCGATGGACAGTGCAATGCAGCTCATTCCCGATTATATCACCCATCTTTGCAGGGAGATCGCCATTCTCGGTGACATCATCCGGAAATACGGTCTGCATGTCCAGTCCGTTTACATTGGCGGCGGTACGCCCACTTCCATCTCCGCAGAGCAGCTCCGCCAGGTGATGGAGGCGATCCGCGCCCATATCGACATTGCCGGCGCAAGGGAATACACCGTGGAAGCCGGACGCGCCGACACCATCACTGAGGACAAGCTCCGCGTGATCAAGGAAATGGGCGCAACACGAATTTCCGTCAACCCTCAGACCCTGCAGGACAGCGTACTCGAAGCCATCGGCAGACGGCATACCGCCCAGCAGGCAATTGATGCCTTCCTGCTCGCAAGAAAGCTCGGCTTTGACGACATCAACATGGATCTGATCGCCGGACTCCCGACCGATACCTATGAGGGCTTTGCGGATACCCTCCGGCGCGTCATGGCACTCGATCCCGACAGCATCACCGTGCATACCCTGACGCTCAAGCGTGCGGCGGATCTTTATGGTTCGGGCGGTGATTCTTCCATCCACGAAGTAGAACGCATGGCGGAATTGTCTGCAAAGGCTCTGCCGGAAAACAGCTGGATGCCGTACTACATGTACCGCCAGAAGAACACCGTCGGCAATCTGGAAAATGTTGGCTACGCAAAGGCGGGCAAGGAAAATCTGTACAACATCCTGATCATGGACGAAACCCAGACCATCCTCGGCGCAGGCTGTGCGGCATCCACCAAGCTCGTCGAGCCGAATGGAAAGATCACCCGCGTACATAACTATAAATTCCCCTATGAATACATCAACCGCTTTGAGAAGCTCATGGAGAAAAAGCAGGAGATCGAGGAGATTCTGGGAAGAATGGGAGGTACTGATGCTGAAGAAGAATGAGATCTATGAAGCCGAGATCACCGGCATGACCACGGAGGGCAGCGGTGTTGCCCGCATTGACGGCATGGCAGTATTTGTGCCGCAGACCGCGGTCGGCGACAAGCTCCGCGTAAAGATCGTGAAGGTCCTGAAAAACTACGCCTTCGGCATTGTTGAGGAGCTGACAGAACCTGCACAGGGACGTTGTGCGCCGGACTGTCCGGTATTCCGCCAGTGCGGCGGCTGTGTATTCCGCCATGTGACCTATGAGGAAGAGCTGCGCTATAAAGCGGATTTCGTCCGCGACGCATTCACCCGCATCGGCAAGCTTTCCCCGGAATTTGAGCCGATCCTCGGCGGGGGGTCCCCGCTGACATCTGCCTCCCAATGCAGCGAAGCTGCAAAGGTCGGCGGGGAGTCCCCGCTGACATCTGCAAATCGCGGTGCATATCGGAACAAAGCACAGTATCCGGTTGCCATGCAGGACGGAAAGCTCGTTTGCGGCTTTTATGCAAAGCACAGCCATCGGGTGATCCCGTTCACAGGCTGCCTGCTCCAGCCGCAGGTGTTCACAGAGATTCTGGAATACCTCCTGCCTGCATTGCAGAACGCCGGAATATCTGCCTATGACGAGCAGACCAATACGGGACTTCTGCGGCATATTTACCTCCGCCGCGGTGCCTACAGCGGCGAGATCGCGCTCTGCTTCGTCGTGAGAAAGTCCATCCGCCGCAAGGTGCAGGGCATCCTGCCGGGATTGCAGGCGGCATTTCCGGAGCTTGTGAGCATCACGGAGAACATCAACCCGGAGAAAACCAACGTGATCCTGGGGAAAACGTTGGACGTCCTTGCAGGCAAGCCGGTGATCTCCGATACGATGTGCGGCAATCAGATCGAGATCTCCCCCCAGTCGTTCTATCAGGTGAACACGAAGCAGGCAGAGCGTCTGTACGGGATCGCCAAGGAATACGCTGACCTCCAGGGCGGCGAGCTGCTGCTGGATCTCTACTGCGGCGCGGGAACCATCGGGCTTTCGATGGCGGACAGCGCAGGAAAGCTCATCGGTGCGGAGGTGATCCCGGAGGCAGTGGAGAACGCAAAAGAAAACGCCGTCCGCAACGGCGTGAAGAATGCAGAATTTCTCTGCGGTGACGCAGGCGAGATCGCCCAGCTGCTGCAGAAGCAGGGAACTGCCCCCGATGTCGTGATCCTCGACCCGCCGAGAAAGGGCTGCGACCTTCCCGCGATCGAAGCCGTCGCCGCCATGTCCCCGAAGTGCATCGTCATGATCTCCTGCAACCCCTCCACCGCCGCCCGCGACGCAGCACTCTTTACAGAGCGTGGATATGCTGTGGAAAAGGTGAGGGGAGTGGACCTGTTCCCGGGGACGGCGCATGTTGAGTGCGTGGTATTGATGTCAAGGGATGAGGGATAATATCCCGATTTTACGCACTTTTTCAAAAATACCACCACTGATTTCTTCCTCGGTACAGGCATTTTTGCTGTGCGTGAGAAGAAAGCAGCGGAAAATCGGCTTTGACAACAAATACACGCACACGCATATTTGTGTGGGGATTGGACAACGTGCGTGTGAGAGTGTGGGGTTTGGATGTTGGCGAAAACTACATTTTTTAGATCTCCGGTTGACAAAAATAGTACATTGTGTTATAATATAAGTGTGTTCATATCATGTAATACGTTTATGAAATGAGGAGGATGAAAAATGGCACGACCTCATAAGCAAATGCCTGGGCGGACATATCACATAGAATATTGTGGAGACTCCGCCACGATTGAATGTACATATCTCTGTCCATACTGTGAAGAAGCTACTACATCCAATTTTACCGCAGGTCCCGATGCGTTTGAGATGCTTGAACGAGGTGGATGGTTTGAACCTTTGCGTTGTGATTTGTGCGGAAAAATCTCGGATGTGAGATTTTGGGTTGGTAACAAAATTTAATGAAAGGGACGTTTTGAAATGGCTATCGAAGTTAGTGTTTTGGGAAAATTCAAAATGGCGTATGGAACAGAGGTTGAAGTAAGTTATATCTGTCCACATTGTGGTGAAAGTGTTACTGATACTATATGCTTTGATAAAAATATACAGAATTGTGTAGCCGAAGTATATGATCACGATTGTCCAGAATGTGGCGAAAGCAACGATTTAGATGTAGATTTGTATTAACTGATATAATCGTTCTGTCTCCAACTTGGCAAATGAAGAATAGGAGAATAACCCAAGAAGGAATAGACCCCCTAATTTCTGTAACTAAGCAGAAAGGAGGTAAACCAAAATGACCAGAGAAGAATTGAAAGAACAGATCGATGAGTTAATGAGACAGTATGCTGATGAAGAAATTGATGGAGTTACTTGTGCACAGAAGATGATGGAATTAACCACATCTGCTCGAAATGAAATCGACGAAGATGAATAAACCAATATTAAGAAGATAAGAAATGATTATTCTTTCAAGTGAGAAAAGTATGTTGACTCGAGCCCCTGCTAGATTTATGTTCCAGCAGGGGCTTTCCTCTCCATATTCACTTCTCCACCACAACCTCCACCCCCGACTTCAGCCGAAACACCAGATAATCCCCGAACACCGTCACCCTCTCCACCAAATGCTTCACCAGCGTCTCATCAAACTCCGTGATGCCATGCGGCTGGGAACGGATAAAAGCCCGAAGCTCCCGAATGCGTTTCTTGTGTTCAGCTTTGGCGGCATCGTCCATCACCGTCTGAGCCTGCACCTCTCGCAGATGGAGGATTTCTTCCGCAAGGTCATCATAATTTTCACGGCGGCTGGTGCGGTCAATCAGTTCCTGCTGCAATGCCGACATCCTTGCAGCAAGTGCTTCTGCCGAATCGGGATTTGTCAGGTGAATGGCGGTTTCGAGGTTCTCTTTCAGCCGTTTCAGATAAACCTGACTGCCTCCAAGCATTTCATTGACTGCTCGCAAGAAGGCATCCTGCAGCAATGCCTCGCTGACCGTCCTCGCACGGCACTTTTCTTTGTCATGCAGTCGGGTGGTGCATCGCCATACGATGGATTTCTTGCCACGATTGTTCCAGTGAATCCGGCGGTACTGCTCGCCGCACTCGGCACAGTACACCATCTGTGAAAAGCAATGGTTGGAGCTGAAACCACGCTTCTTGCCCAGACAGTCACGCTCCGAACCACGCCTTGCAATTTCTTCCTGCACTTTCAGAAAAAGTTCTTTCGGAATGATCGGCTCATGGTGTCCCTCAATGTAGTACTGCGGCATCACGCCGTTATTCATTACACGCTTCTTGCGAAGAAAATCCACAGTATAGGTCTTTTGCAGCAGAACATCTCCCATGTATTTTTCATTTTCAAGGATCTTTCGTATCGTGCTGTCGTGCCATCGGCTGCTGCCACGGACAGTCAGAATGCCGTCTTGTTCCAGCCCTCTGCCGATCTTCTTGCAGCTTGATCCCTCAAGGTACTCACGGAAGATTCGCTTGACAATTTCCGCCTGTTCCGGATTGATGACAAGATTGCCTTCCGCATCCTTGTCATATCCAAGAAACAGCCGTGTGTTCACCATGACCTTGCCTTGCTGAAATCCGTACTGCAAAGCATACATCCTTGCCGACAACCGTATGGCTTTGGACGCAGGATGGGACGAGGAAATGCTCGCCGTTGAAATGGAAGAACTCCAGAACCTCGGCTTTGACCTTGGACTGACAGGCTTTGATGAAAAGGAACTCGCTGACCTCTTTGATACAAACGGCAGTAATGATGTCAAGGATGACGACTTTGACCTGACTGCTGCGCTGGAGAAGGCGGCATTTGTGCAGCGTGGAGATGTGTGGACGGTCGGCAGGCATCACAGTGTATCCAACGGGAAATGCTCATGGCATACTGCTCCACCAGCTGTCGGCTGACGATCTTCTCACAGGAGCGTTCTTTCAGCCATTTGTAAGTTTCGGTGTACACCTCATCAGCAAGCAGCTTTGTGCCGTCACGCTGTAATTCCTGCATAAATTCTCTCACAGGCGGAGTGTCCACCGACTCAATATCCGCAGGCTGCATCATAACTTCTGCCGCTTTTCCCTCGGCAAGTTTCGCTGCAAGAGCTTTTCGTGGCCGTCCTGCACCTGGTCTTGCACCGCCTCTGTTTGTGCCGTCTTTCGCCACAACGTCATCACCTCCTGAAATTCAAACATTTTGACTACAAATGAGCATAAAAAATCCCGACTGTAAAGTCGGGAAAGTTTCGTATTTTCGGTATGTTTCGTTATTTTTGTATTGTCTGGGGTCAATACCCCGTTTGAAATCCGGATTTTGTGCGTGAGAGGGGGCGCCGGTCTGCTCATATTCTTTTCATAGAGATATTCATACCCCCACCCCCCATATCAGTATCCATATACAGGATTACTGTCCTCATTTCCGGTTTTCTTGTCATGACACCGCTTACATAACGCCTGCCAATTGGATTCACTCCACATCAAGAAGCTATCACCTCGATGAGGAACGATGTGGTCAACAACTGTTGCCGTCACGAACCTGCCGTCTGCCATGCACTTCACGCACAGCGGATTCTTACGGAGATACGTTTTGCTTACCCTCTGCCACTTACTGCCGTAACCACGCTTGGCGGCGGAGGGACGGTCGGGGTGAAGGGGCTTGTGCTGGTCACAGTAGCGGGTGTCGGTTAGGTTCGGACAGCCGGGGTGACTGCATGGGCGTTTGGATTTACGGGGCATGGTTCACCTCCATGTGGGTATAAGAAAAGCCCTTGCAGCGGTGCTACAAAGGCTCTGTATATTATTATCTATTCTATATTCTATCACACTTCTGCAAGACAGTCAAGCATTTTCCGTTCCGAATTTTTCCGATTTATTCCGAAGTTTCAAGTTGCTCCAAACCACGTTGCCGGAAGCCGTAAATCATGCTTTGACTGTATCCCATCGCCTTACGAATCTCTTCCTCGCTCTGGTACATAAGATACCATCGACGGAGAACTTCACGCTCACGGTCGTCGGGCAGCTTGCTGATAGCGGAAGCGGCTTTCAGTCGCATGGCAGCCAGCTTGCATTGCTCGGCTTTCATTTCGTTCTCAAAGTCAACCATTTCAGCAATAACCTCTGCCATTGCATCGGTCTTGCGGCTTGCTCGTACAGCACCAGTGCTTTCATAGCTAACACCGGAAACCTCAAGTGATCGACGGATGCTCTGATATTCTTCCTGCATCATCTCTACACGCCTTGCCTGTGATCTGATATTTTCAAGAAATTCCTTCATGCCGCATCCTCCCTCATCATTGTGATTAGCCTTTCGCCATTCATATCCGACAGGAAAGCAAACCATTCAGAACGGAGGTAGCGTTCACACTCACGCACCGTACCGATGTCGTTCTTTTCCAGTGCCGTTCGATAGTCAACCAAGCACTGCTTTGTAATGGCTGCAAACAGTTCTGTGTACTCTTCGTTCATTTGATCCTCGCTTTCACGGCGCACATCATTGCCGCCTGTGTTTTATCCTTCTGTTCCAAAACTTTCATAATATCCTCATCAATCGTTCCGGCTGAAACAAGGTGGTGTACGATAACAGTATCTGCCTGCTGTCCTTGTCGCCAGAGTCGTGCATTGGTCTGCTGATACAGTTCCAATGACCACGGCATCGTGTACCAGACGATGGTGCTGCCACCTGATTGCAGATTCAGTCCATGTCCGGCAGAGGACGGCTGTATCAGTGCAATCGGGATTTTCCCCTTATTCCAGTCAGCAATGTCTGCATCGGTCTTGATGTCACGGGTTTCGAATCGTTCCATGATCGCTTCACGTTCGTGGTTGTACCAGTAGGCGATCAGAATCGGCTTGCCGTTTGTGGCTTCCACAATATCCTCCAGTGCATCCAGCTTGTGGGTGTGGATACACAGGATAAAGAATCTCTTCGGGAATCTGTTCACCACAGGCAAGGTCAATGACCTGTACATGGGCATCATCCACGGAATAAGCAAACAGCAGAATATCAAAATAGGGAGAATCGGCGTAACGGTACACACCTGTTTTGGTAATGTCAACATCGCTCTGAGTCTCTAAGTCAATCATCAATTTTCGCATAAGTTACCTCACTCCCACCCGAACGGCTGTACCGTTTGTCGCCCTCCCGACATCAGTTATTTAGGACAGGAAATCATCATCGTCATCATCGGCGAAGTCGTCCTCCGCACGGCTCTTGCCGCCGAGAGGTTCGCCGTCACGGAGCTTCTGGATATTGTTCAGACCGCAAGCAATGCCACGGTTACCGTTGGTATTGAATGCATAGAAGTTGATGGACGCTCTGCCGTAGATACCGCTGTAGATCTCACTGGTATCGAGAATCGGCTGACAGTCCGCATCCACCACGCCGGGCTTGCTTGCAGAGTTGGCGTTGATAAAGTAGCTGTCTGCGTAAGCCGGATCGTCCGGACGTTCCGTATCGCCGTCACGGAGAGGTGTCTTGAGGACGGAGAGTGCCGGAACGGACTTGCCGTTGCCCTTCAGCTTGGACTGACCTTCCTCATACGCTGCCTGAATTGCCGCCTTGATCTTCTCGACCGTCACGGTATCGTCCTTCGGGATGATGAGGGACACGCTGTACTTCGGAGTGCCGCCGTTGATGGACTTCGGCTCATTCACGATGAGATAGCTGAAACGTGTGTCTTTGCCTGTGATCACTTTTGTCGGATTCTTGAACTTTGCCATTGTATTTACCTCCATTATTCAGAAAAATCGTCTTGTGCTGTATTCCATGCCGGACGCTTGTCCGACTCTGGTACTAGTGTGGGTTTGCCCTTTGGCTTTTCTATGAGAGAGCCAAGCAGGGCATCAAATTGTTTCTTGCCGAGCAATTTTGTCATAGCAGTCACGCCCATGAGCTTCTTTTCATAGGGGTCAAAGCCTGCATCGGTGACTGCCATTGCCACGGCAGTTTCGTCTGTGTACTTGCGATTGGAACGTCCCTCCACCACCTTGTAACCGGGGAAAGAGCGTCCGCAGATTGCCTGTTCCAGTGCGTATTCCTTTACGTCATTCACCCAAGAAATGAAAGTATCCGCACGATTCAAAATAACGCTGATTTCCTCATCATCAAGGGTAACGGGAACAGCGAAGTCGTACTGTGCCATTTCGAGATTGTACTCCGCACGCTTGCGGCAGGTTGCCTTGACCTTGCAGAATTGACAGTGTTTTCCAGCCTTGTATTCACCTTCACCCTTTGCCGCAAGTTCAGCCGCCGGAATGAGGACCTCCTCTGCCCATGTGAGCAGGTCATTTTTCGAAATCTCAGCGATACTTACATTGTCACGGCGTGGCTGAAAGATGATGGTACGGATGGTATGGATGTCGTAGAGGGCTTCAAACAGGTGCAATGCACCGAGTGCGTACATTCTCATCTGCGGATTGCCCTCAGCTTCCACGAGTACACCCAACCCATACTTGAAATCCACCACAGTGAGAATACCATCCGCAACGATGATACAGTCCGCTGTGCCGAAGCTGTCCTGTACCCATCGGGAGAAGTCAAGCCGCTGTTCCACGAGGACAAGCGGATCGGCACAGGTCTGCTTTGCTGCCTGCACCTGCTCCATGATGAATTCGCAGTAGGCATCAGTGTGTTCTGCCATTTCTTCATCGAAGTAGGCAAGATCGGGAGTGGGATCACGGACACGGTGACCGAGTGCCTTAAGCACCTTGTATTCACAGAGAGTGTGTGCGTCCGTCCCTTGCTGTGCATAACTGCTGGATGTATCCGCTGCGGCGGCATTCTTCATCGCCGAGGGTGGGCACGAAATCCAGCGATCACTGGATGACGGAGCAAGAAGTGCGTGAGCCATTACAATCCCTCCGCTTCTGTGAGAAGTGCGGCATAGTCGGCTTCCGCTACATCGGAGAGCTTCTCCGCACCGAACTTCTGGAGCAGCCCCTTGATTTCAGCTGTGTGACCTGAACGAGATATTTCAGCAAGCCTGCTGCGAAGCTCCACGAAGGTGACTACCTTTGTTTTGTGGGGCGGCGGTTCTGTGGGCGGTGCTTCTTTCGGTTCATCCTTTTCGGGGTTGTAGATTTCCTCGAAAGTGTCGATGTAGCCGTTAGTGGTCTGTTGTTTCAGTTCTTGCAGTGCCATAATCAATTCTGACAGTGCATTGATGACTTTCATCATAGGGTCCATGTTCATTCTCCTTTCATTTCCTGAATTTCCACATTCTGCACACTCTTGCCGGGCGTCAGAACAAGGATTTCGCAAAAGTCTCCGAACAGAAAGCGGAGCAATCTTTTCGGGAGCGTCATACTGCGACCTGCAAGCACCTGCTGTTCCTCGACCTTGATTTTGATTCTGTGTCTCATGTTCTCACCTCCTACCCTACAGGCAACGGAAATGCCTTAAGAATTAACCCCCTCAAAAAATTTTTTTATGATTTCGATGATTTTCTGCTTGTGCTTGGTGACGGCGGGTGAGGAAATTCCCAGAATTTCGGCGGTTTCCTTTACCGAAAAGCCATCCAGTAGGTGCAGCTGATAGACCTGTTTTTGGCGTTCTGTAAAGGTTTCAGCGGCTTCACGAAGCAGTTCAACCATGGGGGTTTCGGATTTTTTAGGTTCTGCAATCATGTCGCCAAGCGTTGCACTGTCCGCTTCGTCGGTGAGAGAAGCGTCAAGTGACAGATTCCAGTTTGCAGGAGCCTTTTCACCAGGATGCAATCTTTCCCATTCAGCACGCTGCTGCTTTTCCTCTTTGGTCGGGGCCGGATGTGCATTTTTGAGGTTGTTGTACACCTCTGCATCATCCGCTGCATGAAGCATCTTGATGTGTACTTCCGTCACACCGTTCTCTCCGGGGCGCAGTACGGTTCTGTTGCCCTCTGCGTCAATGTAGGTGTAGGTCGTTCTCTGCTTACTGCTTGTCTTTCTGATTTTCATAACTTGTCCTTTCTGCCGGACGCAATAGGGGCAAAAGGACATAAAAAAACAGGAGCCGGTGAGATACCGACTCCTGTGTTACCGAAAAATGGGTACAGCAAGGGAAGGGTATCTCGAAACCGAACTATCAGCATTGCTGATCAGTCCTGTTTGAAATATCCTTGCGCCCTGAACTTGTACTTCGTTCCGGCTCAAAAATGATTTATTTGTAACTGCCTGTCGCAGGGGTTACCTTACACAATTTATAACATTTGTGTTTGTGTAAAAACGGTGGGCTTCTATATGTAGACTACGAGGAAAATAAGAAAAGCCAGGTGGATACTGAAAAATCACAGTATCCATCTGGCTGTCTTGCAACTCTCGGGATTTATTTCTTCTGTTCTGTCACCTTGTAAATCTGTGCGTTACCATTAAGTTCAACACAGTAGCATTGTTTTCTAAATACAATTGTAATAGTGTTCGTTTCGGGACTCCACTCAAAAAGTTTCTTTCCCTTTGGAGTTCGAATTTCAATCTGCATACACTTCACCTCTGGTTATGAAAATGTTTTGAATACAACCGATAGGTTCAATACACAGCAAAAATTATATGGCTTTATGCCGCCCAAACGATTGAACCTATCAGTTCATCTTAGACATAATTATACACCTTTTCTTCGTTCGTGTCAATAGCGTTTGAAACTTTTTTCAAAAAAATCTTGAAAGGTATTGCTTTTCGGTTCAAAATGTGGTATAATATACGCAAATAGAAACCAGAAAACTTTTATGAGGTGATTTTCATGACATTGGGCGAGTTTATTCAAAACAGAAGAAAGGCTTTGGAATTGAGTCGGAATATGCTTGCCGCACGTGCAGGCATAAGTCATACTGAAGTACATCGTATTGAAACGGGCGAAAGGCAGCAGCCTTCCTTGAAGGTTCTTTCTGCACTTGCAGTTGCACTTGAGGTTCCGCAGGAAGAACTGATGAAATTTGCAGGTTATATTCCCACGGATGACACGCCTGCAATTGATCGTGTATTTCCAGGGCTAAAATCTGAAAAGCAAAAAGAAACTGTAGGGAAAATAGTTGATGGCCTCTCCAGAAATTCTGATCTTGCAGATGAAGACCTTGATGACTTGTATCGACAAGTGGAGATGTTTTTAGATTATGCAAAGAAAAAAAGAAATACCGATTAATCCACGATTCGATTATGCAACAAAGAAAGCATATGACTTGTTGTTTGAATTGGGGATTAATAGTTTTCCAATCAAGGCTGAACAGGTATTGGATGCACTCTCTGATTTTATTGAGTGTCAACCGTGGTCGAAGGCGAAAGATATTATGAACGCCGAAGACCCGTTCAACCTTCATCAAACCAAGGCAGACGCCAAATCTATGAAAATAAGAGACAGCGATTTATATTTAATTGTCTATGACGATCGTTCAGGATATTTGCCCGAACGCGTCAATTGGTCGATTCTTCATGAAATAGGTCATATTTTACTTCGACATCTTGATGAATTCGATGTTACTGCTCTTGACAGAGGCGGATTGACGAAAGAGGCTTATGGTGTTCTTGAAGTAGAAACGAACTGGTTTGTTTCTGAACTACTGATGCCTACGCCAATTGTAAGACAGTTTGATAGAATGAATGTTGATGAGATCTCTATTTTGTTTGGTGTTTCTGAAAAGGCAGCGGAAAAGAAATATGAGAGAGCATACGAGAAGGGGTATATGTACACAAAGTACGACGAATTGCTCTTAAGACATTTCTATCATTTTCTTACCACAGATCTGCTTGCAACGCTATATAAGCAGATCCATGCGTTTTATGGATTCCCTGTAAAAGTTAAGTATGCGAAAATTTGTAGAAAATGTCCATCATGTTATTCTTTTGTAGCAGATGAAAAAGCTGTTCGATGTTATCATTGTGGAGAAGAACTTGAACTTAAACCGAAATATCGTGTACCGTTCTCCCAAACAGAAGAAATGGCTAAACTTGCAAAGGTTACGGGCTATGCCCACCCGAGGATTCCGTATAGAACTGTGAATGAAGGTACAGCAAATGAAGTTGACAGAGTGTTTTTTTGCCCGAACTGTTTGAATAATGAAATTGAAGAAGACTCAAGATATTGTTCCATTTGCGGATTTCCTACTTACAATGAATGCACAGAGGAACATTTACCGTTGGATTTCAATGCTTCTTATTGTCCAAATTGCGGTTCACCGTCGACAATACATGAAATGTATGAAAAAACGGAAGCAAGATTAAAGCTCATCCAGGAATGGGATATCCTTCCATCAGATGATTGGTTGACATATGATCGCTGGAAATATGTCAGAATGCGTGTGAATTCTCATGCACAAACTGACAAAGCAACTCTTCCAGCTGCATTATTCTACACTTACGCTTTTCTTGATGACGATGATAACGTCATTATATATACAGACACTGAAAGTGCAGCAATGGAAATCAAAAGAAATGCAGGTTTTATTCTTGACATCATACACAGATACGATGTCATCAGGCCTACAGAAATAAAAATTTATAAACGGTAAAGCACAGATCAATGGGGGGTACTTATGATATATAATGATGGTGTGCCAATGGACGAGAATTTCCGTGTAAAATATTGCCCACGGTGCAGAAATCAGGAGATCGATTTTGACTCTGAATTCTGTCAAATTTGTGGTCTTTCCCTATATAATGTTTGCCTGGGCGATTGGAATGAAGATGTGCCAGAACACAAAAACAAAAGTAACGCACGTTTTTGCAGGATATGCGGAAGATCAACAACTTACTATCAGCAGGATGTACTTGTACCATTTAAGGATTATAAAGAAGGGCAAATCCCTATTTTGGAAGAAGCAGATACAGATTATGATCGTCTTATCGATATGGCTGCTGCTACTGGCGGGGTTATGCCTGCTGAAGATATTCTTGATTTCGAGGAACTTGTTGATAATGAAGCTGTGCCATTCTAATATGTGAACGCATTATCTAATGAGTTAATAACTGTGCTAAAAGAACTCGATCGCTTCACAGACTTGTCCATGAGAAAATACAAAGCCTTATCAATTTATGATATACCAAAAATGAAAAAATACAGGAGGTGTCTCCTTGGAAGAACTCATTCAAATCAACGCCTATCCGGTGAAAAACGTCTTGCCGAAGCTTTTGCAGGATAAGACCACCGGAAAGAACATTATATTTGCGACAGACAATTACAGCAGTTACGAATGTGACGATACCGACCAAATCACTGTCAATGCCCTGCTGGGGTTTGATTCTCTCGACATTCAGCCTCGTGTGATGAAAGCACAGGCAGAACAGTCCGAACGTACCCGCAAAAAAGCGGAGGTATTCACGCCAACATGGATCGTGAAGAAAATGTGCGACCATTGCGACAGTGTATGGGCCGAGGGAAAGAGTGCCGCTGACTGGCAGAAATACATTGACCTGCGGATACTGGAAATCACCTGCGGTGAAGCCCCGTTCCTTGTCACTCGCTATGATACTACCACCGGCGAGCCGCTCCCGATTGCGGAACGTGTCGGGATGCTTGATCGGAAACTGCAGAGGATTAGCAAACATGCAGCGGACGAAGCAGAATGGCTCAAGTGGGCGACCCGTGCATACGAAAGTACCTACGGCTACGAGTTTCAGGGCGATAATCTGCTGATTGCAAGGATCAACCTGCTGGTGACGTTCTGCGATTATCTGGAGGATCGCTGGAAACGCAGTGCGACAGACAGCGAGCTTGGCAAACTTGCAAATGTGATTGCGTGGAATCTCTGGCAGATGGACGGGCTTAAGGATACTGTACCTGTCGGGGTGCCAAAAGAACGAGATATTCAATTAAGCTTATTTGATGATGACGATGACCCAAAAATCTCTGTTACTTGCACGATCTACAATTGGAGTGCACAAAAACAGCGTAGAATTCCATTTTCAGAATTGAAAGGAGAGCGTACCAGAATGAAATTTGACTTTGTGATTGGGAATCCACCATACCAAGAAGATAGGCGTGGTGAAAGCACAACAGCACTCCCTGTATACCACCACTTTATGAATGCGGCATACGCAGTCGGTAGAATAGTAGAATTGATTACCCCAGCACGATTCCTTTTTAATGCCGGAAGAACTCCAAAGGATTGGAATTCGAAAATGCTTTCTGATAAGCACCTAAAGGTTCTTTTGTATGAAGGAAATGCAAGTACAATCTTTCCAAACACCGAAATTAAGGGCGGAGTTGCCATTACATATCGAGACACCACAAGAGACGGATCACCAATTGGTACATTTTCAATCTATCCAGAAGTTAACACTATACTTGCAAAGATTTCTTCTAAAGTTGTAAAAAATGGTTATATGGATTCAATTGGATTTGTTGCATCCAAATTTAATACATCAGCGTTATTTTTACAATATCCACAGTATATCGGACACGAGAGACGAATGTCAAGTAATGTGTTGTCTTTCGATTGTTTTCACGATTCAGCATCAGAAAATGAGGATGTATATGTTTATGGTATCATTTGCGGAAAAAGGGCGGGAAAATACATATCAAGAACTTTAGTAGATACTACAGATGTTCATATTGATAAATATAAAATCATTATGCCCAAAGCTGATGGGTCAGGGCATTATGGTGATTCGTTGACTATGCCAGAGATATTAAAGCCGAATAGTGGATTTACACATACCTTTTTAGGAATGGGAGCCTTTAGCACAGAAAGTGAAACAAAATCCGCATTAAAATATATTAAATCAAAATTTGCACGTTCTTTGTTAAGTGTGTTGAAAGTTACACAGGATATGAATGCGGATAAATGGCGACTTGTCCCTCTTCAAGACTTCACCTCCGAATCCGACATCGACTGGAGTGTATCCATCCCTGAAATCGACCGCCAGCTTTACAAGAAGTACGGTCTGACACAGGAGGAAATCGACTTCATCGAAACTCATGTAAAGGAGATGGAATAATGGCAAAGATCAGCATTCAGACAACAAAAACGGCGATTCCACGTTGTTATGCGTATACAACGCCTACCATCCCCGCACATGATGGCTGGACAAAAATCGGCTATACCGAACAAGAGGACGTGGAAGCCCGCATCCGCCAGCAGCTTCAGACAGCAAACATCCCCCACCACACGGAATGGTCGGATATTGCGGTATTTGCGGACGGCAAAACCTATTTCCGTGACAGTGATTTCCATGCCTATCTCCAGAAACAGGGCGTAGAACGTATGAAACCGATGGACGGCGACAAGCGGCAGCCGGAATGGTTTCACATTTCCGGTGATGATTCTTTCCTGCAGTATACTAACTTCCGCCGCAGCAAGGGCGTATTGGACACCATCGGCACAGTGGCGTATGAACTCCGCAAGGAACAGGATGAAGCAGTATCGCAGACCTATGATTATTTCATGAGCTACACAAACGGTGAATTTCTCTGGAATGCAAAGCCACGTTTCGGCAAGACACTGGCAACATATGATCTGTGCAAACGTCTGAAAGCGAACAAGGACAAGGATAAGAAAGCGTGCAATATCCTCATCGTCACCAATCGTCCGGCGATCGCAAATTCCTGGTACGATGATTTTGTCAAGTTTCTGGGGACGGAATCGGGTTTTCGTTTCGTGAGCGAAGTATCCGCACTCAAGGGAAAGCCCTATGTCATGACACGGGAGCAGTATGTCAACAGCCGAAAGCATGGGGCAAGCTGTATTGAGTTTGTGAGCCTGCAGGATCTGAAAGGCTCGCTCTATTTCGGCGGACAGTATGACAAACTCCGTGAAGTCCGTGATCTGCAGTGGGAGCTGCTGGTCATTGACGAAGCCCACGAGGGTGTAGATACCTATAAAACAGACATTGCATTCAATGAGATCAAGCGTAACCACACGCTGCATTTGTCCGGCACACCGTTCAAGGCTCTTGCCAATGATAAATTTCCGGCGGATGCGATCTATAACTGGACATATGCGGATGAACAAAGAGAAAAGGCAAACTGGAATAATCCCGAACGGAACAATCCCTATGAAAATCTGCCGCAGCTGAATCTGTTCACCTACCAGATGTCGGAGATCATCCGTGAGGAGCTGCAGCGTGGTGTTGAGATCGAGGGCGAAACCGAAGAATATGCCTTTGACCTGAATCTGTTCTTTTCTGTTAAGGAAAACGGAGAATTTGTATACGAAGCATCCGTTGACCGTTTTCTGGATGCACTCACGACGCAGGAGAAGTTCCCGTTCTCCACGCCTGAACTGCGTGCAGAGCTGAAGCATACATTCTGGCTGCTGAACTATGTGAAAAGTGCAAAGGCACTTGCGAAGAAACTGAAAAACCATCCTGTTTTCAAGGATTATGAAATTGTACTTGCAGCCGGTGACGGAAAACTTTCCGAAGAGGATGAAGCCAAGAAGTCCTATGATAAAGCCCGTGATGCCATTGAACATCATGAAAAGACCATTACGCTTTCTGTCGGACAGCTCACCACAGGTGTCACCATTCCTGAATGGACAGCTGTGCTGATGCTCTCCAATATCAAGAGCCCAGCTCTGTATATGCAGGCAGCTTTCCGCAGCCAGAATCCGTGGCGGTATCAGGAAAACGGTGAACTTCGTGTTAAGCAGAATGCGTATGTGTTTGACTTTGATCCTGCAAGAACGCTGATTATCTTCGAAGAATTTGCGAACGATCTTTCCGGTAACACTTCCGGCGGCAAGGGCGACAGCGATTCCAGAAAGCAGAATGTGCGTGAATTGCTCAATTTCTTCCCCGTCATCGGTGAAGATGAAGAGGGCGAAATGGTGGAACTGGATGCAGAAAAGGTGCTGTCCATTCCGAGAAAGATCCGCTCTCTGGAGGTAGTTCGCCGTGGATTCATGTCGAATTTCCTGTTCCAGAATATTGCGAATATCTTCAATGCTCCGGCGGAAGTGATTGATATTATCCGTTCTCTGCCGAATGCACCGGAGGGAGATCTGGTGGATGTATCCGCCAAGACCCGTGAAGACTTGTCCGTCAATGAAGATGGTGAAGTAGAGCTTTCCGATGAATATGTAATTGGCAAAGCAACGGATGTATTCGGCGAGAAGATCTACGGAACGATCACAGACGCACTCGAGCAGGAAACCGCAAAGGTTCTGTCAGAATCCACACCGGAATCGCAGCAGGTGAAGCATCTGCAGGAGGTCTTCAAGAAAGAGCTGGTTGCACCGGTAATGGCAGTCACGAGCGATGAATACGGTTCAGATCTGAAAACCAGAGAAAAGCAGCAGCTTCAGAAGCAGCTGGAACAGAAAGCGGAGCGTATCGCAACGCAGGAATATGGTCATTTCACAATCGAAAAGAAAACCATTGAAGCAGAACGCCAAGACGCATTGACCCATCTTCATGAAACCGGTAAGACTGAAGAAGAGGTCAACGCACAGTTTGATGCCCTGGTACAGCAAGCAACCGAAACATTCAAGGAACGTGTTGGGGCAGTTCTGAAAACGACTGTTCCCACACTTTGCGAAGAGGTTGTTAAGACAGTTGAAACCAAAAAGCGTGAGCGTACAAAGGAAACGATTGAAGAGGCTGTCCGTGAACATCTGCGTGGATTTGCCAGAACGATTCCTTCTTTCCTCATGGCGTATGGTGATGATGATACAACACTGGATTCCTTTGATATGATCATTCCAGATAATGTGTTCTATGAGGTGACAAGCATTACGCTTGATCAATTCCGGTTCCTTCGTGATGGCGGTTCTTACAACGATTCCGAAACCGGCGAAGAAAAGCATTATCCCGGTAAGCTGTTTGATCCGGTGGTGTTCGATGACTCCATCAAGGAATTTCTTGCGCTGAAAAAGAAATTGTCGAATTATTTTGATGATACACAGACGGAGGATATTTTCGATTATATCCCGCCGCAGAAAACAAACCAGATCTTCACTCCAAAGGATGTTGTGAAGAAGATGGTGAATATGCTGGAGGAAGAGAATCCCGGCTGTTTCGATGATCCGGACAAGACATTTGCAGACCTGTATATGAAGTCCGGACTGTACATTGCTGAAATCGTAAAAAGGCTCTATAACAGCGATGGGCTCAAGGCTGCCTATCCGGATGAAGCGGAACGCTTACAGCATATTTTTGCAAAGCAGGTATATGGACTCGCCCCAACGGAGATCATTTATCAGATCGCTCTGCACTTCATTCTTGGTTTTGATGAGAATTGCAGTATTACAGAACATAACCTCCGCCAGGCTGATTCTCTTCCATATGCGATGAACGGAACGCTTTCGGAATTTTTGGATTCATTCTATAATCGTTAATTAAATAGGAGGAAAATATGAAATTATCAGTGCCTTTTCACTGTAAGTCCGATGATAGAACTAAATTGGCTACATCGAACCCAATATGCGGCGATCCAATGGTATGGTTTAACAACGCTCTATTTAGAAATGAAGGGATTAACGTCACCTCGTTCGACTTTTTTGTAAATTGGGACAATGAGACACTTCAGCCAATAGCCTGGGTTAAACGTACATTGTATGATTGTTCCGGTTCCACCGCTATGGAAATAATGAACGCCATTATAAAATGCGATGGATTCGATGGGTTTCAAGCTGCCCGGAATTTTTGCAATGCAAATAACATAGAGCTTTCATATATTCTAATTCCCGACATCCCTTGTGAACAATGGAAAGATGAAAAAAATAAGGTTATTCTGTTTAATGTAGCTCGTTATGAAGTTGGTGACGAAAACGCAGTGCTGTATTTATCGGTTAAAGATCTTATTGATTTAATTCATACATATAGGGTGAAGTACGACGAGGCACGTATGGATACTAGAGGCTTGATATACTCAACCTCGTCATTAGAATATTTTTTAAGCAAACATCAGCCTGATATTGAATATAGGGGCGATGCTATATATCCTGGCGATGCTGACATAGTACTCTTTGATAATGAATACACGCCGCTCGCTGTTGTAGAAATAAAGAAACACAATGAAGGATCGAAAAAATATGCTAAGACCATACAATCAGAATCTATTAGCAACTATATAAAGCAGGATAGACTAAAATATAAAAGTCTTAATATATTACAACAAGCATTGAAGTGCAAATTCTATATGCTATTCTATCCAACCACGAATGAGAATGTTGTCAAAATGGAACAAATAGAAGCATTATCAGCAGTAGATGAAATGCTTTTCCCGCTTCCGAATATACACTCTCCTATCTCTATCCAATCGTTTCAGCAGCTGTTTTTACAGTGGTTTCGTAGTATGAAAAGCAAGATGAATAATAACACTTCCTACATAGTGGATCAAAAGACTTATTTCTGCCCCCACTGTAGAAGTAAAATTAAATCTGGAAGATATGGTTATTACTGTTCAAGCAAGTGTGGTATGGACATCAATAGACGGTTCGGAAAAACAATTCCAGATGAACTTGTAGGACAACTGTTGTCGGGTCAAGAAGTAGAATTTCAAGGAAAAATATTGCTCCCAGAGTGGAAAGAGTATTCATTTGTCAATGAAGGAACAGAAGAAACTGTAATTCGCTATCAGTGGAAAACCTCTTAAATCAAAATTCACCAGGTGTCCACGAAAAAGGAGTAAGCCATGTCTGAACATCCAACCATCGACCGCGATACCTATCGCAAAATCAAGAAAATGAGTCGCGATGAACTGCAGGACTTTCTGATTTGTTATGCCAATAACCTCCTAGAGGACAGGCCTACGATTAATTTGTCTGCTTTACAGGAGGACTTGGGTCACATTAAAGGTATTGGTGAAAAACGGCTCGAAGAAATTATGAACGTGATTGAACAGCACTTGGATATATTATAAGAAAAATGAGGTGAGAAAATGATCGGCGAAAAATTCACATTAATGCAGTACTCAGTCAGTGCCGTTCTCGGTCTAATCGATGCTGGTCAATTTGTAATACCGGAAATCCAGCGACCATTTGTCTGGAAACGCAGTCAGGTTCGTGATTTGATTGACTCTTTGTATAATGGCTATCCTACTGGATACATCATCACTTGGAAGAACCCTGATGTCAAAACGAAGGATGGTATGGTTGCAGGTGGTAAGCACGTTCTGATTGATGGGCAGCAGCGAGTAACCGCACTGATGGCAGCGATTTCCGGACTCGAAGTTCTTGATGATGATTTCAACAGGGACAGAATACGAATTGCGTTTAATCCTTTAGCGACAGATCCGACCAAACGTTTTGAGGTACAGGACGCATCACACCTGAAAGATAAAAAGTGGATTCCTGACATTTCAGTTCTCTTTAAGGCTGATTTTAAGCAGCGTGCTTTTGAAAATCAGTATGCCACTTTAAATGAAGGTGTGGATCTGGATGAAGTATCCGAGGAACTTTCAAAACTCAAGGCAATTGCCAATCGTCAGATTGGTGTCATTGAACTGGATCACACCCTTGACATTGACGAAGTAACTGAGATTTTTATTCGCATTAACTCAAAAGGTACTGCATTGAGCCAGTCAGACTTTGTTATGTCTAAAATGGCTGCGGATACCGTTCATGATGGCAATGTACTGCGAAAAGTTGTCGATTATTTCTGCCATCTTGCAGTCAAACCGGATTTCTACTCACAGGTGCAGAAGGATGCAGAATTTGCAGCTACACCCTACGCCAGAAGATCAAATGGCTGGCGAATAACAGTGAAGACATTTATGATCCCGATTACAGTGATATGTTGCGAGTTGCGTTTATGTACAGCTTTAGCAGAGGCAGATTGTCTGAAATGGTCAGCTTACTTTCAGGTCGTGATTTTATCACAAGAGAATTTAAGGAAGAAATTGTTGAGGAATCCTATCAAAAACTTAAGGAAGGCATTCTTGCTTTTATCAATGAGTATCATTATGAGCAGTTCATCCTTGCAATCAAAGGCGCCGGTTTTAAGTCGAATAAATTGCTCAATTCCATGATGACGCTGGATTTTGCGTATTATCTCTTTCTGAAGCTTTCCGATGACTCTTCGATACCTAAAAACCAAGTAAAGCGATATGTGCAGAAGTGGTTTGTTTTATCTACACTTACAGGTCGCTACATCGGCTCACCGGAAACAGTGATGAGTCGGGATATTCGTAATATTGAGGAAAAGGGATTCCTGACATTTTTCAGCGAAATCGAACGCTCTGTCCTTCCAGACACATTCTGGGAAGTAACGCTGCCGCAGCATCTGGAAACATCATCTGTGAACAGCCCTGCATTTAACGTTTTCCTTACTGCACAAATCAATATGAACAAGAATTCGTTGTTCATGCATGGAACGATGATTTCCGATCTTCTGAACATATCCGGCGATGTTCATCACATTTTCCCAAAAGCATATCTCAAAGCAAACGGTGTTAAGGTGAGTTCAAGATACAATCAGGTAGCAAACTATACTTATCTTGATACACAGGTTAACAAAGCCATCAGTGATGATGCACCGGGAGAATATTTTTCAACCGTGATGAGACAATTTGTTTCTGGAACAGCTGAAATCGGCAACATTATGGATATTGAATCACTGAATGCCAACATTGCAGAAAATGCAATCCCGCCGGAAATTGTGAATATGACAGTTGCGGATTATGATGATTTTCTTTACAAACGCCGTCGGCTGATGGCAAGAATGATAGAGGAGTACTACAAGAGCTTGTGATAATACTATAGAATGTTGGGATGTACAAGCAAATTGAAATCGTCTAACTAATATTAAACTGAACCTGTCAGTTTTTCCGACAGCTTCAACCAAATCCATCAAAAAGCAGTTATTCAGAATTTCCGAATAACTGCTTGACTTTTTCAAAAAAGCGAGTATAATAAAATTGGACTTGAAATTTCTCGGAGGTGTGCTATGTATATCAAACGCTTTCTCGAAGAGGAAATTATAAAAAACTCGAAAATATATCCTGTCATCATGGTCTGCGGACAGAGACAGGTTGGCAAATCTACAATGCTTCATCATCTGATGGAGCCGGAACGAAAATACGTGACGCTTGACGATCAGAATGCCAGACGTCTGGCTGAAAACGACGCTGCACTCTTTTTTGAAACCTACGGTGCACCGCTGCTGATCGATGAATTTCAGCGTGTGCCGTCCATTCTGCTTGAAATGAAGCGAATTGTGGATGAGAAGATGCTGAACGGCGACGACTGCAACGGTATGTATTGGCTGACTGGTTCACAGAAATTCCCGATGATGAAAAGTGTGGCAGACTCTCTTTCCGGTCGTGTCGGGATCTTTGATCTTTCCAGCTTTTCAACGGCTGAACTCGAAGGCAGAAACGCCGCTGTATTTTCTCCTGTCGTTGCTGATCTGAAAGAGCGTATGGCAGACAACCGCTCCAAGGACATCCACCAGATATTCGACAGAATCTTCAAGGGTGGGATGCCGAAACTCCTGACAACAGAAATCGAACGTGACCGTTTCTATATGGACTACGTCAACACCTATCTCGAACGAGACATTCACTTGCTTGAACAGGTGGATAAACTGAACGAGTTCTATGATTTTCTGGTCTACATGGCGGCAAGAACATCACAGGAGCTGAATTACAGCGAAATTTCCAAGGAACTTGACATTTCCGTTCCGACCGTCAAGGCGTGGACAACGATTCTTGAGCGAAGTGGTATCATCTACATTCTGCATCCGTACTACAACAACATCACCAATCGACTTGTCAAAACACCAAAGATGTACTTTATGGATACCGGACTTGCGGCATATCTTTGCAGATGGCCGAATGCCGAAACACTGGAAAACGGTGCGATGGCAGGGGCGTATTTTGAAACCTATGTGGTTTCTGAAATCGTGAAAAGTTACTACAATGCCGGAAAGCGTCCGGACCTTTACTATTATCGTGACATTGACAAGAAGGAAATCGACCTGCTGATTACGATGGGGGATAAAATTTATCCTATTGAAATCAAGAAGTCCAAGAATCCCAAAGCACCGGATAAGAATTTCAGTGTTCTGGAGAAGCTGAAATTGGAAATCCAGCCGGGAATCATACTTTGCATGGCGGATGAAATGATACCGTATAATCGTGAGGTATGGTATTATCCTGTGTCGGCGATATAAGAAAACGCTCAATGTGCAATTCTGAACATTTCAAAGTGCAGAAATTGCACTTTGAAATGAGAAACAGACTTCTTCCCACGCACGGAAATCTACATTTGATTCCTTTCCAAGCACGGATTTCACTAGAATACCGCCATTTGACATCATTTCGGACGTGTCGTGGCATGTTGAGTGCGTGGTATTGATGACGAGAAATAAGGCGTAATGCCCGAATCCGAGTTTGGATACTGTTTGAGGATGAGTGGTATACCGTGCATGGATCAGATCACGGTAAAGCCCAGTTCTACGCGCTTTTACACGCACATGCATATTTGTGTGGGGTTTGGATGTCGGTGTGTAAAATATACAAATAAGGCATAGAAAGGAGCCGTTATGAATTTTACAGTAGTTAGGGCGAACATCGTTAATGTTTCTGCTGATGCGATCGTATTGCCTGCAAATGAAAAGCTAAAAGAAGGTGCAGGTACATCTAAAGCGATTTTCGATGCGGCAGGAAGGTCAAGACTCTCCAAAGCCTGTGCAGAAATTGGACATTGTGATACCGGATCTGCTGCACCAACACCTGCATTTGATCTGGATGCCAAATATATTATCCATGCCGCAGTTCCAAAATGGAAAGATGGCGAGCATGACGAATACGGTTTATTAAGCTCTGCGTACCTTACAGCACTGAAGTTGGCTGATGTCATGGGATGTGAGTCAATTGCATTTCCGCTTCTGGCTTCTGGCAATAACGGATTTGATCGTACACTTGCATTTCAGATTGCCAAAAGCAGTATCAACGAATTTGTCGGTGAGAAGCTAAAAACTGTAACACTTGTTGTCTATGGTGAAAATGCAGAATGTTTTGTTCGCTCTCAGGGTTATGATGTCACAGTAATAGCTGAAACAAAACCTCCGCATAAACTGCATATCTCCGATGAGGCGAAGAAGGTCATAGATGCTGGATTAAAAGCAGCCGGCAATTGGCTGAAAGATGAAAATAACAGAAAGAAATTAATTGAAACCGGAATCCGTATCGCCTTGATGGTTTTACCCGCAGGTGGAAAAGGCGCAAAAGCGATTGGAATAGTAAAGAAACTGATAAAATAACAAAAACGCCCCTCACCCCCGACCGAAACCGAAACACCAAAAAGCCCCTCTGCCGGACACTCAAATCCGACAGAGGGGTTACTTTATCTGTTCAGTTTGTTAATGCCGCTTTCTTTCGCTTTCGGCTCATGATTATAAAGAAGCCAATACAAAGAGCAATCTGCACAAAGCTCGAAATCGGAGTAGCAAGTCCGATACGGAACAAGGAAACAGGGGCGATTCCGCTAAATATCCAGGAAAGCGGCAGACGGACGCAGATACCGCCGATGATACCCTGAATCATAACGAAAGTTGTATTGCCGCATCCGTTGAAATAACCGATGAAGCAGAACAGGAACGAAGTCAGGATGCAGTCAAAGGCGTAGGCTTTCAGATATTCAGCGGCAGGCTGAATGATTTCTGCATCCTTTGCAAAAATATTTGCAAGCATATCACCATGGAAGAAAGTGATATATCCCATCACGACACCTACAGCCAACGACGAAGCAATGCCGCACCATAAGGCTTTTTTAGCACGCTCCAGCTTGCCTGCACCAATATTCTGTGCTACGAACGCCGACATGGACTGCATGAATGCAGACGGAACAAGCATAATAAAGACTACTACTTTTTCCGCAACACCAACGCCTGCCGATTCGATCAATCCGATGTTATTCACGAACGCAATAATCACAAGAAATGAAAAGGTGACCAGCAGATCCTGAAATGCAATCGGAGCACCAAGCTTCAGAATTTTTTTAATATAATTACCGTTCGGTCTGATACTCTTCAAAGAAAAATCAAAGGGCAGTTCTCTTTTGCGGATGATCATGAGCGAGAGAAATACACTGATCGCCTGTGCAGCTATTGTTGCCACAGCAGCACCAGCCGCACCCATATGAAAAACAGCAACAAGCAGCAAGTCGCCCAGAATATTGCATATGCACGCTATCGCTACCGTAATAAGCGGCATTTTTGAGTCCCCAATACCTCTGAATATGCTTCCAAGCAGATTATAGGCAACGATGAATACTGTTCCTGCAGAGCAGATGACAACATACAATACCGTATCATCAAAAGCTTCTGGAGGGGCATGCATCAATTGAGTGAATGTGGAAGCCAAAAGCAGCATAGCAACCGTAACCAGAACAGCAAAAATACCGAATAAACAAATACCGCTGCCGATAATTTTTCCTGCCTCAGCTCTCATTTTTGCACCGATCTTTTCTCCTACGAAAACAGTAAGCCCCATCGCAAGTCCTGTGATGACTACTGTAAGCGTCTGCATAATATGACTGCCTGTGGATACAGCTGATACATACACATCCGCAAGTTCGCCGCCGAACTGTCCCACAACAAGCAGGTCAACGGCACCGTACATCGCTTGTAAAAACAATGCCAGCAGAACGGGTAGTGCAAAACGTATCAGCGGTGAGAAAATACGTCCCTCTGTAAAGCTTTGTGAATTGTTCATTGTGATATACCTCCTGAATAAAAATGGCAGCCAAAAACGCCGAATAAGACAACCCGCAAAAGCAGTTGTCTTATCCGGCATCACCTCATACGCTGTGCTTGCCCTCCGACAAAAGTCTTATGCGACATCTTATCCGGCGTTGTACATACGACTTACAACATCCTCCGATGAACTGTAATAGTATAGCATATTTGAAAGAAAAAGTCAATCCATTTTTATTAGGAAGTTGATCGGTTGAGTGAGTATGCCTTTTTGGTGGCTTTCCTCTCTCCATTCCCCGTTATTCCACAATCCTCCCATCCGTAGAAATCGTCACAACTCTCCACGGGATCCACTTGCCGCTTGTCTGCAAGGCGCGTTTCACCGCATTCTCGATCCCGCCGCAGCAGGGGACTTCCATTCGTACAACGGTCACGCTCCTGATATTGTTGTTTGCAATGATCTGCGTCAGCTTATCGGCATAATCGCCCTCGTCAAGCTTCGGACAGCCGATCAGCGTAATGTGATTCCGGATAAATTCATTGTGGAAATTACCATACGCAAACGCCGTGCAGTCCGCTGCAACAAGCAGATTTGCCTGGTCAAAATAGGGCGCATTCATCGGTACGAGCTTGATCTGCACAGGCCACTGTGACAGCTGGCTTGCAACAGGTGCGGCGCATGATGCCGCTGCCGCTTCCCGCCGGATCGCCTTAGCGTTCGTTCCGGGGCAGCCGCAGGGGAGTGTTCCGCCTGTTTTCTGCTGCTTTGCCGCAAGAACTGCCGCTTCGTTGTAGGCAGGGGCTTCGCGCTCCTCGAAGGTGATCGCATTTGTGGGACATGCCGGCAGGCAGTCGCCCAGACCGTCGCAGTAATCCTCACGGGTCAGCTTTGCCTTTCCGCCGATCATTTCGATCGCGCCCTCGTGACATGCAGCCGCACAGAGTCCGCATCCATTGCATTTTTCCTCGTCTATTCTGATGATTTTTCTGATCATAACCGTTCCTCCATTTGAAACCGATTTTTTGAAAATTGATATGTGTGTCCTTGACTTTCCATCTCCATTATACTATAATATAACTAATAAGTCGGTTGTATTTACAACAGAAATGGAGTTTGTATGAAAAAATTCGTTCCAATCTTAAAAAGGACCCAGCTCTTTTCCGGCGTGGGGGAGGAAGAGATCGAAGCCATGCTTTCCTGTCTGCAGGCGAGGCTCCGCACCTATCAAAAAGGGGAATACGTCTTCCGTCAGGGCGAACACATCGACACCATCCTGGTGCTTGCGGAGGGAAAGCTCCATGTCCAGCATGATGACTACTGGGGCAACCGCAGTATCATGCAGATGCTTAGCGCGGGTGAAATGTTCGGCGAGGCATATGCCGCCCCTGAAAGCGGTGCGCTCCTGAATGATGTGCTGGCGGTGGAGGATTGCACAGTATTCTTCTTTGACGTAAAGCGCATCATCACCGTCTGTTCCGCAGCCTGCCGGTTTCATTCCATGGTCGTGCAGAATCTGTTTTTTGCCATATCCGAGAAGAACCGGAGGCTTGTACAGAAGCTCGGCTATATGTCCCGGCGCACCACAAGAGAAAAGCTGATCGCCTATCTTTCGGAAGAAGCCAAACGCCAGAACAGCAGTGAATTTTCCATTCCCTTCAACCGCCAGCAGCTTGCAGATTTTCTTTCGGTGGACAGAAGTGCTATGTCCAATGAGCTTTGTAAAATGCGGGATGAGGGAATGATCGCATTTGAGAAGAATCGGTTTGTGCTGCTGTGATGTCTGTTTCTGCGTGCTGCGGATAAACTCACCCCCCCAGTCAATTTTTAAATTTTTTTCAAAAAAGCTGTGATATTTTCCCTGTCAGATCGTCTTATAAGAGAAGGAGGTGCAGGGGATGAACGATTTTGATGCAGTGTATCAGTCATATTATGAGGATGTCTTCCGGTTTCTGCGCGGTCTCTCCGGTAATGAGGATCTTGCAGAGGAGCTGACGCAGGAAACCTTTTACCGCGCCCTCAGATCCATAGATACCTATCAGGGCAATGCAGAACTGCGCGTCTGGCTCTGTTCCATTGCCAAGCATCTTTACTACGATCACTGCAAAAAACAGAAACGCACCGTTCCCCTGGAGGAAACAGGGGAAATGGCGGATGACAGCCAGCATTTTTCGGACATGCTTGCCGACCGGACGCAGGCACTGCAGATCCATAAGCTCCTGCATGACCTGCGCGAGCCGTACAAGGAGATCTTCACCCTGCGGATCTTCGGGGAGCTGTCATTCCGGGAGATTGGTGAGATATTCGGAAAATCGGAGCATTGGGCGTGCGTGACATTCCACCGCGCCAAAACGATGATGCAGAAGCTTGTGAAGGAGGAACAGCTATGAAACTGGATTGTGATGTGATCCGTGATCTCCTGCCGCTGTATGCGGAGGATATGGTCAGCGAAAGCAGCCGGAAGCTGATCGGGGCGCATTTTGAGGCGTGCAGTGAATGCAGAACGATTTATGAGGAAATGACCGCACCGCCGCCGGAGGTGCAGTTCTCCAAAGAACCGGCAGAGAGCTTTCAGAAATATGTAAAGAAGGAGAAGCGCAGCTTCGGATGGAAAATTATCCTGATCAGTGCGGGCATCTGGCTGCTTCAGTTTGCAGCGGCTATGGGTCTTTTATGGTACAGTGTCAGCAGCGCACGCGTCGAGGTGGATGAGGATGTGCAGAATTACCACCTGTATATGGGCGAAAACGCGAAGGGAGAATACAGAAGTAAATGGGGCATGGACGAAACGATCTTCCCTTCAGCAATTGAAGAGCCGGACGATGTGCTGGAGTATAAAATGGTGTACTACAACCCCTGGGATGCACAGTATCTGAGCTACCTGACGATCGAATATGATGATGCAGACTTTGCAGCCGAATGCACTCGCCTGCAAGCCTATGACTCCACGGAGTATGTCGGTTATTACAGCGTGACCGGCTTTGCAGAGGGGACGGAGCTGCTGGCGATGTACGCGGATTCCTATCAGGGCTTCGTCTATGCCATTGAAACGCCGGGACGTGAAAACACGATCACCTATGTGGAGATCATTTTCTGCAACTATTTCATGGATCTGGACTATGCAGAATACATGCCCGCAGAATACTTCCCTGAGAATTTTGATGCGTCCCTGGATAATCCCTATGAGCAGCAGATGATGTCAGAAAATTGAATCGGATCATATTCCAAAAAATCCTCCTCTGTTTTTACAGAGGAGGATTTTATTCTATTCTCATTTCAAAATAAAGTAATATCATAACTTAACCGGCAAAACAACCTGAAATGCAGCTTCCCCATTCTTATAGGAAACAGAAATGCTGCCGTTGTGCTGGACAGCGATCAGCTGCGCGATGGAAAGACCAAGACCAAACCCCTCGGTTTCATCGGAATACGCGCTGTCACTGCGGTAAAAACGTTCAAACAGATGCGAAGCGTGCGCCTCGTCAAAATCGCGGCAGGGGTTTGTACAGGTCAGAACAACTGTGTTTTTATTGGCAGAAAGCTTCAGACGGACGATGGCACGGTCGTCTGAATATTTCACCGCATTATCCAGAAGAATGTTGATCAGCTCTTCGATCCGGCTTTCATCCCCGTAAAACATCAGCCGTTCCGGAAAATCGGAAACCAGTACCTTCTGCACTTCGTAAAATCTTGCTTCAAAATAGAGCGTTACCTTCTCGGCAATCTCGCAAAGATCAAATCTGCTGAAATTCTGCGGCTGTTCGATCGCCGTATTCATGCGCGTCAGCTGCAGCATCTCCTGCAAAAGACGCTGCATCTTTTCCGTCTGCCCTTTGATCGTATGCAGCCACTGGTCATCCTGCTGGCGGCGGAGCAGAATGTCCGCTGTCGCAGAAATGACGGTGATCGGCGTTTTCAGCTCATGGCTTGCATTCGCAATGAACTGATTCTGCTTTTCATAGCTGACAGATACATGCCGGACGATCTTCCCGGATGCGAAATAGATCATGACAAACAAAAGCATCGCCGCTGCAATGCCGATACAGGCAGAATACAGAGCGAGGCGGTTCAGGGATTCCTGCCGTTCCGCACTGCTGACAAACACAAGGATCTCCATATCCTCTTCTGTGAAATGCCTGTATTGATATTTCGTGTTCCCATAGAGCAGGTCTCCGCCGGTATGGGCGGCGATTTCGTAAGCGTCGGCTTCCGGAATCATCTCCGGCAGATTGCCGCTGTTGATTTCCAGCAGTGTGCCGTCGTGGTTCGTCACAAGAAAAAAGCTTCGCTGACTGCTGACCGTTTCCGGAACTGCACCGTCAAAGATCTCATCGAAGCTGCGTGAGATCAATCCGCCTGTGTAGCTGGAAAGCGGCGTGTTTTCTTTGTAATTCAGTGTGATCGTTTCAAGGGTAAGGGATACGGTTTTGTCTGCGCTGTCATCCTTTTCACTGGAGGATGCCCACCATTTTTGCGAGATCATGAATACATCCTGTGCTATTTCCGTATCCGCAAAGGGGATCGTGTGTCCTGCTGAATGAAACCGTTCCGGTGTCGGAAAATCAATGGTGATCTCACTGACATTGTTATTAAAGGAATATTCCTGATAATAATAAGTATCAGTACCGTCTGCGGTATACGCCTTCACCACAATACCGCCTCCGGCACTGTACCAGTTGGCAGCCGGATTACTGCACGAGATCGTACCGCGGATGGTCAGACTTTCCACATCCATAGGATTGCGCAGCACCACATAATCGCCCGCCCCATCCCGTTCCAGTGATGACAGGACCATCGTTTCCGACTGGACATCCTTTGCCTTGCGTACAGCGGACTGTGAGATCAGTTCTGCCGCCGCATCAATCTGATGGTTATAAGAACTACGCATCAGGCCATTGAGGATCACGAGCATGATGAGAATAATGGCGCAGGCAGTCGCAAAGGAAAGCAGTATGATGTTCCGGCGCAGGCGTTTAATTGCTTTCTGCATGATGCTCCTCCAGAAGATAGCCTACGCCACGAACAGCCTTGATCTTGATCTGTGAGCCGATGGATTTCAGCTTTTTGCGCAGGAAGGAAATATAGACCTCCGTGGAATTGTACTCAATCTCGGAATCGTATCCCCAGATCTTTAACGTCAGCATGTCCTTGGATACCACTCTGCCGTGGCTTCTTGTGAACATTTCCAGAATATCCGCTTCCTTGCTGGTCAGCTTGATGCTCCTGCTGCCGCACTGCACCTCATGGCTGTCCTTATGTAATACGATATCTCCGCAGCATATAGAGGAATCGACAAATTCCGTACTGCTCCGGCGGGACAATGCCCGGATGCGTGCAAGAAGCTCCGTTGTGTTGAACGGCTTTGTAATATAATCATCCGCACCGCCGTCAAGACCTGCGACCTTATCTTCGATCTGTGCTCTTGCAGTGAGCATCAGAACGGGTGTCCTGATTCCCTCCTGCCGCAGATTGCGCAGTACTGTAAAGCCGTCCATTTTCGGAAGCATGACATCAAGCACGATCACATCATAAATACCGGAAAGCGCGCAGTCAAGTCCTGTATCACCAGCAAATGCCGTATCCGTCCGATAGCCCTCCTGACGGAGCAGCTCACAGAGTACCATGGATAAGGATTTATCATCCTCTACAACAAGAATCCGCATCGTTTGTTCTCCTTTCATGTCACATAATAGATTTCTTTATTCATTATACTATATTTCTAACGAAATTGCAATGTGTTTTGTTGCACTTTTCGGATGTTCAAACTTTAGAAATAAAACTTTAAAAAAACTCTCATTTGTTCAAGAAAGTTTCAAGGATTTTATGCTATAATGAAATCACAACAAGGGGAAACCCACGGACGATATGCAGTAGATTCAATTGAACAGCTGCTTATGGCAGCAAAAAAATTATTTCGAAAGGCGGCAGGTATTATGAAAACAAAAATGCGTAAGCGCAGAGTGCTGGGCGCAGTTCTGGCACTGGTAATGGGTACTGCGATGCTTCCGCAGTCCGCATTCACTTCCTTTGCAGCAGCAGGCGATGTGTACAGCGTTGGCAACGGCACAAACCAGCACAAGGGCGTGAGCGACAACTTCAGCTATGAAATCTGGATCGACACAACAGGCGGCAACGGCACAATGACACTCGGACAGGGTGCAACCTTCAAGGCTGAATGGAGCGCAAGCGTTCCCTCCGGTAACTTCCTCGCCCGTCGTGGTCTGGACTTCGGTTCGACTAAGAAGGCTACCGATTATGAGTACATCGGTCTGGACTATGAGGCAGATTATCGTCAGACAGGCAGCGCAAGCGGCAACTCCCGTCTGTGCGTGTACGGCTGGTTCCAGAACAAGGGCTTGTCAAACGTACCGCTCGTTGAGTATTACATCATCGAGGACTGGGTGGACTGGGTTCCGGATGCGACCGGTACAATGGTAACCATCGACGGCGCACAGTACAAGATCTTCCAGATGGATCACACAGGTCCGACCATCAACGGCACTACCGAAACATTCAAGCAGTATTTCAGTGTTCGTCAGGACAAGAGAACTTCCGGACACATCACCGTATCCGATCACTTCCAGGCATGGGCTGATCAGGGCTGGGGCATCGGCAATCTGTACGAGGTTGCCCTGAACGCAGAGGGCTGGCAGAGCAGCGGTGTTGCAGACATCACAAAGCTCAATGTTTACACAGATAAGAGTCAGGCAGGCGAAGATTATGTTCCTCCGACGACTGAGCCTTCCACTCCTGAGGATGAGGTAAACTACACAGCACCCAGCGGCGGCGGCAGCGGCATCTCCGATGACTTCGAGGGCAGCGGCACAGACTGGACCGGTCGTGGCGATGTTTCCTACGGTCTGACAAGTGATTTCGCTCACGGCGGCAGCAAGTCTCTGTATGTAGAGGGTCGTACAGAATCTTGGAACGGCTTCACCGTTACAGGCGATGAGCTCGCAGCAGGCGGCAGCTATGATATTTCAGCTTTCGCAGGCTTCAAGAGCAATAACTACAGCAGCATGGGCTTCACGCTCGGCGTACAGTACGACGCTGACGGTACGACAGAGTATGTGAACCTCGTTGATGCAGAGGGTACTTCCGGTAAGTGGTCCGAGCTTTCTACTACCTTTGATATTCCCTCCAATGCAAGCAATATTTCCCTGTATGTACAGTCCGCTTACACAGAATCTGCTTCCGCATCCGACCTGATTCCCTTCTATCTGGATGATGTGAAGCTGACAAAGCTGGGCGGCGGCACAGACACCACTGATCCGACAGAGGGCAGCAACGACAACGTATCCACTGCCGATTCCCTGAAGGACGCATTTGCATCCTGCTTCAAGCTGGGTACATCTGTAAGCCCTCACGAGCTTTCCACAGGCGGCGACTTCATCAAGAAGCACTTCAACAGTATCACTCCCGAAAACGAGCTGAAGCCCGAAGCGATCATCAATCAGTCCGCTTGCCAGCAGTACGGCAACAATGTCAATACACAGGTTGATCTGAGCCGTGCAGCACAGACTCTGCAGTTCTGCGAAGACAACAACATCGGCGTTCGTGGCCATACCTTCGTATGGTACAGCCAGACTCCGGACTGGTTCTTCCGTGAAAACTTCTCTGAAAACGGCAACTATGTCAGCACAGAAGTCATGGATCAGCGTCTGGAAAGCTTCATCAAGAACACCTTTGAAGCTATCGCAACACAGTATCCGAACCTTGACCTCTATGCGTATGACGTATGCAACGAGCTGTTCCTGAATGACGGCGGCGGTATGCGCGGCGCAGACAACTCCGGCTGGATGAAGGTTTACGGCGATGACAGCTTTGTCATCAAGGCATTCCAGTATGCAAGAAAGTACGCTCCGGCAGGATGCAAGCTCTACATCAATGACTACAACGAGTACATCCCCGCAAAGACACAGAACATCTATGACATGGCAATGAAGCTCAAGGAGCAGGGTCTGATCGACGGTATCGGTATGCAGTCCCACCTGGATACAGGTTATCCCAGCGCAGCAACTTACAAGACAGCACTCGAAAAGTTCATCAGCACCGGTCTGGATGTACAGATCACTGAGCTGGACATTACCTGCACCGATTTCAATGCACAGGCACAGCTGTATAAGGATATTTTCCAGATGGCAGTGGACAACAAGGATTCCATCTCCTGCCTGACTGTATGGGGCACCAATGACAGCATCAGCTGGCGTAAGGATCAGAATCCCCTGCTGTTCAGCCAGGGCTATGTGGCAAAGCCCGCATACGAAGCTGTTATGCAGGTAGCTGCAAATCTGCCGGCTGAAGATACAACAGAGCCGACAACGGAGACTACGACCGAGCCTACAACTGCACCGACAACAGAGACCACGACCGAGACTACAACAGCACCTGCAGAGGTAGAATACGGCGATGTAAACTGTGATGGTTCTGTGGATATTCTGGATGTCCTTGCACTGAACAAATGCCTCCTGAGCGGTGAAAAGCTCACAGCGCAGGGCGAACTGAATGCAGACGTAGACAGAAGCGGATCTCCCGATTCTTCGGATGCATTAAACATCCTCAAGTACACCATCAATATTGTTACTTCCTTCCCCTGCTAATGACAGTCCCCCTCCCCCGACAGGTACTTCTGTATCTGTTGGGGGTTTTTTTAAGGTGATACTAGAGCCTGTTCACATTAAAATCTCATACGCATCTTTTCGGCAAAATTTCACACAGTCTGCGTTAAAAAATCTTGACATACGTCAGTATGCCTGAATGTGAGATAGGATGCCGTTCGAGCATGAACGGTATGCAGGCAATGGATATAAGCCTGTATGCCTGCGATTTTTTGCCTTGCCTACGTAAAATTTATGCTCGAAAATCTGCATATTCATTTTATGTAAACAGGCGCTAATTCCCGATCCAACTATTTCAATAGTTTGATCGGGAATTAGCATCAGCCTTTGAGCTCCCGAGGTTTATCTGCCCGGGGGGAGTCCGGTGAACTGAAAAACAGCGGCATTGCTGCCGCCGTTTTCCATTGTTTTATCCCACAGTGTTCTCCTGTTTGGCTGTGGTTTTAGCATTGGCAAATTTTAGGATGGATTTACACGGTTGTTTTTTTGGAACCGGCTCCTGCCCCCCGATCAGCCGCGGAGCATGGATAGATTTTTTGTGATCATCGCATCTCTCTGCTGCACACAGAGTGTGCTTCGCAGCGGATCGGCAGGCGTGGAAAAGGCATAGTCAAGAAGCTTGCCGATCGTTGTGGTTGCAACATGCAGGCGTGTATCGGAAGAGGCATAATAGATATATACATCCCCGTTTGCTTCTGCGATCGCACCATTGGTAAATACCACGTTCGATACATCCCCAACGCGCTCCCCTCCCAACGGGGCGATCAGATAGCCGGACGGCTCTGCGATCACTTCCCAGGGCTTTGCAAGATCGGTCACAAAAACATAGATGACGTAGCGCAGACCTGCGGCAGTATTGCGCACCCCATGCGCAATGTGCAGCCAGCCCTTTTCCGTCCGGATCGGCACTGCGCCGCTGCCGTTCTTGCTTTCTGTAATGGTATGGTAACGCCGGATGCTGGTCATGCGTTCCTCGTCGATGACTGCATGGGTGATGTCCTCCGCAAGACCAAAACCGATCCCGCCGCCGGAGCCTGTTTCAATAAAATCATCCATCGGACGCGTATAGAATGCATACTTTCCATCCACAAATTCCGGATGCAGGCAGACATTGCGCTGCTGGGGACTGTTCAGCGTTACCAGATCCGGCAGACGTTCCCATGTCTTCAGATCCTTTGTGCGGACGATGCCGGCGGATGCGGTCGCTGCGGAAAGATCCGCTGTGCCCGCACTGCGCTCAGAACAGAATACGCCATAGATCCAGCCGTCCTCGTGCTGCGTCAGACGCATGTCATAGACATTTGTCTCCTGCGGAGCTGTATCCGGAAGGATCACGGGATGATCCCAGAAGCGGAAGCCGTCCACACCGTTCTCACTCTCAGCAACGGCAAAAAAGCTCTTGCGGTCATTTCCCTCCACACGCGCAACCAGACAATATTTATCGCCGAGCTTCAGCGCACCGGCATTGAATACGGCATTCACGCCGAGACGTTCCTGAAAATAGGGATTTGTTTCCGCGTCCAGATCGTATTTCCAGAACAGCGGAATGTGGCCGCGCGTCAGAACGGGATCCTGCCAGCGGTCGAAAATACCGTTATAGAATCCGGTTTTCTGATTCTTTCTTGCGATCAGAAGCTCCTGCTCCTCCAGAAGCTCATAATATTTCTGATGTATCATATTGCTCTCCTCAGTATTTCGAGTGCCATTCTGCCGTTGTGATAGGGACATTTCCAGGCGTCTGCGATATTCTGTGTACGCAGCGGATTGCCCTGTTTATCCACGGCACTGAACCACTCGCTGTTTTCGCGGTCATCCACAATATAGTCCTTGATATAATTCATGACGCTCACAGCCGCGTCAAGGTATTTGATCTCATCCCTGTGCTTCTGCCACATATTCAGGAATCCGACTACGGCTTCTGCCTGCACCCACCAGATACGATTGGTATCGACTTCGGCATTCTCCTGCTCATTGCTGACTGCCTGTCCGTCAAATGCCTTTTCATAGATCTCAGCGGCAAGCACATCGTCAATGGCGCGGATCTCCTGACGGAGGACTGCGCTCTGCAGAAGATCGCTGCCCGCTTCGATCAGCCAGGAGCTTTCGATGTCGTGTCCGAAGCTGTGCAGATCAATGAGGGTGTTGTAGTCCTCATCAAAGAACACCTCCTGCCGGCGGCTTTCCGGATTGAATACAATGGTCTTGTAGATATGCAGAATGCGGTGCATCGCTGCCTCTACCGCAGGATCCTGCGTCTGCTTGTAGAGATTGCTGTAGCCCTCGAACACATGCAGGAGCGTATTCATGGTGCGGCTGGCGATGATGTTGTTTTCAGAAAGCTTATCATTGCGCACCGGCTGCCACTGTCTGTCAAAGGCTTCCAGGTAGCCGCGGCTGTCTGTGCAGTGTTCCTCCACGATCCGGAACAGCTCCTTGGCTGTACGCAGGGCATTCGGGTTGCCTGTAAGGGCATAATAGGAGGAAAGCGCGTAGATCGCAAATGCCTGATTATAGGTATGCTTACTGTCATCCGCCGGCTTTCCGTCATGTGTAACGGACCAGAATACGCCGCCGTATTCGTGGTCAATACACTTCTCCATCAGGAAGGTGTAAGCATGTTCTGCGGCGGCAGTCAGACAGGGATCTCCGAACTGCATGGCAGCTTCGGAGAAGAAATACAGGATCCTGCTGTGCAGGATCACGCCCTTATCAGCCTTTTTATCAAGATTCAAGTCAAAATCAAGAAGTCCGTAAAAACCGCCGTTCACATCATCCCGCATGTTCATCCAGAACGGGATGATCTGCTCATTGAGTATATGCATTGCATCCCTGCGCAGCGTGCTGACCTGTACGATCACATTGTGTTTATCTTCTGCCAATCTCATGTTCATCCTCACCTGCCGCATCGTTCTTCAGAATATACTCATAGATCTCCTGTACAGTCGTGAATGCCACGCCGACATAAGAATCCGCACAGCCGTAATAAATGGCGATCCTTCCGCTTGCACCGTCGCAGAGGGCTGCACAGGGGAAGCATACATTCGGAACAAAGCCGCGCTCCTCGTACCATTCCTCCGGTGTCAGGATGTGTGTTCTGCATCTGTGGAGTACTCTTGACGGCTCATCCTTGTCAAGGATCGCTGCACCAATGCTGTAGACATAGCCATTGCAGGTCGTGGTAACCCCGTGATAGAACAGCAGCCAGCCGCGGTCGGTTTCAATGGGTGCTGCACCGCCGCCGATCTTAGTGTTCTCCCACCAGTTGTCTGATCTGCCCATCACATGGCGGTGATGTCCCCAGTATTCCATATCCGGGCTTTCGCTCAGGTAGATGTCACCGAACGGTGTATGCCCGCTGTCGCTCGGACGGGAGAGCATCAGGAATTTGTCATTGACCTTGCGCGGAAAGAGTACAGCATTGCGGTTGAACGGCAGGAAGGGATTTTCAATTCTGGTAAAGGTCTTGAAATCCGTTGTTTTTGCCATGCCGATCGCTGCACCGTAGGCATCCTGACACCAGATGATGTAATACACGCCCTCCACTTCCACGAGACGCGGATCATAGGCGTATTTCGGCTGGAACGGTTTGCCCTCAGCATCCGTGAACCGGATCTTCTCCTCTTCAAATTCCCAATGGATGGCATCGCTGCTTCTGCCGAGGTAGATAAAGGGGATGCCGTCGTTCTGTTCACCGCGGAACACGCCGACATAGCCGTCACCGTAGGGCATGACTGCACTGTTAAAAATACGGCTCACACCCTTGATGGGACTTCTGCCGATGATGGGATTTGCGGTATATCTCCAAACAGGTGTCAGGCATCCTGCCGGCTTATCCTGCCAGGGCATATCCGGAAGCTCGCTGCACAATAAGTTAATGGTATTCATAATCATTGCTCCATTCTGATAAAAAGTGGTCTCCTATGATCTGCTCCGCCAATGCGGAGCAGATCAATTGGAGACATGAGGGTATGTGGGTAGCGTGCTATTCTTTGACAGCACCGCTCGAAATTCCGCTGTAGATATATTTCTGACAGCAGAGGAAAATAATCAGTGCGGGAATGATGGTCAGAAGTACGCCGGCACAGATGTACTGGTACTGGCTGCCCATCGGTCCCGTAAAGGTATAGAGAGAGGTGGAAACTACCTGATATTTGCTCTTATCCTGCAGATAGAGATTTGCCATATAATATTCATTATAGGTGCCGACACCCTTGAGGATGGCACTGGTAATGATCGCGGGACGAAGAAGCGGCAGGAGGATGCGGAAGAATACGCCGAAGTAATTGCATCCATCAAGGATCGCGGCTTCATCCAGGGAATTGGGAAGATTCTCAAAAAACTGCAGGAAGATATAGATCGAAATGACATCCGTGCCGAGCATCAGGATGATGTAGCCCATGAGGGAGTCGATCAATCCAAGGGTATTCATGATCTGATAGACCGTGACCTGTGTTGCAATGCCGGGAATGAGCGAGGCGATCATGAACAGATTGCGGATCAGCGTGTTGCCGATGAACCGGAATCTGTTCAGGACATAGGCAAGCATTGCGGAAAGCATTGTACTGCCGAAGAGAACACAAACCAGTACAATGAACGTATTGCGGAAAGCCATGCCCATGTTCGCCTTTTCCCAGGCTGTTTTAAAATTTTCGAAATACAGCCAGTTTTCCGGCAGTGTCATGACGCTGGTGCTCTGGTATTCCGCATCCGTCTTGAATGCGGTGATCACACAGCTGATAATGGGGATCAGGGCGACAAACGCACCGAATAAGAGAAGTGCGTATTTGAGCAGCGTCGGCACAAGAGCCCTGCAGAACCTGCGGGTTCTGGATTCCTGTATGGTGTAGCTCATGCCCTGCCTCCTTTCCGCCGTTTTCTGGAGATTTCGTCATCATCCAGTCGTTTTTCGACAAGTTTCTGGATTCCTGTGATCAGGAGGATGATCGTCAGGAGTACCACTGCCATTGCAGATGCCAGACCGACCTTCTGATTGGTATGTGCAAGATTGTTCATCAGCACAAAATAAGTAGATGTTCCGAATCCGCCGCCCGTGATGACATACGGCATTTCAAATGCCGAAAGTGAACCGGAAACAGCAAGGATCAGGTTGAGGATCACGATGGTCTTGATGGACGGCAGCGTGATGTGAATGAATTTCTGCCATGCGTTCGCGCCGTCGATCGCTGCCGCTTCGTACTGGGTAGTATCTACACTGGCGATCGCACCAATGAACAGAACCATATTCTGACCCATATACCGCCAGATCGAAGTTCCTACAAGCACCCAGTTATTGATGTTTGTATCCTTCAGCCAGTACGGGAGCGACTCGATGTCAAACCCGACAAAGGAGAGTAATGTGTCGAGAATGAAACCATGGGTAAAAAAGAATTTGAAAATGAATCCGACTGCAATGCCGCCGATCAGACAGGGGAAATACATTGCGCCGCGGAAGAACTTTCCGCCCCATGTCCTGCCTGTCAGGATCGTCGCGAACAGCAGCGCAAGCGCGAGCTGCACGACGGAACCGACCATATAATACAGGCTCAGCATCAATGCTTCAAAGCAGTCATCACGCTGGAAAACATCCATATAGTTCCGCAGACCGACAAACTCGCGGTCGCCGATGTACTTCATATCGTACAGGCTGAATTCCAGCATTTTGAAAAATGGGAGATATGTGAATGTAAACAGCAGAAGTACGGGAACCAGCAAAAATACTGCTGTCACCACACGCTGTTGGTTCTTCATGGAATTCCAGAAATGCCGGATTCCATGTGCCGGAACGGAGCCGGCGTTCTGTCCTGCCTTCATCTGTTGACTCGCTTCCGGTCAGGATTACTCTGCAGCAGGCAGATAACGCTCCTGCGCCTGTGTCCATGCAGCATTCCAGTCTGCAACGATGTCATCGAGTGTTTCGCTGCCGGTTTCAGCCGCTTCTACGATTCTTGCAACCTTGGTCTGGTCGGAGTCAAAGGACAGCTCAGAACCATTGTTGACATCGGAGTAGAGGTCCTCCTCGCCTGCGAGGGAGGGCAGATCCACGAGCAGCTCGATGCCGTCGAAGGCTTCCAGAACATCGGGATACTTCTCACCCTTTACGATCGGGATACCGCCCTGATCATAAGCAAAGTTGGACTTTTCGGTGAGGAACTTGATGTAGAGCATTGCAGCGGTCTTTTCTTCCTCGCTGCTGTTGATGTTGATGCCGTAGCAGTAGTCTGCGCCAGCGGATGCATACTGCTTGCCGTCCACAGAGATCGGGAAGGGCATGTAGCCGATATCAGCCGCATTTTCTCCTGCCTCCTGCATCTGCGGTACAGCCCAGCTGCCGAGTACCATTGTTGCGATCTCGCCATTGTTGATCTTCGGCTTGCAGGACTCCCAGTCAGTAGTGGTCGGGTCTTCCTCGGTCAGATCATTCAGAACGGAACGATACAGCACATCATACACTGCATACGGACCGGTACCGTCGCCGCGGTTGGAGAAGGGATTGGTTTCCTTAGCAAGCTTCTGGTTCTTGTAACCGGCATCACCGGTTGCACAGCCGCCGATGTAGGCATCCCATGCGGTCAGCGTCCATCCGGCTGCATAGTTGGTGTACAGCGGGATCGCGTCTGTATTTTCCTTGATCTTTGTCAGTGCATCAATGAAGGCATCCGGTGTTTTCGGGATCTCGGTCACGCCTGCCTCTTCCCAGATGCGCTTGTTGTACACGATGCCCTGCACATTGCCAGTGGACGGAATGCCGTATACCACACCGCTGTATGCCTTGTTGTCAATAAATTCGTACTTGTCGGTCAGTACATCCAGATCTGCGATCGGCGCAAAGTAAGTACCCAGCTCGCTCTTTTCTACAGTGGTCGGAATACCGCAGATGTCACCCCAGTCGCCGGATGTCAGACGAGTAGTCATGTCACCCTCATAATCCGTAATGCCCTCGTAGGTGATGGTCACGTTCGGATACATCGCAGTAAATTCCTTGATGTAGTCCTGGAAATCAAGCCCGTCAGGATTTTCCTCGATCAGGTCAGTACGATGTGTGATGAACTTCAGATCCGCTGTGATGTCCGTTGCAGTTTCACCGAGGACTGCATCTGCATAGGAAAATGTGCTTTCCGCTGCATTTGTGCCAGCAGAAGAAGAAGCTGCAGGTGCTTTGGACTCTGTGCCGGATTCTGTTCCGCCGCAGGCTGTCAGTGTTCCTGCCATCATCAGTGCGGATAAAATCAGAGAGAATGCTTTCAGTTTCATTATTAATTACCTCCGTTTAACTAAAAATTAGTTTACTTTGTTGTATTTTTATTTTAGCACTCATTGATAAAAAAGTCAATACTTTGTCATGATTTCTTCATGTTATCACGGAATTTCTATGATTCCTACAGTATCATATGGTGAATTATGTGAAATTTAACTATATTTTAACGTTGGTTTATAGTTCGTTTAAGTTACGATTACTTTTTCGGTTTGAAAAAGAGATGCAAGATTGAACCCGTTTGATTTGATGTGCATATTTTTGTTAGCTAATCAAATTACTTAAACTAACCTATGTTTGAACGCCTTCCGGCAGTTGTTTATGCTTGATTGGGGGCAGTTGCAGCGTGCTGTCTCAAGAATAAAGTATCTGTATTTAGAGCCTGTTCACATTAAAATCTCATACGCATCTTTTCGGCAAAATTTCACACAGTCTGCGTTAAAAAATCTTGACATACGTCAGTATGCCTGCGATTTTTTGCCTTGCCTGCGTAAAATTTATGCT
>JAZNKY010000096.1:0-12747 GCA_045578805.1 Oscillospiraceae bacterium
ATTCATAGCAATAGGTGCCGTCAAATTCCACAAGACCCGAGGGATCCTTCGGGAAATGAGCGGGTACCCAGTCGAGGATCACGCCGATGCCGGCCTGATGGAACAGGTCGATCATCTCACGGAACTGGTCGGGTGTGCCGTAACGGGAGGTGGGGGCATAATAGCCCGTCACCTGATAGCCCCAGGAGCCGTCATAGGGAAATTCTGTCAGCGGCATGAATTCCACATGTGTATAGGACATTTCCTGCATATAGGGGATGAGCTGCTTTGCAAAAGTCACATAGTCGAGCAGATTGCCGTCCTCATGATGTCTCCAGGAATCCAGATGCACCTCATAGACATTCATCGGACGCTTGTACACAATCCGATCCTTCTTTGCGGCACGCCATGCGTCATCGTGCCACTCATAGCTGCTCTCAAAGATCTTGGAGGCAGTTGCGGGTCTGGTCTCAAAATGTGCTGCATAGGGGTCGGATTTCATCAGAAGTCTGCCGTCCTCGGTCTCAATGCTGTACTTGTACGCATCGAACTGCTGGAGTCCTTCGATCACAGCCTCCCAGATGCCATCTGCAATACAGTACATAGGATTTGTTTCACGATTCCAGTCATTGAAGTCACCTACAACGGAAATACTCTTTGCCTTCGGTGCCCAGACACGAAAACGGTGTCTGCACACATCGTTCTCACGGATGCTGTGCACACCGAAAAATTTATAGGCTTCGTTGTTTTTTCCCTGGTAGAATAAATACAGCGGAAAATCATTTGGGTTGTCATTTTTTGTTACATTCATGGCTTCTCCTCCCTTTATACTTATTTTATCAGAAAAAGAGTATTCTTGCAAGAGTTTTTCGGTTATGCGTTATAATTTCATATTTTGTGATAATATTTGTAGTTTATTTTTGGTTATTTTGCCTATTGACTTTTTGAGATGAATTGTACAAAAAAGAAATCCTCCGGTGTGCGTCTGCCTGTGCTAAAGCACAGATTCCCCCTTTTGCTTTTGTTGGCAAAAGAGGGAAGAAATGCTATACAGCTGTACGTTCCTGACGGGCGGCGGAGAGGGTGCGGACGGCGGTGCTGCGGATACCGGCGGCAATGACGGTAATGTCATCCTCTGCCTTGCCGGCATGGAATACATCCGCCTTGCTGCAGATCTGCTCTGCAAGCGCATCGAGGGATGTATGATGCCGGAGCAGTTCCTTTACATAGGGATATTCGGATTCATGGATGCCATCGGAAACCATGATGATGCGGTCATTCTCCAGGGCGGACAGAGTCTTGCAGAACGGCTCCGCCTGCGCCATGATGCCGATGGGGAAACTCTGGGCATCAATGCGCACCACCTGCCGTTCATGCTGAAACAGCGTCGCGGACGCACCGGATTTGAAAAACTGCAGCTCACCGGTATCGGCATGGAGGCGGAGAATGTCAAGGGTCGCAAAGCATTCTGTGTTGGTTTCGGAAAGAAGGATCGTATTGGCAAAGCGGATGGCAGTTTCGGGCGGCATACCGCTTGTCACAAGCCGGACAAAGGCGCGCACAGCAATCTGTGACACGAGGGAAGCTGCTGTACCGCTGCCCATGCCGTCAGAAAGGATGAGGTACTGATCCCCCTCCGCGTCTGTGAAGGCTTCTGCGGTATCGCCGCAGCGGGTATTGCCGGGGGCATGGACACTGCGGATCACATGCTCCAGACAGAATGCCGGCTGCTCATAGAAGCAGTACCGCAGTACACCGCCGCCGGACTGCGGCGGCACTGTAAGCAGCTGCACATTGAGCAGCTCGCCGAGCAGCACCTGAATGGTTTCCGCAGCGGACAGCTCCGAACGTGCATAGATCTCCGCGGCGTATCTGCCGCTTTTCAGTCGGCGCACAAAGCAGCTCTGAAACTCACAGCGGCACTGCCGCAGGATCGCCTGCAAGCCTTCCGTTTCCTGTGTACACAGCAGAAGCTCCCGCTGTCTTGCGGCATCCGCTGCCATTTCCTCCATCAGGCGGAAGTATTCCAGCATGACGTTCCGGTTCTGTGTGAGATGGACGGAAGCGGTTTGCTCCAGGGCGGCGCGGTGACCATATTCCCAGACGCACGCCAGCATCCGCCTGCGCCGGATACAGCCTGTCAGGGGTTCCGGCAGGGGGTCAGCGGCGGGATGATGGAGAAGCTCTGTGAATGCCTGGGCGGTCGCCTCCTTCTGCTGGATCCAGCAGACGCTCTCATTCCGGCAGCCCCGGCAGAGCTGTCCGCGGAGGCAGTGTACAGCATCGGCGGGCTTGCGGGGGCGGAGATAGCCAATGATGCCGGCGGTCTCCTCACGCAGTCCGGCAATAGACTGGGAAAGGAACTGCTCCCGCTGGGCAGTGCATCGCACTGCGCCGTGCCGGCTGCTGCCGAAGGTCAGGATCCGGCACAGCGGCACATGGCTACACAGTGCGTACAAGCCTCCGGCAAGCACAAGCTCTGCGGCAATGCGGATCAGCTCCGTGCTGCTGTCAAGAACGGCACTGCTGAGTGCCTGCATGATGAAGAACACCGGTATATAGAGCGCGTTGGGAATGCGGCTGAGAAAGCCGGCAAGCATCGCGGTCACGGGCAGGAACAGCAGGGGCATTCCCAGCGGCACACTGCACAGCACAGTTCCGCAGGCGGTGAGTGCGCCGAGAAGAGTGCCGCCGCACTGGCGGAACTGCTTCGCCGCGAGCAGGGTCACTGCCATGCCGCAGGCACGTCCGACATTGCAGAAGGGCAGATCCAAGCCGCAGAGGGCGGTGATACCGAGCAGATAGGTCATGGCAAAGGTGAAGCTCTTCCCGGCATCGAGCAGGATCTTTCCGTGTCTGCAAAAGGAGCTCCAGGCATCGGCAAAGAGCAGCGCAACAGCTCCGGTCAGGAGTGCTTCCATGATGTACAGCGGCAGGATCCCGCCGTGCTGGACGAAAAACAGATCGGTCACAAAGCCGGCGGCTGTACAGGCGGTGACGGTCAGTACTGCCTGCACAGGGGGGCGGCGCACCTCATAGAACAGGATGCGCATACAGGTGATGGCAACGAGGCTTGTGAGCAGGTATGCCATATCCGGCGGGGCGTTCTGTGAGATGTAGGCGAGCAGGGTGCCGCACAGGATGCAGAAGCTGAAAAGCGGCGGGCAGACCCCGGCAATGGCGGCTGGCAGGGGTGACACGATGCCGCAGACCGTCCCGGCGGAGAGCAGGTATCCCCCGCCGAGTGCGGTCACGAAGCCGAGTGACAGCCGCACTGCTTCATGGGTCAGAAGTCGTCTGAATTGCTGCATAGATTGGTTCCTCCTTTGTCTGGTATGCAGGTGTTGTCTATATTATACCAGACAGGAGGGCGGAGTTTTGTCGGAATGGATTGGGGGTTTGGGGAGGATTAGAGAAGTTAGGGGGGATTTCCTGAACAATACGGAATTTCCGGAGGAGGGGTGAAAAAATGCCCCGATACAAGGGGGATCGGGGCGTTGATTCAGGATGTTATTTTCATTTTGTAGAGCCAATATACTCTTATTAATCCAGCAATTAGAGCCTGTTCACATTAAAATCTCATACGCATCTTTTCGGCAAAATTTCACGCAGTCTGCATTAAAAAATCTTGACATACGTCAGTATGCCTGCGATTTTTTGCCTTGCCTGCGTAAAATTTATGCTCGAAAATCTGCATATTCATTTTATGTGAACAGGCTCTAAATGTCGATGCTTTTTCTGGGATTAGCACTCCAAAACTGCCCCCACCCCAACCCCTCCCCGAGGGGAGGGGCTATATATGGAGGGTGCTGCGCACCCTCCACCCGCCAAAAGCTATCGCCTTTTGAAACCGCTTTTGTCCATGTATATTTTTGGAGGTTAGTGTTAATTCTCCCCCGCCAGCACATTCGCCAGCCGCACCAGCTCTTCCATATTCAACGACTCGATTCTTGCGCTTGCCGGAATCTCCGCTTCCACAAAGATCTCCTGCATCCGTGCTTTCGGGATGCCAAGACCGCCGGCAAGCACACCGGAGAGCTGCTTTCTGCGCTGGGAGAATCCGACCTTCACCATGCGGAAGAATGTCGCTTCGTCCTCTACCTGCCACGGCTTTTCCTTGTGGAGCGTGATCTGGATGACCGCAGAATCCACATTCGGGGCGGGCATGAAGCTTCCTCTGGAGACCCCGAACAGCTGCTTTGCCTGTCCGTAGAATGCCACTGCAACCGACACTGCGCCGGATTCACGACTGCCGATCGGGGCGCAGAGACGCTGTGCGGCTTCTTTCTGTACCATGACGGTAATGGTTTCGATGGGGAGCTTTTCTTCCAGCAGACGCATGATCAGGGGGGATGTGATGTAGTACGGGAGATTTGCGCAGACAGCAACGTGAAGTCCTGCAAATTCCTCTGCGATGAGTCCTGCAAGGTCGTATTTCATCGCGTCGCCGTGGATGACCTTGACATTATCAAATTCCGCCAGTGTTTCCTCCAGGATCGGGAACAGGCGGTCGTCGAGTTCCACGGCAACGACCTTATCCGCACGCTTTGCAAGCTCTGCGGTGAGCGTTCCCACGCCCGTGCCGATCTCCAGCACGCCGAAGCCCGGCGCGGCATTGCCCATTTCTGCAATGCGGGGGCAGACGCTGGGATTGATCAGGAAATTCTGTCCGAGTGCCTTGGAAAAATGAAATCCGTGCCGTTCCAGTATGCTCCGGACATAGCCAATATCTGTAAGATTCTGCATCAGTTGTTCCCTCCTGTTTCTTTCATAAGAGCCTCTGCACAGCGGATGCCGTCCACGGCGGCGGATGTGATGCCGCCGGCATAGCCCGCACCCTCGCCGCAGGGGTAGATCCCCTGCACGCCCGTGCTGTTATAGTTTTCATCTCGCAGCATCCGCACGGGGGATGAGCTTCTTGATTCCACGCCGGTCAGGATGGCATCCGCATCTGCAAAGCCGCGGAGCTTTCTGTCCATGGCGGTGATGCCAAGACGGAGCGTTTCACACATGAAATCCGGCAGATAGCTGTCGGGGGATGCGAATTCGGTCGCCGGTGTATAGGTCGGCGTGACCTTGCCGAAATGATCGGATACACGATGTTCCAGAAAATCCCCGACACGGATCACGGGTGCAGCATAATTTCCCCCGCCTGCCATGAATGCGGCACGTTCCAGCTTGCGCTGGAGGTGCATTCCGGCAAGGGGGTGGGCACTGCCGAAATCCTCCGGTGTCAGTCCCACAAGCAGCGCAGAATTGGCATTTCTGCCGTTTCTTGCAAAATAGCTCATGCCGTTCACAGCAAGCATTCCCTCTTCGGATGCGGCGGCGACCACTTCACCGCCGGGGCACATGCAGAACGTGTACAGGCTTCTGCCGTTCGGGAGATGCACTGCAAGCTTGTAGTCCGCTGCGCCGAGTGCCGGATGTCCGGCGGATGCACCGTAGAGCATCCGGTCAATGTCGGACTGGAGATGTTCGATGCGAACGCCCATCGCAAAAGGCTTCTGCGTCAGGGGAATACCATTTTCATAGAGCTGTTCCATCGTATCCCGTGCGCTGTGTCCCAATGCAAAAACGGCGTGCTTTGCAGGGATTTCATGTTCCTTGCCATCTTGTACATACTGCAAAGCAGTGAGGTTTCCGTCCCTTTGAGTGTATCCAGTCAGCTTTGCGCCAAAGTGGATTTCTCCGCCGTAAACGATGATTTTTTCACGCAGATTGCGGACGGTTTCGGTGAGCTTATCCGTGCCGATATGGGGCTTTGCCTGCCAGAGAATTTCCGGCGGTGCGCCGCACTCTGCAAAGGTTTTCAGCACGAAACGGATGCGTGGATCTTTGATGCCGGTGTGGAGCTTGCCATCCGAAAATGTACCTGCGCCGCCCTCGCCGAACTGGATATTGCATTCGGTGTCGAGGATACCGCTTTGCCGAAATTTGCGGACGGTTTCCATGCGTTCTTCGACTGCAAGACCGCGCTCCAGGACGATCGGGCGGAGTCCTGCTTTCGCAAGGACATACGCCGCAAACATGCCCGCCGGCCCGAATCCGACGATCACGGGGCGTTCCGGTGCGATACATGCAGGGATGGTATAGGGAACATCCTGCACAGCGGAAATATCATGATCGCCAGCGCATTTCTTCAGGATAGTCTGTTCCTGTTTTACCGCAATATCCAGTGAAAAAAGAAATGAAACTTTCCCCCGTTTTCTTGCATCCACGGAACGGCGGCGGATCTGCAGGGAAATGATCTCCCTGATTGGAATATGCAGTTTTTTTGCCGCTGCAGAATGCAGATCTTTTTCAGTATAATCAAGCGGCATTCGGATATTCTGTATACGGATCATGTTTTTTCCTTTCAAATCGTTTCCAGGTGGGCAAGCAGATGCTCCATTGTACTGAGAACAGAGCGTTCGGTTTCGGTCGTGATGTGGGCGGATATGGCTTTCCGGATGATGGCGGCATTTTCAGTATTTGCAAGATCCTTGCAGAAATTACAGACACCGCACCGGATCACATAATCCGGATCATCCAGCAGGGACAGAAGCTGTTCCAATGCACCGGATTCGCCGAATCTGCACAGGGCATAAAAGCACTCGGCACAGCAGCCGGAGAATTCCGCATCATTGAGAAGCTGATGAACAAATGTCATCTGCTCGTCATATTCGTCATGAAGTGCCGCTGTCACATCCGCCCATGAGAGAATGGCGTATCCTGCAGCAAGTGCATCATCCTCCGGATAGATGCTGTGACGGAGGAAAAGTTCCGTTTCCCTGCATGGGAATACAGCAAGTGAATCATAGGCTTCGGTGCGAACAAATGCGTCTTCATCATTTGCAAGGCGCAGAAGTGTGCGGAGAGCTTCTTCGCCGGAGTAATTCACCAGAACCGCAGCACACCGACTGCGGGCAAAGGCATCCGAATCATGGGAAAAGTATCGCAAAATGAAGAGATTTTCCTCTGTTTCATCCTGCTCCCCGATTGAATCTATCAGGGCAATTTTCTCTTCTTCCGTCATATCATCGCCCTCCGGCAATATGCTGCGCCGCCCATACGCCGCTTGCCCATGCCCAATGGAGATGATAGCCGCCGCAGAGACTATGCACATCGGCGGCTTCTCCGGTGATGTAGAGGTGAGGATATTGCTTCACCTGCAGCTGTTCATCCAGTGCAGAGCCAATGACACCGCCTGCAGTCGCCTGTGCCTGTTTCCAGTCGGATACGCCCGTGATGGGGAACGGAAGATGGTGCATCATTTCGGCAATCTCACGCAATTTTCTGCCGTTCAGTGTACTGCATGGGGTATCTGCTGAAATATGGCACTGCTTCAAAATCAGGCGTGAGAGCGGTTTCTGGAAAAATCCGGAAAGCAGTATTTCACAGCTCGCATCGCTCCGGACCGCCTGAAAACTGAACAGCTGGGAAAGGGTCGTTTCCATTTCCTGTTCGGGCAGAAGATCGAGAATGATCCGATAATCGGACAGTTTTTCGGTTTTGATATGGGATGCCATATTGAAAATGCAGATGCCGGAGATCGTTTTCTCGGTGAACTGCACCTCGCCGTTTTCCGCATAGAGGCAATTGTCCCCCTCCATGAGCATGGCATTTGCACGGACACGCAGACCCTTCAGCGGGCGCAGGGTGCGCGCATCGGAAAGCAGCGGACAGAGGACGGGGCGGGGGGATACAAGCGAAATATGCAGCGTTTTGAGAAGCTCCCATGCGCTGCCGTCCGTGCCGAGCTGGGGTGCGGCGTGACCGCCGGCTGCAAAAATCACATGATCTGCGGTGTATGCCGCATCGGCTGTGCGCACGAGCCAGCCACCCTTCTGCGGGCGGAGTTCTGTCACCTGTGCATCACAGATCTCCTCCACGCCGTACTGCTGACATGCCAGACGGAGTGCATCCAGCACGGAGGCGGCGTGCATACTATAGGGGTAGATGCGCCCGGCGGAATCCGTGCGGCAGTGCAGACCGATGGATGCGAAAAAATCCTGCGCATCTCCGAATGACTGTAAGATTTCATGGACGGAAACACTGCCTGAATAGTCCTCTGCCGAAACCGGCGTATGGCTCAGATTGCATCTGCCGTTTCCGGTGGCGAGGATCTTTTTGCCGACCCTCGACAGACGTTCGAGTATCAAAATCTTCTCCAGACCATAGGAAGCTGCCGTCACAGCTGCCGCCAGTCCGGATGCTCCTCCGCCGATGATGATGATTTGATGATGCATAGTGTTTCCTCCCGGTATGGTCATTTTGCAGGATGCTGTTTCTCTGCATTCCTGCAAAAGAATGCATTTCTTGCAGTCTTAACGTTTTGTATTGCCCCCATATGGGGGCAATACAAAACGATTTGGGATTCCAAAGGGATGACATCCCTTTGGCAGGGGTGATTCCCCACGGGGTGGGGAAATGTCTGTAAAGACAAAAGGGACGGGGCTGTAAGCCCAGGGGGACAGCGTCCCCCTGCAAAGCGGACTCTACTCGGAAAGAAATACTATCTATCTTCAAGCATCAGGACCGCGGTGATCTCAGGTCCGATATTGATGGATACGGCTGCACCGATCTTGACGATCTCCTCCGGCGGATAGCCGAGCTTTTCGGTCAGGGCGGCGGCGAGTTCCTCCGGAAGCTCACTGTTGGAACCGCGCAGGATGACATAGGGCGCGCTCTTGATCATATTTTCGGCTCTGCTTACAAGCGTGGGAACGATCTTCTTTTCACCGCGGATCTTTTCGAGAACCTTGTTGTCACCGTCCACGAACTGGATCAGGGGCTTTAAGCCCAGAAGATCGCCGGCAAAGGCTGCCGCAGCGGAAACTCTGCCGGATTTCTTCGCATACTTCAGGGTATGGGGGATGACATAAACGGTTGCCTTTGCAAACCAGTCTTCCAGATAGGCAACGATCTCCGCTGCGGAAATGCCGCGCGCTGCCATTTTTGCCGCCTGCTTGACCGGGTAGCCGTAAAGGGCGGTGTAGCACTTGGAATCTAAAATGTGAATGCGCATCTGCTCGTTTGCCATCGGATAATTCTCGTAGATGGTATTCCTTGCCATCAATGCATTCTGGTAGGTCGCAGAGCCTTTGGAATTGAGGGTCACACAGATGACATCCGTATAGCCCGCATCGAGATATTCCTTGAACTTTTCCTCATAGGTGAATGCAGTGATCTGGGATGTGGTCGGCAGCTCATCGGACTGCACAAGCAGATCATAAAATTCATCCGTGGACAGATCACGCTGTTCTGCGTAGGAACCGCCGTTGACGGACAGCATAATGCTGAGGACATCAATGCCCAGCTCCTCCGCAGCGGGCAGCGGAATATCACTTGTAGAATCGGTAATGAGTTTAATCTTCTCCATAATTTTCTCCTTCTGGGAATTACTCCCATTCGTATTTTGTCAGATCGCCCTTGGCTTCCAGCTCCGGAAAATCCCACTGCCGCAGGACTTCATAGGCAGCAATGGCAACGGAATTGGAAAGATTCAGGCTTCGCAGCGTGGGACGCATCGGAATGCGCACACAGGTTTCCGGATGGGCATACAGCAGCTCCTCCGGCAGACCTGCGTCCTCCCTGCCGAACATCAGGTAAATATCCTTTTCCGGGTCATACTGCACATCGCTGTGACGCTTGTGCCCTTTCGTGGTAAAGAAATAGATGGTATCCTTTTCATGCTGCTGCATGAAGCTGTCGAGACTTTCGTATTCGGTAATGTCCAGCTTGTCCCAGTAGTCAAGCCCAGCACGTTTGAGCTGTTTGTCCGTGATCGTGAAACCGAACGGATGAATGAGATGCAGCTTTGCGCCGGTCACCGCACAGGTGCGGGAAATATTGCCGGTATTCTGGGGAATCTGCGGTTCGCAGAGGACGATATTCAGTGGCATGGGATGCTCCTTTTTTGCTGATCTTCAGCATTTTCCAATGATTTTTTGTGCATTTCCTCATATACTATCCCTGAAAAGGTTATGTCAACAGCTTAAAAAAACAGGTTTCAAAAGACGTTAGCCTTTGGCGGGCTGCGGGGGCGCAGCCCCCGCGCCCAGATCCCCCTCCCGGAGGGAGGGGGCAGGGGTGGGCAATCTTTGCACAACTTTCCTAAAGTGGTTGACATTACCCTGCAAAGGAGGGATGATATATGAAAATGAGTACACTTGTCAAGGGTGTGGCAGTCGGCGCGATTGCCGGAACAGCGTGCTATGTGCTGTCCAAATCATCCGACAGACAGAAGCACCGCATCAAGCGTCATGCAGAGCAGGCACTGAGAGCCGCCGGATCTGTGGTGGACGATATTACGTCCATTATGTATTAAGCGGCGGTGCCGAGCCGGCACGGGCGATCTGCTGCCTTTTGCACTTCGTGCAAGCGGCAGCGGTTTACTTATTCATGCAGTTTTTGCGATAGGCAAGGTAGCTTTCGAGGATGATGACCGCTGCAACGGCATCCACGACTGCCTTGCGCTTTTTGCCTCTGGTGTTGGTGACATTGAGGTAATTGTGGGCGGAAACAGTCGTGCTGCGTTCATCCCACATGACAGTTTCCAGCCCCGTTTTTTCCTCCAGAAGCTTTGCAAAATTCATACATTTTTCGGCACGCTCGCCGATGGTGTTATTCATATTTTTGGGATAGCCCACGACGATCAGCTCCGCCCCCTGTTCCTTTGCCTTTTCGGCAACGGCATCGGCACAGCGTTCAAAATTGCGCTCCTGCACGACGCAGACGGGGGATGCAAGAAATTCTGATTTGTCGCAGATGGCAAGCCCTGTGCGGGCATCGCCGAAGTCTACGGATAGAATTTTCATAGTGTTCCTCTTTCTTTTTAATCAAAGTTTTTCTGCTTCGTAATCGTATACTTCATTCGGGATGAGTTTGAAATTAAAGTTTCCAGTATTGTTCTGATCTGGCTGATCAAAGAATCTTCATCTTCTCCAGAAAAATATAATATCACATTATTTTCCATGTCAAACTCCTGATCCAATGCTTCAAAACTCAATCCGGATACATTATGTTCAAGATAATCAATTACATCTTCAAAATCGCCTAATTCACCCTCTATGCCTAATTCCTTTTCTATATCCAGATAACTGCACTCCCAATCATAAAAATGTAATTTGATCATTTTTATCTCCTTTGATACACCTCAAATTCCTGAATCTGAACACAGGTTCTTAGCGAACATCATAATAAAACCCATCTGCCGCTTCTCTGTCCTTTCCGGTGAAAATGCGTCTGGTCAGTTCACGGTTTCTGATCAGATACCAGTCGCCGAATTCATCGAATTTGCGGCTGGAGGTGAGAATGTAGGATTTCTTCAGTGTGCCGTATTTCTGTCCCCTGCTCACGCCGAGTTTATGCAGCCTTGCGGCAAAATCCATATCCTCCAGACTGATCAGACTTTCATCAAAACCGCCGATTTTCTCAAAATCACGCTTAAAGCACCAGAACATGCCGCCGGAGAGAGCGGCTTTGTTCTTCATCATGATGGGGATGAGATTGACTGCGACATACAAACCGGAAAAGAGAATGCCAAGGGACATTCTATCGAATTTCGAGCGTGTACCGCCGCCGACATATTTGCCGCTATCGAGCATCTCTGCGATCTCTTTCAGAGATCCCTTTGTCATGCGGCTGTCAGCGTCGATCGTCACGATAATATCACCCTCTGCGGCTCTGACGCCGGCATTGCGGATCATGCTGATGCATTTATCCTGATTGTCGATCACCTGTGCGCCGAACTGCTCCGCAATGGCGGCAGTTTTGTCAGTGCAGCGATTGGCAACCACAATGATCTGCACGCGGCTGTCGGGTACTTCGGCTTGGGCAAGCTTCACGGCTTGCAGACATGCGGTGATGTATTTTTCTTCGTTGTGGGCGGGGATGATGACGGAAAATGAATGTTTTTTCATTTGTGATCTCCTGTTTTATTTGGATTCATACAGAATAAATCAGAAACTACTTTGCCTTCACAACATACCTGTTCACACAAAATGTCCGATCCTTCAGAGGAAAATATTCCTCTTCCGTTTTCAGAAATACGCCGCCGCACTTTTCAATCACTTTGATGGAAGCGGTGTTTTCGGGCATTGCATCAATTCTGATTTCAGAGTATCCCTTTGTAAACAGGTAGTCAATCAGGCATTTGCAGGCTTCTGTCATGTAACCCTTGTTCCAGAATTTTCTCGACAGATTATAGCCGATCACGGGCGTTCCCGTGACACCATTCAGGTATCCAACCACGTCAATTCCACCGATCAGCTCATGTGTGTCTTTCAATTCAATAGCGAAATTGAGGCGTTCGGGCTTTTCGTATTCTTCGATCCACTGATTGAGGACGGCTCTGGTTACATCAATATTTTCATGAGTGTTCCAGCCCACATATCTGCTTACCTCGGGATCACTTGCCCAGCCTGTAAACATAGCTTCTGCATCATCTTCCCTGAATGGTCTTAAAATCAGGCGGTTTGTTTCGAGTGTGAGTTTCATTTTTATCACCTTAAATCGTATTGCTCCGGCAATTAAATATAGATTCTTTTTTCTGAGGATAGTCCCCTAAGACTGCCCCCACCTCACCGGTGCCGTCCCCTCTGTCACTTCGTGCCGTCTCCCCACCCCGTGGGGAGCAGCCCCAACCCCTCCCCGAGGGGAGGGGCTTTTATAGGAGGCGGCTGCGCCGCCTCCACCGCCCAAGGGGTGACTCCCCGCGGGGCGGGGAGATGCTGAACGAAGTGAGGCAGAGGGGACGGGATCCTGTTAGGCTGCCGCCCCTTG
>JAZNKY010000097.1:0-2024 GCA_045578805.1 Oscillospiraceae bacterium
GCGTCTGCGGATATGCCCAGAGCGGAAACTTCACTTTGTTCTCATTTTTCATGGAAATTCACCTCCGACACCTGTTGTTTTTCCGAAATTATGCGGATTTTTCGCATTCCGACCCCGAAGTGCCATTTTCGGGCATTCGCATGACCCCGAAAGCAGATTCCCCAAAATCCCGAAATGCGGTCGGCTTTGCCGTCCGCTGTGACTGCGGCGACCCCGCCGCTTTAACTTGCAATATTTGAGAAAGGGCGGATTCCGAGAAATCCGCCTCTTTTCATTGTTTTTCCAACTCGTCCACAACGCCCTCACAAATGCCCCGACTGTATTTAGGGGATAGTTTCCCGACCGTCCTCCGGAAAATCGCACAGGGGGCAACGTGGGGCGAACTGGGGTGTATCTCACTGTGAATTCTCTTGCATGTCCTGCGGCGGCAGAACGGATTTAGACTGTTTACCGGACTTTTTCAAGGGTTTCTCACCGGTTCTCATATCAATAAAATCCCTCACGTTCTGCGGCACGGCACGGCTGTATTTGTGTTCCACAAACCGGTCAAGCTCCGCCGTGAGCGTTGTGTTTTTCTGCGGCAGGTACATCTCCAGTGCTGACAATTTTTCTTCATGAATGGCAATTGTAATGCTCTTTTTCATGGTATCATTCCTCCAAATCTTCATTGATTTCGTCCGTCACATCCTCCGTTGTCGGATTCAGAGCTGCATAAACCTCCGGCGGATAAGTGACCGCATCGAACGCACACCAGCACGTCCATTCCCGATTTTCCAGCGGCTCTTTCACCACAAAACCGCAATCGGCAGAGGGGAAAATGACCTGCCCGCCGCCGACATACACAGCGAAAAGTTCGCCATCAAACACGCCAACACCAGCTACATCCGGCATGGAATCCAGCCCCTCATGCGGTGTATAATAGAGCGTCTGCGGCTCATTTCGGAAGGATTTTTCCGCCGGATCATACTGCAAATAACCGAGCAGAAGCCCGACGGCATCGGTTGTCCGGTAGTGCAGTTCCTCGTGCATCTGACCGCCGCTGCCTGCCGAATATGCCCAGCCGGACGCATACGCATTCTCCGCCCATGCCGCAAGATCAGCGGCATTTTTTGTCGCCGGATTGCTGAACATATACTCGTTCATCGTCACATTCAGCACCCAGATATAGCTGCGGCGGAAGTCCTCCAGCAGAATATTGCTGCCATATTTCTCGTTGACACTCTCAATCAGCACAGCATCATCGGGGGCAGCGGCGAACAGATTTGCATACTCCTGAAAGTCGATTTCCTCCACAGTTTCAAAGGCAGAAATGTAAATCAGCTGTGCCTTGATCGTATCCTTCCGCATCCCGACCGCCGCCATTGCTTCTGCAATCTGCACACCTGCGTTCTGGAAATCCTGCATATTCTTCATCTTTTCCGGCGAAAGTCCAGTCAGATAGGACGAAATATCAGGCTGGATCTGGCTCTGCTCCGGCTGCTGCGTGAGGGCGAGAATCACAATCACCGGCAGGAAAAGCAGCACCAGAATGATGCCAACAATCCAGAAAACTGCCTTCCAAGTACGTTTGTCCATGGCAAGCAGGAGGGCGATTTTTTTGAGGGCGGCGGCAACAATTGCTGGCATATCATCGACCTCCCCCAGTGCCGAACAGCACTTCCTTGTGCGGCGGAGCGATCACCTGTAAGAAATATCTTTCGCCGCCGCAGCGGTACAGACAAGTGCCACGAGTCGCCGATTTCACAAGCGAATACTCCGCCTCCTCGACCTGCAAAGCGTCCATGTAGTCCGCCCCGCTGATCTTTCCGGCGTTAAAGAAAAACTGGTGCGTCGGGATGCTGAACAACGGTTTTGTAAATTCACGGATGTCCGGCAAGAGGAAGTCCTCGACATTCTGACTCGCCAAAATGAACGAAGAATCCTTCTTTCTGACACGCTTCATGCCGTTTCGGATGTACTCAATGGCGGTCAGATTTCCGAGAAAAAGATAGACCTCATCAATCGCTGCGACCGTGTTTCCACGC
>JAZNKY010000098.1:0-1766 GCA_045578805.1 Oscillospiraceae bacterium
CGCCGTCAATTCATTTTCCAGCAGCTGCTCCGCCCGCTCTTCCAGCGTATACTGCGCAAAGACCACCGGCGCTTTGACGCCGCAGCCGCCGGCAGGACATTCAAAGCCCAAGCATTCCCGGATATGCCGACAGGTGTGCGGCTTATTCTGCGCCAAGGCATGCTTGATCTTGTAACCCGTTTCGCCCTCGCTGTAATCGCCATATGCCGCGCTCAGTTCATGCACAGCTTCTATGCCATCAGATGCCGGCGCCACGTTCGTGATCATGGCATACCATTCCGGCTCGGGCAGATTCGCAGAATCATCCTGACAGTGTCTGATAAACGCACAGCCTTTAATGATCCGCTGGGCAGGCCCAATGCGATCCGGATCCGGGACAAAAGGGATCCTCTCACCGGTGTATGCGACGGTCTCATCAGCGTATTTTTCAAACGCTGACAATGGATACCGTGTTAGATTTGCCTCAATGATTTCCACCTTCTTGGGAGAATCATTCTTACGGTTCACCGTTCCCGGAATGCGCAGCACTCTCGCAAGATCGGCCACAGAATCGAACTTCCAGCCATGCTCCCTGCCCAGCTTCTGCGTGTGCATTTCATGGCCTTTCATGATTCTCTTTATCCATTCACGATTTTCATCGTCGACCACAGTGTATTCCTGCAAAAGCCAGTAGGTATGCAGGCCATTACCGCTGTGAACGATGATGCTCGGCGGACATTCCAGTCCATGCAGAAAGGAAAGCAATTCCTCCAGTATCTCAGGAAGTTTCTCTTCCTTATGTGCCGGCCCCTTGATGTCATACTCTCCATGGATAAATGAAACGCCGCTGATTTCATCTGCACTAGCGCGTCCTCCCAGAAACGGCGGTTCATCCATCAGATGCAGACCGAAATACACATCCTTCGATTCGTTGACGACCATGGCCTTATCCAGCATCCGATCCATCTGACCGATTGTATAAGGATAAGTCGCATGGTCAGGCAGCGTGAATATGTATGTCACCTTGTCCGGCGGCACACCCTTATACAGCTCCGCCATGAATTCCTTCGCATTCATTCTCATCACCTGTTCCTTCTTCATGCGGCCTGCTCATACAGTTCCCTGTACAGATCCGCCATGTGCATAAGCCCCGCCTCGAGTCTTCTGAACGCCGTTGCGCGGGAAATGCTCAGTGATTTATAGGCATCCTCCACACGCATGCCGTCTACATAGCGCCTGATGATGATCTCGCGCTCCTTCGCATCGAGCTTATCAATCAGGCTGTTCAGCTGCCAGAGCAGCGCCTGCGTCCCCGCCATCCTGCGCTGTTCACAGCGGAGTTCAAAGTCCCGTTTCTGCTCAAATTGCTGACGGCCATACATGCCAAGCATCTCCGTAGGGTTCGAGGACTTGCCAATGCTCAGCCGGCTCTCTCCCAGAGTGCTCCGGTGCGTCTTCTCTTCGATGTATTCATCGAAGGTGCTGCTCTTCATCCGACGGATGTTTCCTTTGCAGGCCTCCAGTCCGCCTTTGAGCTTGCTATAGTGTTCCATCAGGTCCCTCATCTGTACTGCATCCACCCGATTGCACATCCTTTCCATTATCCAATGCTTTTATACATTTCCTGTTTGCTATTTTCTGCGGATAAAGAAAGCTTCCAATCATCATGATAGGAAGCCTATTCTTATATCCTCAAATGGATATACCTCTCCAAGCCGTATTGTATCATATTCAGTCTCAGACGTCAATAGCAAATCTTGAAATTCTTTCAGAATTTGCGATTCATT
>JAZNKY010000099.1:0-8890 GCA_045578805.1 Oscillospiraceae bacterium
ATCCCTTTGGCAGGGGGTGTGGGGGACAGCGTCCCCCACTACAATGCCTGTTCGATCTCCGCCGCCTGTGCATTGTGAAGCCTTGCCAGGGCAAGCTCCGTTTCATCCTGGAGGGTGATATTATCCCAGACGACCGATAGCTCCGCATAACAGCCCTCCAGCTCCAGGAATGTCCGCGCGATCCGGCAGATGACGGGCTCAAGCAGCCGCCTGTAATATTCCAGCTCCGAGGTCAGAATATCTGCCTGCTGTGCGGACATGCGCTCCGTAGATGACCAGTTCAGACCGAGCAGAAACGGTGGAATGGAGAGCTTCGACAGAATCTGCTCCAGCAGCTGCCGCACCGGTATTTCCGTATCCGGCATACCGCCCTCCGCGCCGATCACTTTGATATCCACATCCCCGACCGCCACAAAATCCCGTACCTCGCCGCATTTTGCCGCACGCATTCCATCCGACCATTCCTTTGCGATCTGGCGGGCGCGTTCGCCGGCATATGCCACATCCGCCGGATCATTCCCCGGTCGGTATGTCACCGCGTACCGCACATTTCCCGCACGGTCGAAATTCTGCCCGATACATTCATACACCCGCAGAAGCAGCTCCGCAAATACCGGCACCCCTTGCAGAAGCGACACGCCATAGCCCCCGCCGTCCGGCGGACGCAGTGCCGTGAACAGAATGCGCTCCGGATGGGGGAGAAGCACCTCCGTCTCGCCGCGCCGCAGAAAATACTGCCGTTCCATCGGATTCGCCCCCGACCGCACTGCCACATCCCGCACCCTGCCGTTCCAAAGCCCTGCCACGTACTGCCCGTCGCTGTCGAGAATGATTTCCCCCACCGCATTGCCGCAGACCAGCAGGCTGTCCAGATAGCTGTCAATGAAGCTGTACACCGACTGCCCCGTCAGACCCACCGGCACCTCCCGCAGAAAGCGGTCAAGCCGCGCCTGCATGGAGACATCCGCGCACTCCACATGAAAATGCCCGATCAGGCGCACGAGCTTCGAGATCGCCGCATCCACCAGCGGCACTGTGCGCCGTACCTTCTCAAACAGCTCAAAGGCATACAGCTGCACCGGATAATCCTGCTGCGCCGCATAGCCCTGCGTACTCTGTACAAGCACCGGCTGTGTGTCCGCCTTCGGCTTTTTTCGTTTGAATCCCATTCCATCACCTCGCTAAACTCATTGCTGTGAACTCCCGTTCCCCGCCGCTGAGAATCGTACTCACAAAATACCGCATGTCATCCATCGCATGGTCATGCTCCTTCTTCGGCACATCCCCCGCCGCAGACGCATTCCAGCAGTACTGCGAAAACTCCCGCAGGATGTCCGCACACCCCGCATGAATGCGCAGGCTGTCCCCCTGCAGGGCATCGCTCACAAGCCGGATGCCCGAAAGCACATCATTCCTCGCGCGAAGCACCCGGAACCGACCATGCCTTGCAATGCACGCAATGAAGCTCGCCGCCGAAGGATCGACCACCACACAGTCAATGGGCAGACTTCCCGCCAGTGCCTCCAGTCCCGTATAATGCTCCTCATCCGTCCGGGGCAGTCCCTCACGCCTTGCGTCATAGTAATACTCCCGCAGCCGGTACCACACGCCGTCCGATTCCCCCCACAATCCCATGGAGGTCGGATTCACCGTGCCGTAATCGCACGAAATGACATATCTCCCGCATTCCGGCACATCCTGCACCACATGCCGTTCTCTGTGGAACATCGGATAGACCAGCCCCTCGCTCACCGTCCATTTTCCCAGCACGAACCGGTCATAGAACACACCGCCGTACATACGCCGGTAGCGCGCCTTCACGCGTTCGGAGAGGGAGGGGTTGTCATCCATTGTGAAATGCAGATACAGCACCCGCTTTTCCTCGCATTTGCGGATCCATTCGCGGTAGAACCAGTGGTACGGATGCTCCGGATTGCAGTTGAACCAGAGCTTTGCACCCGCCACGGAACACCGTGCGAGTGCCTGCTCCACGAAGGAACGCGGCATCAGTGCCGCTTCATCGAACAGCACGCCGCAGAGCGTCATGCCCTGGATCAGCGAAGCCGAGCCCTCATCCTTGCCGCCGAACAGATAGAACCGGTTCGTCCTCCCCAGTGCTGATACATCCACATAATGCCGGCTCAGGCAGGCAATGCACACAAAGCCCGCATCCTCCAGCACCTGCAGAAGCGGCCGCACCAGATTGCGCTCCAGTGACGTGATGGTCTTGCCGCATACGGCAAATGTCCCCCGGTCGAAACGTGCCATCGCCCAGCAGACAAAGCCCAGCGACAAACACAGCGTTTTCCCGCTGCGCACCGCCCCGTCACAGATCACCGCATCCATGCCCCGGTACTCCGGCATTGCCCACCACCGCAGGGCAAGCCGCTGTTTCGGGGAAAACCTCTTAAACCGCATTGTCATCCGCCCCCGCCAGGGCTTCCAGCAGGCTTGCCGCCGCCGCGCCGCTGTCGCCCGCGTGGGAAAATTCATACAGCTTTTCGAGTGCCTTGATGCGGTCGAAGAACTTGATTTCCACGCCGCCGCCCTTCACGCGCTTGATCTCGGACACATTGAACAGCTTCATGCCGGCGAGGGTTTCGGGTGACGGCATTTCGTCGGAAAAGGCAAGCCGCACCGCGTCATTGACCTCCCCGAACGCCAGCTCCCGCAGACCATCCAGCACCAGCTCCGCGCCCTTCTTTTTTCGTGCCATGCGTTACCTCCTTTCACTAAAGGGGTCAAAAACGGAAAAAGTTGTACGTTTTGGTACAACTTTTTGTAACTTTTTGAAATTTTACAATTTGTTCACAATTGAAAATCCCCCCCGAACGATCGTCCGGGGGGGGGAATACCTTTAATTTCACAAATCAAAAAGGAGGTCAATGCAGGTTATCTGCGGAGGATATCCACCCAGCTCACCTCGTTGCCGGAGCCGTTGGCGGCGGCGTAGGCGAGAACAGCGGCAGCGTCCTCAGCGTTGACAGTACCGTCGGAGTTCACGTCGTTGGCGGAGGTAGCCTTGATGTCCGCGCCGGTGCCGATCTGTGCGGCGAGGGTCAGCATACCAGCCGCGTCCTCGGCGGTGACGTTACCGTCGGAGTTGTTGTCGCCGGCATCTGTCCAGACGGAAGTAGCATAGTTAGTAATGTCATACTCAATTTCGTCTGCACCCATTTTTGAAAGTACAACAGGGTTTACACTGGTAAATACATCACTATACTTTTCCTGAATAGATTTTGCGAACTCTGCCAGATACTCATAGGAATCATAGGTGAAGTAGCTATGCGGATCCTGCGCTGTTTCTGCATAAAACTTTTCAGAGAACTGCTCACCAACAGGATTCAGGATTCCAATTTTACCAACAGGAGAATAGCTATATTCAAAATATGGTGAAAGCTCCGGCATTGCAGTCAAGTCCACTACAGCATCTTCGGAAACTTGCTTTGTAGTGAATTGCAGGGTTATTGTGAGCGCATCATAATAATACTTCTGATAACTGAGTACCTGAACATCTTCCACAAAATCAGTCTGTGCCATCAGCTTACGTCCAAGATTCATGATTTCCTCATTGGACATATTAACAGAAACAGAGAGGATATAAGCATCAGCATCAAGCGTATCCAAACCTGTGGTAGTTGCCCATTCAGGCTGATCCGCAATTTTTTCAGCTATAGTACAAACATCACTGACAGTACCAAATGCGGAAGCCATTTCCTCATTCAGCGCGGTGCCGTCTGTTTTGACATACAGTCCCTTGACACCACTTTCACCAGCCAACATAAGACGACCATTCTCGCCCTCAAAATACTCAGGTGTCATATCAACTGCCGCAGAAGAGGGAACCGCAGCTACCGAAGCAGCACACAGAATTGCAGTCAAAAAAGCAGTAACTCTTTTTCTCATAACCATTTCCTCCTTATTCATAAGTATTGTTCTCATTGTTCTTATAGAACATAATGAGTTCGGACGTGATACGGGTACCCTGGTTAAAGGTAGTAGCCTCCATCGAATTAATGGCTACTACAGTATTAACGGTAGTTGTTGCACCGGAGCCGGAGCGATAAGATGTAAATTTCATTTTTATCAGATCCTTTCATAGTCGTGTTTTTCATTCATTGTTGCTCCGTCATTATCTCAGGAGCTTTTCATTACAATCAAATCACATCACCTCTCTTTGTTATCAATCAGCCCTTGAGTTCTGATGGCGGTTCTTCCAAACTGCCCCGCGACCCGCTTTTTCACCTGACAGCATGTTCTGGGGCTGGGGTACTCCCCGTGATCCGGCAGAAGTGCGGCGACCTGCGGGCTGTTGATATTATTTTTTCACCTTAGATTCAACGTAATGAGAAAATTATGTATAAAGAAGAACAAATGAGCGCACAACGAACACACCTATACTAATGCATAGATTTACATCCGTTCTTCTTTAATCCAATTATAGCACGTCGCTTTCGTTTTGTCAAGCCTTTTTTCAAAATTCCTCCGATAAAATTCAACAAAATTATACAACAGATTTTATTGATTCTGCCGTTCCTACCCCATCGCCGTATAAAATCCCGTGCTTAGCTGACCTTCTGGCTGTCGCTGGTGATCTCGATTTCCTCCGTCTCACTGCCGCAGTAGTAGGTAACCACCGTTCTCAGACGATAGGTGCCGCTTTCCAGTCCCGTTCTGCCGGTCGTGATCGTCAGCGTCTGGCTGGTGTTCGTCTGCTTTGTCCAGTCCGCCACGGTGTTCCACCAGAGCAGTGTCTTCTTCTCCAGATAGTGCGTCATCTCGATTCTGGTGGCATTCATCCCCCGCGCCTCACTGTAGCAGGTCGCCGTTGTCCCCGAGATCGTGAGTTCATTGGTCGGCTTATAGCCATAGCTGTAGCGGGGTTCTACGCTCGCTGTCACCAACGCCCCATCGTTCGGTTCCGCACACACCGTCCCTGCGGGCATTGCCGCCGCCGCCATCACGGCTGCCGTCAGTACACAGATCCATTTTTTCTTCATTACGTTTTCCTCCTATGAGTGTTTTTGGGAAAGCAGTGAATACTTTCACCCTAATAAATACAGCGAGAACGGAAAATGTGACAAGTTTTTCGAACTTTCTACGTTTTGCATAAATTTCCATTCTTTTTTTGTATATTTTTCCATTTTTCCTGCCATTCCGACCGAAAAAAAGGCTCAAAAAAATCCCCCCTGCAAGGGAGGAAAAATATCCGGTTCTGTTGTAAAGGGAGAGAAGCGTGATCGGGGAAAACATAGACATTCAGATAGGATGGCCTATGAATTAATATACACCGATCATGGTCTCCCAGCTGACCTCCTGCACGGATTCCAGCATTCTGATCAGATCATCAGAAGTAATATTCACACAATATGCATAAATAACCAGAATATAGCCTTCATAATCCATAAAGATACTACAGCTGTCCGGATAATCTTCAAATTCAAGGAGATGGAACATCGTTTCATGACCATTGATTTCTGTTCGCTCGTACATGACCTTTTCTGTGTTCATGGTGCCGGTAAAATCACATTTTGTCCACTGATAGAAATGAATAAAGCCGTTCTCCGCATTGGTGTACTCGTACCGCAGAAAACCCGATTTGGGGACGTTCAGCGGTCGGTATGTGCGCTCGTACCCCTCCGGCACCCACGTCACCTGATAATAGTTCTCAAATTCCGTGGGTGCGTCCGGGTCATCCGCCGCAACGATCGTAGAGCCGAGATTGTCGTCATGGGAAATAAAATTGTCAAAATAAGTACCCCTGCCCACTGCATGAAGAGAGCCGGTCGCGAAGAGAAGGATCACAGCAAACTGCGTCGCCAGCACGCGCTTGCTGAAGAGCCGCCGCTCAGGAGGAAGATGGGGGATGAGTCGCTTCCAGCGCGGTTTCCGTTCGAGCCGCCGCATCTTCCGCTGGTACCGCTTGGAAAAGACATGCGGCTCCGGCTCCTCCGGCTCCTCCGGAACATAGGTATGCCCGTAACTGCGTATGGATCGCTGCAATAGTTTCTCAAACTCATGCTCCGTCATACCATCCCTCCTCGATGATCTTTTTTTTCAGCATTTCCCTTGCCCTGTGTGCACGCATCCTCACATTATCCGGGGTAATGCCCAGTACCTGTGCGATCTCCTCGGCAGGCATGTCATAATAATACTGGAGTATCAGCACATCGGCGTACTTCGGATCAAGTGACCGTATACATGCCATCATTCGTTCCCCCTCGTCTCTGGATTCCACTTCTCTCTCGACGTTCACCATTTCCGGCGATACATCATATACCTCTTCAACAGCAACCTCATGTTTGTTTTTGTCACGGATCCGCAACGCAGAATGCCGCACCGCAATGACAAGATAGGCACGCACATCCTTATCGGGCATCCGCAGCAATTTAGAATATGTCTTTACAACCCGGAAGAAAGCATCCTGCACAGCGTCCTCCGCGAGCGAATCTTCATGCAAAATGCCCTTTGCAACATGAAACATTTTATTTCTATATTTCAAGTGAAGCTCTCTGAATTTCTCTCTGTCTTCATCATTTTCGAGCAAGGCATTTTGTCGCTCATGCATAGCATACCCCCTCCGGTCATCCTATCTACCTTTATTATAGCACATCCTTCCCGAAAAAGCAACAAAAAATCCCCCTGAAAAGGGGGAATTTTGTGATCAATGAATATATTCTCTTACCTCCAGCGGAATGCCCAGCTCCTGCGCCTTATTCCGTGCGGCTTCGATCTCCTCCGGCGTGATCACATCCACGACCGTGAACAGGACATCCATGCCTTTTTCCCTGCAGACCTGTGCAAAATGCAGCATGGTCTCATAGGGGGCATCCCCGCCGCCGCGCGGTCTGGTGACGCGGTTGTAAACCTCGGCACAGCCGCCGTTGAGGGAAATGGACACCTTATCGAACACCGCAGCAACCTGCTCCGCGGCGGTCTGCTGTGCTTCTTCGGCGTTGTAAATATCCGCAAGACCGTTGGTATTCAGCCGCAGACAGCAGTCCGGCGCGATCCCGCGCAGGTACTTTGCCAGTTCGCAGACAAAATGCAGGCGCATCAGCGGCTCACCGTATCCGCAGAACACGATATTCCGGTATTTTGAAAGCTCACGCCCCGCGAGGTCAGCTTTCATCTCCTCCATATCCGGCTCATGCTCCAGCCACAGCGGATCGGAGCCATACGCACCATCGCCGTTATTCCGAATACAGAAGGTACATGCACAGGGACATCTGTTTGTCACATTGATATACAGATTCTCCCCGGCTTCATAGGTGACTGTCATTGCTTTTGCCATTGTGTTTTCCTCCGTTAAAATCCATCTTTCTGGGGGCAAAGCCTGCCCCCGCGCCTCCGCGCTATTTATGATAACCCGTATTCTTGTCGATCTGGTATCCCCGGTAGATCTGTTCCATGAGCATGACCGAAGCCAGCGCGTGGGGAAAGGTCATCTCCGACATGGACATCCGCCGGAATGCCTCCTTTTTGATACTCTCCGCAAGCCCGAAGGAACTGCCGATCACAAAAGTCACTGCACTCGACCGCATCGGGATCTCCTGCGTCAGCAGTCTGGAAAACTGCTCGCTCGAAAGCTGCTTCCCCTCAATGCACATCGCGATCATCACACCCTTGGATGCCTTCCGGATCGCCGCCGCCTCCTGTTCGAGTGCCGCCTGGATCTCCTTGTCCGAGGGCTTATCCGACAGCCGCACCGCCGGCAGCTGTGTAAATTCAAATTTGCAGAACGGTGTCAGCCGCTTGCTGTAAACCTCCTGCGCCGCCGTCAGATGCGGCTCCTTCTGCTTGCCCACCGTCAGAAGCTGTACCACCATCAGAAAATCACTGCTCCTCCCTGTGTTTCCACCGGCGCGATCCCCAGCAGATAATCCAGCCCGCTTGTAAATTCCCGCAGCCCCGCGGATACCGCCTGTGCCGCACATTCCGGCGTGTTGTTGTGGGGACTTAAATGCCCCAGCAGAATGCGTGTCGTGCCGCTGTTTACCAGATTCCGTGCGAAATCCGCGCTGTCATCATTCGACAAATGCCCATATTCCGACATAATTCGCCTTTTCAGCTCCGGCGGATACGGACCGTGTCGGAGCATCGCCGGGTCATAGTTCGACTCCAGCAGCACCATATCACAGCCGCAGAGCGCGTCGAATACCTCTCTTGTCACCACGCCCAGATCCGTGCAGACCGCACAGAGCTTGTCATCCGCCGTGCGGATCCGGTAGCCGCAGCTCCCCGGCGCGTCATGCATCGTGGGAAATGCCGTAATTTCGCAGTCCCCGCAGGACACCGCCCCGGTGTCAATGGAAATCGTATCAATGCCGGCAGGAATCTGCCCATCCTGAATGAGCTTTTCCAGACTCCGCGCCGTCGCATAGACCGGCACCTTCAGCTTTCCCAGCAGCACCCGCAGTCCCTTGATATGATCGCTGTGCGTATGTGTAATAAAAATGCCCTGTACACACTGCTTCTGCAGTCCGTTCCGGTCGAGGGCTTCCAGCATTTTCTTACAGCTCGCCCCGGCATCCACCAGGATCCCGGCATTTCTGCCGCCGATATAGGAAGCATTCGCAGAGCTGGAACTGAACAACGGGTAAAATTTAGCCATGATACACCACTTACTTTAGATTTTTTGACATGGAGTTGGATTACCCACCCCCTGTCCCCTCCCAGAGGGAGGGGGTTTTGGGGCGGGGGCTGCGCCCCCGCGACCCGCCTAAAGGACTGCCGCCCCTCGGAATCCCGCTTTGGGACATGGGGCGCAGTCAATGAACAGGTTCAAAGGGCGAAGCCCTTGCCGGTGCCGGTACGGAGCACCGGCTCAGTCTCCCCCTCCCTCTGGGAGGGGGGCAGGGGGGGTGGGGCAATCTTTGCACAACTTTCC
>JAZNKY010000100.1:0-39724 GCA_045578805.1 Oscillospiraceae bacterium
CCGTGAGGGGAGTGACGCAGTTTCGGCAGTTCTCGTTAAAAGGACAATCAATTTCAATCCACACTCCCCGTGAGGGGAGTGACCTTCTTCCACATCTTTCTTACGATCACGTCTCGACATTTCAATCCACACTCCCCGTGAGGGGAGTGACGTTCGGATGCAGGCACTTTCGCTACCTACACGCTATTTCAATCCACACTCCCCGTGAGGGGAGTGACCGCCGGTACCGGTTACACCGGTACTGGCTATCAAAATTTCAATCCACACTCCCCGTGAGGGGAGTGACAGACATACGCCGTTTCTGACATAACTCGTGCCAAATTTCAATCCACACTCCCCGTGAGGGGAGTGACGTGCGACTATCTCGCCCAAATGGTTCACAGGATATTTCAATCCACACTCCCCGTGAGGGGAGTGACCTTTCACCCCTATCAAAAAAGGTCGCAAAGTTGCTATTTCAATCCACACTCCCCGTGAGGGGAGTGACTTATAACTTTTCACAATTTAAAAAAACTTTCAATATTTCAATCCACACTCCCCGTGAGGGGAGTGACAACATCTGCAGAGTCCACAAACATCGTTTCGATCAATTTCAATCCACACTCCCCGTGAGGGGAGTGACCGGAATCGGTGCATCCGGATTGATTTCTTCAAATCATTTCAATCCACACTCCCCGTGAGGGGAGTGACTATCCGCCGCTGTACGAGGTTGATGCACTATGCATGATTTCAATCCACACTCCCCGTGAGGGGAGTGACAGCATGGACATGACATCAAGGGATTCCTCTGCCATTTCAATCCACACTCCCCGTGAGGGGAGTGACGCCAGCAAACGGGGACTGCCCGGTTGTTCTGTTGATATTTCAATCCACACTCCCCGTGAGGGGAGTGACGCGGGTAATGTTTACTTCTTCAGCCATCTGCTATATTTCAATCCACACTCCCCGTGAGGGGAGTGACTTATCTCGCGAAATAGGCGTTTTTATTTTTTGGTATTTCAATCCACACTCCCCGTGAGGGGAGTGACCATCTTCATCCCGACTGCGCACGAAGAACCGTTCATTTCAATCCACACTCCCCGTGAGGGGAGTGACAGCAAAATTCACCAAAAAGATAACTTATCACGCGTAGGACATTTGGCGAATTTTGATAATTTCCCTGTTTCTATCCCGCTGGAAACAGCGGCAATTCAGCATGATTTTGCTGAAAACATGGTGCGAATCCTCCTGCTTTTTTATGTATACTTGGGGTTCGCACTAAAAAATCAGGGGCTGATCCACTTTCACTGTACCCTTTGCACCGAAATGCTCCGCCTTTGCACGCTGATTGGCATTCAGATAATAAAAGCGCAGTGAATCCTTGGTTTCATCATATTCCTTCAACAGATTATGTTTCAGGACACGCCATTGCGCCGCATCCGCCTGACATTCAAATACAGAATTCTGCACTCTGACACCATAATTCAGGCAAAGTTTTGCAATACGCCGCAAACGCTTCTGTCCTGCGGCATCGGTCGTGTTCACATCATACGTTATCAGTATAAACATCATTCACTTCCATAAAAACGGTGGGTATGCGTCCAGATCTCCGCGCAGGTATCTTGCAAGCAGCAATGCCTGCACATAGGGGAGCATCCCCCATTGTACCTTTTCATCCAGAAACGGATGCCGGATTTCATCGTCCTTGCGGTTCTGCCACGCCGTCAGAAACGCCCGTCTTCCCTCATCATTCAGCAGCACTGCACCATCTTCCCGCACCGTAAAATGATTCGGTGCAATGAGCCGTTTGTTGATCATTGTCAGCACGAAACGATCACACATCAGTGCACGAAACTCTTCCACCAGATCCAGTGCAAGCGATCTTCTTCCCGGACGATCTGTATGCATAAATCCCACATACGGGTCAAGTCCAACTGCCTCCAATGCCGCTGTACACATACCTGTACAAAGTGCATAGGCAAAAGACAGCATGGCATTCACACGATCAAGCGGCGGTCTGCGGCTTCTTCCATCAAAATGAAATCCATTTTTCTGCTGGAGGATCATATCATCGAACACAGAGAAATACACGCTTGCCGCCTCACCCTCAATGCCCCGCAGCGTGTCATGATCCTGCGCGGATATGGCGTTGTTGATGGACTCTTTCAGATACAGCGACTTGCTTCGGAACAGCTCCGTATCAATGCGCATTGCATGATCCCTCGCTGTGCGTTCCAGCGTCCAGCGGCTGTTATAGAGCTTTGCGGCGATCATATTGCGGGCGATGTCCAGACTTTGCGCCGGATCATCCGCAATGCGGTATTGCTTCCGGCGAAGCAGAACATTGCCGTTCACTTCTCCCTCGACTCTCGCAAGAAATTTTCCGCTTCTCGACATGAAAACAAGCTCACGGCTTTCCGAAACACATTTCCCCATCAATGCAGGGCTTGCCCCTGCACTGCCAAATGCCATAATCCGTTCCAGATTGTGCAGCGGAATGCGCCCGATCTCTTTTCTGTCCGCAAAAATGACGATGTTTTCACCATCCAGCGAAAGGTATCTGTCCGGCGTGGTGATATACAGCGTATTCAGTAGTTTTTTCATTAGTCACCATCCTCCAGCATATTCCTGAGATATTCCGCAGCACTTCGGTTCTTATTCAGCACGGGCAGGCAGATGTCCTTCAGTGAACAGGCATTGCAGGCTTTGGTACGCTTCACCTTCGGGGTATGCTGTCTGTCATAGAGCTGGTGCATTTCCCGGATCATGGAAATGGTTTTCTCCCTGATCTGCTGATCGAGTACAACCGTTTGTCTTCTGCGTGTCTCACCATAGTACAGGTAGGCTTCCGGAATCTCGCAGCAGAGCATTTCCTCCAGACACATTGCTTGCGCACAGAGCTGCAGAGTATCGCAGTCATTGTCCTTCGGCTGTCCGCGTTTATATTCCACGGGGATGACAGTATAATTCCCTTCCATCCCATGAATGGAAATACCGTCCGGACTTTTATGAAATTCCACAACATCGCATTCGCCGCTGACACCCAGTTCCGCCGAGGCGATCCGCATTGCCCTTGTGATGATCACGTCACCGCGCTTTTCATGGAAGCCTCCGTCATGGGCGTGTTCGTGCATAAGCCTGCCGTCAGCAGTACGCAGGTTTTCAGCCCATTGCTGTTCAATGTGAATCAATGCCCACTGTCTGCGGCAGAATGCAAAATGCTGGAGTCCGGACAGCTGCAGATAGTCCTCTTCCCGATACATCACATCAGGTCAATGATCTCAGGGGAAATGCCCTCGATCTCATTCAGGGTGATCTCGTAGTCGTTAAAGCTTCTCGGTGCAGAAACGCCGTCCTTCAGCTTAATTTTCAATGCACGATGGATCTTCGCAGAGCTGTGCTTGGGTGTTTTGCAGTCATGCTCCCACCAATAAACACGGCAGACCTCCATGCTTCCCTCCGGTCTTGCAGAGGAGGCATCATTTTCAAACAGATGACAGAGCGCATCCTTGATCTTTTCAGCATCCTCTGCGGAAAAGCCTGTCTTTTCGGCAAGCTGACAATTGATGCTGCCGTGGATCACATACAGACCAAATGCCACACGATGCTTCATGCCCATGGTATCGGATGCCTTGCTTTCCTTACCGCCTTCGCTGTTGACGCTCTTGGTGATCTGCATACTGATCACATCCACAGGGGAAACGCTCACTGCCTGCTGGATGCTCACAGGACCACGGACACCGACGGAAACTGCATCACCCTTGAATGCGAATACCTGTCCGAAGCTGCGCACGTCGATCCATTCCTCACACGCTGCCGCTGCAAAGGCGTTACGGTCGGTATTCTTACCCTTGCTGATCGCCTTGATCTTTTCATTCTGGCTGACACGGGCATGAAGGGAATCGCAGCCGTCATCACAGCGGTCATCCGACTGGACAAAGATCTTCTCGCCCATATCCTGCAGACGGTTGCGGATCTTTCTCTTGATGCAGACATCGGAGATCTCGCCGCATCCGTCAAAAGTTTCACGGGGACGGTTGCCGTTCAGGGGATCACCGTTGGGGTTGGCATTGGTGGCGGTGATGATAACAGAAAAATCAATTTTGTGGTCAAGCATAATTATTCCTCCTCGTTTTTCTTGTGACTTTTATAGTTTTTAGCCTTGTAATGGTGGTAGCCGAGCAGATATGCGGAAGTAAGCGCACTATTATCAGAAAATTCATCCAGATTGAATTTAGCCATAACGGAATTAAATTCGCTCTCAAAATAGTCACGCAGTTTTTCATCAAGCTTCAACATATACACGCGAACCTGGGTTTCTATAATTGCCCATGTTGTGAACGGACGCTTGGCAAACATGCTCCAGTAACGTTTTGCGTTAGTAGTACGGGATGCCTTGTCCTCATCGCTGTAGGATGCATACTCTGCGGCATCTGCAATGGCAAGCAGACAGCCGAACAGATAGCTGCGGTCGGTTTCATTGGGATCATAAGCCATAGTCTGAACGCCTCCTCTTTCAATATTCTGTTTCCGTATCATACCGCAAGCCGTTTCGATGACATTGCGGTGATTGTAGCTATGTTCATAGGCAAGCGGATTCGATGCTTTTTTCACAAGATTCTGCACAAGATCCGCCGGAATCTTTCTTCCCTGTGTAATGCACGGCAGCAGCCGGAGTACATTTTCCTTGATGATTTCGGGCTTCGCTTCAAGGTAGCCCTTTCCGCCCTCCATGCCGTAGGCGCAGTTAATGATCTCCTTAACAGCGAAGGAATTGATGCGGTTCACACGCTGTTTGAGGTAGAACCGCATGGCAGCGGTGTCAGTGTGCCATTTCATCAGCTGTTCGAGCAGTTGTGAATGCGCCAGCTCCTCATAGATGGAAATGGAAAGCCGTCCGGTCGTTGCGGCATCCACGCCCATGAGCATGACCTTGGAGGTGATGTCGAAATCCTTCGTCCCGAAAATGCTCCTGCGCAGAAAATCACGGTATTTCGTCTCGGAATCGTATGCTTCCACTTCTTCTCCGAAATACTCATCATCGTCCTCATCACAGCCTGCACCGTATACATCAGGGGTATTCTCCAGCGAGCTTGTCCAGACAACAAGTGTCAGCGTATCGAATGGCATTCCCTGCCGCTGGATCAGCCAGCGGAGCGCATTGTGCATTTTCTGGGAGAAATCGTAGCTGACGGAGATTGCCTCCGTTTTATCCGCAAACCGTCCGCGATAGGTAAAGCCGCTTTCATCATTGGAGGAAATGAGTTTTGCCTTATCACCGGTATTCCGGATTTTGGACGGATGCTTGTAGGTGACGGGTTTCTCTTCGCCTGTTGCATAGCAAAGGGCAACCTCTGTCATTTCTTCCCCATTCCATGCAATGAAGCTTTCGTAGAGCGATGTGTCATGCCATGTTTCGGGAGTATCCCCATAAACACGGAATCGCACAAATGCGTCCTGCTGTGCAATGCCAGCAATGCTCACCTTTTCTTCCAGCATCCCTGTTTCTACATTCACCTGCAGCACATGGCAATCAATCAGATCCTGCATCAGCGTTTTCTCTGATAAATAGGCATGAATCGCTCTGACGGACGGATGTGAATGGGGGCTATCCTTCCAGCGTGTAAGCTGGTCTATATACGATGCGAAATATGCTTCATTATTTTTATTGACATACTTGCTGTAATCGCCGCAGAGATAAATCAACTTATCCGCAAGGGGCATAGCACAGACACCGCTTGTACGTCCGCCGGAATCCTCTGTCACAGGAATGATCGTATTCAGCCCCTCCTCCTTCGTCAACTGCACCGCATTGACAAACGTGCCGTCCGCTTTGAGTGTGACCTCGATCTGTGCATTTGCGGTGGAGTGGGAAACGGGGAGCAGGACTGTGCTGTCAGGACATCTGTAGCCGTGCGACTCTTTCTGTTTTTTATAAACCTCATACAATTCATTCGTCCAACTCACAATCCTCACCTCCTACAAGCAATTCCAGTTCTGGTTCATTCAGCCCTGTGAAGTTGCCGAGTTCACTGCCAAACCGCTTGATTTCCATAGGCTTGATATGCCTCTTGATCGTGCAATCCTTCGGCGGCAGAAAGTCGATGATGCCGTCCTGCATGACCGGATGCCAGAACCGGATGGTCATCTGACCCATATCATCAGGATTCTCAGCTTGGTCCGCATATGTGATACCATGATATACAAGACTATAGGGAATCGTCCCCGTCCCATCATAGGCACCCTCGCCCTCTCCGAATACACAGGGTTCAACGTACCCTTGGCACTCGCGAGTTCCAAGGTAGATATCGCGCCTGCCTCCTCGTTCGATCATGCGCCGTGCAATGTTGTGGTGCTTGTGTTCCAGCCGATCGTGTTCCAGCTCCGGATGGTTCAGATTCCACTCGAAATGCGCCCTCACCTGATAGCGGACATCCTCCAGATAGGTGTAATACGCAAGGTCATTGCCGCCGCTGTACTTGATCGGACGGATGCCTTTCCGCACGGTGCGTATGGGGTTCATGATCCGCACAGAATCAATATACCACTGCAGAGTGGGCTTAAAGTACACGCTGTGCAGGATGCCTTTCAGAGCCTCATAGGTGGGGATCATGTAGGTACAGCGTTCCCCGCCCGTGCGGGTGAGTACATCGGTGAACAAGGCATATGCGCCGGATACTTGAAATTCTACCGTGTTGCGATGTTTGGGTTTGTCCATTGATTGACCTCCTTTTCTTTTCTAGTACATTTTAATTATATTACATTGAGAATCATTTGTCAAGCACTTTTTTCCGTTTTCATATTTTTTTCACACATTTTTCCGGAAATGTGCTATAATTAAGATGTCGCACTCCGTTTTATTGGGGCGCGTGGATTGAAATTAGTATATTTTGATTATTTCAAGGGACTGCCGCATGGTGTACACGCACCATGCGGCTTTTCCTTATAAGAATAACACCTCATGCAATCCGCCTTCAATTGTCAATCCGAAATTTTCGTCATAGAAATTATCCTGTAAAATCTTCACAGTGCAGTTTTCCTTCTTTCCGCAGTTGATCTCATAAATCGCTGCTTCCTGTTCAAGCTTACATTCCGTTCCGGCGTAGACATTCACACAATACTTCTGCGCCCTGCGAAGTAATTCGACAATGCGTTTCGGATCCTGTTCACTGCCAAGCGCAGTAATGAGTTCCTTCGCTTCTGCATCATAGGGAACGATCACGGCGGAAGTTCTGCTGTCGATCACCTCAAAAAGTCTGCCTGCCTTCTTGAATGCCTGTCCGCAGAATTTCAGATGCGGATGCTTCTTTTTATCCACCCATCCGGCATTCAGGGACAGAAGATTGATCAGATCCTGATCCGTATGATGGGGGAGCGGATACCGCAGCTTGCTGCGCTCACTTCTGTAAAGCTTGCGGAAATACTGCACCAGAAGCTGCACATCATCCAGATCCTCCGCTGTATCGGCGATCTCTCGGGAAATATTGGCTGCATTTTTAATCTCCGCAAGACTGCCGAGCTTTTCTTCCCACAGATGCAGCATATACACAGGACAGATCGCTCCGTTTTTTCCGTGGCGGTTGCAGCGTCCTGCCGCCTGTACTGCATTATCCATTCCGGCGAGAGAACGCACAACACAGCCGAATGAAATATCTACGCCGGCTTCGATCAGCTGTGTTGTGACGCAAATGACGGGGCTATGGGATTCCAGCTTTTCTCTCATATCGCTGATGCACTTCCGGCGATGCGCAGGACACATATTCGTACTCAGATGGAATACATGCGCATTTTCCTTGTCCCTCAGCCGCTTGTACAGTTCCTTCGCCGCTGCCTTTGTATTCACAATCAGAAGCAGATTGCCGTGTTCCTGAAATTTTTCCGAACAGAAATCCGCCGCTTCATCATAACTCCAGCCGCCTTTCTTTTCCGCATAGATCAGCTTTGTGCGGCGAAATGCCGCAAAGTCTTCCGCTGTTTCTCCTGTCATACTGGCATTTTCATCGAGCAGCAGCGGAAATTCCTGAAGTTCTTCAAACGGCGGCTGTGTTGCGGAGCAAAGCACGATGGTGCTTTTGCATACCCGCGAGAAAAAATTCATGGCAAGATTGAACAGATACACACATTTCAGAGGGATCGACTGCACTTCATCAATGATGATGACGGCTTCAGAAAGCCGATGCATCCTGCGGACTGCACTGCTTTTTCCGGAAAATAATGCATTGAGAAACTGCACCATTGTTGTGGCAATCACGGGGCTGTCCCATTTTTCCGTCCGCAGCTCGTATTCATGCAGTGCATCCTTATCATCTGCGATTTCGGCAAGCATATCGGAATGGTGTTCAAGGAATGCCGATTCTCCTGCAATTTCTTTGATCGCATCGCTGTTCTGTTCAAGGATTGACATGAACGGCGCAATGTAGATGATTTTTTTCTTATGATATTCCTGCGCATGTTTCACCGCAAACCGCAGCGAGGACAGCGTTTTTCCGCCGCCAGTTGGAACGATGAGTTTGCAGATATGAACATCCTGAGAGGCGAATGCGGCGCAGCGGTCGGAGATACTTTGCCGCTGTCTGGAGATCGCATCCGTTCTGTCAGAAAATGCACGGAGTTTTTCTTCAAGCTTGTCATCCATCTCTTTCCAGAGCTGATCCGTGTCAAAGCAGATCTCTGTTTTGGCATCCGACATAAAATCCGCTGTATCCGTTCTGTCAGCATCAATCAGAATGGATTGCAGCAGCCGTTCCAGCATTCCCAGATAAAAGGCAAACTGTTCGGGGGATTTTCCACCCATTTTCTTCAGCTCCGCCCTGATCGCCATTACCTCATGAACCGCTTCCGGAAGAATCCGATCCAGTGCATCCGACAATTCCGACGCCTCGAAATTCGACCGGATCTCTGAATAATACTGATCCTTTTCTGTGCGGAACTGATAGGTATCCTTCTGCTCCTCATTCATCCAGTCATGCAGACCATGGTGGGACAGAATCACTCTGCCGATCAGAGAAGCGGTTTTTTGCAGACTGGCATCTTCTGAATCCTGTGACAGCTCTTTCAGATACTTCGCACCTGCAAAGCTGTGATCAATATCACCTCGTTTGCAGGAGTTATCACCATGAATATACGAATGGAATGCTGAACTAAACTTTCCAATGTCGTGCAGATAACCGGCAGCTTCCGCTGTTTTCTCAAGCCCGGCAGGTTTTCCGTATCGTGCCGCCAGCATTGCGGTCTGTCTGCAATGCGCTTCTACGGATTGTTCTGTCCGGTCGGATTCACGGATATGTGCAGTATATTTCATATAATACCTCCATTCAAAAAACTACTATACATACATTTTACCATAATCAATACAATATGTCAACAATACAGGCGTATTTTGTGACATTATTCTGGTTGTTCGGCAATTCATGAAAGAAAACAGATGCATTTCTCAAATAAAAAAGGTACGTTCATCCATGGGCGTACCTTTATATTTTCCATCGGATATGTATCTCCCGTTCCCCGTTTTCATTCGCCATCCCGATCTCGACCACATCAATGAATTCATCGGCAACGCTGCGGTCAAGCTGATCGAAATGGGTGTACTTCTGGATCAAAGCCTTCTGACTTTCCGCATTCTCCTGCCGTCTGTGGCATTCTTCAAGCTGCTGCATCACATCTGCCATCTGTGCTGCAACAGCCTGCTCCTCCGCATTAAGGCTTTCACGGAATACTGCAAAATCCGCATCGGAGATCACCCCGTCCAGCTTATCCTTATACATGGCGACAAGCCGCTTTTTCGCTGCGTTATGCTGCTGTTCAAGTGCAGAAAACCGTTTTTCAAGATTGGCGATCTGTTCCCTGCGGATGTCCGTCAGCTGGATTTCCTCGGACTCACAGTATTGTTCAATGATCTCATTGAGTGCATCGAGGATCTTCTTCTCCAGTGTAAGCCCGCTGATCGTTTTCTTGTTCTGGCAATTCATCGTACCTATTTTATAGGCGGCACACTGCAGCCCATAATACCGGATCGTTTTTGCCTTATTGTAATACACATTCCGTTTCATGGGTCTGCCGCATACGGCACACTTCACTTTTCCGGAAAGCGGTGACAGCTCCTGCGATCGCTTTCCGACTCTGGTATGGCTGTGCAGACGCTCCTGCGTTCTGTTCCATGTTTCCCCGTCTATGATTGCTTCATGCGTATCCGGAATGCGAATCCATTCCTCCTCCGCAACCTTCTTGCGTTTCTTATTTTTATAGCTGATATGATGCGATTTTCCCTGCACGAGCGTTCCGGTGTACATTTCATTCGAAAGAATCTTTGTGACCGTTGACTGTGTCCAGAGTCCTTTCGCATTACTGTTATCCGCATTGCCATTGACATAATTGGAACCCTTCTGCCGTTTGTACTCGGTGGGACTAACCACGCCCTGTGCATTCAGCGTCTGTACAATTCTGCGGTAGCCGTTCCCCTCGGTATACATCGCAAAGATCTGCTGTACGATCGGGGCTGTTTCCGGATCGACCACAAGATGATGCTTGTCCTGTGGATCAATGCAGTATCCATAGGGTGCAAACGAACCAATAAACTGCCCGTTCTCCCGTTTATAAGCAAGCGTGCGGCGGATCTTGGAGGAGATGTCCTTGACATACATTTCATTATACGCACTTGTGAAAAGCCGCATTGTGCTGTAGCTTTCGTTATCCGTATCGGCATTGTCAGCAACACCGATAAAACGGATGCCCCATTCGAGAAATTTGTCGTTGATGAACTCCTCAATGATGACAATATCTCTGGAAAAACGTGACTGATCCTTGCAGAGAACGATGTCGATCTTCCCTGCTTCGCAGTCGTGCATCAGTCTGTGAAATTCAGGACGGCTGCGGTCAATGCCGCTGTAGCCGTCATCGCAGTAGATGTCATAGATCTCCCAGTTCCGTTCATGGCAGTACTCCCGGAGCATGGCTTTCTGATTCTGGATACTCTGGCTGTCATCATATTTCGTTTTCCCCTTGTCCTCAATGGACAAACGACAGTAGATGCCCACCTTCGGCATTGTCCTCGCCTCCTTGTCATTTTATGATACGTTTACATATTGCACGCAGTCTGTTTTTTCATCCGGATGTTCACAAGCTTCTCCACTTTTGCGGTGACCGCCTTTTTGAGCTGCTTCGGATCCGTTGTTCGAAATGTACTTTTGGTATGGATCTTCTCTTTCATTCTGATCGCCCCTTTCTTTGCATCCTATGCCGGACTTCGGGATGGTATGACTACGAATGAGCAACTCGTCCGAAGTCCGGATGTTTTTGGAAAACTATTGACAGTATGTCAAAAATGATGTAGAATAATTGCAGTACAGGCTCGAAAGCATCATATCGACGAGCTGGCTGCTTTTGCGGATACCATCTGCCGAGGTCGAGACAACGGTAATTTTCGCCTTTGAATCAAGGAAAACGCCCCAGATTTGGCGGTACGTTTATTGACAAGTCCGCTCCGCTCAACCAATCCGGAGTACATTCCCCCAGATTATACATATGTACTTCTTTTTTTCGGATTTATGAAAACAAAAAAGAGTGGTTCTTCACCGCTCCAATCCTGTTCAAAGGGCTGATTTTTATGTTTCTCGTTCTCTTACTGACAAAACAACAGCCACGCTGAAAAGCGTGGCTGTTTCAATAAAGAGGGTATATTATGAAGTGACTCTTCCGGAAATGTCCAGATTCAGTCCCTTGATGGCATTTGCCACAAGACCTGCAACGGCATTCGCACCGGTTTCAGTGAAGTGTGTCATATCCGAAGAACCGGTCACGCACATATGATAGGTGTATGCTGTATCATAGCCGATCTTGTTGTAATGATCCACCATCAGACCGTTCAGATCAATGTAGGGGACTTTGTAATATGCCGAGAGCTTCTTCACGGAATCGGTGTAGTTCGTGTAGCTTGCCACGAAGGAATTGCCTGAACGGTTCTTCAGGCTCAGGGTCGGGGAGATCAGGATCGGGGGCGCACCCTTTGCCAATGCGCCCTCGATGTATTTCGCCATGTAGAATTCAAAGCTGCCGTCCGTTCCCGGAACAGTACCGCAGGTCGGAGCATAGCGTTCCGCCTTATTGTACGCACCGTCATTGATGCCGAACTGCACAAGCAGATAATCTCCCAGCTGGATCACATTCAGGATTTTGTAGTAGCTTTCCCCTGCTGAAATGGCTCTCCATGTGGCATAGCCCGCTGTAATGCCGGTATTTTCAGCCTGAACGACATTCGTGCCGTCCGACGGTGCAGCTGCAAGTGCCAGATACAATCCGCTGTTTCCGTTTTTCAGCGTGAAAGTGATACTCTCATCAATTTCCGCACCGGATACCGTACTGCCGGAAGATGTGCCGGACAGATCCATCTGCGATGCGACAAGCTCTGCGAGCTTCAAAGCACCGGTACGATTCGGATGGAGATTGTCCACGAAGAACGTATCCGCTGTCGCTGCGCCGACAGATACGCAGTAATCCTGGAAGAGGTTGAACAGGTCGATCACCTGCACGCCCTCCGCCGCACCGATGGCATCGAGCTGTGTGCCGAACCATCTGCCTGTCAGGAGGGGATTTCTTGAATAATCCCCCTTTCTGCCCTGCTGCTTGACGAGAATGACCTGCATTCCTTTGGCTTTTGCCTGCTGGACCATGGAGGTCACGACCTGTGTGTATTCGTCCTTGTTGGAATAATTCGTATCGTTGATGCCGATGGAGATGATGTAGATGTCCCCTGCCTTGCCGTATTTGAGGATGGGGGCGAACTGTCCGGCATTGACAAAGCCTGCGGCATATTGTCCGCTTGCCGCCATATTGCGCACCTGCCATTTCGAGCTGTCCACATACTGGTCAAAGACCTGTCCCCAGCCTGCCTGTGTGCTGGTTGCTTTCGGATAATAGTTGCAGACGGTGGAATCACCGCAGAACCAGATGGTCAGCGGCAGCTGGGTATCGGCGGAAACCCATTCGATGTCAAGCGCACTGATGGTATGGGCATATCCTGCCTTGCCGTTGGTCGCCATGATATTGAGCTGACCGTCCGTGATCGGGATAAGGATGGAATCGGTTGCATTGTTGCCGGTCATGTTGATGATCTGCAGCATTCCTTCCGCTGCAACGGTGGTACGGGTGGTATTGCCGAGTGTGACATTCAGCCGGTACAGACCGTTCGGGAGATCGACATTGAAAGTATTGGATAAAGAAGTATCCGTGAACTGCACCGCATCGGAGAACGCACCGCTGCCAGATGCGGAAACATTCTTGACCTTTGAGGTATCAGCAAAGCCGTAACCCCTTGAAGCATTGTAGCCATCGGATGCACTGACGCCGGTATAGCCCGATGCTGTGCCATTTCCGCCGAAATCGAAGTGGTAGGATGTTCCGGCGGCGGATACGTTTTGTTTTTCCGGAATGTATCCGGCATTGACCGACACTGCCATTGCGGCTGCAAGGCAGATGCCGGTGATTTTTTTCAGAATGGGTGTACGCATGAAATATGCCTCCTCTTGATAAAATTATCGCCGCCGTCCGAGTGGCGGCGGCATAAGGGGGATGGAATGTTCCTGTTATGAAGAAAACAGGTTTATGAAGAAGAAATTAGCTATTTTACAAGAAGCATACGCTTCATGATGGCGAGATCGAAGCCGTCGATGATCTGATCTGCCGCAAGATCACCTGCCGTCCCATCGGTGAGATCTCCGGTATTCAGCAGGAATTTCTGCATCATCACAACATCGAGTACGGTGAACTGTCCGTCGGCATTCACGTCACCGATGATCTTTTCCGGTGCGGTGGAGGCAAATACGGTATAGTTCACACAATAGGAGGACTGACCGTTCGTGCCGAGTGTCACAAGCTCTCCGGCGGTGACCTTCTTGCTGTAGACATCCATTGTGACATCATTGCTGGTCTGTGCTGTCATGGATGTTTTCTTCCAGTCAGAAAGCCATGCGGGAAGTGTTTCTACACGATTGTCCATTGCGACATAGACCGTCATATCCGCTGCTGCGGTAAAGACTGCGAGATCATTGCCCGAGAATTTGGAATCACATGCAGTCTGGATGTATTCCGTTCCCTGCAGGGATTCCGGAAGTACGGTGTAGGTGAAATCTCTGTCACCGAAGATGGTGCTGCCGACCTGTGCATTCTCTGCAATATGCCAGCCGAAACGATTGGTCAGGTCTGCCACGTCCAAATTCTGGATCAGTGTGCCGCTCTCCGGTTCGTAGCCGCCATTGATGACTACCTCCGGTCTTGCCGGGAGCGCTTCATCCGAACCAAGATAGAAACTTGTATGCGGCGGCTGGTTGTAGCCGGACATTTCGGTTGACACCTGTGTACGATACTGGGTATCGTGCATCAGGGTGGTAATTCTCTGGTTAGTGGTATAGGGCGTACAGTACACACGCAGGTACTTGTTATCATTGGTACGCAGCACCAGTTCTTCACGCCAGTCACCATAGAGGTCGGCGGTCAGACAGGGTGTTGCCTTTGTGCTGTTGCAGGATCCGCAGTCATCCGCCATCAGAAGATATTCGATCTTCTTGCTGGAATTGATCTTGCTGATCGCCGTGCCGTTCATCAGCTCACGCTCGAGATCGCCGTCCCAGTAGATGAGGAAGTTCATGGACGGACGTTCGATGCCAGTGGAGTTTCCATATTGGTCATAGACACTGCCGGACTGTGCGCCCCAGAATTCTGCACCGGGGTTTCCTGCATAGATATTGCCTGCCGCAGCTCTGCCAGTATCTTTAGAGTGATCATAGTGGAAAATGGTGCTGCCGTCCTTGGCATCGAGGAGGGATACACCGTAGGGAGCATGTTCATGCGCAACCCAAAGCTCCTGACCGGGTCTGTCAGGCAGAAAATCGCTCAGATGCATTGCATCGCCATGTCCCAGCCAGTTGCACCAAAGTACAGAACCATCATCATCAATACAGGTCGCACCGAGTACGAGTTCCTGTCTGCCGTCACCATCCACGTCAGCAGGCATACCATTGTGGTTGCCGTTGCCGTAGCCGGGTGCGGACCAGTTGTAGCCGGTATCATAACCCCAACGCTTGACCAGCTTCTTTTCCACAACATCATAGGCAACGGCGGTCATTCTGGTGTAGTAGCCTCTGACGGAAACTGCCGAAGGCCTTTCACCATCGCAGTACATCACCGCACCGAGAAATCGGTCACAGCGGTTGCCGTAGTTGTCGCCCCATGTGGACTTGGATACCTCACCTCTGGGGTATTCGTAATTCACAGTATCCAGTGCTTGACCTGTCGCACCGTCAAAGAGGGTGTAATATTCGGGACCCGAGAGGATGTAGCCGCCTGCATTGCGGTAGTCCTTCGATGCATCGCCGATCACCTTGCCCTTGCCGTCCACAGTACCATCTGCAGTCTTGCAGGTCATTTCGGCTCTGCCGTCGAGGTCAAAGTCAGCAACAAGGAACTGGGTGTAATGCGCACCCGCACGGATATTTTTACCGAGATCCACACGCCAGAGCTTCTCGCCGCTCAGGCGGTAGCAGTCAATGTAGACATTACCGGTATAGCCGGAATGGGAGTTGTCCTTTGAGTTGGAGGGATCCCACTTGACGAAGATCTCATAGATGCCGTCGCCGTCCACGTCACCGGTGGAACAGTCATTCGGAGAGTAGGTGTAGGCAACGCCGTCCGGTGTTGTACCGCCTGCGGGGACATCCATGGGGATGTTGAAATAATTCTTGCTGGAGATGAATTTGCAGGTATCGGAGGATGTAACCTTTCCGCCGATCACGGTATCGACACGGTAGGAAGAAGAGGCACTGCCGCCCTTATCGAGGTAGCTGGTCGCCATGCCTGCTTCGCTGGTATAGATGAGATTGTTGTCACGGTAGAGCTGGAATACGGTATTGTCGGGATCATTTGCATTGAATCTCCAGCTGACGAGCATTCCCGAGCCTGTGTTGATGGCGTTGATGCCACGGTCGAGGTATTCGACCACATATCCTGCCGCTGCAGATGCGGTGGTTTCCGCTGCAGGGAGCTGCATTCCGGTGAAGCACAGGAGTACGGCACTCAGGAAAGCTGCGGTTCGTTTCATTGTAAGTTTCATAAGGTGTTCCCCCTTTGGTTGATTTCTGGAGCAGTTCTCTTATTCCTGATTCCGTTTAACTTTCTGATTTAATTTTAACGTTTTTTGAAGAAAATGTAAATGAACATTTGACCCATCAAACTAACATTTTGACCCAAATGTATTTCTCCACAATGAACAGAACTCGCATCATCACGCAGAAAAAACACCTTCGGGGGATGCACGAAGGTGTTTTTATGTTTATGCAAGAAGCATCCGTTTCATGATGGCAAGGTCAAACGCATTGATCATGTCGTCTTCACAGAGATCACCTGCCGTCCAATCGGTCAGATCTCCGGTATTCAGCAGGAATTTCTGCATCATCACAACATCAAGTACGGTGAACTGTCCATCGGCATTGACATCGCCGATCACCGTTTTTTCCTTTGCCTTGACCGGTTCGAGGATGAACTTCTGGCCGTCGCCGCCCCAGTATTCCCACTGGCAGATATTCGCACCGGCATCCGTACTGATCTCATACACATCCGCACAGCGTTCGCCGTCGGATGCTGCTGTCAGGAGAACATAGCTGCCGTCCTTGTTGCACTGCAGCGTGAACTTCTGGGAATTGCCGCCCGTATATGCGGCAAGATGGATGTTTGCACCGTCCTCCGCAGAGCCATTTTCCACGGTCAGTGCCCTGCCATCGGCTGCCTGTACGGTATATGTCCCATCATCCAGACGGGTAAATGTCCATGTTTCCGCTGTATTCTGCACCGCATTGCCGTTGTCATCTGCAATGAACAGACCGCTGTTCAGATTGCGGATAGTATAGTCGCCGCTGCCCACCATGGGATGCACGGCATCAATCCGCCAGAGCTGGCAGTCACCGCCCCAGTATTCCCACTGATTGATGTTGCCGCCGTTTTCGGTGGACCAGTCATACACATCCAGACCGGATTTATCATCAGAACATTTCGATACAATGCCGTAGTGACTGCCGTTCTGTACAAGCTTCCAGAGCTGATTGTCCGTACCTGCATAGCCCTGCAGCTCAACATTCAGCCCATCCTCTGCGGAATCTTCTGCAACGGCAATACATTTGCTTTCGTCCGCCATGGATACGATCTTGCAGTAGCCATTTTCTGCGGAAATAATGCGCCATTCCTGATCGCTGCCGCCCTGCTTTGCCCACTGCTGGATGTTCGAACCGGCATCTGTATTGCCGCCGTCCAGATCAAGTACCTTGCCGCTGTGCTTGTTTGTGATCATATAGGACACGCCGCTCAGAAGACCGGTATCTCCGATCTTTACGGTTTCAGCATAGCCCTGTGCAGATGCTGCATTGTAGACAAGACTGCTGTCCATATTGGTGAGGTTCACCATATCCTCCGATGCCTTGTAAGTATCTTTCTTACTGCCCCAGACGCAGGTATTGTTGCCGGTTGCGGTGAAAGTCATTTTCTGCGTCATGGCTGCGGATTCATCCGCCTGCACAAGGAAGCTGCCCTTATAGGTCACGCCGCCGAAGGTCAGGGACATTTCCGGAGAGCCGTCGTACATGCTCCATGTACCGGTAATGTCGCCGCTGATCGTACCATCGGCATTCAGCCGGATATTTCTGGAACGCTCCACGTCCGCACTCTGCTCGTTGACAAATGCCTGATTCAGGGTATGGAAGATGAACTCATATTCACCGGTCACGGCTTCCATGGTATGTCCGGCTTCGGAAAGGGTCTCGCCGGTATATTCATATGCCGCCGCTGTCGGCCAGCCGTCCTCGTTCATGATCATCTGATGCACACGCACCTCATGGAATCCGTAGGGGTCATCAAATTTGGTATGATAAATCACAAAGAGCTTGCCGTCATCATCCATCAGTACGGAATTATGTCCCTGCGCCTTGAACGGGCGGTCGTTGCAGTTCCACTGGTAATTGCTCATCAGACGTTCACCGACCGTACCACCGATATTGTCGCCGCCTCTCGGGAATACCGCACTGTTGCCGTTCTGATCAACATACGGACCGTCGGGGGATTCGCTGCGGAAGATACGCATATTATAGCCGCCGTTGGAATTGAAGAATCCGTAGGAAACGAACAGATAATAGTAGCCCTTGTTGCTTCCCGGCGCTTTCATGTATTCGATGTACGGACCCTCGCCGGAAGCATAATTGCCGCCTGCTACCTTTTTACCCATATAGGCATCGGATACATTGGCGATGGTTTCGTACTTGACGTTGTAGTCACGCAGACCGGTATTCTCATCCAGCTCCAGCATGTACAGACCGCCGAACCATGAACCGTAGACCATCCAGAGATCGCCGTTTTCATCATAGAACACTGCCGGATCAATGGCATTCGTACCGTATGCGGCATTCCATGAACCGTCGCCGCCGAGATAACGGCTGATGTCGGGGTTGCTGCCGAGTACTCTGGGTACATCGGTATCATTCACGTTGTTGACGGATTTATTGGTAAAGCCCGAATAGACGATCGAGCCCTGATAGGTATACGGTCCGTCAATATTGTCCGCCGTACACAGCACAACGGAGGAATTCCATACCTGACCGTTGACGCTCAGGTACATGCAGTATTTGCCCATTGCTTCGTTATAGATAATATCCGGTGCCCACATATTTCCGGCAAGGTTATAGGCGTTTGTGGTGTTGGACCATTTCTCCGGAATCGCCAGATCGCTGTAGATATTCCGAAAGAATGTCGTATTGGTCGAACCGAGATTGGAATTTGCCGCTGCCGTCCAGTTACCGAGATCATTGGAACGAGCTGCACCCAGATGCGAACCGATAATGTAATAGCTGCCGTCCTGCAGCTTCACGATGGACGGATCATGGACGGATGCTCTCGAATAATTGGCTGCCGAGGATGGCAGGGCGGATACACCGCCAAGCAGCAGGCAAACGGATGTCAATGCGGAAATTGCTTTTTTCAGTTTCATAGTAATACCTCCTTAATCTGCCTTGAAAATGCAGCGTGCAAAATTGTAGAAATGCGGACGGATGCTCGTGCCGTCATGTCCGCCGTCGGGAATGGAATTCCAGATGTGATCCGCACCATTCTGATTGAACAGATTATGATACTGCTCCGGCTGCGTTCCCACAACATAGTCATTTACCGCACCGCTCAGAAGCACGAGCCACGGCTCACCCTTTGCCTTGTCAAAGACAAGTTCGCTTTCGGAAAGCTGTCCGGGGTGCATGGAGGGATCCCAGCCCGGTGTCAGACCCGGTGCAGGTGCAACCGCACCCACATAACCGAACAGATCGGAACGGGTAATGCCGATGAAGAGCGATTCTCTTCCGCCCATCGAGAATCCGCTGATGGCACGGTTCTCTCTTCCCTTTGCAGCGGAGAAACTGCTCTCGATGTAGGGGATGAGATCGGCGGTCAGATCATTGATGAAATTGTCATAGTTCAGGGAATTCTGCAGATCCATTGCCGTGCAGTACTCCATCATTTTGCTGGTGTAGATGTACGGGAACACCACGATCATTTTCTCGGCTTCGCCCTTTGCTGTCAGGTTGCCCAGAATCGTCTGCAAGCCCATTTCCGAATTCGACAGCGAGGTTTCATTATCCCAGTAGCCATGCAGCATGTACAGAACGGGGTACTCCTCGTTCTCATTGTAGCCTGCCGGAAGCAGCACATTGACCGGAGTCATACGTTCTCTTGTGGTGGAATAGTAGCTGCAGGTCAGCATACTGCCGTAATCCACACCGTTTGTCACCGAATCCGCACCGGTGGGAAGCGTCCCTGTTACTGTACTTCTCATATTGTTCATGTACGCTGCCGGCGTAATGGCGGATGCCGTATTTTCTGAAAGCAGCATACGTTTGAGAATTGCCAGATCAAATCCGTTCACACTGCCGTCCTCCTCGAGATCCGCATTGGCGTACTGCGGCTGGGTCAGGGTTTCACGATTCAGCAGATATTTCTGCAGCAGTACCGCATCCGCAACATTCACACTGCCGTTCAGATCGACATCGCCTTTCAGAGTTGCGGGTTCATCGTTATCGGATTCACTGCTGTAATGGTAAATATCCGGAATCTCGTCCAGTGTCAGCACATAGTCGCTGTTGTAGACATGATTCAGATAATCCGCTGTATTGATGTCATGGCTGTCCACAAAGGAGGTATGCCATGTCATGAACCAGAGCCATTTTGCACCGTCTGATTTCATTTTATCCGGATCGGGAATCGGTCCGTTTTCATGCAGGCATACGGGTTTGTTCGCAATGCTTGCAGTATTCTGGTACATGGAGAGCAGGGAATTGGTGTGATTCACATAGGTATCCGCACCGATAATATCCACATACTCATCCCCCGGATACCAGCCGTCCTTGGTTTCACCGCTGTAGCCGAGCACCCAGATGAGATTGTCCAGACCCCAGTCGTTCGTATAACGGTTGTACATGATCTGCCAGAGCTTCTTGAAATTCTCTGCACCGCCCTTGCCCCACCAGAACCATTGTCCGTCAAATTCGTGGAACGGTCTCCAGAGTACGGGAACGCCTGCATCCTCCAGCTCCTGCAGAGCCTTTGCCGCCTTGTCCATACCGGAAATAAGCGCATTGTACTCATTCGTACCGGGAGTAAGTGCCATTTCCCAGTCGAGGTTGGTTTCCAGAGATTCCGTATGACTGCCGGAAAAATCACTGCCGCAGTGCCAGCAGATCTCGACAATGCCGCCCTTGGCAAACCAGTCTTTTGAACGCTGGTTCACGCCGGAGAAGTCATCGCCCATGTAATCCAGCCCACGCAGAACGGGAAGTCTTCCGCTTGCGTTCCGGATGATGTTCATCTCATAATCGACACTGCCCATCCATGTCGATTCCTGCTGACCGGAAATGACATAATTCCCGTAGGTATCGCACAGGAAGCTGTAGAGGGATCTTGCTTCAGCGGAGGCATCCGGATTGGAAAGTGTGCCGTTTCCGATACTGCCGTAGGATTTCCCCTCCGATACGGTCAGGGAATCGAGATAGCTCCATCCCCATGAGCTTTCGATCGTCACAGTATTGTTCCCCTCTTTCAGATTGGCTGCAATGTCAGCGTCGGAAAACGAAGCTTCTCCGGTATAGGAACAGAACAGCTGTCCGATGTTTTCGCCGTTGACGATGACATTCTGGTACTTCCCTGCTTCGTCATAGGGCTGGGAATAACGGATGGTGAGGGTGTAATTCCCTGCCGATGCTGCATTGACATCGAGCGTCACGGAATCGCCGCTGTCCGTCAGATGCACGGCTCTGCCGCCAGATGCACCTGTAAGGGATACTGCTTCCGTTGCATTATCGCCGGTATTATAGATTGCGCCGTTTTCAAATTCATATACGCTGTCCGCTGCAAGGCTCTGCATGGGAAAGAATGTGCATGTCTGCAGGGCAAGTGCAGCTGTCAGGATTGCGGAAATTGTTCGTTTCATGGATAATCCTCCTCATAGACGATATTTCTTCTGCTTCCATCATACCGCAAATACAAAGAAATGTGAATGCAGATTCACCTGAAAAAACTTACATTTTCACTCAAAGCATTTGACAATTCTGTTTTGGATATGGTATAATTTCAGTAAGAATATCAAAACGGGAGGAGGAAATCTATGGACGCAATCGGTAGAATTGGCGTGATCATGCCGGAAATTGTGGATCCCCTTGATTATGAGCTGCTTGACGGCATCTATATGCAGGCAAGTCAGATCGGCTATGATGTGATTGTTTACACGGGCATCTACAATTCGCAGTCGGAATTCCAGCAGGACTATTACACAGACGGACTCGAAAATATCTATTCCCTCATCTGTCAGAATCGTCTCGACGGTATCCTGTTTGCAGGGGAACGCTTCCGCAATTCCGATGTGATCAGCAGGATCACCGACTATCTGAAACAGACGAATATTCCCACGCTCGTACTTGGGATGCAGTGTGACGGATTCCCCCACATGAACGCCAGACAGCATGACGGTGTGTATCGGATCACGAAGCATCTCATTGAAGATCACGGCTGCAAAAAGCTGTACTGCATCGCCGGTGTCCCCGATCATGATTCTTCGCAGGAACGTCTGCAGGGCTTCATCGATGCGGTGGAGGATGCTGGACTTTCTCTGGATGAACACAGCATTCATTACGGCTGGTACTGGCATCAGGCTCCCATGGAGTTTGCACAGATGATCGTGGACGGCAGTATCGAAAAGCCCGATGGTGTGGTTGCCCTGAGTGATTCCATGGCAATTCCATTTTGCAAGGTTCTCATGAAAAATGGCATCCGTGTACCGGAGGATGTGGCTCTTACCGGATATGATGGTTCGTGGTTCGCACTCATGCACCATCCGCAGATCACCACTGTTTCCTGCAGGGATCAGCAGTTCGGGGCAGATGCGGTATGCAGGCTGTATGAAATGATGACCGGTGCATCCTGTGAAGCTGCCCCCAACATGCAGCAGATGCGCTATGGCAGAAGCTGTGGCTGTAGTTATGACAGAATTGCAGATATGAACGGCATTGTTCCCTCCCTTGAACGACTCGCAGTCAAGCATCTCACACGCACATCCGACAAGACATTCATCGCAACGGATATTGTCAACCGCATGGCAGGTGCGGAATCCATGGAGGAGCTGATACAGGAAACGGATCGTGTGGGACATATCCTGCGTGGCTGGAAATGGATCGACCTTTGTCTTTGTGAGGACTGGAAGCATGACTTCGACAATCCTGATCAGTTCCGCCAGCACGGATTCTCTGACAGGATGTATCTTGCCCTTTCCAAACGCTACGGGACGAATGCGCAGAGTGATTATTTCTTCCCCTGTTCGGACATCGTCCCCGATCTGGGCAAACCGCATGATCCCTGCATGGTCGTGCTGACCTCCCTCCACTGCCGGGGACAAATCTTCGGCTACTGTGCCACGATGTATGATGATCCGGAACAGATCGAACTGGGCGAACAGTATGTCAGCTGGTGCGAAGCCATTTCCAATGGTCTGCAGCTTCTGCAGAAACGGCTGTATATCGACCATGTGCATCAGCAGATGGAAGCATTCACGACCATTGAGCCAGTCACGGGACTGCTCAACAAGCGTGGACTGACGGAAAAGCTTCCCGATGTCCTGCATCAGCTCCGGAAACAGACGCTGGTCTATCGCCTGCTGCTGATCTCGTGGCTGACGGAATCGGCAAATACCGCTTATGATACTGCCGGTATCATGGCAAATGCCATGAAAAAACTTCCATCTGGACAGCTTCACACCAGAATCAGTGATAATTTGTTTGCGGTTCTGCTTTCTGAAGAAAACGAACATGCCCTGACACAGGCAGCAGAAGACTATTTCACCGGACTGGAAATACAAATGCGATCACTCCTGCCGGATCAGGCGCAGCTGCCACGTCTGATTACAGAATCGGCAGAAACATGTGGAAAGAAGCCGGCAGAGCTGGAGATCTCTGTAAAACAGATACTTACCGATTTTGAAGAAAAGCGATCCATCACAGCAAGTCACTATGCAACGCACAAGGAGCTTCTCTACCGTCTGCGCAGGGATATTCTGTCCCAGCCGCAGCTTGACTGGAACATCCCTGATATTTCAAAGAATCTTGGCATCAGCAAGAGCCATCTGCAAAGACTCTACAGAGAATTCTTCTCGACCAGTATCAAGGATGAGATCATTTCCGCACGTATGGGCAAGGCAATGCAGCTTCTGGCACATACGGATTTCAAGGTGCAGGAAATTGCAGAGCACTGCGGCTACAACAACGAGAACCATTTCATGCGCCAGTTTAAGGAAAAATTAGGCGTGACGGCTCTGCAGTACCGGAAGAATCATGCGAATATGTAAAATTTCCCCCTCCGATTTCGGAGGGGGGAATCTGTATTAATAGAGATCTGGCAGTTCATCCAGCGTGATGACATATTCGCTCTGGTAGGTCTTCTTCATGACGGAGGCTTCCGTGTACCTGTCATTGTACCTGCCGTTCGTCATAACGAAATCGCCGCACCATGTACCGAACCATGCCCAATGGGAATTTGCAGCCACAATATTGTCAATATCCGGAACCGTGCCGTTTTCCGTCAGGGCGATGATCTTGTTCGTGCCGGAGTATTCCAGCAGCTCGGAGAACTTGGCGTTCTGTGCGGAATAGACTCTCTCGCCCGCATAAATATCCTCGCCGATGACATCCACATATTCGTCGCCCGGATACCAGTCGGGATTCTGTCCGTTCCATACCCAGATCAGATTGTTGCAGCCGTGGGTGTAGGTCAGCTCTTCGTAGAGGTATACCCAGAATTTCTTATAGGCATCCGCACCCTTTGCGCCCCACCAGAACCAGCCGCCGGAGGCTTCGTGCAGCGGTCGCCAGAGTACGGGGATTCCCTGATCGCCCATGCGGTGCAGCTGCTTTGCGATTTCTGCAATATCCCTGTCGATCAGAGCCTTGCCGGCCGGATCGGATCCGTTCATGACCGCACCGATGTCAAATGTGGTATTGCTTGTGGAAAATCCGCTCCACCATCTCGGAGAACCGTTTGCATCATTGCCGTCGAGGAGATATTCCGTCGGGGCGTTCCAGTGCCAGCAGAAGGTCACGATGCCGCCGCTGTTATGGAAATTCACCGCCGTCTCGACTGCATTGGAACGTGCGCCGAGTGCGGTTCTCGAGGGGGTATAGTCCATCATGTCAAGTCCGACGATGGCGGGATATTTGCCGGTGACTTCATAGATCGCCTTGAATTCATCGCCGTCCAGACCGTCATTGCAGACCTGTCCGGCAAGCGTCACCTTGCCATAGCTTTCGCAGAGATAGTTGAACAGCTTCTGGGTATTGGCATCGGCATTCGGATTGATGAGCTTGTTTTCCACTTCATAGACTGCATCCGAGATCGCTTCATCCTGTTCGATCTTCAGGCAGTCCGCCTGAATCCAGCCCCATGACGGGGTGATGGTGATGGTATGCTTGCCTGCTGTCATCATGACTCTGCGAATGACGGATTCGGTATATGTGCCGCCGCTGCTCTTGAAGCTGCCTGCCGGCGTGCCGTCGATCAGGACATTGTTCTCCTTTTCGCCGCCGAGTCCCATCGTCGTCAGAATGAGCTTGTAGCTGCCGCCCGTGGGGATGTCCACGGTAAAGGTCAGGGTATCGCTGCTGTCGCCGAAACTGCCGACTGCCTTGCCGCCCGATGCGGATGCGTCATTGATGATCTGGTTGCCGCCGGAGAGTTTTGCATCTTCCGCTTCAAAGAATGCGGAGAATTTCGGTGCTTCGGGCGTTTCCGGTGTTTCAGATACAGTACGCACATAGCGTTTGAGTGCCGCAAGATCGAATCCGTCCACGATGCCGTCACTACAGAGATCGGCATTCGTGTACTGTGCAGCGGTGAGTGTGCCGCTTGCCAGAATATAGTCCTGCAGTGCGGAAACATCCACTGCATTGACCATGCCGTCCAAATTGACATCGCCCCTGAGGGCAGATTCTGCGGACTGGGAGGACTTGGTATATACCGTTTCATACATCGTCTCCGCCCAGAGCTGGCGCATGGCTTCATAGCCATCAAAATTCGGATGTACGCCGTCATCGCTCAGGTAGTGAGGATTCGCCTTGAAGAAGCTGTAAAAATCCGGACCATGCAGAATCTGATCGCCGTATTCTGCATAGAGCTGTGCGATCTTTCCATTGTACAGATCTAGATAGGAATTGACATCGGTATTTGTTGCATAGGGAATGGTCGGCAGAACGGGGATCTTGCCCTTTTCAAGGACAGCATCGATCATATATTTTGTAGATTCATAATATCTGTCCGCACCGCCGTTATTGCCCCAGGCATCGTTCGTACCGTAGGCAATGCTGACGTATTTTACCGGACTGTCCGCAAGCCATTTGTCGATGTTATCGCTGCCGTGATAGCTGGAAATGCCGCCGATACCGCCGTTTTCCTGAATCGGGAAATAGCGGCTGTCGATCCGGCTGACTCTTGTTGCATAGCCCGTGCCGTAGCTGTTGACCATGCTGCCTGCGGTGATGGAATCGCCGAAGAAGATCCAGCTGTCGGTCACGCCTGCAGATACATCATGGATGTCGAAATTCAGGCTGATCTCATTGCCATAGCCCTCTGTGACATTGATGCGGATCCAGTTATAGCCCTCCATGTCGATCAGATGCTGACGGGAGGCAAGACCATTGTCCTGCACGGTTTTGACAGTTTTCCAGCCGGATGCCGGATAGCTGCCGCCGGATGCTGCATTGACTTCGATCGTATAATCCATCGGAATTGCACTGCATGTTGCATAGCTGCCGATCTGGTCGAAGGTACTGCCGTTATACCAGATAGCAATGACCTCTTTTCTCTGGGATGCCGGAACGGAGGAAAGATCGTAGGCGAGGTAATCCTGTCCGGAGGAAGTCCAGAAGGAATAGTAGTGCGCATCATTGCCGGAGGATGCGGAACTGCTTTTGGAATAGGCAGGAACATCCCGGCTGATGACGGGGTTCGATGCCATGCCGGAGGACTGCGAACGCTGCACGACCGTCAGGCTGTCAAGATAACTCCATCCCCATGAGGATTCGATGGTGACGGTATTCTTGCCCTGCTTGAGATTTGCGGAGATTTCCGCTGTCCGGAATGCGTTCTCTCCGGTATGGGCGCAAAGCAGCTGCCCGATCTCCGTGCCGTTGACCAGAACATTCTGGTATTTTCCGAATTCGTCATAGGGCTGGCAATAGCGGATGGTGAGGGTATAGCTGCCCTCTGCGGGGGCATTGACCTCCAGCGTCACGGAATCGCCGCTGTCCGTCAGATGCACGGCTTTTCCGCCGGATGCGCCTGTGAGGGATACCGCCTCCGTCGCATTATCGCCGGTATTATAGATCGTGCCGTTTTCAAATTCATAGGTCGTGCCGGCTGCCTCTGCATCATGCGGAAGGATACAGAGCATACTGCTGCACATCAGAGCCGCCGTTGCGGCTGCCTGTAGTCTTTTTTTCATATCTATCTCCTCCGGATCGTCTGGGTGGGGGTCTCTTTTCTTATAGTATACTATATTTCAGAGGTACATGGAATGAGGTTTCGCATCAAAAAAATGATAGATTGGATTTTTTGAGATGTGTCTTCTCGTTTAAGGCTGTAGTATCTGCTATCGTCCATACAGTTTCTATTTTTCCAATTCTCCATACGGTGACGACAACCATTGCCTGTGCGAGCATTGCTACGAGAACCACTACACTCGCTGTGATAACTGCGATTGCGTGATGCACGTCAATGATTCCTATTGGACGAGGACATGCCCGAAAGCACGGACGATTATGCGATTCTGCTGGAGATGTGCGGGTATTTCGGTGTGACACCGGAAGAAGTGCAGCGGCTGATTGATCTGGGATTTTCGTATGATGAGATTGAGATGCTGTTGTGGGAGCCGTCGGTGTTGGAGGAGGAACTGGAGATGGCATGAATGCAGAATCAGGGGGCATTGCGCCCCTTGATTTTTTGCCCGAAGTATGCTATACTATTAGCAGGTAATCCATCAGAATTGTGAGGTGAAACGCATGAAACAAAAGAGCATCCCGATCGGCATTGAGGATTTTAAGGATATCATCGACAGAAACAGCTATTTTGTAGATAAGACATTGCTCATCCGTGATCTGCTGGAAAGCGGCAGCAAGGTGAATCTCTTCACACGCCCCCGAAGATTCGGCAAAACACTGAATATGAGCATGATCCAGCGTTTTTTTGAAAAGACGGATGAGGATCACGCCTACTTATTTGAGGGGCTGAACATCGCAAACGCAGGTGAAAATTATCTTGCCCATCAAGGGAAATATCCTGTTGTGACACTCTCACTCAAAGGCATGAAGATGGACTCCTTTGATGCTGCGATCAAACAGTTCGGATGGATGCTGTCACTGGAGTTTCAGCGTCATCCGGAGATCCTGCAGTCGGAACTTGTAAGTTCTGAAGAAAAATCACTCTATCAAAGAATTGCAGGCTGGAATGCAGGTATGGAGGACTACTGTGCATCCGTGCAGTTTCTGACCAAGAATCTCACAAAAATTCATGGCAGAAGAACCATCGTGCTGATTGATGAATATGACGTTCCCCTTGAAAATGCACATTTCTGCGGTTTCTATGAGAAGATGGTCGGTTTTATCCGCAGCCTGTTTGACAATGCCCTGAAAACCAACAGCTCACTGGAAATGGCAGTGCTGACAGGATGTTTGCGCATCTCGAAAGAAAGCCTGTTCACGGGACTGAACAATTTACAGATTCACACCATCCAGACAGAAAGCTACAGTGAATACTTTGGTTTCACGGAAGCGGAAGTGCAGGAGATGGCGAAATACTACGATCTTTCTGCACATTTCCAGACCATCAAGGCGTGGTATGATGGCTATCGTTTTGGTGAAACGGAAATCTACAATCCGTGGAGTGTGCTGAATTACTTGCAGGCACTTTGTTCATCGGCAAAGGCGTTGCCGGTGCCATATTGGAGCAATACGAGTTCCAACCAGATCATCCGGCAGCTCATCAGTGAAGCATCAGCGGATACCCGTGATAAAATCGAAAGCCTCATCAATGGGAAGAGCGTGAAAGCCCCGATCCATGAGGATATTGTCTATGCGGATATTGATGTGAACGAGGAAAGCATCTGGAGTTTCCTGCTGTTCACAGGGTATCTGAAACAGATTGATTCCAGAATCGAAGATGATGAGATTTGGCTGGAATTGGTCATTCCGAACAAGGAGATTCGTTCCATCTACAGGCGGAGCATCCGTCAATGGTTTCAGGACAGAACCCGTGCAGTTTCGAGGGAGCATCTGATTGATGCACTTGTGCATGGAGATGTGGACACAGCCAACCGCATCATCGGGACGTGGCTGAATGAGACGATCAGCTTCTTTGATGAAAAGGAGCAGTATTATCACGGTTTTCTGGCGGGACTGCTGTCCGGGTATGATGCCTATAAGCTGAAATCCAACCGTGAGACGGGGGACGGCAGAACCGATCTTCTGCTGATGGAGCGTTTCAATAGAAATATTGCAGTTGTCATTGAGATTAAGGATGTGGACACCCAAAAAGGTGAAACACTGGAAATGATGGCAGAAAAGGCTCTGCAGCAGATTGAAGAGAAGCATTATGCAGAAGAACCCGTCAACGAGGGGTATCAGAAGATCATTAAATACGGCATTGCATTCATGGGAAAGCGTTGTCTGATCAAGCTGGGATAAACTATGTTTTAGTTGATGCACCACATGGCGGGTGTCCTTAAACAGAGTCAGGATTTGGGCTGAAATAGATCGGTTCACACAACAAAAGGTATGTCCTTGGCGTACCTCTTTTTGCTATCCTTACTCCTCTTCCGATTCACGCTCTCCCGTGGGGGAGCGACGCAGATCTTCAATGATCATAGGCACAAAAGCCGAATTTCAATCCACACTCCCCGTGAGGGGAGTGACATTTCCGCCTGTTCCGGTAACGTTGTGTTGCCCTCATTTCAATCCACACGGCAGATTGTCAAGTCAAGTGCAACACTTAGCAGAAATGAATTCAAGAGGAGAGAGGAAGCCAAGACACTTGCGAGGTCTGTTATTAATGAGAGAAACAACAAGCTGCAAATCGTCATGAGAAAGATTTCGAAAATCAAAGCCTTTAGGGAAGAAGAAGCGAATTACATCATTAAGAGTTTCATTGCTTGCTCTCTGCCATGGAGAGTGTGGATCGGCAAAGTAAATAGTAGTGTGCAGATCTTCTTCAATTTCCTTAAATTCGGCAAATTCAGAACCGTTGTCCAAGGTAAGCGTTTCAATGGCAATCGAAGGCTCCATCATTCGGAACGCCCTTGCAATGGCGTTCCGAACGGACTTGCTGGTCTTATCCGGACTAACAGCCGCCACAAGTAATCGACTTTTCCGATCAACGCAGGTAACAATACAGCCCTTTCCAGCACCACCGAGAACTGTGTCGCCTTCCCAATCCCCAGACGCTCCCTGGTTTCCACAACCGCTGGACGGTCATGAATGGAGTGTTCAGGATGAATAGTCTGGTACTTTGAAACATCGCCACGGCGTTTTTTACCATGTCCCCTTTGAACCCTTTTTGAAGAGCAGCTTTCTTGAAAAAAGACCCCGCGCCGTACCTTGTCAATGGTACGGCGCGGATGCCTTTGATCTACACATTCATTCTGAAAGGAGTTGTTATTGTTGTTGTTGTTTTCTCTATTATACTCCCCTTCTGCAGTTTTGTCAAGCCCCCTGTTTTTCCCGATATTAACACAAAAATGTCATTTTTGTATCAAATCGGTCCGCGCCTGTTACAGAATGAAAACAAACTGCGGCTTCCTGTTGTCAATGCGTGATGCTGTGTGATAAAACTGCGAAATCGGATTCATGGAAGCGTGAAAAACGGCACTGATCTGTTATGGGATTGTTGCTGAATTTTCATCGGTGCAGAGCTCAAAGCATCCCGATGGGCTTTTTGGAAACGATCTCGAAGCCATCGTCAGAAAGTGTAATGATATTGTGGTAAAGCAGGCAGTATTCAGGTGTGAGCAGGGTGGAGCAATGGTAATGTCCGGTAAACCACATTCTGAATGCAAGCTTCTCCGTGATCGTGTCAAAATATTCCGTCAGCCGATTGCCGTCGAACTCCTCCGCATTGAACAGCTGTGCCTGCATGGTCTGCGGGAGGCTGTGGCTGAGTACATAGTCCACCTTCCAGCCGGCTTTCTCCAGTGACTGACAGCCGCGCTCCATTTCTGCAAGGGAGGGAAGCTCCTCTTTCCAGTAGTTTTTTCCTAATTTTCGGTATTCTTTGTCATGGCTCTCCGCGCCGCCAAATGCAAAAAAGGACTTTCCGCCAATGTCGAACACATATCCTCTGCAAAGATGCAGCACATGCTCCGAGATCCGCTGTATCCTTCCGCCGTGCCAGTCCTCCTCGGGAAACTCGCGCAGGCGGTCGAAATTCTCATGATTGCCGTCGATCCACAGCGTTGTCCAGGGTTTATTTTCAAGCCATTTGAGCCAGTAGCGTTCCTCGGCGGAATCATCCCAGACCAGTCCGAAATCTCCGCAGATGATGACATAATCCTCCCGCGTCAGCGTTCTGCCGACCGGAAAATTGTCCGTACTGAATTTTGTAATGCTGTGATCGCCGTGTATATCGCCCGTGATACAGAGCATACGCGCACCTCCTGTACAATGGATTTTGTTTTATTATACAACGGATTTAGACGGATGTCAAGCGGGGTGATTAACGCTGTGTATTGTGGGTATATTATAATAGGTGTAAAAAAACTCCCCCGCGAGGGAGGAGATCTTTTGATTGGTTGAGGATAACTTACGGAGTAGTTGTACCCAGATTGATGGAACCGTCGGAAGTGTTGAATGTCGGAGTCTTTGTGCTGTCCGTTACTGGTGTCGGGTAAGCACCCTTGTATGCGCCGTCCTCAATGATCGTGGCAGTGACAATGTCAGCCTTGATATAGCAGGTAGCAGCATCCAGATCGTCAACACCGTCAAAATATTTCTTTACAAAGTCTTTGAAATTGGTCCCGCCGGCAGTACCGCCCAGGCAGTCCTGAGAGCCTTCGGAGGGAACATCCAGACCCTCGCTCTCGAACTCCGCAACCGCGGTACAGCAAGCATTATACAGCGTCTTGGCATTGGAATTTGCAGCAGACTGGTTGGCTTTTTTGACATAGCCCAGCATGGTCGGAACCAGGATCGCTGCCAGTACGCCGATGATCGCGATGACCACGATCAATTCAACAAGGGTAAAACCTTTCATCCCTCTCATTTTCATAATAACTTCCTCCTTAAAAGGTATCCCCTCCCGCAAAGGGAGGGGAGATTAAAAATGTAGTTACGGAGTAGTAGGTGTAGTAGTGCCACCAGCCCAAGTAGGAGTGTTCGGATTAGCGTCAGAAATAGCTGTCGGATATGCACCCTTGTATGCGCCATCCTCAATGTAGGTAGCCTCAACAACGCCGGATGTGATGTTGCACTTAGCTACGTCGAGGGTATCAACAGTGTCGAAGTACTTCTTAACCAGATCAGCGAAGCCCGGAGTAGCAGAAGAAGCATTACCACCCTTGCAATTAGTTGCGCCAGTAGGGAGTGTGGAACCAGCAGTATCCATCTCAGTAAGTGCTGTAATGCAAGCGTTGTACAGTGTCTTTGCGTTGGAGTTAGCAGCTGCCTGCTTGGACTTCTTTACATAGCCCAGCATGGACGGTACCAGGATCGCAGCCAGTACACCGATGATTGCGATAACTACGATCAGCTCTACGAGGGTGAAGCCCTTCATCTTTCTTGTTTTCATGATTGAAAACCTCCTTAAAAATATAAAATAAGTGTTTGAACCGGTTACCCGATTCTCCTTTGCGGTTCACACCTGAATCTCTTTCGCTCTGGTGTGTTCCTTATGTTCTAAGTATATCATATGTCCAAAGTTTTGTCAATAGTTTTCCGTAAAAAAGATAAATTATGAACAACTTTTTACGTTTTAGTCTTTTAAAACGATTTCGGGCAGGGCTTTTTCGGCAAAATGAACAACCAAATATGACAAAACTTGTTTTTTGCGCTACCTTTGCAACAAATTTGTAACTATTTGTGAACGAATCGGGGGTTTGTTTATAAATCATTCCTAATGAGGGCGGACAGCACGCTCCTTAAATAATCTGATGCAGGATGCATCGTTTTATGATATGATGTAAGAACAAAATAAGAAAGGTGGTATACAATATGAAATGTGAAATACTCTACAAGGAATGGGTCATGGAGTGGCTGGGACGTAAACGCGGCTATGTTAAGGCGGCGACTCATGCCAACTACACAACAGCTGTTATGACCCATCTGATCCCGGCACTCGGCGAGCTGCCGGTCTGTGAGCTGACGGAGCAGCGTCTGCAGGCTGCCGCATCGGCATGGCTTACGGACGGACGGCGCGATGGCAGAGGTGGTTTGTCTGAACGCACAGTGAAGAATCTGGTCATGCTGGTAAAGCTGACTATGAAAGCGGCTGCCAAGGAGGGGTATGTCGGAATGCAGCATTTTGACATTCTCTATCCAAGAAAAACGGATATGAGTGAATGCAGGGTGCTGACAAAGGAACAGCAGCTTCTGCTGACACAGCATATTTACCTGAATCTGAGCTGCCGGAATGCCGGGATCCTGTTCTGTCTGCATACGGGCTTGCGCATTGGGGAGCTTTGCGGACTGCGCTGGGGGGATATTGATATGGAAAACCGCACAGTCATAGTGAGCCGGACGGTACAGCGTATTTTTGAGCGCGATGCAGAGGGACACGGTGAAACGCGGCTGATCGTCACAGAACCCAAGACAAAGCATTCCCGGCGGACAATACCGCTTTCCTCGGCGATCTATCCGGTCTTGCGGAAGCTCCGCCAGGATGATCCGGCAGTGTACCTGCTGACAGGAACACAGCATCATACGGAGCCGCGCACCTACCGTGAGTATTACGACAAACTGCTGATGGAGCTGGGGCTGGAGCATGTGAATTTTCATGGTCTGCGCCACACCTTTGCAACGCGGCTGATTGAAAGCGGGGCGGATTATAAGACCGTAAGCGAGCTTCTGGGACATGCCTCAGTCAACACCACACTGAATCTCTATGTCCATCCCCAGATGGAACAGAAACGCAGGGCGGTGGAATTGCTGAACGGGTGCCTGTAACTCCTTAAATTATATTTTTAAGGAGGTTTTCAATCATGAAAACAAGAAAGATGAAGGGTTTCACCCTCGTAGAGCTGATCGTAGTTATCGCAATCATCGGTGTACTGGCTGCTATTCTGGTACCGTCCATGCTGGGTTATGTAAAGAAGTCCAAGCAGGCTGCTGCTAACTCCAACGCTAAGACACTGTACAACGCTTGCATCACAGCTGCTACTGAGCTGGATACTGCTGGTGTAACTGTTCCCTCTGGTGCAGTAACATGCACAGGCGGTACTGCTGGCACCATGGACTTCCAGGGTCTGGTTAAGACATACTTCAACACTGTTGACGATCTCGACGTAGCAAAGTGCAACATCACAGCTGGCGTTGTAACTGACACCTACATTCAGGATGGCGTTTACTTCGGTGCATATCCGACAGCTGTTACTGACAGCACATCCTACTCTGCTCCGTACTAATCGCAGCGGATTTAACGAGTATTTTTAAACTTGATCCCCTCCCGTCTTACGTGGAGGGGATACCTTTTAAGGAGGAAGTTATTATGAAAACGAGAGGGATAAAGGGTTTTACCCTTGTTGAACTGATCGTCGTCATTGCAATCATCGGCGTATTAGCAGCGATTCTGGTTCCGACCATGATGGGCTATGTCAAAAAAGCCAACCAGTCTGCTGCAAATTCCAATGCCAAGACGCTGTATAACGCTTGCTGCACGGCAATCACCCAGATGGATGTCGCTGGTGCGACACTGCCGGGCGAAGGTTCCCAGAACTGCATGGGCGGCACTGCCGGCGGTACCAATTTCAATGACTTTGTAAAGAGTTATTTTGATGGTGTTGATGATCTGACTTCTGCTACCTGCTGCATCAAGGCTGGTATCGTTACCGCTGCGATCATTGAGGATGGCACATACAAGGGAGCTTACCCGACACCGGTAACGGACAGCACAAAGACAGTCTCTTATGATGCAAATGGTGACATTTCTATTTCCTGAGTTCTATCTGTAATATCTGCACTGATTTCCCCTTCTCTGCGCGAAGGGGAATTTTCTTTTGCAGTCCTGCCCCTCTTTGCCGCCGCAGAGAATGGGGGCTTTTTTTACTTTGATTTTGGGCATTTTTCTGAAAGTGACGCGATTTTCTTGCAATCATGCGGGCTTTGTGGTATAATGTACATGAATGCAAGGACGAACAGACGAACATGGAGGATTTTATGAATACAGAACATATTCTCTGGTATACAAAAGCCACACCGGATTTTGACCACGCACTCCCCGTCGGCAACGGCAGGATCGGCGGTATGGTCTTCGGTGGCGCACAGCACGAAACGATCAAGCTCAATGAGGACTCCATCTATTCCGGCGGAATGCGTGAGCGTCTCAATCCGAGAGCCTACGAGGGCTTTATGGAGATCCGCCGGCTCCTGCTCGAAGAAAAGATCACCGAAGCCGAGGCACTCGCTTTCCGGCACATGCAGGGTGTACCGCCGAATGCACGGCACTATATGCCCCTGGGTGAGCTGAATCTGCAGTTCCAGTTCACCGGCAAGGCACGGGACTACCGCCGCAGTCTTGATCTGCGCACGGCAGTTGCCTCCGTGCAGTTCAATGATGATGCCGGTGTACAGTTCCGGCGTGATGTCTATGTCTCCCATCCGGCACAGCTCATGGTACTGCATCTGACCTGCGGCACGGCTGGAAAGCTCAGTTTTACGGCATCCCTGGACGGTCGCGAGGATTATTATGACAACAACCGCCCCGTGTCGGCGCATACCATCCTCTACACCGGCGGCACCGGCAGCCGTGACGGCATTTTCTTTGCCGCCGGCATGACCGTTCTCGTCAAGGGCGGCACTGCGGAAACCGTGGGCAATGCACTTTCCGTACAGGGCTCGGATGAGGCTCTCCTGCTGCTTTCGGCAGAAACGAGCTTCTACCATGGAGATGCCTATATTACAAAGGCTCTGGAACGCCTGCAGGCTGTGACAGACGGTGCAGAGGATGCTTCCGCACTTGCAGAGAAGCTGTATGCGGCGCATCTTGCGGACTATACTGCACTCTATGACCGCGTGCAGTTCACACTGGCGGATACCAGCGGCGGCGAAGCGGAAACGCTCCCGACGGATGAACGTCTGGTCAGACTGCGCGGCAGTGCGGAGGACGGCAAGGAATGCAGCGGTTATATCTACGACAGCAGTCTTGCGGTACTCTATTATAATTACGGCAGATACCTGATGATCGCCGCAAGCCGTCCTGGCACACAGCCCATGAATTTACAGGGCATCTGGAATCAGGACATGTGGCCGGCATGGGGCTGCCGCTTTACCATCAACATCAATACACAGATGAATTACTGGGGTGCGGAAAGCGGTAATCTTTCCGAATGTCACCTGCCCCTCTTTGACCTGATCGAGCGGATGCGCCCGCACGGCAGAAAGACCGCGCAGGAGATGTACCATGCCAAGGGCTTCTGCTGTCATCATAATACGGACATCTGGGGCGACTGCGCACCGCAGGATCTCTGGATGCCGGCTACCATCTGGCCGATGGGTGCGGCGTGGCTCTGTCTGCATATCTTTGAGCATTACCGCTTCACACAGGATATGGAATTTCTGAAGGCGCATTTTGATGCGCTCTGCGAGGCGGCGGAGTTCTTCACGGATTATCTGTTCGAGAACCGGAACGGTCAGCTCGTAACGGGTCCCTCCACCTCTCCGGAAAATACTTATCTCACGGCAAGCGGCACCAAGGGAAGCCTGTGCATTGGTCCTTCCATGGATACACAGATCATTACTGTGCTGTTTCAGGATGTGATCGCGGCTTCTGCGCTGCTCGGAGAACGTCAGGAGCTGGCAGAACAGCTTGCGGAAATGCTGACCAAGCTCCCGCCCATCAGCATCGGCAAATATGGTCAGATCATGGAATGGGCGGAAGATTATGATGAGGTGGAAATTGGTCACCGCCACATTTCCCAGCTGTTTGCACTGCATCCGGCGGATCTGATCTCCCCGCAGAAAACGCCCAAGCTTGCGGATGCCGCAAGGGCGACGATGATCCGCAGACTCATCCACGGCGGCGGTCATACCGGCTGGAGCCGTGCATGGATCATGAATATGTGGGCAAGGCTCCAGGATGCGGAGATGGTGTATGAGAATCTCCAGAAGCTGCTGGCACATTCCACCAATCCGAATCTTCTCGACTCCCATCCGCCGTTCCAGATCGACGGCAATTTCGGCGGCTCCGCTGGCATTGCAGAGGCACTGCTCCAGAGTCACAGCGGCGAGCTGCACCTGCTGCCCGCACTGCCGGAGTCATGGTGTACCGGCAGCATCCGTGGTCTGCGCGCAAGGGGCGGTTTTGAAGTGGATATGGAATGGAAGGACGGCAGACTGACCTCCGCCGTGATCCGTTCTCTCAGCGGCAAGCCCTGTATCCTGCGTGCAGCGGGCGTATTCAGCATCCAGTGTACTGACGGCACTTTCGTCAGTGCGGAACTTCTTGACGGTGCAGTGCATTTCGCAACACAGGCGGGTGCTGTATACCATGTCAAAGCATAGGAGAACCAGTCATGAGAAAATTGAAACAGATCCTGCTTGCCTTAGCGGCGATCCTGCTGACGGGAACGATCATCATTGCAGCCCTGATGCTGCTCAATCCGTCTTCGCCCGTCAGACGCTCCACCATCTCCATGGTGAACAACGGCAGCACGGATGCAGCGGATTCCGTGCCGGAGGGTACGGATCCCCTTAAAATCGAAGCGGACACCACAGAGCCAACGGGTCCGAGCTATCCGGTCGTAGAGCTGGAGGTACCAACCATCGAGCGCGTTGCAACCGAACAGCGGCTGGAGGCAGAAGCTGCCGACTACACCGGAATGCTCGCCGTGGAGACATTGCGTCCGGGCTACAGCGGCGAGGGCTATCTGGCGGGCTTCAACCTGAATCCCGGAGATTCTGCAGAAGTGGTCTGCAATATTGAGGCGGCGCAGCATTATGATGTGACTATCTGCGTATGTGCGGATACGGTCGTTACCAATGCCCTTCTCGTCAACGGCGAGGAGGTCGGCACCTTCACCATTGAGGACAGCGGGCATTTCGTCCGTGTGACCTTCTCCGGCGTATACCTGCCCAAGGGCGAGGTAACGCTGTCCGTGCAGGAAATCGACGGCGGGTTTGCGCTGGATTATTTTGAGATCTCCGACTATAACGAGATGTACGAGATGGAATACCGTGAAGCATACGAGCTTTCCAACAAGAATGCCTCCCCCAATGCGCAGAAGCTCATGGAGTATATGAGCCTGCATTACGGTGCAAAGGTGCTGACCGGTCAATACGCGGCAGGCTCCGGCAATACGGAAGTGGATCTCATCCTGCAGCTCACGGGTAAATATCCCGCGATCCGCTTCAGCGACCTGACGGGCTATACCAAAAACAGCACTGCCGAGCCAAGCAATGCCATCACTGCCAGCCAGGCATGGTGGGAGCGCGGCGGTATCGTAGGGCTGATGTGGCACTGGGACGCGCCCATGGGTGTCAGCTCGGTTTATGTGGAGGAAACGGACTTTTCCCTGATGGATGCCATGACCGACAAGGAACTGGCACTGTTGACACAGGAGGAAATCGAGGAGCTGTATGATAATGACGAGATCACCGAGGAGTGCTATACCATCCTGCGGGATATTGACAGCGTTTCGGCAGAACTGAAGGTACTGGCGGAGCAGGACATTCCCGTTCTCTGGAGACCTCTGCACGAAGCAAGCGGCGACTGGTTCTGGTGGGGTGCGGATGGCGCACATGCCTATCGCTGGCTCTGGAACCTGCTCTACACGCGCATGACGGAATATCACGAGCTGAACAATCTGATCTGGATCTGGAACGGACAGAGTGCGGATTATCTGGTTAATGAAAATATGTATGATATTGCGTCGTTGGACATTTATCTTCCTGCTGATAAGGCATACAGCAGCCGCAGCGAACAGTATGTCCTCCTGTCACGCATGACGGGCGGCGAAAAAATGCTGGCTCTGAGCGAAACCAGCAGTATTCCGAATATGAATGATATGTTCCGCGATCACTGCATCTGGAGCTTCTTCGGGCTTTGGTATGGGGAATATCTCATTGATGAAGATGGGAATTTCTCCGAAAAATATACCACCGAGGATGCCATGGTGGAGCTGTATAACTCTGAAGCGGCATTGACGCTTGCAGATACGGCAGCATACTTCCTCGACGGCGAGGAACCGGAAGCGGTTGAAAAAGCAACCGCAGCACCCACACAGCCGACCGAGGAAACGGAAACGACGGAAGCTTCTGAAAGCTCTGAAGAATAACAAGAATGCCTGCGCGGATGCGCAGGCATTCTGTTTTATTTGCACTTTTCCAGACGGTAGAGCTGTTCTTCATCTGGTTCTGTAACTCCATTTTTGAAATCATAGCCAAATTTCTGATAAAATCCCAATGCTGTGATGGATGAGGGAATTTCGATTCGTTTGGCTCTTAAAAAATACTCGTCCTCCTCCAGCGTTTCCATGATTCTTGTTCCCACACCTTTCCCCTGATATTCTGGAAGAACGAATATCGTGTACAAGCTACTTTCATCTTCCCTGCCCCAGTATGGTCCGATCGCACCGCAGCCTATTATTTTCTCATGGTCACAGACAACATATAAATGCGTCCATCCGGAGCGTTCGATCAATTTTTTTGGCGTTAAATAGCTGATGTCATTTTCTATGTATTCGGCTGAATAATCTTTGCTGTTTGTTGTTCGCAGTGTTTTGGCAATCACAGCTGCCAGTTCAGCACTATCTTCATTTCTGAATCTTCGTATCGTCATATCTATTTCTCCTTTAGATATAGCAAAAAACCCGCTTCTAAGAAGAAGCGGATTTAAAGAAGGAGCCGGCACCGAACTAAATTCCCAGGTCGAGACCAACCAAGTATTTTCGTCGCGAAAGAGCTTAACTGCCGTGTTCGGAAAGGGAACGGGTGGGACCTCTAAG